>SUXH01000003.1 GCA_015061055.1 Bacteroidales bacterium
GATTTGCTTTGCATCGTTGATTGTCATATTACTACGATTTTGAGGTTAATGAAATTTTGTTGATTTGATGAATCGTTGATGTAATATGCTTATATACAGACTTGTAACCTCTCAACATCTTCTCAACTAACTACTCACCAAAAGAGAAATCCACAAACGGGAGTTGTCGGTCTCTCAACTTCTCTTTTGGCTTGTTGAGATTTTGTTGAGAATGTATATTGCTTGTTATCAGTGTGTTTATACTCATATTCAACAATTCAACAGAAAAATGATAGTATTACAAGGATTCAAGCTGCTCCCTTGTGATGGTGTAGTAGCGTCCCACTCTCCTTATCGGCTCATAGTGGCAACTTTGGTTGTAATTGCCTTGATAGGTGGTATAGGTAAGCCCGTTGGGTGCAGGTGTCAGTTTCCAACACTCCTGCACCACCTTACGCACTTGGTGTTTCTCAACCTTCACCTGTGAGTGCATCAACAGCACAATAAGGTCGTTAAGGCAGAATGAAACGCTATCCACATTCATTGTTGCCATAATGTCGAGCAGCAACTCCGACATTTCAATCTCCAATCGGTTACGGTTGCTGCGGATAATCCTCTGCAATGCTTCGGTATGCAGCAATGAGGGATTGAACCACATTCGGCTCTCCCTATCGGTGGATAACTTCCGATTGGAGAGAAAATGAAGAAATGCGGGTATCTCCGCTTTCAAGCGTTGCAGGAAATTGGTATCATCGGACTGCAAGCGGTTTATCTTGCGTACCCAATAGCGTGTTTCCCCTGCATCGATGATTACGGGCAGATACTCGTTGTTGGAGCATAGCACGAATTTGGCGAAGAACGCTATTTCATCACGGTCTTTGCCTTTGGCTTCTACCTTGTAGGATAGTGTGGTACTCAGATTCTTCAATCGTTCGCTGTCCTCCCTGCGGTTGAGCAGCACCTCATCGACCACAATAAGAAGTTTGCCAGCCCAATCGGAATTGAATTGGCTGCGGAAATCCTCGTTGGTGTTGAATGTTACATTGTTCTGAAAGAGGGCTTTCAGAAAATTAAGGAATGTACTCTTGCCTGTATTGCGTTCCTCCGATACCAATAACAGGATTGGCAACTTCTGAACGGGTTGCAGGTAGAGCAGTTGCAGATAGTCCATACCCAACTCGTATTGCTCACCGAAGATATGCTCCACCAATGAACGGATAGAGGGGAAATCACCCTCTTGCGGTTGGTGGTCTATCGGCTCATAGAGGTTAAGGAATTTGCCGATTACAGGGCGATAGCCGATGTGTTCGGGTACGGTACAGAATCCGTCATACTTGGGAACGCTGCCGATGTAGTCCTTGCCATAGTCTTGGCGGAGCGTTTCATTGTTCCAGGGGATACGCTTCTTTACATATCCACCGCTCAGTCTCGGTTGCTCCACAATCTTGTAGAGCGTTGTTCCCACTCGGATAAATTCTTCTTTTGCCATACCACCATCTGATGGCGGTTTATGGCTTGCGATTACTTTGTTAGCTTCCATTTTCAAATGCTTTTAAGTTCAAAAAATGTCAGCTACAAAAGTATAAGTGATTGACGGATAAGTTGCTACGCAAATCATGGCAGAATAGCGAATAAAGTACTATGGGGATAGGAATTTGAGGGGTACATAAACAAAACAAGCCCGAAAACAGGTCGAAAACCTATCTTCGGACTTACCTTGACTGACTAATCAGCCGATATGCCGATATTACGACATACCTATTGGAGAGTTGGCAAGAGAAAAGAGATAACATACTTTCTCTTTTCGTCTGCATATTCTCTTTAACAACTCACCCCGTATCTTCTCTGCACCGTATGAGTTGATGCGGAAAGCAAGGGCTGCAATCATATCCATATTGTAGAGGGTAGCCCAATAGGTATATGGTATCACCTCGCAATGTTGCGTGTGTTCCGCTATCACTCCGCTTTTGTGTATGGCTCGGATAGCAGCCTTTAATGTGGGTGCTGCCACATCGAACAGCACCACAAGTTCCGCAAACGACATCCATATATTGTCATCGGGTATATTCACATAACCCGATTCGCTGATTGTTATAATTGCCCGTTCCATACCTTATGCCATTATTGTATTGCCGAATGATTGATTAAGTTGGTTGCCGAACATCGTCAAATCCTTGTCGATTTTCTCGGTGGTAATCTTTGCATACAGCTGTGTTGTAACGATGTTCGTATGCCCCAAAACTCGGCTTACACTCTCGATTGGCATACCCTTACTCAGGGCGAGGGTCGCGAACCCATGCCTACTGCAATGAAATGAAATATCCTTGTCGATTCCGCACTCTTTTATCATCTTTTTCAAGGGTTTACATATATTCCAATAGTTCAAATTCGGGAATACGAGTTTGTTTTCTTGGAATGGTTCATATCGCTTGATTATCTGCAATGGAATATCCAACAACTTCACTTGAAACGGAATTTTGGTCTTGTGTCGCTTAGACAATATCCATTTCTCACCGTTCACCTCTACAATATCATCGATGGTAAGTTCCTTAATATCCACAAATGACAAAGCTGTAAAACTTGCGAACACGAACAAATCTCGGATATATGCCAACTTGCTATCAGTAAATTCGTGTGTCATTACAGCTTTCAATTCATCTTCGGTCAAAAACTCCCGTTCCTTGACATTGGGGCTTATGTGGAATTGGGCGAATGGATTTCTTGGCATCAGACCGTTGTAATGGGCACGCATAACAACACCTTTCAGCCACATACAATTTGCCCAAATACTTCCATTCTGCAAACCTCTGTCTGTTGCGAGGAATACCGCAAACTCCTTGATGAAATCGGGAGTAAGCTCAATCATCGACATATCGTTTCGCTTGTAATTCGCCTTGATGAATGCTGCAACATGGTTTCTTGCCCGTACCCTTGACATATAGGTAGACATAGTTCGGTCAGTGCCTACACGCCTCTTGAATGTGGCATTATCTTTATCAAACGCACCGAGCAATGTTTCATACTCAGTTCCGATGCCTTGATAGGCATTGCGTACCATTTCGGCAGTTACATAGGCTTCTCTGTCCGACAAGCGTTGATAGTGCTTGATGATTTGAGCCTTGATGTTATCCAAAGCAAGATTGAGTTCTCTTGCTTCCTTGCTCTTACCTTTGGCTCGGTTGCCTTTTACATCCCAAAGCTCTTTTGCAATGGTACGCTTACAGCTGAATTGGGCTACAGAGCTGTTGATTGTCACTCGTCCCATAATGGGAACAATACCGTTTTTCTCTTTGCTTCCGTTCACGTAGAACAGCACCTTAAATGTACTTCGCATAACACAACTTTTTTTTGGTTACAAAATTATGTATCAGCGAGTTATACATTGCTACGCAATATGATGCAGAACTATGAAACGTGACGACACAAAGAAAAATCTTACTCCATTATCGGGTAATGATTAGGCAACCGTTCTATTTCATTACCTTGCGTTTCTTTGCTAAATTGCTATCGTTACTATTTCTGAGGTTTTCTGTGTAATGCATTTATAGTCAGTGAAAAATGCACTATTATTCCGATTTCGGTTGATTATTCCAGCGTTTTTTTGTAACTTTGTATGGTTAAAATGGATAATTATTGCAAAGATGAATCTAAAGAAAATAATTTTAATTTTGATATCTTTTATCGTGTCATATTCATTTGGAATATATGCCGATAAATTGCAAACTAAGACAATTGGTAATACAGAGTTTTATTGTTATAAGGTAAAAGCTAAAGAGACAATTTTTGGAATATCTAAAAAATTTAATATTACTCAAGAAGAGCTAAAAAGGTATAATCCTGCTGTGGTCGACGGACTTAAAAAGGATTATGTGTTATTGCTCCCTGTTGCTTTGATTGATTCGAGAAAAGACCAAAATAATGTGGTACAAGCGCCGACTTCATTTGTTCATATAGTAAAAAAGGGTGAAACATTGTATGGGTTGTCTAAAACCTATGGTGTGTCGCAAGACGATTTAATTGAGAATAATCCTCAAGTATTAAATGGACTTAAATTAGGACAAGAAATAGTTATTCCCCAGCCTGTAGTTGAGAAGTCATTAAATTCACAATCCGTTTCAAATGATGAAGTGTTATATCACACTATAAGTCAAGGAGAAACATTATATAGATTGTCAAAAAACTATAACACTTCAATTGAGAATATTTTACGATTGAATCCTGGTATAAGTCCTGAAAATTTTAAGATTGGTACAGTTATCAAAATTATGGCAAATGCTCCCAAAACGGAGAAAGTTGAAACCACTATAACTGTTATGGAATCGTATGTTGCTGAGGATGGTGATAATATGAAGAAAATCGCAAAGCGAACAGGTGTTGATGTTGATGACCTTGAAGATGCGAATCCCAATATCGGTAAGGTGAAAAGCGGTATGACAATACAGATACCGGTTGAAAAGACTGATTCAGTAGAAGTTGTAGTTAGTGAAGGCAAAGAATATGAATTAGATAGCAACGATTCTGAAAGGATAAAGGAGATATATGATTCAATTCATTATCTTGGACGAGAAAAGATTACAAATGTGGCATTGTTGTTTCCTTATATGTTGAATGATGAGAATCCTTCAAAGCAAGCATTGTTATATACTGAATTTTATAAAGGTTTCTTATTAGCATTGAAAGAAGTAAACGAAGAATATAAAGATAATGAAATAAATGTGTTCACATACGATACTGAAGGTGACTGTGATAACTTAATGTCAATATTATCAAATCCCGAATTTGCAGAAATGGATTTGATATTTGCTCCTGATGGAACTGAACAACTCGATAGTATTTCAGCATATAGTAAGAGGAATGGTGCGTATGTTGTAAATGCATTCTCGGTTAAAGATGAAAATTATGAGCATAATCCATATATGTTCCAAATAAATATTCCTCAGGATAATATGTATGTTGATGTTTGTGAGTGGATTAGCAATGATTTTAAGGATTATGAGGTTGTATTTGTGCATAAAAAAGGTGCGACAAAGAAAGATATAGTAGATAAATTGAAACTACATCTCGAAAAAGATAGTGTGACAGTTAAAGATGTTGAGTATGTATCTATTCTTACTTGTGAAAGATTACTTGATCAAGTAGACTTAGATAAACCTACCCTATTTATCCCTACTTCAGGAAACAAAGCCGTTCTTTCGCAAATAATACCGGCTTTGAAAAAATTGAAAGAAGAAAATCCTATGTTGGAATCGGCTGTTGTCGGGCATCCAGAATGGGCAGTGTATATGGAGGATTGGAAACAAGATTTCCACGAGATAAATGCATATTTTTATAGTCGTATATTTGTCGATAACGATGAATATAAAGTAAGAAGATTTAATGAAGAATATCAAAAATGGTATGGAGAGGAGTTGATTCAAGCTACACCAAGTTTTGGCTATTTAGGATATGATACCGGTTTATATTTCTTGAAGGGCTTGTGTGAGAATGGAAAGGACTTTAACCAAAACTCGTCAGAATACGTAGGATTGCAAAGTGCTTTTAATTTTGAAAGAATCAATAATTGGAGTGGATTTGTGAATCAATTATTATATGTGATTCATTTTACACCTAATAATAAGGAGATTACTATAAAATGAAAAAGATAAAGGATATAATATTAGTGTTGATATTGTGCTTTTCATTTTCAGTTGTGAAAGCACAAACATTATATGAATCGCGTGTAAGTATAGGAGGGAAAGCCGGTATGACAATGTCGAAGGTGATGTTCTCCCCTTCTGTACCACAATCAATGCTAATGGGTTACACTGCAGGTATAGCATTTCGTTATGCCGAAGAAAAGAATTTCGGGTTGATGGCTGAATTGAATATGTCGCAAAGTGGATGGAAAGAAGATTTTGAAGATGAACCATTTGAATACACACGTAAATTGACGTATGTACGTTTGCCGATAATGACGCATATTACATTCGGCAGTCATAAAGTGAAAGGATTCTTTAATGCTGGACCTGAGGTGGGCTTTTTGTTGGGAGAGTCGACATCGGCTAATTTTGATGTGAATGATTATCAAAATATCGAAGGTTTCCCTATCGTAAATCGTAATAATGAACAATTGACTTTACCGGTGAAGAACAAAATTGATTATGGTATCACAGCTGGAGCCGGAATGGAGTTTGTAGCTAAGCAGAAACATTCTTTTACACTCGAAGGACGCTTTTATTATGGTCTTGGAAATGTTTTTGGCAGTAGAAAGAAAGACGCATTCTCTGCATCAACAGGAATGACAATAATGGTAACACTCGGCTATATGTACCGATTGAAGTAACTTTACGCAATAATAATTACCTAATTAAATTATGATGATTAACAAATTTTTAGTAAGTTCTCTATTGTTATTGTTTACTTTGTCTGTCAAGGCATACAGTGGAATAGAGGTTACACTGACCGACGGCACCGGAATGGTAATTACCATGAGTGAACGTCCTGTGATTACATTTTCGGGTGATAAATTAGTAGTCAAGACCGAGACAGGCATTACCGAGTTAGTCCGTTCCAAAGTCAAGACCTTCAATTACCTTACATCGTCATCTGTAGAAGAACTCAAAGTCGGAGATTTCAAGGTAAGTGATACCGGAGATATGCTGTTATTCAATAATCTTCCTGCCGGTAGCGAAATCACCGTCTGTGATATATCGGGTAAGTTGGTAAAGAGTGCCACCGCCGAAGGAAATTATCGGATAAACGTCTCTGATTTATCGTCAGATGTATATATAGTGAGTGTAAACGGAGTATCCACCAAAATAGTCATTAAGAGATGAAAAAGTTTGTTTCAATATTAGTGGTAGTGTTCACAATGCTATCGTCCGCCGTTTATGCCGACAACGCAATCTACATCTATCGTAACGATGGCAATTTCAATGCCTTTTTTGATAGTGAAATAGACAGTATCAGCTATTCCGCCACCGATACCTCGGGGGTGGTTCATCCACATCATGTCACTCAACTGGTGCATACCCCGGATAGTTTGTATCGCATACCGTTGTCGGCAATCGACAGTATAGCCTTTACAGAACGTCCGGTTCAATATAATCCGGAAGTGATAAAACTTGCTGAATCCTATATACCTTATATAATATCATCGGAAGGATTAACCATTACATTTTCATCATTGCCCGATGAATTGCGAATATACAATGGAGATATATTGCTTTACGAAGGCTTCTCCGATATGTTCCCCGACGGATTTGCCGGTAAAGTAGTGAATATCACCGAAAACGGCAGTACGATAAATGTACAGTGTGAAGAAGTGGCTATAGAAGAAGTATATAATCAGTTAACAGTAATAAGTGATTATGTATTGGAAGAATCCCCCGAAACACCTTCACAATACCGCTTGAAACAAGTCAGTCCCAAAGCCGAAGCCTCATTATCGTTGAAATTGGGCATAAATATCCCTGCCGGCGATGTTGGCAGTTTCTCTGCAAGTTATACCGGTTCGTTGAAAGTGCGTGCCATCATCACGATGTCTCCTAATAAGCCGTTTTATGCAGATTTCTCCTATACCGCAGGACATAGTATCAATGGAGAACTGAAATTAGAGGCAAGCAAAGCGTTCTTCGTCAATGGAGATAAAAGTATAAAGCTGTTCAAAGCACAATTGCCGTTGCCCAATTGTCCGATGTTGAAATTCGAGTATGTAGTGGCACCTTTCTGCAAAGGCGAGTTGACCGGAAGTCTGTCGGCAAGCATCGACATTTCCAGCAGTACCACTTCCGGCGTGATTTTCCGAGAAGGATGCGACCCCGAACGCTACAGCCGTTCGAGCGGAGGATTTAACCCTCCCCAGCTGACCTCCGCATTCAACATCAGCGGTTATGTATTCGGCGGTATCATCAGCAGTGCCTATTTCGGCACCGTAGGCAACTTTGCCGGAGCCGAGTTGAACGTGTATGTAGGTCCCAAGTTGGAAGGCAATCTGAATGTCGATTTTGCCACGCTTGCCGAGGATGGCGTATATGAAGCCGTCAAAGACGCCAAAGTGTCATTCGGCTATGCAGCTGAAGTAGAAGCCCTCGCACGCCTGAAACTCATGAAGTGGGAAACCTCGAAAGTATTCGGCAAAGCCGGAATCGGACTTGTTCTTGACGAACGTCATCTGTATCCGTTGTTCTCCGTTCCGACATATACACAAGGCAAAGACAAGAGCGTAGCCAAACTAAGTATATCCCCTGTTCGCGAACTGTTGTTCCCCGTAAGTGTAGGTATGCGATTGGTCGATGACGAAGACAATAGCGAAACCCGCTACAGCCAAACCGATTATATCAATGCCAATTTATGGAGTGGCAATTATGAAGAAGAGTTCTCCTACATACACCCCGAAAGACGTTATACCTGCTATCCCATGGTAAAGGCTTTCGGAATGGAAATGCGTGCCACTCCGGTCAAATATTTCGGTATAGACGTAGTAGCCACCACCGGCGGAGTGTCAAGCGTCACCTCCTCTACAGCCATCGTCGGCGGTTACGGCGATTGCCTTGAAACCGCCGAAAGTATAGCCGAGATGGGAATTGTATACAGTGCTGGAGGTACACCGAGTGTAAATAGTGGCACATTCATATCGAGTGGAGAAAGCACCTCAGGCGAATTCAGTGTAAAACTCAGCGGTTTGAAAGCAAAAACCACATATAACTATCGAGCGTGCGTCATTATAGACGGAAAAGAATATTATGGTGCCGTAAGTTCGTTTACCACCAAAGAAGACGAGATCACACCCGGTCAGGAAGTTGATTTGGGCTTGTCGGTAAAATGGGCAGGTTGGAATGTCGGAGCTTCTTCCCCCGAGCAGTATGGTGGTTACTACGCTTGGGGCGAGACCGAAGAGAAGAGTGATTACGATAGGGATACATATAAATATTACAATAGTAATATGGGGTATTATATCAACATTGGCAGTAATATCAGTGGTACCCAATATGATGTAGCCACAGTCAAGTGGGGAAACGGTTGGCGAATGCCAACGAATGCAGAAATCCAAGAACTTTGTGCTAAATGCACGTTTACAGGCTATACTTACAATGGAGTAGCCGGTTGTAAAGTAACCGGTCCTAATGGTAACTCTATATTTCTCCCCTGTGCGGGCCTCTGCCACGCGGCTTCGCTCTACGATGCCGGTGACTACGGTGGCTACTGGAGTGGTTCGTTGAGCGAGGGCAGCAGCCGCTACGCGCGGTACTTGTACGTCTACAGCTATGGCTACCACAACGCGTACAGCTTCGACCGCGAATGCGGGCATTCTGTCCGTCCCGTCCGCTAAGCGAGTGCGAAGCCACGATTTACGAGGGTGTTTCTTCTGGAGGCATCCTCTATTTTTTATCGGATATAAGTCCGTAAGGACATATTATGGTAATCAGACGATTTCGATTGTGTCGTCATATTCCGGGAGCTTAAAAGCACGCGGCTATTACTTAAAAACGTTTTTCAGACATATTGATATTCCCCAACAATAGCTGTAGCTGAATTTATGAGAGGGCTTTCTCCGTAAGTCAAACGCAGTACGACTTACGGTTATGGAGATATCGGCTTTCATCCGAGTTGTTTGTTGGTAAATCAGGAATGGAGGATTTTGTAGATTAGTTCTCGGAGGAGTTGGTATTGGTCTTGTCGTGAATTGATGCCTTTTGACTTGGTGTCGAACTCTCTTAAGTAGCCTATTATATTCACACAGCCTGCTGTAGAATAATATTTCATTGCTTCAATGAAAATCTTAGCACGATAAGATGATTTAGTGCCAATAGCATCCATAATACCCTGTTCGGTTTTCACCTTGGCAGTTCTTGCAAGAAGAAGACTTGAGAAAAAAGAAAAAAGAATTGCCACTGTAACTACAGGCGGATTATTTTTAGGATTTTTCTCAAAATAATTGATTATTTGATTGGCTTTAAGTGCATTTTTAACTCTTAGCGCATTCTCAAGTTCAAAGTTGTTGAAGTCTTTGCTTATACCGATATTTCGTTCGATAATTTCGGGAGTAATATGCTTATTGTTTGTAGGAAGAATAAGCAACAACTTATCTAGTTCTCCGAAAATTCGAGCAAGATCGGTGCCGACAAAATCCTTAAGCATAGCTGTCGCCTTAGTATCAATCTTTGCATTCTTTGAATTAACGTAATCTGTTATTATTTGCCCTACATTATTTTCATTAATTTTTTTTGATTCAAAGATTATGCCTGAATTTTTCGCTTTAAGAGTTTTAGTAAATTCTCCTGCCTTTAAGTTGGAATGTTTATGGCATATAATCAAGATAGTTGAATCTAATGGTTTTTCAGCATATTTACTTAATAGGTCGATATCGCTACTATTTTGAGCTTCGCGCAGTATGACAACTTGATAGTTGGACATTACCGGGTAACGACGGCAAGAGTTGATAATAGCGTGTATATCGGTATCAAGTCCATACGCAATAGTGAGGTTGAATGCTTTCTCATCGTTGGAAAGAGCTTTTGACACAATCATATCTTCTATTTGGTCGATGTAAAATGATTCTTCTCCCATAAGTACGTAAATAGGAGCGAAAATGCCTTTTGCAATATCGTTACAAATCTCAATATATGATAATGTTTCCTTTTTTACTGCCATAATAAACTATATGTTGAATATTTTCAGTAAATTTACACAATTCTTTTAAATTGACAAAATGAATAAAGCCAAACTGAACTTGCCTGATGCCAATTTACGATTAACTGTTGAAAATGGTAAAGAATTGATTTTTGATGCATTGAGGCGTAAATATGTTGCACTCACACCCGAAGAATGGGTGCGACAGAATTTTGTTTCATACCTTGTCAATCATAAAGGATTTTTGGCAGGATTGATGAATAATGAGGTTTCGCTTGTTCAAAATGGCATTAAACGCCGTTGTGACACAATTGTTAGTGATAGATTTGGGAAACCATTGATGATAGTGGAATATAAAGCCCCTAATGTGGAGATAACACAAAAGGTATTTGACCAAATAGTGAGATACAATTATGTATTTCATGCCAAATACCTTGTGGTGTCGAACGGATTGTCGCATTATTGTTGCATCATCAATTATGATCTTGGGAATTACTCTTTTCTGAAGGAGATTCCGATGTATTCCGACCTATAAATCGCTCTTGCAGTCGTTGCATTACATCCCAGAAGTTTGGAACAAACAATGTGCCAATAATTGCATTCAGAGCCATACCAAACACGACAGCAGTACCTAAACTGATTCGACTTTCGGCTCCGGCTCCCGTAGCAAACATTAATGGTAAAATACCGACAACGAATGCTAAAGATGTCATTATAATAGGACGAAATCTCACATTTCCGGCATCAAGAGCCGAATCATATATGCTTTCGCCTTTACGTCGATAATCGGTAGCATATTCAACAATAAGAATTGCATTCTTAGCCGATAAGCCAAGAAGAAGGATAATACCAATCTGAGTGTAAATGCTTATGCTCTCTCCCATTATCATACATCCAAGAACTGTGCCAAGAATGGCGATAGGCATACTTAATACGACGGCAATCGGGTCGGTCCAACTTTCATATTGAGCAGCAAGTACAAGTATAGTAACAATTACAGCAAAAATCAACACAAGTGTAATTGTTGCTCCGGCTTGAGTCTCTTGATATGCTTGTCCAGTCCAAGAATAAGCATAGTTGTTGCCTAAGGTCGTTTTCACGATTTCTTCGGCTGCTTTAATACCATCACTTGAGCTTACATTCTTTGCGGGATTAAATGTGATGGAAGCTGAAGGGTACATATTGTAGCGTGATACACTTGACTGCCCCAAAGTAGGTTCTATAGTAGTGAATGAAGAAAAAGGAACCATATCACCGGAGTTGTTTTTTACACTCAGTTTCATAATATCGCTTATTCTACCACGATATTTTGAATCGGCTCCAATCTTTACTTGATAAATTCGTCCAAATTCAACAAAATCATTCACAAATGCCTGACCAAGATAATAATTAAGTGTATTATATACATCAGATAGATTTAGACCTTGTATTTCAAGTTTGCTACGATCTATATTCAGTTGATATTGAGGTATATTTCCTTGATATAACGATGAAACAGATGCAATATCAGTGTTATTCAAAGCCGAATTTTCCACATCTAAGATAGCTTTTTGCATTTCACCTGCACCCTCATTATTAATGTCGAGAAGTTCCATTTCAAGACCCCCAGAATTACCCAAACCCGGAATAGCCGGAGGATTTATTGAAAACACTATCCCTGCTTGAATTTGTGAGGTGAGAGCATTAGCCTTGTCTACAAGTGCAAAAACTGTTTGATTTTTCCCTTTTCGTTCACTCCAAGGCTTTAGTACAACAAACAAAGACCCACCATTTGAGGTAGCACCACCCCCCATAAACGAAAATCCCGAAATTGCGATAACTTCATCTACTTCAGGTAATGATAAGATTTGTTGTTCTACTTCTTTTACGACCTTTTCTGTACGCTCAAGAGATGCACCACTTGGTAACTGGATTGAGGTCATAAAGTAACCCATATCTTCACTCGGTATATATGATGAAGGCCATTTAACAAGTCCCCAGAAACCTAATAACGCTAATGCAATAAAGGCACCAAGAGCAGCAATAGGACGCTTAAGCATCTTCCCTATCGTGTGTTTATAAACATTTCTAAATCGGTCGAAAAAACGATTGAACCAACGATATATAAAGAAGTGTGAATCTGATTTTTTTAAGAACAATGCGCAAAGAGCAGGCGATAATGTTAAGGCATTAACGCCACTGAATGCAGTGGAGATGGCAATAGTAAGAGCGAATTGCTTGTATAATTGGCCTGTAATACCGCCAATGAAAGCTGTGGGAACAAACACAGCAAGCAACACAAGCACCTCACCAATGATAGGTCCTTGCAATTCTTCCATTGCAATGTAAGTAGCCTCCTTTCGTGTGTACTTACCCGTATCGATTAATCTCATACAATCTTCTACTACCACAATAGCATCATCAACCACAATAGCAATAGCAAGCACAAGACCAAAGAGTGTGAGTGTATTAATCGTAAAACCTAATAGCTTCATTACAGCAAATGTAGCAATAAGAGAAACCGGTATTGTTATCATTGGGATAAGCACAGCACGCCAATTCTGAAGGAATAGAAGCATTACAAGCATTACAATAAGCGAAGTTTCAAGTAATGTTTTCAACACTTCATCAATCGACGCATTCACAAAATTGGTTGTATCAAGAATCACTTTATAATTCACTCCTTTAGGAAAATATTGTTGCAGATTATCAAGTTCTTTTTTGACATTTTCTGCAACGTCAAGAGCATTCGCACCCGGTAATTGATAAATAGCAATTAAGGCTGTCTCACGTCCCGATACATTTGAGACGGTGTTATAGTCTACACTTCCTAAATCAATCTTTGCGATGTCTTTTAATCGTAAAATACTACCATCACTATTAGCCTTGATGATTATGTTGCCAAATTGTTCTGTTGTAACAAGTCGACCTTGCGACGTAACGGTAAATTGGAATGCTTCGCTTGACTTTGTGGGAGGAGCACCAACACTTCCTGCCGATACTTCCATATTTTGGGCTTGTATGGCTTGATATACTTCGGCGGGAGTTATAGCGCGTATTCTCATAGCTTCAGGATTTAACCAAATTCGCATACTATAATTCCCTGCACCGAATACGTTTACACCCCCTACTCCATTAATTCGAGAAAGTGCATCTACCACATTAAGATTAGCATAATTACTTAAATACAATGAGTTGTAACGTTTAGTACTATCGCCTTCAAGTGAGAGAAATAGCACAATATTAGTTGACTGCTTTTGTGTTGTAATACCTTGTTGTATAACAGCTTCCGGCAAACTACCCTGTGCCACTGCAACACGATTTTGCACCATTACAGTTGCCATATCAATATCAGTACCTACCTCAAAAGTAACAGTGAGTTTATATGAGCCGTCGGACGACGAGGTCGAACTCATATACATCATACCTTCCACCCCATTTACTTGTGCTTCGATAGGTACCCCAACGGTTTTTGCTACCGTTTCGGCACTTGCGCCCGGATATACTGCCGATACTTGCACAGTGGGAGGTGTAATATCAGGATATTGAGCCACAGGCAAAGTGTATATTGTGATACCGCCTATTATAATCATCAATATAGCAATTACTGTAGCGAAAATAGGTCGGTTTATGAAAAACTTTGAAATCATAACTTGAAAAATTTATTTAGTAATAATCGGATTTACCTTCATACCGTCTCTCACTTTTTGAATGGCTTGAGTAACATACTTCTGATTGGCTGTAACACCTTCAGTAACAATGCGCATCGTATCATTAATCAAATCACCTATTTTAATAGGAGTATAAACCACCTTATTTGAATCATTCACTACATAAATAAATTTACCTAATTGATCGGTACTAATGGCTGCATCTTTTACCAATACTGCCTTGTTGATTTCTTTATAAGGTAAATGAACGATACAATACATTCCACTTTTTAATTCACCGTAAGGATTATCCACTTTAGCCTGTAGAGTAATTGTTCCTGTGGAAATGTCTATCATTGGAGATAAATAGTTGATTTCCCCACTATAGGAATGTGGTAATATCTCGTTGAAAGATAAGTTAACGGTGTCGTGCGTTTTTTGTTGTTTGCCTCCCTTCTGTTCGGATATCATACGCATATATTGGCTATCTTCAATAGTAAATGTAACAGTCATAGTGCGATCGTCATATATCGTAGCCAACACTTGAGGAGATGCACTACCATTGAGATAGTTGCCAATGTCCACATTTTTCTTTGAAATGTGACCGTTGAAAGGAGCAAGAATGTAGCAATAACTCAGATTAATCTTTGCATTTTCAAGCGAAGCTTCAGCCGATTTCACAGCTGCGATAGATTGATTCCAATTTGTTTCAGCCTGAACAAAATCTATCTGGGAAACCGCATTGGTTTTTGCTGCTTCTCTCATACTTTCATAATTAGTCTTTGCATACTCATTTTGGCTCTTTGCGCTCGCCAACTTTGCTTCAGCTTGTGCCACAGCTTCCTGATATGGCTTTGGCTCAATTACGAATAATAACTGTCCTTTTTTCACTAATTGTCCCGGCTTATAATTTGCTTGTTGAAGAAATCCATTCACACGTGCAACAAGGTTCACTTCACTTTGTGCCTTCAATGTTCCGGGATAGCTTTTCTGTAATGTTACAGAATCTACCATCGGAAGAGCCACATTAACATTCATTGTGTAATTACTTGCATCATTCTTTTTATTGTTATTGCAAGAAAACAAAGATGCAATGATAATTGTGTATAAAATAGTCTTGTTCATAATATTATCATTTTGGATTTTATATTTAATGATTGCTACCCCAACCACCACCAAGAGCTTGATATATCGATATCAAAGCTAAGAGCGACTTGCCTTTTGATGACACAAAGGAGTTGTTATATTGCAAATAATTCTGTTGAGATGTGAGTACATTTGAAAAATCGGTCAAACCACGCTTGTATAAGTCCACCGATAATTTAAGTGAATTAAATGCTTCGGCAGTAACTTTTTCAAGTTCTAGGGTCTCAATTATACTATAATGATATGTTATCATCGCATTCTGCACTTCTTTCACAGCAGTCATCACTGTATTGTTGTAATTATCGATACCTATTTGATATTGTTCTTTTGCATTTTGTAATTGATAATTGCGACTTAATCCATCAAACACCGTCCAACTAAGTGTAGGAGCAATTGAATATACAAATTGATTCTTTTCAAATAGTTCATCAATTTTGCTTGACTTGAACCCTATGTTTCCATTTATTGAAAGTGTTGGGAGAAAATCTTTTTTTGCAATTCCAACCGATGCAGCATAAGAAGCAACATTATATTCAGCCTCTTTAATATCCGGTCGTCTACGAAGTAAATCCGCCGGAATTCCTAATGGAATCAGTGTAATGTGATTCGGCATATTTGTTGTCGAAGTAAGGCTGAATGGCAATTTGTCGGAATATACACCGAGCAAAATGGCAATAGAATTAATCTGAACCTCTATATTTGCCTTCAATGGAGAGATTGATGATAATGTACTTAAATAGATAGTCCTTGCTTGCGACACATCAAGCATAGAAGCAAGTCCACTTTTGAAACGCACTTCGGTCATTTCAAGAATTTGCTTTTGCGACTCGATATGCGATAGTGCAACAATATATTGAGTTTGCCATGTGCGTAAATTAATGTAAGCTGTAGCTATATTGGCACAAAGCGCAACCATTGTACCTTCATATTGGGCTTTACTTGCTTGCCATAGTGCTTTTTTCTCCTTTGCTTGCGATGTGATCTGTCCAAATAAGTCAATTTCCCAATTGAAATTCAGTCCCAAATTATAATTGTCATTGATTACACCGGAACTACGTTCTTTCGCCCAACCCGCACCAATCGACAAATTAGGAAAGTAACCACTTTGAGCGATTCTTATAGCATTTTTTGCCATAGCAATACGTTTTTGAGCCATTAATACGTCAAAATTATTTGTTACTGCCATTTCAATAAGACTGTCAAGACACTTGTCCTCAAAACTTAACCACCATCTATCTTCAGTTGGTAAAGTTTGGGAAAACTCTGAGCTATAACTCCATTTCTCAGGCAAAGTATCACGCAAAAAATCATTATTTTGTGAATTACCGGTAGTTCCGACAACAATAATCAACATTATTGCTATCAAATAAGAATATTTTCGAGTAATCATAGAATAAATTATTTTGAAATTTTAGAAAAAATCTAAAAACTATGTATTTTTTTAAGTTCACTTTGATACTATAACTTTAATTTTGTTAGTTAGTTCATTATTTCTATGAAATTTGCTAATTTTGTAAATTGTATTTAGAATAGGAAAATTTTGGAGAATTATTTAGAAAATCTTAATGAACAGCAGCGAATAGCTGTAGAGTATATTGATGGACCTTCTTTGGTTATAGCCGGTGCGGGTTCGGGGAAAACACGAGTTTTAACCTATAAAATTGTGCATCTATTGCAGAATGGAATAGAGCCTTATCGCATTATGGCACTTACATTTACCAATAAAGCTGCGCGAGAAATGCAAGAACGTATTGCATCTCTGATAGGAGAAGGTCTTGCATCACAACTATGGATGGGAACATTTCACTCTATTTTCTCAAAGATACTTCGTATAAATGCTGATAGAATTGGGTTTAATCGTGATTTTACGATATACGACACCAATGATTCCAAATCGCTAATTAAGGTTATTGTGAAAGATTTGCAATTGGATGAGAAAGTGTATAACCCGTCGCATTTGCAAAGTCACATATCAAATATGAAAAATGCACTAATATCTCCTTGGGATTATGAAAATAATCGGGAATTGCGTCAAGCGGATATTAGAGCCAAACGTCCGGACACGTATGTTATATATAAAACATATTGGAATAGGTGTAGAGTTGCCGGAGCAATGGATTTTGATGATTTGCTGTTTTACACTAATATCTTATTGCGTGACAATAAAGATGTGCTTGAAAAGTATCAGGAATTTTTCAGATTCATACTTGTAGATGAGTATCAAGATACAAATTTTTCCCAACATCTTATTGTAACCCAGTTATGTAAGAAGCATAATCGACTATGTGTGGTGGGCGATGATGCGCAGAGTATTTATTCGTTTAGAGGGGCTAATATTACAAATATTCTTAATCTATCGCAATCCTATCCGGATTTAAAAACATTTAAACTTGAACAAAATTATCGATCAACACAAACCATTATAAGTGCGGCTAATTCGTTGATTGAGAAAAATAAATATCAGATTAAGAAAAACGTATTTTCAAAAAGCAGTGTCGGTAATCGCATACCGGTGATTCAAGCATATTCGGATTTTGAAGAAGGATATGTAGTTGCCAATCAGATAATAGCGACTAAGGCTATACAAGGTAGCTCTTATGAGGATTTTGCAATATTGTATAGAACAAATGCACAATCACGTGTACTTGAAGAAACATTACGTAAGCGAAATATCCCCTATCGCATTTATGGAGGCCTGTCGTTCTATCAACGCAAGGAAATAAAAGATGCTATAGCGTATTTTCGTTTGACTATTAACCCGAATGATGATGAAGCATTGCGACGTATTATAAATTTCCCAGCTCGAGGTATTGGAGATACTACAATTGGGAAAATACAGCAAGTAGCAATAGCGAATAATAAGAGTATGTGGGCTGTAATTACTAACCCTATTGCAAATGGGCTTTCGGTGAACTCGGGTATATTGAAAAAACTTCAAGGCTTTGTATCAATGATGAATTCATTTATTGAAAAAAATGATAATGGTGAAAATGCTTTTGAAGTTGCTCAAATGATATTACGAGATACCTCAATATTGGCAATGGTGAGTTGCGATAAAACACCGGAGAATATAAGTAGAAAAGAAAATCTGGATGAATTGCTCAATGGTATTCAAGATTTTGTGGAAACAAAACGAGAAGCCGGAAACTTGACAGAGTCATCAATGTCGCATTTTCTTGCAGAAGTGTCGCTTGCTACCGATCAAGATGAAAATAAAGACGGTAATGGCGAAAGCGTAACATTAATGACGGTACACGCAGCGAAGGGATTGGAATTTCGAAATGTAATCATAGTTGGTGTCGAAGAAGATTTATTCCCTTCATCAATGAGTAGTGATTCGTTGGCAGGAATAGAGGAAGAACGACGCCTATTATATGTTGCAATAACAAGAGCAAAAACAAATTGTACGATGACTTATGCATCATCTCGATATAGAAACGGGCAAACAAAATCATGTCAGATGAGCCGTTTTATTCGAGATATAGATGAAAAATATCTTTCGTTATCACAAACTTCGGCTACAATGGGTGGCAGTTTTATGCCGTATCGTAAGTCAAGTGGATGGGATTTTGAAGATTATACATCAAAGCCCGTATTTGCGAAAGAAACAAAGACTGAAAAAAATGTGCAAGAGGAAATGCCAATGCGCACAGTTGGTTCTACTCTATCTAACAATATTTCATTGGGTGATTTTGAAATACACGATATTAGTGAAATGACAGTTGGAATGGTGATACAGCATTCTCGATTTGGTAAAGGTGTTGTTGAAGCTCTTGATAAGTCGGGTGCAGATGCCAAAATACGTGTACATTTCACTGAATTAAATGAAACAAAGTTGTTGATGCTTCGTTTTGCTAAATTCAAAATTTTGAAGTAAATGAAAAGGATAATAATTGTGGGAGCATCTTCCGGAATAGGTAAGCAGGTAGCACTAAATTACATTGCCGACGGATGGCGTGTGGGTATTGCAGCTCGTCGAGAAGATCCTTTAAAAGAATTGAAATCAAAATCTCCCGACAAAGTGGAATATGAAGTAATCGATATCACAGCCGATGATGCGCACCATCGCTTACATTCACTTATCGGGAAAGTTGGTGGTATGGACGTATATTTCCACTGCTCCGGAATAGGACATCAAAACACAAAAATCGATATTGAAGTAGAAGTTGAAACAGTGCGCACTAATGCGCTTGGTTTCACTCGAATGGTCGATACTGCATTTAATTATTTCAAGGATAATCATCTTAAAGGACAAATAGCTGTAGTATCATCGATCGCAGGTACAAAAGGACTTGGGGTGTCACCCTCTTATAGTGCTACGAAGCGTTATAATTATATCTATCTCGATTGCTTGGAACAGCTTGCGCGAATGCAAAAAGTCGACATTTCATTTACCGACATTCGCCCGGGATTTGTTACAACAGCCTTACTTGATGACGGGCAAAAATATCCTATGCAAATGACTGTGGAATATGCTGCACGCAAGATTGTAAATGCAGTAAATAAGCGCAGACGCATTGCAATTATCGATTGGAAATACTCTATTCTTGTTTTCTTTTGGCGACTTATCCCTCGTTGGCTGTGGGTGCGACTTCCGGTTCACACTTGATTTAACGGTAAAATAAATGGTGGCGTGCCTCACACTGAAGTACGCCACCATTCAATACATCACAAACTATTATTTTATAATAACTTTCTGAGATTTACTTCCTTGCTTTTTAATATACACCCCTTGTGAAAGATTTTCTGTTTCTATCTTTACACCTTGCAGTGTGTAATATTCAGCATTTTCATCATCAGTAGCGATTTCTTCAATGTCGGTAATATAGTCCATTACAGAAGCTTCGTAATCAGCCGGTTTGTATTGCACTATATTGCTGCCGTCAGTGTTGGCTCCGGTTGCAACACAATTTTTTAGTTTGATTGTGCCCGATCTGAAGTTTTTATCGGCTACAACTGTAATAATCAATATGTCACCATCATTACCTGCAAACGGATATAGCTTAGGTGACGCACATACCACTCTTACAGCACCATCAGCTTGTAAAGCACTCTGTGGTGAGTCATGTTTTCTTGATGAAGTGCGACTACCCAAATCGATAAAATAACCTATTTCGTCACTAAGAATACTCAACCCCTCAGGCATATAGATGTCCATTTGAATACCTGTGATATTAGACGGCTCGTTTATCATACAGATTGCAACTTCTTTTTCGTAAACGCCTTCGTCGAAGTGGAAATCATCGATATAAAACGATACTTGAGCTTTTGATGTCATTGCCATCATCATGGCAACAACACATAACGTTAATTTCAATACTTTCATTTTCATATTCTTTTAATATTTGATTTTCTTAATTATTTGAGTTTAGAATGATACTGTACAGACTTACAATATCGGTTACGTTCACCTCACCATCTCCATTAAGGTCTACAACATTTTCGTCAATACCGGTGGTATTTCCCAATATGTAGCTGTATAGTGTAACAACGTCGGTTACGTTCACTTCACCGTCACCATTAATGTCGCCAAGAATAGGTGCTTTGACATTATATGTGAATTCGATTTGCGATGATACATTTTCTCCGTCAACACTGCTTAATACAATGTTATCTATTGTGATTTCGGTGTTGTTGAAGTTTACATTTGCCGAGTTTTCAAACGGTAAAGTGAATGCCTCACTATTGCCTTGTGCTATGGTATTTCCACCAAGAGAATAGAAAATCAAACGATAAACGCCATCATCGACAGGCTCTACCACATAAGAGAATCCGTTCATACGTTCGCCAAGTGTAAGCAAATCTTTTGATGTAGACAATTCGGGGCTCCAATGTACATCCATTTGCACAGCCGCTATTTCAGTGTAGTTGTCAAGAGTAACCTTTAAGTCATATCCATTTTCGCTCACTTCGCCGGTGGCTGAAATGCTGTTAGGCTCGTAGATATTACCACCCACAGTAACCACTTTCATTCTGTTCAATGGATCGTTGGTATAGATATTCATCGATACCGAGTGATTCCCCTTTACTATAGGAGCATACTGCACGGTGATTTCGGTTGATTTCCAAGGTTCGATACTTATCGGCAGTTCCTCCGCTATGCTGTAACCGTCGGCAAGGAATGTCACCTTACTTATCATCAAATCCACCTTTCCCGAATTACGGATGGTGTATTTTGAGGTTGCAATTTCTGTTACGGGGTTATCTCCCATATCAAGGGTTTTGTTTCCTGAAAATGTAGGACTCTTGATTTCCACCGAACCCCCAGAAGTTGCCGATGTCATATTTTCGGTATTCACATTACTTAAAATCACATCTTCAGGAGATAAAGCATACCAACCGTTAGTACCATTAAGTCGCACTTTGAATGTAGCAATCTCACCATCATCGCCGTTTATTGGTTCACTCGTTGCGCTATACATCAATAGAGTGAGTTTTCCGTTGTCAAGTGAACTCGCCACCGTATAGCCGGAAGCTCTTTCAGCAGCAACAAAGCTGTCAGCCACATATACCAATGATTCAGGTAATGTAAATATACATTGAGCAGCCACAATAGGCTCCATATTATTCATAGTGAGCGAAATTGTCACTTCTTCGTCGCTGATTCCCGACGCACTGCCCACGTGCAGTTCATTCACCGAAAACGGGTCGGCAATAAGTGTTGCCGACTGCTTGCCATTAATGGCATTTGAGACAAAAGTTGCCGTTTCACTTATCGCACCACGCACTACAGGAGCATAAGTAATCACTACATCTTTAGTAGCACCAGCCTCGATGGTGAAAGTAGGTTCATTTGTGCTGAATTCTTTAGCTGAGAACTCCACACCGCTCACTTCAAGCGTTTCGTTACCGCTGTTTTGCAAAGTTATGGCGCGTGTGTAAGTGCTTCGAATAGGAATATGACCGTAGTCGGTAGATGTAGTAACTATAGTCAACTCTGGCGATAATATCGTCACTGCTCCGTTTATCACGTCAACAGATAATTTATTTCCCGATTCATCGCCAAGTATAGGAGTACCACTTATGGCGTATGTAGCCGGGTCTTTTCCCAATTTCACTTTGAATGAGAAAAACTCGCTTCCGTTGCCTTTAAGCGGAGTAAGTGACACGCTATACACTACCACGCGCAACCCTTCATCGACCAAAGCTGCAGAAAAATCGTAATCGTCGGCATATTCTGCTCCCGCCACGCAAGAACCCTCCACATACTTTAATTGCTTATCGAGAGGTATCAGCATTTCACCCACGACGGCTGTGCCTTCGGTGGAGAGTGACACATTAATCGTCACTTCATCGCCCGGATGTCCCTGAGCATTAGATATAGTGAATATATTGGCTCCATTGGTGGTGAGAACCAATCCCACCACCAAGAGCAATGTTAATAATCTTTTTTTCATTTCTTATCTTTTTAAACAAAACGCTTAAACAGCGAGCCGGTTAACATTATGGAACATCTCCGATGTTCTTTTTTTGTTTTTCCTCGCACATACCCCACGAACAATCGTGGGGTTTCTATTGCGAAACGCATTCTGCGTTTAAATACCTCGTTTTGTGTTTTTATTATCGTTTTACGGCTTTTGCTGTTTGCATCAAACGTCCGTCTACATAAAGCGATACAAGATATACACCGTTCGCTACATCTTTGCCTGCATTCCAAGTCCAAGAGTGGAATCCGTATTCAGCCTTTTCGGTGTGCATTGCCACAGTAGCACCTGTAACAGTGCTAACCACAATCTTCACGTCGTGAACACCGTCTTTACCCACCTTGTAAGGCACTGTAAGCACGTCGCTGAATGGGTTAGGATAAGGAAGCTCCATTTGCATAGCCTCGATAGCCCCCACACCGCTTGTGTTGCCGTCGATACCCACAACACTCTTGCCTGTGGCATCGCACAATGTAACTTCAGTGATTTCGGCATTGCCAATGCGCAATAGAGCTTGTTTGCCGGTTGCAAGAGTCTTGCCTGTCATAGAGAATGCAAAGAACAAGTAACCGTTTTCGCCCTGGTTATCGCTAATGGTTTCAAATCCGTTAAGAGCTTCAAGAGGAGTGATTTCAGCACCCTCGCCGGTCTTAAATCGGAATTGCACACCACCAAGAGCTACCGGACATTCCACATAAAGGATGCCGTCTTCTATGGTGTAGACGGCTGTGCTGTTCACACTCATTGCCGATGTGCCGGCAGGATTGCGAATGATATTTATCGTACCCACCACGTCAAGCACATTCACAGCAAGGTCGCTGTTAACGTCGGCAGCTTCAAAGATGAATGGTTGTGGGTTCTGCTTGGTCATATATGCCACTTCTGTCACCACATCGGCAACATCTACACACATCGAGCCGTTGGCATCACCCTTGGCTGCTGTGAGCGGAGTAGAAGCCACCACATTACTTAGGTTGTGGCTTGCAAGCGAGGTGGTCATCTGTTGGATATAGTAGTAATAAGTTGTTCCCGGCACCACGTCATAGTCGGTAAACGATTGCTCTTGACTCTCGATAAGAGTTTTGTTGATGATTGTGGTGTCGCCTTTTATTACAAGATGTTCTTTATAATCGCCATATTTACTATAATCTTTTTCATAGATAGAATCAACGTGCTCGGTGTAGCGAATGATGTTGTAGCCGAGAAGATCTTCAAAGTCTTCTTCATCGGTTTCCCAGGTAAGGTTCACCTTGCCAAGACCTGCTTCAGCCATAAGACCTGTACTCATAGAACCTGCCGACTGCACATTCACATTGAAACGCATATCTTCCACCGGTATTTCAAAATATTCGTTATCTTCGGCACCAGCCACATAGATGCGGTTCACGCCGTCGGTGGCCGACTTACCTGTAATTGTGAGATAAGCTGTATAAACAAGGCTGTCGGCACTCCAAGTGCCGTCTTCGGCAATGGAGTTTTGTGTATATGGCGGACGCACACCCATAGCGATGGTTGGAGCAACTGCAGTGTTCATCGGGCGGTTGAAATATACCTCAAACTTGTGACGTCCCACACCGAGCGGTGGAAGCAGTTCATATTCATCTTGTGCATCATAGCCGTTAACTACCACTTTCCACACTATACCATGAGCCTCAGCACTCGGGCGAGTTAGCATATTGGAAAGGTCGTAACTTCCGTTACCAATCGGATATATAGGATGATCATAGTCTAAGACTCTCATCTCAGCAAAATCCTTTCTACCTGTACCGAGATAGTTAGGCGTTTGAGGTATATAAGATTCAATTTTACTAGAATTAAACCCTATAGCGTATTGAACTTCATGTTTTTTATAAGAATTATCAGAATAATATTGTACATTTGAAAATGCATTTGAATTGTAAATATATTCATCTTCTCTACAGTCAGCGCCATAATCTCTATTCTTTATGAAATTTGTATGGTACAATCCATAGAGATAAGAAGAATTAGTTAAAACCCAAGTACCATCAAGATTATATAGATTACATTTTATTAAATCCTGCTGATTCAATACGTATTTATTACTTTGAATATTTCGTAGAATACAATTATTAACGACATTATATAAATTTATTGAAAACTCACCGGTAGAACCAGTATGATCAAACCTCAAATCTTCAAATATTACATAATTTAATTCATCATAAAAATACCATTTTTCATAAATAGCTGTAGTCAAATCTGCCATAGTAAATATAATCGGCTGTTCTGGAGTACCGGAACATACAAGAGAACCTTTTGTCGCATTAAAACCAACCTTTGACTTAAATCTTAGCACAGTTCCCGGTAAGATTGTAAGGGTTACACCTTCCGGTACAAGAAGTGTTTTAGTAACGATATAATGCACATTGGGGTAAAGAGTGGTATTTTCGGTAATCATACCGCCTATTTCCACACCGTTTTCCACTGTGATGGTGAAGTCTTGCACAAGTTCGCTGCTTATATTGTCGCAAGTGGCACGCAGACGCAACTTGATGCGACGACCATCTACGCAATCATCACTAATCTTGATTACTATAGGATTTGCGCTCTTGCCTTTGGCATAGCTTGATAAGTCGCTACCGAAATCAACGCCATTAGCAAGGAATTGCACAAGCGAAGCATCTTCATTCTCGCCCATTTCAAGCGAAATATTGATATTTTGCGCCAAGCCCCAATCGTTGCGAAGTGTGGGGTAAATCTTGATGGTCTCTCCGGCGTCGGCACGCATATCGCCGTCACCGCCTTCGGTGTCGTTAAGTTCATTGGCAATGTTCCATAGCGTAGGTTGACGCTTGCTGTCGTCAAGCAGGTAAGCGGCATAGATGTCAAGATTGCCGGCACTTGTGGTGGAGTGTATCAAGTCGCCAAACAGTACCTCCTTGCTTGCATAGTCCTTGCATTGTAATAGTCGGCTGATAGCACCTGCCACAAGAGGACACGCCATAGAAGTACCATTAAGAGCCTTATATTTACCACCGGGGTAAGTACTCATCACATTCACGCCCGGTGCGGTGAGTTCGTAGTTATATTGTTGTTCTTCGCTGAAGAAATCGGAATTGAAGTAGATAGGACCATCTTCATCGTAATTGCTGAAACTTGCCAATCCGCCACCTTGAGCCGATGCCTGCACACCAAGCACAAATGTATAAGCAGCAGGGAACATAGGCGAACCTTGTTTATTAAGAGATCCACATTTATGAGGGTATATACACCTACTGTCATTACCTGCCGCAGCCACAAGCACAGCATTCTGATAAGCCTTAGCAAGTGCTTGCTCAAGAGCTGTAGATTCGGCATAAGAGCCAAGACTCATACTTATCACATCGGCACCATTGGCAGTAGCATAGTCGATACCCTTGATGAAGGTAGCAATATCACCTGCTCCATCGCTTTGAAGCACCGATACAGGCATAATAAGAGCATCGGGGTTGGCTCCCACACCACCCTTACCATTTGATGCAGTGGCAGCCGCTATACCGGCACAGTGAGTACCGTGACCATTGTAGTCGTCCATACGATTGTTTTGATTCACAAAGTCCCAACCATACATATCGTCGACGAATCCGTTACCGTCGTCGTCGACACCTTCTTCTCCGGTCAACTCTTTTTCGTTAGCCCAAACGTTATCGAAAAGGTCGCTGTGAGTGAACTCCACACCTGTGTCGATAATGGCAATCACAGGACGCTTGTCGGTAATCTTAGGAGCATTCCACAACGCCGGAAGATTGATTGCGTCAAATCCCCATTGCTGAGAGTAAAGAGGGTCGGTGGCATACGCCTCGGCATCGGTAGATGTGGCATAAATCATATAGTTCGGTTCGGCAAACTCAACATCGCTCATTGCCTTGAACTTTTCGATAGCTTCGTGAACGCTTTGCACCTTTGTGGCATCAAACTTCACACGATAAAGTTTGCCGAGATTAGAGTCTTTAATCGGTGCACCCGAATAGGATTTCAAGATTTTCTTCGAAACTATTGAGCCGGAAAGTGGCATAAGTTCTTCCATTTCGAAGCCGCCAAGTTCGTTCATCACAGCATCAACTGCCTTAACACTCGCAGTGCGGAACTTACCCTTGGTGTTCATCACTCGCACAGGAGATAACTCCTTGAATTTCACAATCAACTCGCCTTGACGATAGTCGAAACGAGAACTGCGTGCATCAATCTTTACAACTTCTTCTTCATTGTTGCGATCGACGGCACTTGCTTGCGTTGCGCCCATTGAAAGCATTACTGCAACGGCAATACTTGATCTTGATAATAAACTCTTGATTTTCATAAATAGTATTATTTAGTTGTTAAATAGTATGTTTCTTTTTAGTTGCACTAAAATTGTGTGAGTCTGAAAGACGTTTTTAAGTAATAGCCGGGTGCTTTTAAGCTCCCGGAATAGGACGACACAAACGAAATCGTCTGTAAAGACGGGAATCTGATACCGTTTCGCGTCTGTCAGACGCATATCTCCTTCGTTATTCTTTCCCGACGGTTTTAAAACCGCCGGCTATTACCTAAACCGGTCCTTGCGGACTTCATTTATAATTTATGTAAGGGCATAAAAGAAAGGTGTGAACCTCTTTAACTTATCCCATTGATAGGCCCTCGACTGCCTTGCAGTGGATAAGAAAAAACAGTTCACACCTTTGGCTTGTATATATTATGATTATGATATATACTACACCAAAGGAGAACGCTTTGTCATTCCTACTGCTAATGAATTGTCG
Source organism: Bacteroidales bacterium (assembly GCA_015061055.1). Classification (GTDB taxonomy): domain Bacteria; phylum Bacteroidota; class Bacteroidia; order Bacteroidales; family Muribaculaceae; genus RGIG4576. Next base: position 27,532 of record SUXH01000003.1, read on the forward strand.
AGGTTCATCAATGCGGAATATGCTAAACGTCTTCCTAATATGTCAATGCTGCACACTTGCAACAACGCAAATTTAAAAAATATTTAGCAAATAAGCGTTCTTTTGTGAACTGTTTTTTTGTTTTTTTCTAAAAAAGAATGTAAAATATTGCTTGCGAAACGATGATTTTATACTATTGTGTAATGAAATTAGCGCTCGGTTAATCCTCTGATTTACAGAAGTAAAGTTACGACTTTTTTCTTAATTATGCAACTATTTTTGTGTATTTTTTTGCAATGATTTGTATTTGTTTTGCGTGCGTTTTTTAGCTACATTTGTACCTTGAAAAAAGTAAGCAAAAATTATTATGAATTATCCTACTCCATATTATATTGTATATGAAGATAGATTGAGACGTAATCTGGACTTAATTAAATATGTAAAAGAATCGGCAGGCGTAGAAATCATTATGGCTTTCAAGGCTAATGCTTTGTGGCGCACATTCTCGGTTTTTCGTGAATACGGAGTGAAATCGACAGCAAGTTCGCTAAACGAAATGCAACTTGCAAATGATGAATTGCACGTTAAAGCTCACGCCTATTGTCCTGTGTACACCGATGCCACTATCGATAAGTTTCTTGCAGGTAGCTCACACATTACATTCAATTCATTGAAGCAATTTCATCGCTTTAAAGAACGAGTGGCCGAATATAACTCAGCAAATCCCAATGATGCAGTGAGTTGCGGACTTCGCATCAATCCGATGTGTTCGGTGGTGGAAACTGATATATATAACCCAAGCAGTCCAGGTTCGAGATTTGGTGTTGTGGCTGAGGATATTACAGAGTTGCCGGAAGGACTTGACGGATTTCACTTTCACGCACTTTGTGAGTCTACTTCTTACGACTTGGAGAAAGTGCTTGAAGCCATAGAAGCACAATTTGGAAAATTCTTGCCAAAGTTGAAGTGGCTGAATATGGGTGGCGGACACTTGATGACTCGTGAGGGATATGATGTGGAACATCTGATTGCTCTATTAAAGACCTTCCGAGCAAAATATCCTAATCTGCAAATAATTCTTGAACCCGGAAGCGCATTTACTTGGCGTACAGGGGATTTGATTTCGTCGGTAGTGGATGTAGTGAGTAATCATGGAATTAAGACGGCAATTGTTGATGTTTCGTTTGCTTGCCATATGCCGGACTGTCTTGAAATGCCATATCAACCTATAATCAGTGAAGCATTGAAAGACGTTGACCACGACAAGCCAACCTATAGAATGGGTGGAAATTCGTGTCTAAGTGGCGACTTTGTGGGCGATTGGAGTTTTGAAAAAGAACTACAAGAGGGAGATGTGCTCACATTTGAGGATATGAATCACTATACTACAGTTAAGACTCATATGTTCAATGGGATACAACATCCGGCTATGCTATTTCAACATAGTGACGGCAAAGTAGAAGTGCTTCGTGAATTTACCTACGAAGATTACAAAAACAGAATGGACTGAATAAAAATCAACTGTTTGTGGAGATGCTATTGTAAAGTGCTTCGGCGCAGCGTTCGCCATCGATTGCCGCTGAAACAATACCACCGGCATAACCGGCACCTTCACCACATGGATATAATCCCTTAATCTCAATATGGTTAAGGGATTCTTTGTGTCTTGGGATGCGAACCGGTGCCGAAGTGCGAGTTTCCATTCCTATGACAATAGCATCGTTAGTGAGAAATCCTTTGGCTGAACGACCAAATACTTTGAATCCTTCTCTCAGGCGACTGCTGATAAATTTTGGCATCCATTGATCGAGGCGAGATGGTTGTATTCCCGGAGGATAAGATGATTTTGGTAAATCCTTTGAAGGTCGGGCTTCCACAAAATCCAACATTCGTTGTGCCCCTGCCTTTTGGGTTCGCCCGGCATTTTCAAAACAAAGCAATTCGACGTATTCTTGATATTTCATCATTGCGAGTTCGCCATATTGAGCATACTTTGGTTCCAAATCTTCAGGATGAATTTCTACCACCATTCCGGAATTTGCCCATTGCGTGCCACGATTTGATGGTGACATTCCGTTAACAACAAGTTGGTTGCAATCGCTTGCAGCAGGGACAATAAAACCACCGGGACACATACAAAACGAATAGACTCCCCTACCATTGATTTGTGTGACAAAATTATATTCGGCAGCGGGGAGATACTTACCTCTGCCGTTTTTTGAATGGTATTGTATGCAATCAATAGTGTGCTGTGGGTGTTCGAGTCGCACACCGATAGCAATACCCTTTGCCTCAATCTTGATGGATTTGTTATGTAATAATGTGTAAATATCTCTTGCCGAATGACCTGTGGCAAGGATTACAGGACCAAGATATTTTTCACCATTAACACATTCAACGCCAATTGCTTCATTGTCGTTGATGAGAATATTATTTACGCACGTGTTGAAATGCACTTCACCTCCACAAGCAAGAATGGTTTCTCGTATTGATTTTATGACTTTAGGTAGCTTATCGGTGCCAATATGAGGGTGTACGTCAATAAGGATATCTTCGCTGGCTCCATGCTGGTGGAATATGCCAAGAATTCTATCAATAGAACCACGCTTTTTGCTGCGTGTATATAGTTTTCCATCAGAATATGCACCTGCTCCACCTTCTCCAAAGCAATAGTTTGAATTTGGGTCAACTATACCTTCCCGAGAAATGCGAGCCACATCTTTCAGACGTTGTTCGACATCTTTTCCACGTTCGAGAACAATAGGACGTATTCCTAATTCGATAAGTCTTAATGCCGCAAAAAGTCCGCCCGGTCCGGCTCCCACTACAATTGCTTGTTTTTTGTCGGATACATTTAGGTATTGAATCGGAGCAATCAAAGGTGTATTGTCAGTGTATTCGTCAATAAAAACCCGAATCTTTAAATTTACCATTACATTGCGTTGTCTTGCATCAATGGATCTTTTGATGATTCGAATGCCTTTGATACGATTTATATCAATGTTTTCTGCGGTTGAGATATAGAATTTAAGTTCTTCGGCAATTGCCGAAACACGTGGATTTACTCTTATTTGGAAATCTTGTATCATTATTATTTAATTTGAGGTCAAAATTAGTGCTTTTCTGTGATATTTTTGCTATCTTTGCGTGAATTATTACGTAATAAATTATACATCACTTATAAATTATGATAACATTCTTCAAGAAAGGAGCAAAAACTATTTTTGCGGTTGAATCAGACCATAAATTATCTACAAATGAAGTAGAGAAATTCTATTGGTTATTTGATGGAGCAAAAGTGCTTTCGGGTAATTCAGTAAAAGGAACTTACGTCGGTCCTCGTCGTGAAATGATTACTCCATGGAGTACTAATGCCGTTGAGATTACTCAAAATATGGGTATGATCGGCATTTTGCGCATCGAAGAATTTACTTATGCCGGAAATGAGACTCCGGAACACGACAAGATGTTGCAACGTGTGTACAATGGGTTGAATAAGGATATTTTTAAAATCACAAAAACTCCGGATCCAATTGTATATATCGAAAATCTCGAAGAATACAATGTAACTGAAGGTCTTGCATTAAGTCCTGAAGAAATAGAATATTTAAAGAATTTGAGTGAGAAACTTGGTCGTAAATTAACCGATAGCGAAGTGTTTGGTTTCTCACAAGTTAATTCGGAACACTGCCGCCATAAGATTTTCAATGGTACATTCATTATTGACGGCGAAGAAAAAGAAATGTCATTGTTTAAGATGATTAAAAAGACTTCACAAGAAAATCCAAATGGTCTTGTGTCGGCTTACAAAGATAACGTGGCATTTGTGAAAGGTCCTAAGATAGAACAATTTGCTCCTAAAACAGGTGATAAACCTGATTTCTTTGAAGTGAAAGATATAAACTCTGTGATTTCATTGAAGGCTGAAACACACAACTTCCCTACTACTGTTGAACCATTCAATGGTGCAGCAACAGGTTCGGGAGGAGAAATACGTGACCGACTTGGTGGAGGTAAGGCAAGTTTGCCTCTTGCTGGAACTGCAGTGTATATGACTTCATATCCTCGTATGACAGCTGATCGTGCTTGGGAACTATGCACTATGCCTCCACGTCCATGGCTATACCAAACTCCGGAAGAAATACTTATCAAGGCATCAAATGGTGCAAGTGACTTCGGAAATAAGTATGGTCAACCTCTTATCTGTGGTTCTTTGTTGACATTTGAACATGAAGAAAATGGAGAACAATTTGCTTACGATAAAGTGATTATGCTTGCTGGTGGAGTGGGATTTGCAAATAAGCGTGATGCAATAAAAGGTACTCCTAAGGCAGGACAAGATGTTGTGTTGATGGGAGGAGATAATTATCGCATCGGTATGGGCGGTGGTGCTGTATCTTCAGTAAATACCGGTCAATATGCAAATGCTATTGAACTGAATGCAATACAACGTGCTAATCCTGAAATGCAAAAGCGTGTATCGAATGTGATTCGTACTCTTGCAGAATCAGACAATAACCCAATAGTGTCAATCCACGACCATGGTGCAGGTGGTCACCTGAATGCTTTGTCGGAACTTGTAGAAGCAACCGGTGGTAAGATTGAAATTGATGCACTACCTGTTGGTGATCCTACTCTATCTTCGAAAGAAATTATTGGTAATGAGAGCCAAGAAAGAATGGGTATGGTTGTCAATAATAAAGATATTGAACAAATTCGCAAGATTGCAGAACGTGAACGTGCTCCATTTTATGTTGTAGGTAAGACTACAGGTGATGACCGTTTTGTGTTTGAACAAAAAGACGGAGTTTGCCCAATTGATCTTGGTATGAATGATATGTTTGGTAGTTCACCTAAGACTATTATGTGCGATAACACAAAAGAACGTGTGCTGGAAAATGTGTCTTATGAAAATGCCAAACTCAATGAATACGTTGAAAATGTGTTGCAAATAGAAGCTGTAGCTTGTAAAGACTGGCTGACAAATAAGGTTGACCGTTCGGTAACAGGTCGTATAGCTCGTCAACAATGCCAGGGTGAAATTCAATTGCCATTGAGCGATTGTGGCGTTGTTGCACTTGACTATACAGGTAAAACAGGTATAGCTACATCAATTGGACATGCGCCACAAGCCGCACTTGCAGATCCTAAAGCGGGTTCTGTGCTTTCAATAGCTGAAGCTCTAACTAATATTGTAGGTGCAAACTTAAAAGAAGGTCTAAAGAGTGTGTCATTAAGTGCAAACTGGATGTGGCCTTGTAGAAACGAAGGTGAGGATGCAGCTCTTTACAGCGCAGTTAAGGCTTGTAGTGATTTTGCTTGTGCATTGGGTATTAATATTCCTACCGGTAAGGATAGTTTGTCGATGACTCAAAAATATGGTGATAAGAAAGTCCTTGCTCCAGGTACTGTAATTATATCAGCAAGTGCAGAAGTTAAAGATGTGAAGAAGACTGTTTCGCCTGTTATTCAAGCAAAAGATAGTTCTATTTACTATGTAGACTTTTCTGCTGATGAACTAAAACTTGGCGGTTCTGCCCTATCACAAGTTCTAAATAAGATTGGTAGTGATGTGCCGACCATAAAATCAGCAGAATATTTTACAAAGGCATTTGGCGCAATTCAAAAACTTGTTGCTAAGAAGAAACTACTTGCTATGCACGACGTTTCGGCAGGTGGTATGATTACAGCATTGCTTGAAATGGTATTTGCGAATGTTAAAGGTGGTCTTGATGTAAACCTTGATGCATTCGAAACAAATGATATGGTTAAGGTCCTATTTGCTGAAAACCCGGCAGTTCTTATTCAAATTGCAAATAAGAATGAAGAATCAGTGCTTGCTATTTTAGCTGAATTCGGTGTTAAGGCTGTAAAGGTTGCTGAACCAAATACAGAACGTAGTATCGTAATTAACCACAATGATAATGAATATATGTTATTTGTTGATCATTTGCGTGATTTATGGTTTAAGACGTCATATCTTCTTGACCGCAAGCAAAGTGGTAGTAAATGCGCTGAAATGCGTTTCGAAAACTATAAGAAACAACCAATTCGCTATCGTTTCCCTGTAGGATTCAAGGGTAATGCTGCGGCTTATGGAATTGAAGGCTCTCGCCATAATTCTACAGGTATCAAGGCTGCTATTATTCGTGAAAAGGGTGTAAATGGTGATCGTGAAATGGCATATTCACTATACTATGCAGGTTTTGATGTTAAAGATGTTCATATGACAGACCTAATGAGTGGACGTGAAACTCTTGAAGATGTGAATATGATTGTGTTCTGTGGAGGATTCTCTAACTCGGATGTTTTAGGTTCGGCAAAAGGATGGGCAGGTGGTTTCCTATGGAATGACACAGCTAAGAAAGTATTGGAAAACTTCTATGCAAGGGAAGATACCTTAAGTCTTGGCGTATGTAATGGTTGTCAAGTGATGATGGAGCTAAATCTTATCGCACCTGAACATAACAAACGTATCAAGATGCTTCACAACGATTCACATAAGTTTGAGTCACAATTCGTTGGAGTGACTATTCCTGAAAATAATTCGGTAATGTTTAGTTCACTATCCGGCTCTAAACTTGGTATTTGGGTAGCTCATGGTGAAGGAAAATTCTATATGCCTGAATCAACTGATAAGTATAATGTAGTATTACAATATTCTTATAAGTCATATCCGGCCAATCCAAATGGCTCTCCTCGTGCTGTAGCCGGTCTTGCATCGGCAGATGGTCGCCACTTGGCTATGATGCCTCACTTGGAACGTGCAATTTTCCCTTGGCAATGTGCATTCTATCCGGAAACTCGCAGGAATAATGAGGTAACTCCATGGATTGAAGGTTTTGTTAATGCACGTAAGTGGATTGAGAAAAATAAGAAATAAATAATGAATATATAACGAAATAAATTAGATATGGCAGAAAATAAGAAAATCAAAACAGCATTAGTGTCTGTATTCTATAAAGACGGCTTAGATAAAATTCTTGAACTTTTGAATGCAAATGGTGTTAAATTCCTTTCAACGGGAGGAACTCAATCATTTATTCAAAGTCTTGGTTATGACTGTGAAGCAGTTGAAGATTTAACTGGTTATCCTTCAATCTTAGGAGGACGTGTAAAGACTTTGCATCCAAAAGTATTTGGAGGTATATTAAATCGTCGTGATAACGAAGGAGACCAAAGCCAAATTGCCCAATACGAAATCCCTGAGATTGATTTGGTGATCGTAGACCTTTATCCATTTGAAGAAACAGTAGCTTCAGGTGCAACCGAAGATGCTATTATTGAAAAGATTGACATAGGTGGTATTTCTTTGATTCGTGCAGCTGCTAAGAATTTCAAAGATGTTGTGATTGTTGCTTCTAAGGCTCAATATGAACCTCTTTATGAAAGACTTATGGCTAATGGCAATGCGGAAACAACTTTAGAAGATCGTAAATGGTTTGCAAAGGAAGCTTTCGCTGTATCAAGTGCATACGACAGTCATATTTTCAACTATTTTGATAAAGATGAAACTTCAGCACTTCGCTTGCCTGTAAATGGAGCTAAAGTGATGCGTTATGGAGAAAATCCTCACCAAAAGGGCTATTTCTTTGGTGATTTTGAGGAAATGTTTACTCAACTTCATGGTAAGGAAATTTCATATAACAACTTACTTGATATTGATGCTGCAGTAAACTTGATTGGTGATTTTACAGAAACTACATTCGCAATCCTTAAACACAATAATGCGTGTGGTCTTGCTTCTCGTCCTACTGTAGTAGAAGCCTGGAAAGATGCATTAGCCGGAGACCCAATTTCTGCATTTGGCGGTGTGTTAATTACTAACGCAGAAGTTGATAAAGATGCTGCTGAAGAAATGAATAAGATTTTCTTTGAAGTGTGTATAGCTCCATCTTATACTAAAAACGCTCTTGAAGTGTTGAAACAAAAGAAGAATCGTATTATCCTTGTTCAAAAGCACAATAATCGTCAAGCTATGCAATATCGCACAGTATTGAACGGAGCTTTAGGTCAAGAAAGAGATGCTCACGTAGAAACTCCGGAAGAATTAGAAACGGTTACAATAAAAGTAGTTGCACCAGAACAAATAGAAGACTTGCTATTTGCAAATAAAATTGTTAAACACAGCAAGAGCAATGCTATTGTATTTGCTAAGAATAAACAACTTTATGCAAGTGGAATTGGTCAAACATCTCGTGTAGATGCACTAAAACAAGCAATTGAAAAGGCTAAGAATTTTGGATTTGATTTGAATGGTGCTGTAATGGCTTCGGATGCATTTTTTCCATTTGCTGATTGCGTAGAACTTGCTCACGCAGCAGGAGTGAATGTGGTAATACAGCCTGGAGGCTCAATGAGAGATAATGAAACCATAGAATATTGTAATAATAATGATATGGCTATGGTAATGACACATATAAGACATTTTAAACATTAATATAGGAAAAATAGTTATGAGTTGGTTCTCGTTAACAAAGGAGATAGCTGTTGACTTAGGAACAGCGAATACCATTATTATACATAATGGTAAGATTGTGATTGATGAACCTTCTATTGTTGCACTTGATTCACGTACGGACAAACTGATTGCTGTAGGTGATGAAGCCAGACAAATGCAAGGAAAAGAACATGAAGGTATTAGAACAATTCGTCCTTTGCGTAAAGGTGTAATTGCTGACTTTAAGGCTGCAGAGTTAATGATTCGTGGATTGATAAAGAAAGCAAGTAGAAGAAGTAATTGGTTCTCCCCTTCTTTAAGAATGGTTGTCGGTATTCCATCAGGGTCTACTGAAGTTGAGATTCGTGCTGTTCGAGATTCATCAGAACATGCTGGAGGAAGAGATGTGTATATGATATATGAACCTATGGCTGCAGCGTTAGGTATTGGTCTTGATGTAGAAGCGCCGGAAGGAAACATGGTTGTAGATATAGGTGGTGGTAGCTCTGAAATTGCAGTTATCTCCTTAGGAGGGATTGTAAGTAATAAAAGTATTCAGGTTGCAGGTGATGATTTGACTGAGGATATTCAAGAACATATGCGTCGTGCTCATAATATGAAGGTGGGTGAACGTACTGCAGAAATGATTAAGAAGAAGGTTGGTTCTGCTTTAACAGAATTAGAAAATCCGCCAGAAGATTATATTGTATATGGTCCAAATCAAATGACTGCTTATCCAATGGAAGTTCCGGTTTCATATCAAGAAATAAGCCATTGTATCGAAAAGACTGTATCTAAGATTGAAATGGCTGTGCTTGGCGCATTGGAGCAAACACCTCCGGAATTGTATGCTGATATTGTACATAATGGTATATATTTGGCAGGAGGCGGAGCCTTGCTTCGTGGACTAGATAAGAGATTGACCGATAAGATAGGTATTAAGTTTCACATTGCAGATGATCCGTTGCAAGCAGTAGCACGTGGTACCGGCGTTGCATTGAAAAATATAGATCGTTTCAGTTTCTTGATCAGATAAGGTTGATACATGTGGTGATATAGATGAAGGCATTGAATTTTTCTTTGCCTTCTCTTACATATTAAATAATATTGATAAATAGATTTTAACTCCTATAAATGCGGAATCTTATTGATTTTTTTGTAAGGAATAGTGCTTGGTTTGTATTCATATTTTATATGATACTAAGTAGTATTCTGTTATTTAACAATAACCCATATCAGCATAGTGTATATTTAACATCGGCAAACATTGTCGTTTCTTCTATATATGATAAAATAAATAGTGTTACTTCATATTTCTATTTAAGAGATATAAATGAAGATTTACAAAAGAGAAATGCAGCCCTTGAGTTGGAGGTATTGGCGTTACGAGAAATTGTGAAGGATTATAAAGCACAATCAATGGATTCAATACAATCGCCCCAAAGTCAATATGATTATATATTGTCAAGAGTAATTAGTAATAGCATATCATTACAACATAATTATATAACCATAAATAAGGGTACGGAAGATGGTGTAGTGAGTGAAATGGGTGTTGTTGACCAAAATGGAGTTGTTGGGATAGTCAATGTAATGGGTAAGAAATCATCACGAGTCATATCATTGTTAAATCCTAATCTCAGATTGTCTTGTAAGGTTAAAGGTAGTGATTATTTTGGCAGTCTTGTATGGGATGGCAAGTCACCAAATTATGCAATTCTTGAGGAAATGCCTCGCCACGTAGAGTTTGAGAAAGGAGATACGATAGTAACGAGTGGGTATTCAGCTGTCTTCCCTGAAGGACTTAATGTGGGTGTTATAGAAAATCAATTAACTTCGGGTGGAGATAATTTTTATTCCCTACGAGTGAGATTGTTGTCTGATTTCTCTCATTTAAGTACTGTACGATTGATAAAAAACAATATGAAAGAAGAATACGATGCACTTAAAAATATGGACTTCGAGAATAGAAAGGAGGGTAAAAAATGACAAAGTATGCTTTTCTTTCAGCAATGATGTTTTTGGTAGTGATATTTTTGCAGGTAGTGTGCAATCGTATATGTCTGTTTAACATAGCTGTGCCTTTTGTGTTTATATACTTTATATTGAGGCTGCCATTGTCATTGTCGGTTAATTGGGTAATGACATTATCATTTTTAATTGGTCTTGTGGTCGATATATTTAGTAATACTTATGGAATGTATGCAATGTCGAGCACTATTATTGGTGGGTTGAGAAAGCCTATTTTCACGTTATTTTACCCTCGTGAAGATGAAATGTCAATTCCGATACCTTCAATAAGTACTTTAGGAGTTAGCACATATTTAAAATATATGTTCACACTTGTATTGATATTTTGTGTAGTTATATATGTAATACAATTATTTACGTTTTATAATTTCAGTTTAACTCTGATGCGTATTATTGGAAGTTCCTTACTAACTGCTGTGATTTTATTTGGGTTTGATAGTATAGTTACGACAAAATCGTGAGAAAAGATTATAAATTAGAAAAACGCAAGTTTGTTATTGGTGCTATTATCATAGCGGTAGTTGTCATCTATGTAATTAAATTGTTTGAGTTGCAAGTAAGTGATTCAAAATATAAAGATTATGCCGATTCTAATGCATTTTTAAGGAAAACAATCTATCCGTCGCGTGGATTAATGTATGACCGCAATGGAAAACTGATCGTGTTCAACCAACCCGCGTATGACCTTGTTTTTATACCTAAAGATGTACAACCTTTTGATACTATTGATTTTTGTAATACATTGCAAATCAGTCGAGAAGAATTTGATATGAGAATGCGTGATGTGCGTAAAAATTCGAGTTATTCAAAGTATACTCAACAAAATTTTATGACGCATTTGTCATCGCAAGATTATGGGAGATTACAAGAGAAACTATATCGTTTTCCGGGTTTTTACATACAAAAGAGAATCTTACGACAATATAACTATAATGTAGCTGCAAACATACTTGGAAATATTAGAGAAGTTAATAACAAGGATCTTGCTGCTGATGATTATTATCGAAGAGGTGATTATACAGGAGATTTAGGTGTCGAGAGAAGTTACGAAAAATATTTGAGAGGTCAAAAAGGACTTGAAATTCTCATTCGCGATGTTGTTGGCAAGATAAAAGGTCGTTATATGGACGGCGAATATGATGTGCAACCGGTGGCAGGAAAAGATTTAAAATTGAGTATAGACATTGAGCTACAAAAATATGGAGAGGAGTTGATGAAAAATAAAATAGGAGCAATAGTTGCTATTGAACCATCAACAGGAGAAGTATTAGCATTAGTGTCAAGTCCGACTTATGACCCAAATTTGCTTGTCGGACGTGTAAGAGGTAAAAACTATAAAGCATTAAGAAACGATAAGTATTTGCCTTTATATGACCGTTCAATTATGGCAGTTTATCCACCGGGGTCGACTTTTAAACCAACACAAGGATTGATTTTTCGTAAAGAAGGAATTGTTACAGAAAACACCTCTTACCCTTGTCCCGGAGGATTTGTGTTTGGTAAACTGAAAGTTGGTTGTCATGGGCATGAATCCCCTATTACACTTAAACCTTCATTACGTACTTCATGTAACGCATATTTTTGTTGGGGCTTGAAAAATATGCTTGATAAGAAATCAAAATATGGGTCAACGAGTAATGCTTTTGAAGTATGGAAGAATTATCTTGTGGATATGGGTTATGGTTATCGTTTAGGAATTGATTTGCCTGGTGAAAGTAGAGGGTTTATACCTAATTCAGGTACATATAATAAATACTATGGAGAGAACAGATGGAATGCACTTACAATTATATCAATTGCTATTGGACAAGGTGAGATATTAGCAACTCCACTACAAGTGGCTAATCTTGCCGCTACAATTGCTAATCGTGGTTATTATGTGGTTCCTCACGTTGTTAAGGCGATAACCGGTGAACGAATTGACTCAATTTATACTGAACGCAAATATACAGGTATAGAATCTCACTATTATGAAGAAATAGTTGAAGGTATGCGAATGGCAGTAACAGGCGGAACGTGTCGTACGGCAAATTTAAAAGACCACGAAGTGTGTGGGAAGACCGGTACTGCACAAAATCCACATGGTAGAGATCACTCTGCTTTTATGGGATTTGCTCCTATGAACAATCCTAAGATTGCAATTTGCGTTTATGTTGAGAATGCAGGCTTCGGTGCAACGTATGGAGTGCCAATAGGAAGTCTTATGATGGAGAAATATCTTAATGATAGCATTGCGCCAGAAAGGAAATACCTAGAACAGCGAATGTTTGAAGCAAATACAATGATATATAGTGGATACAAGAGGTAATAATTACGATTCAATATCGATATTCAAGTCGATCGACTGGATAACACTAGTGTTGTATTTCATTTTAGTGGTATCAGGTGTAGTTACAATATATGCATCGACCTACGATTTTGATCACGCAAGTATGTTTTCTTTCTCGGAGTTTTCCGGGAAGCAATTTATGTGGATAGGATTATCATTTATAGCCGGATTTTCAATGATGCTAATTGATAAACGACTTTTTGAAGCCTATGCTTATCCTATCTATGTAATTATGATGCTTCTGCTTGTAATTACACGATTTATCAGTACTGATGGTGTGAATGGGTCACATTCTTGGATTGTTATGGGGCCAATAAGTATACAACCGGCTGAATTTGCGAAGTGTGCCACATCATTAGCTCTTGCAAAATTATTCAGTACATATAATTTTGTACTAAATAAGAGTGCGAGTAATTATTTTAAGAGTTTGCTGATAATCTGTTTACCAATCTTGTTGATTATATTACAGAATGAGACAGGCTCGGCATTAGTGTATTTCTCACTATTCTTTGTGTTGTATCGGGAAGGAATGAGCGGACTTGTGCTTTTTGTGGGTGCGTGTGCGATAACATTCTTTGTTATTGCTATTAAATATGCAGAGACAATGCTGTTAGGTATTCCGACAGGAATGTTTAGTGTGTTTGTGATGATTATGGTAATTGTAACAGGAATGTTATTTACTTACTGTAAATCATTTGTTATGGGAAGAAATGTCTCTATTGGTTACATTGTGAGTGGTGGTATTGTGTATATATTGTCGTTGTTTGATATAGATGTAAATGGATACATATATTTTGGTGTGATTTTAGCTTTGACTATTACCTATCTGCTTATATCAATGTTTAAAGAAGATGTGAGGAAATTATTGGTTGTGCTAATGTTTGCTGTAGGTTCAGTTGTATTTGTGTTCTCTGTAAACTATTTGTTTGAAACACAACTACAGGATTATCAGCAAAACCGTATAAAAGTTGTTTTAGGTATAGTTGATGACCCACGAGGTGATGGTTATAACGTAAATCAAGCAAAAATAGCAATTGGCTCGGGAGGTGTTTGGGGTAAAGGCTTTCTGAATGGTACACAAACAAAACTTAAATATGTACCGGAACGTCACACCGATTTTATTTTCTGTACTATAGGTGAGGAACAGGGATTTATTGGTTCGGTAGCAGTATTGGGATTGTTTTTGTTTTTGATTCTTCGTATTATCACTATTGCAGAGCGGCAGCGAACAGCATTTGCTCGTGTATATGCTTATTGTGTCGCTTCAGTGTTTATGCTGCACCTAATGATTAATATCGGTATGGTTATCGGGTTATGTCCTGTGATTGGTATCCCACTTCCATTCTTTAGCTATGGAGGTTCTTCTCTTTTGGGCTTCACTATATTGCTGTTTATTCTTCTACGTCTTGATGCGTCAAGAAGAGAGTACAACTATTAAATAGGAGAAATGAGAGCGACTGTTGAATATGTGGAACGCAAGTTTGAAGAATATAACCAACTTATGTTTGGTGGGCATCTTCCTATGATTCCTATTAAGTTTAGCGATGCTAAAACATTTCTTGGACTATGTGTTTCAAAAGTTAGAAAACTCAAGGATGGTCGCAAGCAACACTATGATTTTGAAATGCGCATAAATACTCGCATTGACCTTCCTGAAACTGTGGTAGAAGATACTATTATTCACGAAATGATTCACTACTTCATTGGATATAATGGTCTTTATGATACTTCGGCACATGGAGCAATATTCAAGAGCATTATGAATAGCATTAACTCCAATTTCAGGCGAAACATAAGCATTACACACAAAACCACAACAGAACAACGCACCCAAGCTGCAGGAACAAAACCAGTGTGGCACATTATTGCTGTTGTTCATATGTATAACGGTACTACAGGATTAAAAGTACTACCACGATATGAAACGAAGATTCTTGATTACTATAACACTGTATCAAGAGCTAAAGAGGTGGAATCAATCGAATTATACTTGCACAACAATCCTTTTTTCAACCAATATCCCACATCATCGGCATATAAAATACACCCTATCAATGCCGATGTGCTACAAGAAAATCTTCTCAACGCAGAAAGGTTTCAAGTAATCAAAGGCAGATTAGTAAAAGTTGAAGATTAAAGATATAGAAATATATTTATTAAATTAATTTGTTGCTATGTCAATAACTTGGGAGATGAATTCTTCGTTACTCAAATCATATGGTAACCAATTGATATGGAAACCTCGTCGTTCCATTCCACGAAACCATGTCATTTGACGTTTCGCAAATTGATGAATAGCAATTTCGAGTTGGCTCACCATTTCTTCATAGCTCAACTCCCCTATTACATATTTTGTGAGAAATTTGTATTCAAGACCATAGTAAATAAGGTCGTCAGGGTGTACTCCACTATCTATAATACTTTTTACTTCGTCTACCATACCACTTTCAAGACGTGTTCGAAGGCGTTTTGAAATTCTTTCTCGACGACACTCTCTGTCAATATCAACACCTATCACAATTGCATTTTCAATAGGATGTGGCTCTGTTTGTGCTTCGAGTTGTGGATTATTGTGATAATAATCTTGTATCTCAATAGCACGAATGGCTCGTTTTGCTGTATCAACATCAGTAGTGTTGTGCAATGTCTTATATTGCTTCAAGATCTCGGTAAGTTCTTCAAGTGACTTCCCTTCAAGCGATGCTCGTAATGGCTTGTTTTCGGGAACCTGAGGTAATTGTATACCTTTTAGCACCGATTCTACATATAGTCCTGTCCCACCACATAGAATTGTTGCTTTACCACGACTCTTAATGTCATCGGCAGCAAGTTGATAATCTCTTAAATACTCAAACAGATTATACTTGTAGCCGGGCTCACAAATATCAATAAGGTGATATGGCACCCCATCATATTCTTCAAGGTCTTTACCTGTACCTAAATCCATGCGACGATATAATTGTCGTGAATCGGCACTTATGATTTCGGCATCAAGATATTTAGCTAAGGCAACGGCTTTAGAGGTTTTTCCTGAAGCAGTAGGACCTGTAACGACAAATAAAAGATCTTTTAAATCCTTTGTCATAATTAATTACTTCAGATGGTTATCAAAGAATTTTAGTACTTTCTTATATAGAGGCAAACGTACTCCACAACCATTGATTGAATGGTTCATATTTGGATATACCATCATATCACATAATTTTCCTCGAGCTGTTAATGCAGAAACATATTCAAGAGAATTTGCCGGATGTACATTATCGTCGGCTGTTCCATACATAATCAACAATTCACCTTTTTGCAATGCAACTTTATTGATTGGTGCGCTATTTTTGTATCCTTCATCATTTTCTTGTGGTGTACGCATATATCGTTCAGCATAGATAGTGTCGTAAAAACGCCAATCGGTAACCGGTGCAATTGACACTCCGGCAGCATACTTGCTTTTAGATTGAGACATAGCCATCAGTACTTCATATCCACCATAACTCCACCCCCAAATACCGATTTTGTTAGCATCAACGTATGGTTGTGATGCCATATACTCAGCTGCCGTAAGTTGGTCGATACTTTCATAATGTCCTAGATTCATATATACAAGTGATTCAAATGCTTTACCACGACCACCGGTTCCACGCCCGTCAACGCAAGCAATAATGTAACCTTGTGTAGCAAAATAGTTTTCCCAATCAAGAGTCCATTTGTTTAATACTTGTTGAGATCCCGGTCCACTATACTGTGACATTATCACAGGATATTTTTTATCTGGATTGAAATCAGATGGCTTGATAATGTATCCATTAAGTTTATAACCTTCGCTTTCCATTGTAAAGAATTCCTTTTTAGGGATACCAGCACCAAATTTAGATGCATAATCATCATTCATTTCAATATCACGCACTTTCTTGCTTTTTGCAGCACTTGTTAACCATAGTGTATATTGGTTTGGTGTTTTAGAATCGCTGAAATTTTGTACATAATAGTTGAAATTACTATTAAATGCTGCTGAATAAGTGCCGTCAGTTGAATTTAGTTCAGTAATAATTCCTTTAGCATCAATTTTAGCAATTGAGCGATTAAGTGCACCACGTTGTGTGGTCTGTATATAATAACATTTTTTTACGGCATCATATCCGTAATAGTCGGTAACATTCCATTCTCCATTTGTGAGTTGTTTGATAAGCGAACCGCTATTAGAATAGAGATATAAGTGTGTGTAACCGCTCTTGTCGCTAAGGATAGTGAACGTGTTTTCCATATATGTGGCTTTTTTAGCCAAATCAATGTTAATCCAACTATCGGATGTTTCGCTATATATAAGTTTAGAAACTGTTGATCGAGGATTTATTGCATATATTTTTAAATCATTTTGATTTCGGTTAAGCGTATATACCATAAGACGGTCGCTACTTTTTGCATAGCGAATGTTTGGGATATAACCATCGTTGTCAAGAGGTACTTTCAAATCTTGAGTTTTGCGAGTTTCTACATCATAACTCAACACTTTTACTGATGAATTTTTCTCTCCGGCTACAGGATATTTGTACTCAAAAATACTAGGATAAAGGTAATTGCATTCAATAGGATTACAATAACCTTTGTAAAATGCCATTTTGTACATTGGCACATCGCTTTCATCCCACTGAATGAATGATAATGTGAGGTTGTCGGGAGACCAAGCGAATGAATTCAGCAA
This sequence comes from Bacteroidales bacterium, assembly GCA_015061055.1. Classification (GTDB taxonomy): domain Bacteria; phylum Bacteroidota; class Bacteroidia; order Bacteroidales; family Muribaculaceae; genus RGIG4576. The sequence continues at coordinate 45,007 of SUXH01000003.1, forward strand.
TCCGAACTCTTCTTGATATACCCAATCAGGTACAGCATTGATGATTTTGTTTTTCTCTCCATTTTTTGTAACTGCTACTGTTGAGCCATAATCAACTTTATAGATATATACGTTGTTGTCCTTTACATAAGCCACTTGGCGTGCATCTGGTGACATTGTTGCTATTTCTTCTCCTCCTTCTTCAGATATTTTCAATAGCTTATTGTGTCGTAATTCATATAGATAATAATCGGCCTTAAATGAATAACGATAAATAGATTGTGCACTAGTATATAGAAGAATCTTGCTTTCATCATCACTCATCTTAAATCCGTCCCATTCATTTACATTACAATTTCTCGCTGTTGAAGAATCAAAAATTGTACTTACCACATCACCTGTAGCATAACTTATTTTTTGGATTGCAGATTTATCGCTATTAAATTGATAAAAATGTTTACCATCGATAGAAGAAACCATTTGTCCAATACCTTGAGGGTGATTATAGATGACAGCATCTGATAACTCAAATGCATTAGCTTGGAAAGAAATAGTTGCAAATAATACGATAATTGTTGTAACAAAATTATTTAGTTTCATAATGTCTTTAAAATTTCAGATTAATGTATTTGCAAAATTACATAAACTTTTCGGTGAAAATGTCTATTTTTGCAAAATAATAGATTCTAACATAAAATTATGACTAAAGACATTGGTGTTTTGTTTGATTTAGATGGTGTGCTTCTTGATACGGAAGGAATATATACTGATTTTTGGCAAGATATAGATGACAAGTACCCTACCGGCGTACCTGGATTTGCTCACATCATTAAAGGGTCTAATCTAACAACTATTCTTGACACTTACTATCCTAATAAGGAACTACAAAAAATAATAATTGGCATTCTTGATGAGTTTGAGGAAGATATGAAATATCGCCCATTCGCTGATGCAATGGAATTTGTAAAAGAGCTTAAAGACTGTGGTATTCCTACTTGTATTGTCACAAGTAGCAGTATGTTGAAAATGAATAATGCTTTTGCTCAACTTCCCGGATTTAGAGAGATGTTTGATGGTCTAATCACCGGTGATATGGTAAAGAACTGTAAGCCTGATCCGGAAGGATATCTTATGGCAGCTGAAATGCTTAATGTTAAGCCTGAAAAATGTTATGTGTTTGAGGATTCATTGCAAGGTATACAGGCGGGATTAAATGCAGGGTGCAAGGTAGTGGCTTTAACGACAACGGTTCAGCGTAGAAGTATTGAGAAGCTAAAAGCCAACAAAATTATAGATAATTTCGTTGGCTTTGGTATTGATGAAATGCTTGCTGTATAGGATTAACAAGCTTTGAAACTCATATCGAGTCCTTTAGTTGAATGTGTGAGTGCTCCAACTGAAATGTAGTCGACACCACATTCTCCATATTGACGGAGTGTGTCGAATGTGATTCCACCTGATGATTCTGTTTCGAATTGTCCATCAATCAATTTCACTGCTTCGCGTGTAAGCTCGGGTGTAAAATTGTCAAGCATAATACGATCGACCTGCCCTACTTCAAGCACTTGTTGAAGTTCGCTTAAATTACGTACCTCAATTTCAATTTTCATTCCTTCTTTGCCATTTTGCTTGATGTAGTCGTTGGCTTTTAAGATTGCATTCTTAATACCACCGGAAAAATCAACATGATTATCTTTTAATAATATCATGTCAAATAAACCTATGCGGTGGTTTACACCCCCACCAATCTTAACCGCTTGTTTTTCCAATACACGCATTCCCGGAGTGGTCTTACGAGTATCAAGGACTTTGGTTTTTAAGCCTTTGAGCTCTTCCATATATTTAGCAGTAACAGTAGCCACCCCACTCATACGTTGCATAATATTTAGCATTAAACGTTCTGTTTGAAGTAATGATTGAATTTTGCCTTCGGTAACAAAAGCAATGTCGCCCGGTTTTACTCGTTCTCCGTCTTTTATAAAAACAGTAGTTTTTAATTCAGGGTCAAACTTTTCAAATACTTTCAATGCAATTTCTACACCTGCCAAGATGCCCTCTTCTTTAATAATAAGCTGTGATTTTCCAATTTCATCTGCCGGTATACAGCATAATGTAGTGTGGTCACCATCGCCTATGTCTTCAGTAAAAGAAAGCTCTAATAGCTCATCAATAAGTTCGTCGTAAGATTTCATAATATTTTTGTTTTTACAAACACATATATTTTATATATGAAAGAGAGTGTTTGTGCTTTTATTAAATTAACTTTATCTTTGTAATTGCAAATTTAGTAATTAAAGAAATAAGAACAAAATAAATATATTTATGAAAATATCGTTAATCGTGATAGGTAAAACTAATAGTAAGTTCTTAATAGATGGTATTAATGAGTATACAAAACGATTGTCTTATTATTTACCATTTTCTATTGAATATTTACCTGATGTGAAGAATAATAGGAAATTAACGGTAGAACAGCAAATGGTAATTGAAGGAAATAATATCCTTAATGCAATCGAAAAGTCGGATTATGTGGTGTTGCTTGATGAACATGGAAAAGAATTCACTTCAATGGAGTTTTCAAAATATATTGAAAAGAAAATGTCGTCAGTTCCTAAAAGGCTTGTTTTTGTCGTAGGAGGTCCATATGGATTTACCCAGGAAGTAAAAGATCGTGCCAATGAAAAAATATCGATGTCAAAAATGACTTTTTCGCATGAGATGATACGTCTTATTTTCACCGAACAACTATATCGGGCTATGACAATACTAAATAATGAACCTTATCATCACGAATGATTAAGGTAAATACATCAAATTTCGAATAATATAATCTGAGAGCATTATACCCTGCTCTGTAAGAGTTATTCTGTTGTTGACTTCTTGTAGTTGTCCACACACAATAAACTTACGACTATATTTAATAAGGTGATTCGTCAATGTATCGCCAAATAGTTCTTTAATTGTATTAAGATTGATTCCCCACATAGTGCGTAGGTTTATCATTATATATTCATTATATCGCTCGTAAATTGTTTCGTGTTCTTCGTCGTAAGCAACTTTATGTAATTCGGTTATTTTTTTGATATATTCGCTTATTGATGTTGGATTGTAACGTCGGGTTGTTCCATCAAAACTATGTGCGGATGCCCCGAGACCGAGATATGGTGTGAGATTCCAATAATTAGAGTTATGTTTTGAATAATGCTTGGGCTTGGCATAATTTGAGATTTCATAATGTTCATAACCTGCAGCACTGAGTTCTTTAATGAGTGTCTCGTACATTAAGATACAATCATCTTCGCTACACTCAGTGATTTTTCCCAGTTTTCTCATATTATATATGGGTGTCCCCTCTTCATAACTTAAGTTATAACAAGATATATGTGGTACATCCATTTCAATAGCACGTTTAATTGAATATTTCCATGAATCAATTGTTTGTAATGGCAATCCATATATTAAATCAATACTGATGTTTGTAATGCCGGCTTGTTTGATGGTCGCGACTGCTTGTTGTGCTTGTGTGGAATTATGTCTACGATTGATAAAACGTAATTCTTTGTCTACAAAACTTTGTATTCCCATACTCACACGATTGATACCTAAAGAAATACATTTTTTAATATAATCATAAGTTACATCGTCGGGGTTTACTTCAATGGTGAATTCTTCTATCTTACTGAAATCAAGGTTTGAATTCAAAAAAGTAACTAATTTATCTATTTGTGTTGGGGTGAGTTGTGATGGAGTTCCCCCACCTATATATATAGTAGTTATGTTATTATTATCAATTTCATGGATTCGAATCTTGAACTCTTCTATAAGAGCATCGATATATTTATCTACCAAATTATTATTGGTTGATGAATAAAAATCGCAATATATGCATCGTTTCTTGCAAAAAGGTATGTGGATGTATATTCCTGCCATAATTGACAAAAGTAACTATAATGTAATATATGTGCAAACAAATAGCTCAATTGTAAAAGATGTTTTATAACATATTGCTAAAATGCTGCTATGTCGGAAAAAAATTGTAATTTGCGTCCGCTTACAAAATAACTATATTAGAAACTAAAAAATCGCTAATATTATGAAAGTTTATCAAACTAATGAAATTAAGAACATCTCTTTGCTAGGAAGCAAAGGCTCAGGTAAAACCACACTTGCTGAAGCTATGCTTTACGAGTGTGGAGTTATAAAACGTAGAGGTACAGTAGAGTCTAAAACTACTACTTGTGACTATTTCCCAGTTGAAAAAGAATATGGTTATTCTGTGTTTTCAACTGTATTTTATGCTGAATTCTTGAATAAGAAATTAAATGTAATTGATTGTCCGGGAAGTGATGACTTTGTTGGTAATGCTGTAACTGCATTGAATGTTACTGATACAGGAGTTATTCTAATCGACGGACAGTATGGTGTTGAAGTTGGAACTCAAAATATTTTCCGTACTTGTGAACAGTTGAAAAAACCTATTATTTTTGCTGTTAACCAACTTGATGGCGAAAAAGCGGATTTCGATAACTCTCTATTGCAATTAAGAGAGCATTATGGAAATAAAGTAGTTCCTATCCAATTCCCTATCAATTGTGGTCCTTCATTCAACTCTATGATTGACGTGTTGTTGATGAAGCAATATACTTGGGGACCTGAAGGTGGAGTACCAACTATCACCGAAATCCCGGAAGAATATAAAGAAAAGGCTCTTGAAATGCATCAACAACTTGTTGAAGCTGCAGCAGAAAATGATGAAGGCTTGATGGATAAATTCTTTGTTCAAGGAGCTTTGACTGAAGATGAATTACGTCTTGGTATTCGTAAAGGTCTTGTAGATCGTAGTATTTTCCCCGTTTTCTGTGTGAGTGCATTGAAGGATATGGGTGTTCGTCGTATGATGGAATTCTTGGGTAATGTGGTTCCATTCGTTGATGATATGCCAGCTCCTGTAAATACAGAATTAGAAGAAGTTGTGGCCGATTCAAATGGTCCATTGAGTTTGTTTGTGTTTAAGACTACTGTTGAGCCTCATATTGGTGAAGTTACATATTTCAAAGTAATGTCGGGTACATTAAAAGCTGGTGCTGATGTAACTAATATGAATCGTGATAGCAAGGAGCGCCTTGCACAAATATATTGTGTATGTGGTCAAGTTAAAACTGCAGTAGATGAATTGAAAGCGGGTGATATAGGTGCAACAGTGAAGATGAAAGATGTGCGTACCGGTTGTACTTTGAATGGCGCCGGATGTGAATATAAGTTTGATTTCATTAAATATCCTGCTCCGAAATATCAACGTGCTATTAAACCGGTAAATGAAAGTGATGCTGAAAAATTGAGTGCTATTTTAACTCGTATGCACGAGGAAGATCCAACTTGGATTGTGGAGCAATCAAAAGAATTAAAACAAACAATTGTTTCTGGACAAGGTGAATTCCATTTGAGAACATTGAAATGGAGAATTGAGAATAATGAAAAATTAGCGATTAACTTTATAGAACCAAAGATTCCATATCGCGAAACAATTACAAAGGCTGCTCGTGCAGACTATCGTCATAAGAAACAATCTGGTGGTGCAGGTCAATTCGGTGAGGTACACTTAATCATTGAGCCATACGAGGAAGGTATGCCTAAGCCAGACACATATAAATTTGGCGGACAAGAATACAAGATGAACGTTAAAGATACTCAAGAAATTCCTCTTGAATGGGGCGGAAAACTTGTAGTGTGCAACTGTATCGTAGGTGGTGCAATTGATGCTCGCTTTATTCCTGCTATTATTAAGGGCTTGATGGACCGTATTGAACAAGGACCATTGACAGGTTCATATGCTCGTGATGTACGTGTATGTATTTACGATGGTAAGATGCACCCGGTGGATTCTAATGAAATTTCATTCCGTCTTGCAGGTCGTAATGCATTTAGTGAGGCATTTAAGAATGCAAATCCAAAGATTCTTGAACCTGTATATGATGTTGAGGTGCTTGTTCCAAGTGATAAGATGGGTGATGTAATGAGTGATTTACAAAGTCGTCGCGCATTAATTATGGGTATGGAAAGTGATAAGGGTCTTGAAAAGATTTCAGCTAAAGTACCTTTGAAGGAAATGGCAAGTTATTCAACGTCATTGAGCTCAATTACTGGAGGACGCTCATCGTTTACCATGAAGTTCGCTTCATATGAATTAGTGCCAGGTGATGTTCAAGATAAGTTGTTGAAAGCATACGAAGCAGAAAATTCAGAAGATTAATTACTGACAAATAATAATTGGAGGAGGCAATCAGAGAGGTTGTCTCCTCTAATATTTTAAATAAGTTATATATAAAAATATCGAAAAATTCAGTGAAATATTTAAAAATGCTTGTTTTTTTTGCATTTATTTGTTAATTTTGCGTTGTATTGTTAAAAAGATGATTTCAAATATTTAAATTTATAGGAACATTTATTTATATAGATTGTTAATCTTTAAAAATAATACTTATTGTAAAAGTTTAATAGCGTAGAAGTTTTAAAAAAGTTATGAAAAAATCAACAATTTGGCTTTTGACCATAATAATGGCATTTTCGTTTCTTGGACTTCTCTTTGTACAGATAATGTATATGGAGAATATCATTAAGATGCGAAATGAACAATTCTCTGAAATAGTGAAGAGAAGTATTTATGGTGTCACACTTACGCTTGAAATGGATGAAACAAAGTATTTTCTTGAACAAGATTTAAACAATATTGAAGCGTCAGTATTAGGAAATAGAAAGTCAACTAAAGAATTTGAATATTCGGTGGTGTCGCCAGATGGTACGTTAAATTATAAGATACAAGGAAATTGGGAATCGGTAAAGGTAGAACCAAGAAATGAAAGTAATTTAACGGACTTGAGTGATAGATATAAAAATATGCAGGAAACGCTTAAAGGTCAATATTTATATCAAAAAGGGTTGTTAAATGAGGTAATTTTAAATATCCTTAGTAAATCGAGCGATCGTCCTATTTATGAGCGAGCTGATTCCTCGTTGGTAAACGAATATTTAAAGGATGAATTTGAAAATAATGGCATTAACCTGGCTTATGAGTTTGCTGTGGTAGATAGGAATGGTCATAGTTTTTATAAAACAAAAGGATATAATCAAGAAACAGCTCAAGATGTTTACAGTCAAGTTTTATTTCCAAATGATCCCGTAAATAAAATGGTATATTTGAAATTATATTTTCCTAAAAAAAGTGATTATATATTTTCATCGATTCGTTTTATGATTCCATCGTTTGCGTTTACATTTATCTTGTTGGTTGTGTTTTTGTTTACAATCATAGTGGCATTCAGGCAGAAAAAATTGTCGGAAATGAAGAATGATTTTATTAACAATATGACTCATGAATTTAAAACGCCTATATCAACTATATCGTTAGCTGCGCAAATGTTGAATGATGATTCAGTGAGAAAGAGCCCGAGTATGTTGCAACATATATGTGGCGTTATAAATGATGAAACAAAAAGATTGCGGTTCCAAGTGGAAAAAGTGCTCCAAATGTCATTGCTTGATAAGCAGAATGCAACGTTGAGATTGCAAGAGGTAGATGCTCATATAGTAATTTCAAATGTAATACATACACATAAAATAAAGATTGAGAAATATGGAGGTGTAATAACATCGGAATTAAATGCAGAAGATTCGATTGTAAATGTTGATGAAATGCACTTTACAAATGTTATTTTCAATCTGCTTGATAATGCATTAAAATATCGTAAAGAAGATATTCCTCTCAAACTATGTATATCTACAAGAAATGTTGGTGTAGATAAAATAGAAATAGTGATTTCAGATAATGGTATTGGAATTAAAAAAGAGGATATAAAAAAGATTTTTGAGAAATTCTATAGAGTCTCAACCGGAAACAGACATGATGTAAAAGGGTTTGGACTTGGATTAGCTTATGTACACAAACTTATAACCCAATTTAAAGGTTCAATACACGTAGAAAGTGAATTGAATGTGGGCTCAAAATTTGTAATATTATTACCACTAATAAAATAGAAAATTATGGAAGAAAAATTGCGTATTCTATTATGCGAAGATGATGAAAATCTTGGCATGCTTTTAAGAGAATATTTACAAGCAAAAGGCTTTAATGCTGATTTGTTTGCAGACGGTGAAAGTGGCTACAAAGCCTTTTTGAAAGGTAAATATGATTTGTGTGTTCTTGATGTGATGATGCCTAAGAAAGATGGATTTGCATTGGCGCAAGAAATCAGAACTGTAAATGGTGAAGTGCCAATCATATTTTTGACGGCGAAATCATTAAAAGAAGATATTTTGGAAGGTTTTAAGATAGGTGCAGATGATTATATTACAAAACCTTTCAGTATGGAAGAATTAGTGTTCCGTATTGAAGCAATCTTGCGACGTGTTAAGGGTAAGAAAGGAAAAGAAATAACTATGTACAAAATAGGTAAATTTACTTTTGATACTCAAAAGCAAGTGTTATTGGTTGAAGATAAGGTAACTAAGTTAACAACAAAAGAATCGGAACTATTAAGTCTTTTGTGTGCGCATGTGAATGAAATACTTGAAAGAAATTTTGCTTTGAAAACAATATGGATTGACGACAACTATTTCAATGCACGTAGTATGGATGTTTATATCACAAAATTGCGTAAGCACTTGAAGGATGATCCTTCTATTGAAATTATTAACATTCACGGAAAAGGATATAAATTAATTTCTCCTGAAGTTGAAGCAAAGGCAAAGTAACCTAATTCTTTAAATTATATAATGACATATCGCAAGATATGTCATTATTGTTTAATAATCTTTTGTTAGGGACTATAATTAAGTTATCTTTGCAGTGTTAAATGTCAATATTTGAATTTATGGTACTGATAAATTTATTATATAGTATTTATAAGTGGATATTTGCGTATCCAATATTAGTCGTTATCACAATTATTGTTACATTATTGATAACATTTGGTAGTCTTTTGTTTGGTAGCAAATGGTGGGGGTATTATCCTGCTTTATTATGGGGAAAATGTTGGTGTTGGCTTCTATTTGTAAAGATAGAAGTGCGAGGTAGAGAGAATATTGATAAAGGTACGTCATATGTGTTTGTTGCAAATCATCAAGGAGCTTACGATATATTCACAATATATGGCTATTTAGGTCATAATTTTAAGTGGATGATGAAAAAGAGTTTGGAAAAGATTCCATTTGTAGGAATGGCTTGCAGATATTCTGAGCAAATAATGGTAGATCGTTCATCACCAATGGCAATGGCACGCTCAGTAGTTGAAGCAAGGAAACGACTTTGTAATGGAATGTCACTCGTTGTATTTCCTGAAGGTACTCGCACCATAGATGGTAAAATGTTGCCATTTAAAAAAGGTGCTTTTAAGTTGGCTATGGATTTTAAATTACCATTGGTGCCGATTACGATAGATGGTGCGTATAAGATTCTGCCAAGGACATCGAAATTTGATGTTAAATATGGGAAAATTATTCTTACAATTCATCGTCCAATAATGCCGAATACTGTAGGAAAAACAGATTTAACATTGGTGATGAAGGAAACTTATGATACTATACAGAGCGCATTACCAAAAGATTTACGTTCGTCGTCAGAGTGATAATAGCTATAAACTTCTGTTTTAGATACTTTTTAGCTGCGAATAGAAAAATATCTGTCTTGATACTTTTATTTTAAAGTAAAAAAGTGTACCTTTGCACTCGATTTTGCCCAATGGTGTAATGGTAGCACGTCGGATTCTGGTTCCGCCTGTGAGGGTTCGAATCCTTCTTGGGCAACAAAATTACTGGGAACTTCGAGGAAGTTTCTGTTTTATTAACAAATTTAAACTATATTAAAAAAATGGCAGTAAAAATTAGATTACAACGTCGCGGTCACAAAGACTACGCATTCTACCCTATTGTAATCGCTGATAGCAGGGCACCACGTGATGGTAAATTTATTGAAAGGATTGGTTCTTATAACCCTAATACTAATCCTGCTACAATAAGTTTAAATTTTGAGAGAGCTTTGTATTGGCTAAATTGTGGTGCAATCCCAACAGACACAGTTCGTCGTATTCTTTCTTATGAAGGAGTATTGTTGATGAAACACCTTGAGGGTGGTGTAAAAAAAGGTGCATTCAGTGCTGAAGAAGCTCAAAAGCGATTTGACGCTTGGAAAAAGGAAAAGCTTGCAGCTATTGAAGCTAAGAAGAACAAATTATCAGATGAAAAGAATGCTGATAAGAAAGCTCGTCTTGAAGCAGAATCAGCAAGAAATGCTGCTAAGGCAGAAGCTGTTGCTCAAAAGAAAGCTGAATTGGCTAAGGCTGCTGCTGAAGCTGCTGCAGCAAATGCAACAGAGGAAGCTGGAGCTACAGAAGACGCTGCAACCGAAACTGCAGAATAATTTGTGTTTGGCAAATATTCGAATAAAAAAATGCTCCAATTGGAGCATTTTTTTTACATAAATGTTTGATGTATTTAAACAAATCCACTCAAATATAATTCAGTTTTAATACGCTACAAAATTTTCAAATCAAAAAAGACGTACATACCCAATGGTCAATGCACGCCTTTTAGAATCACCAAAAGGTATTTTACCTATAACAATATATCGTGTGTGTACACAAAATTCAGACACATACAATTTTTACGATATGTTATACAGCATATTAATCATTTTTGCTATATTAATTAAAAAGCAACACATCAGTTGCTTTTTTGACTACATTATTCCTCTTTCGCGAAGTTTCAATTGCCAATTCCACGCAGTGCGCATAGTTTCTTCTACCGAAATTTCAGCTCTCCATCCAAGCACATCATTTGCTCTACTTGGATCTCCCCACACTTTTACAATATCACCGGCACGACGACCTACAATCTTATGTGGAACTTTAACACCATTCACTTTTTCAAAAGCATTGATTAATTCTAGCACGGAAACACCTTTACCTGTACCTAGATTATATACCTCCAACGCTTCACATTCCGGATTTTCAAGCATTCGGTTAAGAGCGCACACATGCGCTTTAGCCAAATCCACTACATTAATAAAGTCTCGGATACATGAACCATCCGGAGTATCATAATCATTTCCAAATACACTCAATTCCTTTCTCACCCCTATTGCTGCCTGTGTGAGAAAAGGTACTAAATTATTAGGCACTCCATTAGGCATTTCTCCTATTTCGGCTGATGGGTGTGCGCCAACAGGATTAAAATATCGCAACAAAGTACTCTTAATCGTTGCTCCGGAAGCAATAAAATCTGCTATTACTTCTTCTGCAATTTGTTTAGTGTTTCCATAAGGTGATGTTGCTTTCTTTATTGGAGAGTTTTCTGTAACCGGATTAATATCAGGTTCTCCATATACAGTACATGACGAAGAAAATACAAATGCTTTCACATCATATATAGGCATCAACTCAAGCAGATTAAATAATGTGTTCAAATTGTTACGATAATATAAGATGGGCTTTTCTACCGATTCCCCTACTGCTTTACTTGCTGCAAAATTAATTATTCCTTTAATACCTGGATATGTCTCAAAAATTTGCTTCAAACAATCCATATCGGTACAATCACCTTTCACAAATTTAGGACGAATTCCTGAAATACGTTCAATGCCATCCAAAACATCTTCATTACTATTGGATAAATTATCAACAATAATAACTTCATATTCGGCAGATTGTAATTCAACCGTAGTATGTGATCCAATATATCCGGTTCCTCCTGTTACCAAAATACGACCTTTCATATTTTTATAATATTTATAATTATTGCAAATATACATATTGTTTACCATTATTGCAAATTAACATTCATTTGATTTGTATTTGCAAAGCCTTTACACTATCTTTGTTTAAATTTTTTTTGAATATGAAAATCTCAGAATGTATCACATCACATCCCGGGAAAACTGGTTTCTCCTTTGAAGTACTACCTCCTTTGAAAGGTAAAAGTATAGAGCACCTGTTTAAAAATATTGAGAGTTTGAAGGAATTTGACCCTCTATATATAAACATAACTACTCATCGTAGTGAAATGGTATTTAAAAGTACAGCCGATGGGTTATATCAACGTGTATCTGAACGCAGCCGTCCTGGGACAGTTGCTGTTGCCGCAGCTATACAGCAAAAATACGGAATTACGGCTGTACCTCACATAATATGCAGTGGTTTTACCAAAACAGAAACCGAACATGCGCTTATTGATCTTAATTTTCTTGGTATCAACAATCTCCTTGTTCTACGAGGTGATAAGGCTAAACACGAGAATCGTTTCATTCCAGAGCCAAACGGTCATATGCACGCCACAGAACTTGCGGAGCAGATAAACTCTTTTAACAACGGATATTTTGTGGATGGAACGCAAATGGATATTACAAACAATAATCGGTTTTCATATGGCGTTGCCGGCTATCCAGAAAAACACGAAGAAGCTCCTAATATGGATTTGGATTTAAAAATGTTAAAGCATAAAGTGGATATGGGGGCAGATTATATTGTAACACAAATGTTTTTTGATAATCAAAAATATTTTGATTTCGTAAAAAAATGCAAAGAGATGGGTATCAATGTACCTATAATTCCGGCGATTAAACCTATTGTGAATCGTAATCAGCTAACTATTTTGCCTAAAATATTTCATGTAGATCTTCCGAGTGAACTTGCTATAGCTCTAAACGAATGTAAAGATGATAATGCAGCAAAGCAAATTGGAGTTGAATGGTGTACATTGCAAGCCAAAGAACTTATTGCCTCCGGAGTTCATAGCATCCATTTTTATTCACACAATGCGACAGAAAGTGTTAAACAAATTGCAACAGAAATCTATTAAAATGAAATTTAAAGAAGTAATAGGACAAAATAGCGCAAAAGAGCGTATTGTGCGCATGATTGACAAAGATGAAATACCGCATGCTATTCTCTTGCATGGTGAACAGGGTATACCAAAGTTGGCTCTTGCTCGAGCTATGGCTCAATATATACATTGTGAAAATCGTCACAATGGTGATTCATGTGGTATGTGCCCGTCATGCCTACAACATCAATCATTTAATCATGGAGATACGTTTTTTTCTTATCCTATAGTTAAGAAGAAATCGGTTGAAGCGAAATTAGCCTGTTCAGATGATTATAGTCGTGAGTGGACCGAATTTCTTACAGCCAATCCATTGGTGGAAGATTATGAAAAATGGCTTGAGACAATGAAAAGTGAAAATGCTCAACCTATAATGTATGTAGGTGAAAGCGCAAGTATTGTTCACAAGATGTCGCTATCTTCAATGACATCAAAATATAAGGTTCTCATTATGTGGCTGCCAGAAAAGATGAATGCGAATTGCGCTAATAAACTACTAAAGCTAATAGAAGAGCCATCAAGTGATTCACTTTTTATATTTGTTAGTAATAATGTAAATGATGTATTACCAACTATTTATTCAAGAACTCAAAGAATAGAACTAAAACGTCTTACTCTTGAAGAAGTAGCGTGTTATATTCAAACTAAATATGGACTCACTGAACAAGATGCTATTTCAATTGCTGCAACGTCTGAAGGAAATGTGCTTCAAGCTGAAATGAATCTTGCATACGAAAGTGAAAATAAAGAGTTTCTAAAAGATTTTATTCAATTGATGCGACTTGCATATTCAAGAGATTTAAAACAATTGAAAGTATGGTCGGAGCGTATATTTAATTATAAGAGAGAGAAAATTCGACGATTTTTGACATATTCTTGTAGAATGTTGCGTGAAAACTTCATATATAATTTAGGAGAGTGTAAACTTAATTATATGACTAAACAAGAAGAGGAATTTAGTGTAAAGTTCTCCCCTTTTATAAATGAAGTGAATGTGATAAAAATGCTAGACGAGTTTAACAAGGCCGAAATTGATATCGCTGGAAATGGTAATGGAAAAATAATTTTATTTGATTTAGCAATTAGAATAACAATCTTAATTAAACGTTAGAATGCAATTAGGAGAACATTTTTTGCATAAAATTGCAGAAACATTTTTGAATAATATAGGAAATGAATTAAGAGAATATTGTTTCGTATTCCCGAATAGAAGAAGTGGCCTATTTTTTCAAAAATATTTAAAAGAATCCACACGTTGTGCTCTGATTATGCCTGGTATTACAACAATCTCTGAATTTGTAAGTGAGATTGCATGTAAAAATGAATGTGGTAGAATAGAATTAATGCTTGATTTGTATGCCGAATACATTAAGATTGCTAAAAATAATGTGGAAAGTTTTGATGAATTCTCTTATTGGGGCGAAATCATATTGAACGACTTTAATGATATAGATTTATATATGATAAACCCTGATGAAATGTTCCAAAATATAAAGGAGTACAATGAGATTGGAACAGATTTTTTAGATGAAAATCAGAAAGCTACAATAATAGAATATTTTGGGGAAAACTTTAAGGATAATAAATTTGATAAAGAGCAATTCTGGAAACATACAAGAAGTTATTCAAATGAGAGTGGAAATACACAACAATATTTTAAATTGTGGGAACTATTAAGGCCTTTATATAATAATTTTAATCAACGACTTGAAAAAAAAGGTGTTGCATATACCGGAAAATTATATAGAGATGCTGCTGAAAAATTAAAAAACATTGGTCAGGAAGATTTAGGTTTTAAACAATATGTTTTTGTTGGCTTTAATGTTTTGTCTACGTCAGAAATAAAAATTTTTGAGGCGTTAAAAGATAAAAAGATTGGTGATTTTTATTGGGATATGAATTCGCCGGCATTGCGTGATACAAATAATAAAGCAACACGTTTTATAAGATTAAATTCGACTCGATTCAAATCAAAATTTGATTTGAAAGAAATGACAAACAAACAATTCCCAAATATCTCGGTAAAAGCAATACCCAGCAATGTGGGACAAGTAAAATATGCCTCTTGTATTATTAATAAACTTGTGGATATCGGTAAAGTTGATGATAAACATAATTTGATTGATACTGCAGTTGTGTTGCCTGATGAAAATCTATTTATACCATTGTCGGGGTCGATTGACAAGCAAAATAGAAAAACAAACATAACATTAGGTTTCCCTTTAAAGAAATCATTGACTTCAGTACTTTTGTCGTTAGTGGCAAAGTTGCATCGCCAATCACGAAAGATTAATGGTGAATGTTGTTTTTATGTGGAAGATTTGAAGGAATTGCTATCACATCCTTTTTTGAAATTAACAGCACAAAAATACACGAAAAATTTATTTAAAGAATTAGGTAAGAATAGAACATATTATGTGAGTCATAAATTATTACAAAAACAATGTGATATATTTAAAATATTATTTAACCCCATAGAGGAAAAAAATGTGTCGGGGTTGATTGAATACGTTCAATCAATGATGGGATATATAGAAAAAAATGTTGTGCCTGCATTTGACGAGAAAGATGGTAATATAGTTGAACGTAGTTGCGCTTTAAAGTATATTGAATTGTTTAATACATTAATAGGTTTAATAGGTAAGTATGATTTTGAATTTAGTGATTCTACGTTCTTCTATTTGATAGATAGATTTGTATCGAGTCAGACGATATCTATGCAAGGTGAACCACTTGAAGGTTTGCAAATAATGGGTGTTCTTGAAACGAGATGTTTGGATTTTAGAAACATCATTATTCTTTCAATGAATGAAAGGGTTTTCCCTCGCAAGCATTTTACAAGGAGTTTTATTCCATATACTCTTCGAAAAGGTTATGGAATGTCAACTATTGAGCATCAAGAATCAATGTATGCATATTATTTTTATAGAATGATAAGCAGGGCTGAGAATGTGTTTTTGCTATATGATGCTCGAACTTCAGGTTTGGGGTCAGGAGACCCTTCTCGATACATTCAACAATTATGTCGTGTATATAATAGACAAAGTAAAATTGATTATGTAACTCATAATATTTACACTTCGGATAATGTTGCTATATCTGTAAAGAAAACCAAGCGAGTAATGGATCGTTTGGCTGAATATCAAAAAGGAGGAAAACGAAGTCTGTCAGCGAGTGCAATTAATTCATATATTATATGTCCGTTAAAATTCTATTTCGAGAAGGTTGAACATTTACGTGTAGATGATCCGATAAATGAGTTTATTGATGCAAGTACTTTCGGAACAATTATACACGATATAATGAAACGTGCATATGAAAATGCAGAGAAAAATATAAATGATGAAAGAGTAATTACCAAATCATACATAGAATCATTAGAAAAAGATAATTGCTGTAAACTTGATAGAATAATAACACACGTCGTAAATGATATATATAACAATAAAGGAAAAACGTGCGATGACCAATTGGATGGTATTGGTTATATGTTGCACGATGTAATAAAATTTTATATAAAAGAGATTTTTAAGAAAGATAAAAAGCAAGAATTCATATACTTACAAGGAGAAAAAGAGGAGTCAGCGTATTGGGAAACTATGGGAATTAATTTCAAACAATACATTGACCGCTTGGACCGAATTGACACAAATGGTAAATCCTATTATCGTATAGTTGATTATAAAACCGGGAAAGATAGTACTATAATTAATATGGTAGAAGGTAAAATGTGTTTGACTGCTGAATCAAAAGCTATAAATCAAGTGTTGATGTATTGTCATTTTTATAGTTATATTCATAATAAGGATTTACATATAAAACCCGAAATTTATATTGTTCGTAATATGAGTGATGCTGAAGTTATGGTAAATGAAAATAATGCAAGAAAGAAAAATGTGATATTAGATTATCGGGATTACTCAGAGGAATTTCTGATGCCATTAAAAGAAATTATAGCTAAAATCTTTGATAAAAATGAACCATTTACACAATGTAGTGATACTACGAGATGTGAATATTGTAAATTTAAAGAATTTTGTGCAAGATAAACTTAAAATTGAGCGATTAGAGTATCTTAGATTATTGGTTATATTAAAAAAATATTGTACCTTTGCACCGCTTTTTAAGAATACCGTGTGATGGGAAATTAGGAGCAACTTAATTTTGAGTAACACAAACAAAAACAAAAATGAAGACATTTAATTTGACAGCAGAGCCAAGAATGGCTCTTGGAAAGAAAGCTACAAAAGCTTTGCGTAAAGAAGGACTTGTTCCTGTAGTGCTTAATGGTGGTGAAGTTGTATCACTTCCTTATGAAGGTGCATTGGAAAATGGTGCAAAATTGGTTGTACTTCCAGGTAAGAAAATTGCTGGAGGTAAGCATGCAGAAAGTGATAAGGGTATTTTATCAACTGATTTGGTTGTTAAGATGTCAGATGTACGTAAGTTGATTTATACACCGGAAATATTTGTTATTGAATTGAATATTAATGGTACTATAAAAAAGGCAGTATTGAAGGATCTTCAATTCCATCCTGTAACTGACGAAGTACTTCACATTGATTTGTTGGAAGTTTATGATAACAAGCCTGTTGTTATGGAAGTTCCAGTTAAGATAGAAGGTCACGCAGCTGGTGTTAAAGCCGGTGGTAAGTTGACATTATCAATGAAGAAGCTTAAAGTTAAAGCTCTTTATTCTCAAATGCCAGAACGCATTGTTGTTAATGTAGACAATTTGGAACTTGGTAAAACACTTAAGATTGGTGATTTGAGTTACGAAGGTCTTGAATTAATGAATGCTAAGAATGCAGTTGTATGTGCAGTACAATTGACACGTGCTGCTCGTGGTGCTCAAGCAAATGCACAAAAATAAGACTAACAAATGAAATATTTAGTTGTTGGATTGGGCAATATCGGTGCTGAATACCGAGATACTCGACACAACATTGGATTTAAAGTATTGGATGCCTTTGCTGAGGCATCCAATATTATTTTCTCTACTCAACGATATGGCGATGTAGCTCAGGTGCGCGTAAAGAATAAAATTCTTGTGTTGCTTAAGCCATCTACATATATGAATTTAAGTGGCGAAGCTGTTCGTTATTGGATGAATAAAGAAAATATTCCATTAGAGAATGTTCTAATAATTGTAGATGATATAGCTCTACCCTTCGGCGCTATCAGAATAAAAGGGAAAGGAAGTGATGGTGGTCATAATGGGCTAAAAAACATAGCGTTATTATTGGGTACTCAAAATTATGCTCGAATAAGATTTGGTGTAGGCAATGAGTTCCCTAAAGGAGCCCAAGTTGATTATGTTCTCGGAAATTTTACAGAGGAACAAGTAAGAATGATGCCGGAACGTCTAAAAGTAGCTATTGATGCAATAAAAGCATTTTGTTTGTCGGGTTTGACGTTTGCAATGAATAATTATAGTAATAAATAAAACAATAGAATGGGTAAATCGGAAGTAAGGGTTGATAAATGGCTATGGGCTACGCGAGTTTTTAAAACAAGGTCGATAGCAACAGACGCTTGTAAAAAAGGTCGTGTTACTATATCAGGAATGAATGTCAAGCCTTCCCATGGTGTTAAGATTGGAGATGTTATAAATGTTAGAAAACCACCAATTACTTATTCATATGAGGTTATAGGATTAACAGAAAATCGTGTAGGAGCTAAATTAGTGCCTGAATATCTTAAAAATATAACATCAAAAGAACAATATGATTTATTAGAACTGACACGAATAAGTGGATTCATCGACCGCCAAAAAGGATTAGGTCGTCCAACTAAGAAAGAAGGTCGAGATCTTGCACGATTTTCAGATTACGTGTTTATGGGATATGATGATTTTGATGATGATTTTGATGATGATGATGATGAAACAGATGATTAACCCTTTACTATAATGTTAATTTACCTAAAATAAAGTACGTATATTTTCACTAAATAATGAAATATATGTACTTTTGTATTTATGAGAGTGTTGAAAGCTGTTTTTTCTATATTGTGTGCACAAATAATAGTATTCTGTTCTGTTGCACAATTCCATCATCATTCTGATGATGGACATATGGTTATATTTTCGTATAACTGTGATTCAGCAAATCATCTGTCATTGCATATAATCGACAATCAAAACCTTGATGAAACAGAAATACATAAATGCTCACATGGTTGCCATGATGGTCATCAGCAAGAAAATAAAAATTGTGCATTAAAAATATCAATTGCAAAAACAGAAAAAAAAGATATACCAAATTTTATTTTCTGTTGCGATTTGTTTAATGAATTGAGTGGCTATATACTTGAGTCACCTAAAACATTCGAAAGAAATTTTGTCGAATTAAAATATAATTTTCATAAAAACGGAGTGCGATTGATGCGTGCTCCACCATTGTTATATAATATTTGAGAGATAATTAAGTTTAGAGAAATTCATCTCTAATTTATTCATACATTTATTATAAATAACATATTATGAAAATAAAACAATTTAAACAAATAGCATTATTTGCTATTTTATCTATCTATGTTTGTTTCTCGTGCAATAATCTTGATAATCATAATACAGATTCACACGATCATAGTTTACACCAACATAATGAGGAAAATACTCACGAACATTGTAACAAAAAACATGCAAGTCATTCACATATTCATAGTTCGGATGTAGAATCACATAAAGGACATAATCATAATATAAAAGTTGATGAACATAATCATACTGATGAAATTGAGCTGTCCGATCATAAAGCGAAACATTTTGGTGTAAAAACTGAAAAGGTTAAAAAACAAACATTTAACGATATTATAAAAGTGAGCGGTGAAATCTTACCTGCTCAAGGAGAATTATCGGTAATAACAGCAAAATCAAGCGGTATTCTTCGCTTAAACAGTAATGCTATTGTTGGAAAGCAATTGAATCAAGGTAGTGTAATCGGTGTGATTTCATCACAAAATATTATGGGAGGAGATGCAAATGAAACTGCATATATAAATTATGAAGCGGCAAAGCGCGAACTTGAACGAATTACCCCACTCTATAAGGATAAGATTATAACTGAAAAAGAATATAATCAAGCTAAACAAATATATGAACAAGCTAAGGCTGCATTGGTTAATAAATCGGGTGCAGGTAGCTCTGCAACAAGCAATATTTCCGGAACATTAACAGAAATATGGAAAAAAGATGGTGAATTTGTAGAAGTGGGAACTCCGATAGCAGTTGTGTCAAAGAATTCCAAATTAGTACTTAGAGCTGATTTGCCTAATCGTTATTCATCTTTAGTATCATCAATAACCACAGCGCATTTTAGACCTGCGTATAGTGAGATTACTTATGATTTAGCTAAGTTAAGTGGGAAAATAGTATCAAATAAAAATCTGAGTGTTGTAACTCCAGGTTATATCCCAATTAGTTTTGAATTTAATAATACTGAATCAATTGTGCCGGGTAGTTATGCTGAAATTTATTTGGTTGGTGCATCAAAAGCTAATTGTATAGTATTACCAATTGATGCAATTACTGAGGAACAAGGATATTATTTTGTGTATAAAAAGGTCCACCCTGAAAAGTACTCAAAGAAAGAAGTAAAAATAGGTGTAAATAATGGTGAGTTTGTAGAAATTTTGTCCGGAATTAACGAAGGCGAAGAAATTGTAATGAGTGGTGCTATTATTGTGAAATTAGCCTCACAAACGAATGCTGTACCAGGACATAATCATGAACATTAAATAATCAAAAGATACCTATATGCTAAACAAAATAATTAAATTTTCGTTGAACAATAGGATATTAGTACTTTTGGTTACTTCTTTCCTATTGATAGGTGGTTGCTATGTAGCTTTCAACACAGAGGTAGATGTGTTTCCGGATTTAAATGCGCCGACTGTTACTGTTATGACTGAAGCTAATGGCTATGCACCTGAGGAAGTGGAAAAAGCAGTTACCTTTCCAATAGAAACAGTCTTAAATGGAGCAACTAATGTTCGAAGAGTTCGCTCATCTTCAACAAGTGGTTTTTCTATAGTATGGGTTGAGTTTGATTGGGGGACAGATATCTATCGTGCTCGTCAGATAGTTACAGAAAAACTTTCAACATTGGAAAGTAATTTCCCCAATGGAGTTAAAAGCCCTGTGTTAGGACCACAATCCTCAATCTTGGGAGAAATGCTTATTATTTCCTTAACTGCAGATACAACAAGTTTATTAGAGTTAAGGACAATAGCTGATCGTATAATTAGACCAAGAATATTAGCAGAAGGAGGTGTAGCTGAGGTTCAGGTTATTGGAGGAGATATTAAAGAATACCAGATACTTGTAGATCCTTCAAAGATGAACTATTTTGATGTGACTATGAGTGAGGTTCTAACTGCCACTAATGGTATAAACAACAACATTGGTGGTGGAATCTTATATGAATTTGGGAATGAGTATCTTATTAAAGGTGATATTAATACTACACAATTTGAGGAAATTGCTAATTGTGTTGTAAGAAGTGATAGTAGAGGTACTGTGCTTGTTGGTGATGTAGCCGAAGTAAAGATTGGCTCTAAGTCTCCTAAATTGGGACTTGCTTCTAAGAACTCCCAACCAGCAGTATTGCTTACTATTACCAAACAACCTAATACAGATACAAAAGCCCTTACTAATACAATCTTACTAAGTTTAGAAGAATTGAAGAAATCTCTTTCTAAGGATATCGTAATTTCAACTGATACATTCCGTCAAAGTAATTTCATAGATAGTTCAATTTCTAATATTCAAGGATCTCTAATTGAAGGAGCTTTATTTGTTGTAATAGTTTTGTTCTTCTTTTTGATGAATGCAAGAACAACAATAATTTCGTTAGTTGCATTACCATTATCGGTGTTGGTTGCTATAATGGTTTTACATCTTTTGGGATATACAATCAATACTATGAGTCTTGGTGGTATTGCAATAGCAATAGGTTCATTGGTTGATGATGCGATTGTTGATGTAGAAAATGTTTATAAACGAATAAGAGAAAACAGACTTTTACCAGAGAATCAACGTAAATCTATATTAGAGATAGTTTTTAATGCTTCAGCTGAAGTGAGAATGCCAATATTAAATTCAACATTAATTATTGTAGCATGTTTCCTTCCCCTATTTTTCTTGTCGGGACTTGAAGGTCGTTTGTTAATACCACTTGGAATCTCATTTATAGTATCGCTAGTAGCATCAACAATAGTTGCATTAACTGTAACACCAGTGCTTTGTAGTTATTTACTAAAAGAAAATGGTGACAAAGAAATTAAAGAGCCAATGGTAACGATAAAACTGAAAAAGTTATACAAATCAGTATTAGATAAATGTTTTAACGTTAAATATGTTGTACTCACTATTACAGGAGTGATGTTTATAATAGCTTTAGCTCTATTTTTTACATTGGGTAGAAGTTTTTTGCCATCCTTCAATGAAGGTTCTTTTACGGTAAATGTAAACTTAATGCCGGGGATTTCACTTGAAGAGTCGGATAAAATAGGAAGTGAGGCTGAAAAAATAATATTAAGTATTCCTGAAGTTAAGTGTGTATCACGTAAAACAGGACGAGCTGAATTGGCAGAACATTCATTTGGAGTAAATGTTTCTGAAATTGAAGCTCCTTATGAGTTAACTGATCGTTCTAAAAGTGAAGTACTAAAAGAATTACGTGAAAAATTGGCATTCCTACCTGGAGCTAACATAGAAATCGGTCAACCTATTTCACACCGAATTGATGCGATGCTTTCAGGATCGAAAGCACAAATTGCAATTAAATTATTTGGTCCAGATTTAAATAAGTTGTACAATACAGGGAATCAAATTAAAAATCTTATTTCGACAATCCCTGGAATTGTAGACGTTAATCTTGAGCAGCAGGTGGCTCGACCACAACTTCGAATCCGTCCTAAACGTGATTTACTTGCAAAATATGGAATTACTATTAATGAATTCTCGGATTTTATAAATGTAACATTGTCCGGTATAGTAGTATCACAAGTATATGAAGATGGGCTACCCTACGATGTGACATTAAGAGTAGCAGAAGATAATCGTAATTCGATGGAAAAGATTAAGAATCTAATGATTGATAGTAATCAAGGTAAAATTCCTTTTTCATATGTAGCAGAAGTAAAATCGTCTGATGGACCTAATTCCATTAGTAGAGAAAATGTAAGTCGAAGGATTATGGTGTCATGTAATATCCATGATCGCGATTTACGTGGTGCAGTTAATGATATACAAGAAAAAATCGATAAAAATTTACAACTTCCTGATGGTTATTATATAGTTTATGGAGGACAGTTTGAGAATGAAGCAAAAGCATCAAAGATACTGGCTTTAATGTCTATGGTGGCATTGATTATTGTAGTCATTTTGTTATATCAAGAATTTAAGGACATAAAACAGTCGTTAATTGTCTTAGTTAATATACCATTGGCATTAATTGGAGGTGTATTGATACTTAAAGTTGGCTCAAATGAGTTGAATATCCCGGCAATTATTGGATTTATATCGTTATTAGGTATAACTACAAGAAATGGCATGTTGTTGATGTCACGCTATAATCAATTAAAAAAGGATGGTGTGTCATTATATGACAGAATCTATAAGGGTAGTATTGATAGATTGTTGCCAATAATTATGACGGCATTGACAACGGCCTTAGCATTGATACCGATTGCTATTAAGAGTACTGAACCAGGAAATGAGATTCAAAGTCCGATGGCGATTGTAATACTTGGAGGGTTAATCACATCTACATTGTTAAATGTGTTTATTGTTCCTATTCTATATTATTTAGTTACAAAAAAAGAAGAAAATTGCTAACATGAAACGATATATATTAACAATAGCAATAGCTTTATGTACAATATATGTGAAAGCTCTTACAGTTGATGATATTATAAATAATATAAAATCAAATAACATAACACTTAAAGCTATTGAAGAATCAAAAAATAGCGCGATAAATAATATTAAATCGACAAATAACCTAAGTAATCCTGAGGTTGGTTTTGAATACCATAATGGTTCAAATATAAGTGGTAATAAATATGGGTTTTCTGTAACACAAAAAATAGAATGGCCAGGCATTTATATAAGTCGTAAGAAAGTAAATCAATCAAGAATTACTATTGAAAATGTTAAACAGATTAATGAGTATTTAAACATATTACTTGAAGCGAAGCAATTGAGTATACAGTTGGTAAACTTAAACAAGAAAATAAGTGTACAGAGGGATGTCGTAACAAATATTTCACAACTGTATGCTGAGTATGATAAAGGTTTCAAACATGGTGAAATTTCAATCTTGGATATTAATAAACTTAAATTAGAGTTACTTAATGTTCAACGTATATTAGATGAACTAAAAGCTCAGCGTGATGCCATAAAAGAGCAGATAGTTTGGCTAAATGGTAATATTGAGATCGACCAATTAACTACTTTAACGAATTACCCTATTCAGTCATTAGAAACACTGGAATTCTATCTGTCGGAAGTCGTAAAATTTGATCCAACATATGTAGAACAAACGGCAAATGTTGAAACGATGAAGAAAAATCTCTCAGTCACAAAGATGGGATGGTTACCAGATTTTTCATTAAGCTATAAATTTACGAATGAATTAGGAACAAAATTTAATGGATTTGCTGTCGGAGCATCGGTGCCAATATTTGCTAATCAAAATAAAGTTAGTGCGTCAAAGTCGGAACTTATTGCAACTGAGTTATCACAGAAAGATTTATTAATAAAACTTGAAACTACAATTAAAACTGAATATTCGCATGTGGTTATAGCTAAATCACAAATGTATTCATACAGTAATATATTAGAATCAGGTAATAATGAGAAAATACTTAAGAAGGCTCTTGAGGGTGGGCAAATATCGCTGTTGGATTATTTGCTTGAATTGAGATATTTTCTTGAAGCAAGACAGACCTTATTAGATATAGAACTTGAGTATAATTCATTACTGACATCACTAAACAAATATCAGTTACTTAACTAACTAAATAGAATTAAATGGGGATTGTATATGTCCCCATTTAATTTTAGTTATTTGTTGCTTTTTGTCGTGTATTGCGGCAATAGTTTTACTGGAAAATCAGAGAAAAGAGTTTTTACTGCTTCAGCAATCTCTGATAGATTTCTAAATTGACTATCTCCAGGTTGTAATATAGTTGAAACAGATGAAGAATATAAAGCTATTTTCTTGTCGGTATCAACTAATTCCATAGTTAAAACGCCTTCACGGTAAATGCCTGTTATAACCTTAGCGTTTGAATAATAATTTTGCCAGTATAGATTTCTTGGATACATGTAATATGGGTACATACCATTATATGCAAAGTATCCTGGAGGCAAGGCCGGAGCAGTTTCAATCTCCTTTTGTATTGTAATGGCAATATTTACCATTAGTGGAGATGTAGAAGATTCTGTAAACCCACGATCAACCATTTGTTCTCTAATTGCAGCCGCAATATTGTAGTAAGTTACCATTGTCATTCCCGGTGGTAACGTGCCTTCCGGAGGAGCAACGATGCGGAATGTCTTATACTCACTGACATTAGAATTATTGTAGACAGTACTGTTTACTAATGAAAAAGGACTACATGAGGATAAGAGCAATCCCATTCCTACTAAAATAGAAATAATTATTTTTTTCATAATGTAAAATTTTAATTTAATAATGTAACAAATATATTTTTATATGGTTCTAAAACGTTATTTGTGTAAATGGAAATAATATGTTAAATTTGAAGAAAAATTATTATCTCATAAAA
Organism: Bacteroidales bacterium; assembly: GCA_015061055.1. Classification (GTDB taxonomy): domain Bacteria; phylum Bacteroidota; class Bacteroidia; order Bacteroidales; family Muribaculaceae; genus RGIG4576. The sequence goes on from SUXH01000003.1 coordinate 70,657, forward strand.
TGAAATTGCTGAATAAAAAAGGTAGAAGGTTCATAGCAGAATGGGAAGAACAGTCAGCCATAATGATTGCATGGCCTCATAAAAAGACTGATTGGGCATATATGCTTGATGATGTTGAGAAATGCTATGCTGATGTAGCTAAAGCTATTTTGCAGAAAGAAAATCTAATTATAATTACCGAAGATATAGAACGAGTAAAAAACTTAATTGGAAACAATCATAAGTTTAAGTCACAATTCGTTCCGTTGCCAACGAATGACACTTGGTGTAGAGATTTTGGTGCTATAACAATAGAAGAAGATGGCAAATTAATAGTATGCGATTTTAAGTTTAATGCATGGGGAGGTAAATTTAATTGGGTATTGGATAATCAAATAACGTCCAAAATGAATCAATTAGGTTTATTTAAGTGTGCTATGGATAATTGTCAAGATTTTATTCTTGAAGGAGGATCAATCGAAACAGATGGTAAAGGAACTTTGCTTGTAACATCACAGTGCTTATTAACTCCAACAAGAAATTCACAGATGTCTAAAGAAGATATTGAATCATATTTAATTCATACCCTGGGCGTTAAGAAAGTATTATGGTTGGATTATGGTGCCTTTGCCGGAGATGATACAGATAGTCATATCGATACACTTGCCCGAATCGCACCTAACAATAGCATAATTTATGCCGGCTGTGATGATGAAAATGATGAACATTATATTGAATTGAAGAAGATGGAGAAGCAATTATCTACATTTACTTCAAATGATAATAAGCCATTTGTTTTGCATAAATTACCCTTCCCTAATGCTATTTATGATGAAAATGGTGAACGTTTACCAGCAACATACGCTAATTATTTAGTTGGTAATGGAGTTGTATTTGTCCCTACATATAATCAACCTCAAAATGATGAAAAAGCAATACAAGTTATACAATCCGTATTTGAAAATTATAGTATAGTTGGCATTAATTGCTCCGCTTTGATAAAACAACACGGGTCATTACATTGCATTACAATGCAATTTCCCAAGAATGTATTTAATGACATATGAAAAAGACATTGAAAATAGGTATAATTCAACAAACTAATGTTGATGATGTATCAAAAAACAGACAAAAGCTAATTGAAAAAATTTATAAATTGTCGGCTGAAGGTGCAGAACTTATTGTATTACAAGAATTACACGATTCGTTGTATTTCTGCCAAGTTGAGTCTACAGATAATTTTGATTTAGCGGTGGATTTAAATGGTCCTGAATGTGATATGTATGCACAAACTGCAAAGGCATGTGGAATTGTTTTGGTTACTTCAATGTTTGAAAAAAGAGCAACCGGATTATATCACAATACAGCTGTAGTATACGAAAAAGATGGAACTATAGCCGGAAAATATCGAAAGATGCATATTCCTGATGACCCAGCCTATTATGAGAAGTTTTATTTTACTCCAGGAGATTTAGGGTTTGAACCAATTTCAACATCGGTAGGTAAGTTGGGAGTGCTTGTATGTTGGGATCAATGGTATCCTGAAGCAGCAAGACTTATGGCATTAAGAGGTGCTGAAATGTTGATCTACCCTACTGCTATTGGTTGGGAAAGTACTGACACTATAGAAGAAAAAACACGTCAACAGGTTGCTTGGCAGACTGTACAACGAGGTCATGCTGTAGCCAATGGCTTACCAGTTATCACCGTTAATCGTGTGGGGCATGAAGTTGATCCTTCTAGTCAAACAAATGGCATACAATTTTGGGGATTTTCTTTCGTCGCAGGTCCTCAAGGAGAAATTATTTATCAAGCTCCGTCCGACGCAGAAGTGGAAGTAACTGTTGAAATCGATATGAATCGTTCAGAACAAGTGCGTCGTTGGTGGCCATTTTTACGTGATCGACGCATTGAAAACTATTCTGGAATCACAAAAAGATTTCTTGATTAGACTAATTGTGAGTGGATATTTTTTATTATTTTGAAATAATTTACTATTTTTGCAGATAACAATTAATCTTATTGGATTAATGCGTTTTAAATTATTGCACATTAATTATTAACTAATTATAATTCATACAATTAACTATTTTATGAAGAATGTTTATACTTTCGGTAATGGCCAAGCAGAAGGACGTGCCGATATGAAAAATCTTCTTGGTGGTAAAGGTGCAAACCTTGCTGAGATGAATTTAATTGGAGTACCAGTGCCTCCAGGTTTTACAATTACTACTGAAGTTTGTACTACTTACACACAAGAAGGTAAAGATGCAGTAGTAAAAATGATTGCTCCTGAAGTAGAAAGTGCAATCAAGCATGTAGAAGAATTGACTGGTTTCAAATTTAACGATGCAGAAAATCCACTATTGGTTTCTGTACGTTCAGGTGCACGTGTATCAATGCCAGGTATGATGGACACAGTTCTTAATTTAGGTATGAATGATACAGTTGCCGAAGCTCTTGCTCGTAAGTCTGGTAATGCTCGTTTTGCATGGGATAGTTATCGTCGTTTCGTTCAAATGTATGGTGATGTTGTTCTTGGTATGAAACCAAAGAATAAAACAGATATCGATCCATTTGAAGAAATTATGGAGGCCGTAAAGGAAGAAAAAGGCGTTAAACTTGATACAGAGCTTGACGTTGACGATTTGAAAAAACTCGTTAAATTATTCAAGGAAGCAGTATTGAAGTCTACTGGTAGCGTATTCCCTGAAAGTGCATGGGAACAACTTTGGGGTGCTATCTGTGCAGTATTCGATAGTTGGATGAACGAACGTGCTATCCTATATCGTCGTATGAACCAAATACCTGAAGAATGGGGAACTGCTGTTAACGTACAAGCAATGGTTTATGGTAATATGGGAGAAACATCTGCTACAGGTGTTGCATTTACTCGTGATGCTGCAACAGGTGAAGATATTTTCAATGGTGAATATCTAATCAATGCGCAAGGTGAAGATGTTGTTGCAGGTGTACGTACCCCACAACAAATCACACTTGAAGGTTCTCGTCGTTGGGCAAAACTTCAAGGTATATCCGAAGAGGAACGTGCTACCAAGTACCCTTCTCTTGAAGAATCTATGCCGGTTTGTGCTAAAGAGCTTATAGAAACACAACAAAAACTTGAGGATCACTATAAAGATATGCAAGATCTTGAGTTTACAATCCAAGATGGTAAACTATGGTTGCTTCAAACACGTAATGGTAAGCGTACTGCTGCTGCTATGGTGAAGATTGCTATGGATCTTCTTCGCGAAGGTGTTATCGATGAAAAGACAGTTCTTAAGCGTATGGAACCACAAAAACTTGACGAACTTCTTCACCCTGTATTCGATAAGGCTGCTCTAGCAAACGCAAAAGCTGTAGCTAAGGGTCTTCCTGCATCTCCTGGTGCTGCTACAGGTCAAATCGTATTCTTCGCTGACGATGCTGAAGCTTGGTCAGAACGTAAGAAGAAAGTAATTATGGTACGTATCGAAACTTCTCCAGAAGACCTTCGTGGTATGACAGTTGCTCAAGGTATCTTGACTGCTCGTGGTGGTATGACATCTCATGCTGCTGTAGTTGCTCGTGGTATCGGTAAGTGCTGTGTATCGGGTGCCGGTGAAATCAAGGTAGACTATAAGGAAAAGACTGTTGAAATGGGTGGCAAAGTTTACAAAGAAGGTGACTGGATCTCATTGAATGGTAGTACAGGTGATGTTTATGATGGTTTGGTATCAACTGTTGATGCAGAACTTGACGGCGATTTCGCTGCAATCATGAACCTTGCTGAAAAATATACAAAGGTAGATGTTCGCACAAATGCAGATTCTCCTCGCGACGCTCTTGTTGCACGCAAATTCGGTGCTAAGGGTATCGGTCTTTGCCGCACAGAACATATGTTCTTTGAAGGTGACCGCATCAAGGCTATGCGTGAAATGATTATCGCTCGCGATGAAGAAGGTCGTCGCACTGCTCTTGCTAAACTTCTTCCTATGCAACGTGGTGACTTCGAAGGTATCTTTGAAGCTATGGACGGACTTGGTGTTACAATTCGTCTTCTTGACCCACCTTTGCACGAATTCGTTCCTCATCAAACTGCAACTCAAAAAGAACTTGCAGAAGAAATGGGTATGACTCTTGAAGAAGTTAAGGCAATTGTTGATTCTCTTGAAGAATTTAACCCAATGCTTGGACACCGTGGTTGTCGTCTTGGTAACACTTATCCTGAAATCACAGAAATGCAAGCGCGTGCAATTCTTGAAGCTGCTCTTAACGTGAAAGCTAAGGGTATTGATGTTCACCCTGAAATAATGATTCCTCTTGTAGGTGTTCTTAAAGAACTTCAAATGCAGGCAAACATTATTCACGAAACAGCTCAAAAGGTATTCGCTGAACGTGGTGAAACTGTAGCATACAAGATTGGTACAATGATTGAAGTTCCTCGTGCTGCATTGACTGCTGATCAAATCGCTACTGTAGCCGACTTCTTCTCATTCGGTACTAACGACTTGACTCAGATGACATTCGGTTACTCTCGTGACGATGCTCCTAAGTTCTTGAAAGTTTACAAAGAAAAGGGTCTTATCAAAACAGATCCATTTGAAGTGCTTGACCAAGAAGGTGTAGGACAACTTGTTAAGATGGGTACTGAAAAGGGACGCTCTACTAAACCTGAATTGAAGGTTGGTATCTGTGGTGAACATGGTGGAGAACCATCTTCTGTTAAGTTCTGTGCTAAACTTGGAATGAACTATGTTTCATGTTCTCCATTCCGCGTGCCTATCGCACGTCTTGCTGCTGCACAGGCTGCTGTTGAAGAATAATTCACGAAGAAATATTAATCTATAAAAGACAATGACGGACTATTTCTTAGTCCGTCATTGTCTTTTATAAATTAAAGTAATAGGTTAAAAAAGTATTATACAATACATAATAACATTACATCTGTTTGTTGAAAATTGTTCAATTTCTATTTATTTTTAAAGAACATATAGTCAACAACTTCTTTTAGCTCATTTTTAGGGTAAAGCCCCATTATGTATTGAGGTTTACCTTTTACAGGAAAGAATATTATCATCGGAATTGATTGAACGCCAAAAGCATCACCCAATCCCCTATTCTTATCCAAATCAATCTTATAAAAATCAACCATTCCTTTATATTCTGTAGCAAGTTCGTCAAGGATAGGAGATAATCTTTTACAAGGACCGCACCAAGTAGCATAAATATCTAAAACAACTGGCTTATTGCCAATCATTTTAAATCCCTCAAATCCCATAGAGTAATCTCCTACTAATGATTTAAATTGAGCTTGGTTGATTATTTCTACTTGTGAAGTTTGAGCTATTGCCTGTATGCAATTGGTTGAAAATACCATACAAATTGTGTATATTAAATATAGTAAGCGCTTCATTATGAAATAATATTAGGATAAAATTACCTCATATAGAGGGGTTTAATTAAGCATATTATTATTTAGCCTTGATGTTGAACACGTAATAAATCGTTAACTGTTTTTACAGGATTAAATGTAGCAAGTGGTACATCTACAAAAATTGTATTCCAGTCACTCATAGAACCATTCCATAACCCCGGAAGTTCAAGAGCCTTGAGTGTAGTACCCGATTTTGACTTTTCCGAAATCAAACCGGTTTTCTTATCTACATAGTTCTTTAAATTAAATTTATTTCCCTTATAGTCTTTAATATAGCATACCAAATCCACAGGATTAAAGTGAGTCCCACTCTTGATAAGAATCTCCGATTCAGGCATACTCATATCAAATTGTGCCGATTCAAGAATCTGTGGAGAGCGTGAGCCATCACTATTATAAGCAATGTATGGACCTCCTCCCGGTTCACCATCATTTTTCACCATACCACACACGCGAATTGGTCGGTTTAACTTGTTTTTAACATAAAGAACAAGTTCACAATCTTCAAGATTCTTTGTGTCATCATAACGCACACACAATGTATTGTGTAGGAATGTCTCCATCTCATGCACATCGTCCATATTGTATTTTCCACAATCAAGCATTTCAAGATATGTCTTGATTTGCTTTTGCACCTTTACAAGATAACCACCGATTACTTTCTTGAATTTTATAGTCTCAGCACGCAAACTGCTTGGAACCACATTATCAATATTTTTAACAAAAACAACATCCGCATCAATGTCATTTAGATTTTCAAGTAATGCGCCATGACCTGCAGGACGGAAAAGTAGTTTACCATCTTCACGATACGGATTATTATCTATGTCTACAGCAATGGTGTCGGTTGATGACTTTTGTTCCGACATGGAAACATTGTATTTAACACCCCATTTTTCAGCAAAAGCAGAAACTTTAGCATTGATCAATTTTATAAATTCCGGTTTATGCTCAGGTGATACTGTGAAATGAATATTTACATTGCGGTCTTTATCGGTTGCATATTGTGCACCTTCTTCAAGATGTTCTTCAAGTGGGGTATGTACTTCTGCATTAACTTTATGGAATTGCAATAAAGCTTTTGGAAGGAAACCATAATTTAAACCACAGCTATTAAGCATACACTCTACTACTGATTTATATTTATTCTCAGCTATAAGATCTTTTATACCTTTAGTGTGATTCTTAATGCATGCTTCATTTAATGCATCATAAAAAGCAAATTTTTCTATTTCAGTAAAGAACTTTTTCTCGAAATCAGATGTTGGAACGTCATTTTCACCATTTAAAAATTCAAACATATTTTTAAACATACGACTTGCAGCCCCTGATGCGGGAACAAATTTCTCTACAGCACCTCCTGAAGTTAAAAAGTTTTCCCATTCTTCAATACATTCTGCAATTTCTTGCTCTGAAAATTTTGTAATACCATTCCCGATTGCAGCACTTGCTTCAATTTTTAAGTAAGGGAATCCTGTCTTAAATGTATCAAGTTGCTCTTGAAATGTTTCTTGTGAAATTCCTTTTGACTGTAAAAGTTTTAAGTCCTCTGTGTTAAGCATATTATAATTGTATTAGTTGAAGTTTATTGTTCTCAAAGTTAGTGTAAATAATTTTTTGGTGCAAATTTTATACATACAATTTGTTTTTATGTTATGCATATATTAATTTTGAAGAAAAATACAGGTGTAAAAATAAGATGAAACAATATTATACAGATGCTGAGCGCAAACAGTTAGTCCATTTATATAAAACATTACGAAAAACTATAGGAGATACAATATCTAAAGATGATTGTGATAAAATTATTTCAATTATCAGTAAGGGTATAAAAGAAAATAAATATACACGTGATAAATATGGCATAAATCCGGCGCTTAGGCATTTAAGTACAGCAAATACACTTACAGAAACGTTTGGCATAGATCGTAATATGATTATTGCTATCCTTCTTTATAATTTGTGTAAAAATGATATCGTAAGTGAGATTGAAATTAAAGATGGATTTGGTGATGATATTGTAAAACTTATAAAAGGTTTGTTGCAAGTGTCGTTGTTGTATAAGAAACGTTCAGCAGTTGAAAGCGAGAATTATCATAAATTACTACTTTCTTTTGCGGAAGATATACGAGTTGTGATTATTATGATTGTGGATCGTTTGAGCTTGATGAGAATGATTAATCATCATCCTGATGTGCATTTTGTTAATTCTATAGCAAATGAAGCAAAATACTTATATGCGCCATTAGCTCATAGATTAGGGTTATATAAAATTAAATCAGAACTTGAAGATTTAGCTCTTAAATATACTCAGCGTGATATTTTTACTCAAATAGCCAGTAAATTAAATCAAACTAAAATCAGAAGAGAAGAGTACATTGCTAATTTTATTGCCCCGGTAAAAGATGCATTATTAAAGGCTGGCTTGAAGTTTGAAATAAAAGGACGAACAAAATCAATTAACTCCATCTACAATAAAATGATCAAACAAAATGCTGAGGTAGATGATATATATGATTTGTTTGCAATACGTATTATTATAGATACTGAGAAAGAACAAGAAAAAGCAAAGTGTTGGATTGCTTATTCTATTGTAACTGATATGTTTAAGGCAAATCCAGCTCGAATGAAGGATTGGCTTACAATTCCTAAGTCTAACGGATACGAATCTTTACACATAACCGTTTATGGCCCTGACAACCAATGGGTTGAAGTACAAATTCGTACAAGGCGAATGGACGAGATTGCTGAGCGAGGTCTTGCTGCCCATTGGAAATACAAAGGTATCAAGAGTGAGTCTAATCTGGATGATTGGATGAATAATGTACGTGATTTGATAGAATCAGGTAGCGAAGGAGCAACAACATTAATGAAAGGTGTAAAAATGAATATTTACGATAAAGAAGTATTTGTTTTTACACCTAAAGGAGATTTGTATAAACTTCCTCAAGGTGCTACCCTACTTGATTTTGCTTTTCATATACATTCACGTCTTGGCTGTTCATGTATTGGAGGTAAAGTAAATGGTAAAAATCAAAAAATTACCTACAAATTGAGGAGTGGAGATACAATTGAGATCTTAACATCCTCCAATCAATCACCCAAGCTCGATTGGTTAAGTTTTGTTATTACATCAAAAGCTCGTAATAAGATTAAGCAATCGGTAAATGAGATGAATGCTCGTACTGCTGATTTAGGGAAAGAGTTGCTTCAGCGTCGTTTCAAGAATAGGAAAATCGAAGAAGAAGAGTCTTTGTTAATGCGAACAATAAAGAAATTGGGATATAAAACTGTAACTGATTTCTACCTATCAATTTCAAATGAATCATTGAATGTAAATGATGTTATTGATACTTATTTAGAATTAGATAATAAAGATAAAGAAGTCGTAGCACACGAAACTGCCGCAAACTTTGTACTCCAATCGACCGATGATAGAGAGGAACGATTTTCAAGTGATATACTTGTAATTGGAGAAAATATGAAAGGTATAAACTATGTGCTAAGTAAGTGCTGTAATCCTATTTTCGGAGATGATGTAATTGGATATATTTCTAGTACCGGAGCAATAAAGGTACATCGTACAAATTGTAATAATTTGAGGCACTTGTTACGAAAAGATCCAAATAGAGAAATAAAGGCAACTTGGTCGGGAAAACTTGGTTCTCAATTTGCAGTGACTTTAAGAATTGTAGGTAATGATGACATAGGTATCGTTACCAATATTACTTCTCTAATTACAAAGGAAAAAGATGCTGTGTTGAGAAATATTTCAATAGACTCAAATGATGGTCTATTTCAAGGATATTTGGTTATTGGAATAGGTGATACAGCAACATTAAATGATTTAATCAAGAAAATTCGCAATATAAAAGGAGTAAAAGATGTTCAAAGAAGTACTAATTAAACTAAGCGTAATTAAAGTTGCTTTTGTGATATGTGTTATGTTGGCAGCAAGTTCATGTAGTGATGCAAATAAAAATGTTGCAGAATCATTATTTGTTCAAGCTCGTGATTTGTATGATAATCAACGATACGAGGAGTCAATAAAAATGCTCGATTCATTAAAAAACAATTATAAGGACAATATTGATTTACTAAAGAAAGTATTACATCTCAGAGTTCTTAATCAAGAGGGATTGGTGAAAAAGGAGATTACAACAAATGATAGTTTAATTTCTGAGCTTGAATTAGAAAATCAAGAATTATCTAAAGAATTTAAATATATCAAGCATAAAGATATGGTAGAAGGTTACTATATTCACAAGAATATTGCAGATAAAGCAGGAGACGATAATAGAACTACAATTGAGCCAAGAATTGATGAATCTGATCTGTTTTATGTGGTGTCTTATTTGAAAGGAATTAATGTAAAGCATACTTCAGTTTCTTTAGTTGTGCCATCTGCCGGGGAAGTAACAACAAGTACTGTACCATACGATAAATCACGAAATTACCGATACAATAGTGATGGTGTTTCGTATGAAAGTATAACATTTACAAATCAAGAATGTGATACATTAGGACAATTTGTTGTTGAAAATGTAAAATCTAATTTTAAATTGATATTTAAAGGAACTAAACAACACTCCGTTAATCTTGAACCAATTATCGTAAAAGCAATAGCACAAACTTATCGATATGCAATCAATAAAAAAAGTGGTAAATCTGCTATAAAGAAACGTATGTTTTTGGAACAAAAATTACAATTAGCTCAAAAACAGATAGAACAAACAAAAACAATAGAATAATCACAAAATTTTAATGTTTAATAAGCTGACTAATATGAGATTTTTTTCTACAGAGTTGAAGGTTTTTATTATATTAACTCTATCTATGCTGATGCCATATATGAGTTATGCAGAAGTATCTGATGGTACAGATGGTAGTGCAAGTTCATTAGATCCTTACGAAGTCGGATATGATTTTGAAGCAGATGGAATTTATTATAAAATAACTTCTGATTCAACTGTTTCAACATCGGAAGGCGAGAAAGAATATCATGGTGCCATAGTGATTCCGGATGTGGTCGAATATAATAAAAAAACATACAAGATCACAAAAGTGAGTGGATTTAGGCATTCTCCATATGTTACTGAAGTAACTATACCGAAATATACTGACACTATTTCAGGTTTTTATTTTAGAGTCTGCAATTTGAGTGGTGGTCCCGGAGTAAAATCCGTAGAAAAGGATAGCATTGATGATACACGCGATACTTCTGTCGTTACAATACCAAGTAGTCTTAGAAAGGTGTATTTTAACGCAGATAATTGCAAGAATGTTTATTTTTCGATTCATACCACAACTATGCTTGGCGGTGGATATGAAGGATTCTCTTCCCCATTTCCTTCTACACTTAAAGAAATCGAATTTGGTGAAAATGTCGAACGTATTCCTAATGGCTTGCTCTATGGATGTGAAAAGATTGAAAAACTTGTTTTTCCTAAATCAGTAAAATATATTGGTTGGATGATTATTCGAGAAAAATCAGATAATATTAACTATTGTGAATTACAATGTTCTGATTTGCAAGAAATAGGTTGGTTACCCCAAAATCGTGACTGTGTAGAATTATGTTCAAGTTTTAAAACGTACCCTTGTGGTATTGAACATTACATTAGTCAGAACGTAGCAACAGGTATACACGTTGATGCTACCCGGTATTCATCTGTATTTCATAATTTTATTGATCTTAAACCTAATGCCGGAGGGAAAGTGGATTTACCTAAGTGGGTCCAAAAGATTGCACCAAATGCATTTGCTACTTGTGAATTTAAATTAAATCTAAACATCCCTGAAACGATAACCTCAATTGATGCAAATACATTTTCTAATTGTCACGATTTAGAGGCAATAACAATCCCTAAAACAGTATCATATATCGGAGTTAATGCTTTTCAGGGCTGTTCTAATCTTAAATCATTATATTTTGATTCAGAGAATTGCGTAGTGGAAAGTGGAGCATTCTCCGATTGTGATTCATTAACTAACGTAACGTTCGGAGACAGTGTAACAAAAGTACCAGACTATCTATTAAGTTGGTGTAACGGATTGAAAAAATTAGAATTACCCAACCATATTACTGAAATAGGTGAAGGATCTTTTATGAGTTCGGGTATTACGGAATTAATAATACCAAGTTCTATTAGTGTAATTAAAGATTTTGCTTTCAATAGTTGTAAAAAATTATCCAAGATAAATTTTAATTCAGAAAAATGCGTTATTGGCAATAGCGTTTTTGCAGGTTGTGGAGAATATATTGCTGAATTTGATAAAGACATAAAAAAGATACCTGAAAATATATTTTATGGATCGGTAGGTTTAAAGAATGTAATAATACATGAGGGGGTAACTGAAATAGGTCGTGCAGCTTTTCAACAAACGGGGATTACAGAAGTTACAATCCCTACTACAGTTGTTAATATGTCGGATGCTTTTACTGAATGTAATAATTTAACAACTGTGTATTATAATGCTTCAAAATCCACAGGAAGATTTTATAAATGTAATTCATTGAGCAAAGTGGTTTTTGGTGATTTTGTTGAAATAATCCCCGAAAATTTTTGTTTGGATTGTAAAGCGTTGCAAGAAATTCAACTTTCAGAATCTGTTTCGGAAATTGGTGAAATGGCTTTTGCGGGAACAAATCTGACGAGTGTTACAATACCTAAAAATGTAACAAAAATTGGTTATAGTGCGTTGGCGACATACAGCCCTGCATCATTATACTATGATGCTAAAAAATGTCAAGTAAACAATAGTTTTGGTAAATACTTTTATGAAGTCTTAATAGGAAACAATGTTGAAAAAATACCGAGTTATTTTCTAAACGATTGTGAAAATATTACTCAAATAACAATCCCTAAAAATGTGAAAATTATAGGTGGATTTGCATTCTCATTTTGCGATAATTTGAAAACAATTTATTATAATGCTGAGGATTGTGAAACAGAGATTGCTTCTAATAACACAGCTAATGTTTTCTGGACTTGTAATTCATTAGAAGATGTTTGTGTGGGGGAAGGTGTGAAAAGAATACCGGATAACTTATTTGCTGAATGCAGAGGATTAAAAAATATCAATATACCTAATACTGTTACAGAAATCGGTGATTATACGTTCTATTCTACCGCATTAAAAGAAGTAATAATACCTAATAATATTGCATATTTAGGCGTAAAATCATTTTCATTCTGTTCAAATTTAAAAACTTTATATTTTAATGCAGAGGACTGTGATATTAATTCAGAGGATGTTTTCAGTAATTGTGATTCTTTGGTTAATGTAGAATTTGGGGAGACTGTAACTAAAATACCGGTTGGCTTATTTTATTATTGTAGAAATCTATCAAAAGTTCTGTTACCTAATTCTATAACTGAAATTGGAGCAAATGCTTTTAATGGTACAGCATTGAATGATATTGTAATACCAAATAATGTGACTATGATTGGTGAAAGGGCATTTCAGCACTGTTATAGTTTGTATTCTATTACGATTGGTAAATCAGTACAAGAAATAGGCTCTTTAGCATTTGGTACTTGTACAAATGCTAGATTGATAACATCACTAAATCAAACACCTCCAAATATTACGGAAGATGTTTTCAGTATTTATACTTACAACTATGGTTCTTTGAATGCTCCAATTAATTCTATTGATGCATATAAAAATGCTATAGGTTGGAAAAATTTTAAATCGTATACAGGCATAGATATATCAAGTGTGGAGAATATATCGATAAATGAGAATGCAAAACCTATTTACTATAATTTGCAAGGTATTAAAGTGGATAATCCACAAAAAGGTTTGTTTATTAAATGTGAAAGAAATAAAACTTCAAAAGTTGTAATTGATTAATTTGTTGATATAGAATCCAACCAATTAAAAAGATATTTGTAAACAGTTTCTCTTATGGGCTTGCGTGACAGAAATATATCATGCAAGCCTTCTTTTACGACTAATTCTTTAACACTAGGTCCAAGTTTTCTCCCATAATAGGAAATGTCATTTACGTCAAGAACTACATCTCCCCTATTAAATTCTTCACACCATTTGTTGCCATATATAGAAATATTTGAACGCATAAGCAAAATTGGAATATTGATGCTTGCTTCTGTATGCAAAGCTTTTTGTGCTTTATGAATAGCGCTGAGCCAGCCAAAACTTACATCTGGAGATATTGGCATTTTCCATTCTGTATTATAGTCCCATTCACCATGATATTTCTTGAGAAGACTTTGTGCATAACCATCATTACTATTTTGACTAATACTTATATTCGGTGTCAAGTTTGAAATTTTAGAGACGATTGGCAATAAGTAATCTTCTTCGAGTTTGGATAAATTAAAATCCAAAAAAGGACTATTCAGTATTAAAGCATCTATACATTCCTTGTTATGTGTCTCCATTATATAATATGATGCTATAAGCCCTCCTGTTGAATGACCGATTAAAATAATTTCATCGCACTTATTCTCTTTGATTATATGTATGGCTGAATCAATTTCTGTAAAATACTCTTTTAAATCACGTACTTCAAATTTGTTTTGCCCATTTGTTATTGATCTACCATATTTCCTTAAATCGATAGCATAGAAGTTGTATCCTTTTTCGGTAAATTTATCACCTAATTCTGATTGAAAAAAATAATCATTGTAGCCATGAATATAAAGTACGGATTTTCTATAATTTTGAGTCGTTTTTTTCTTTATTATTGTAGCTTTAATTTTACCTGAATAATCATCAGGTAATAATATAGTCGCATTTATGTAATCATTTCCTAGAATATCTGAACTCCATTCTCTTGAAAATGATTTATTAAAAAACATAGACACAAATAACAGAACAATTACTAGTTTCATAATTCTTATATTTTTATATAATACAAATATAATAGTTTTTAAGTAAAATATAAGATTTTATATACTACATTGACCAACTTACATTATATCAGACATTTTTAATGCTATTAATTATAACTGTTTATTTCAATGGATGTTGTGTGTTTGGAAAATAATTCGTACCTTTGCAGTGCTCAAAGAGGAGCAAAAGCATAATTAATTTATAATCAAAACGTTATGAATCATTACGAAACCGTTTTCATTTTAACTCCCGTTTTGTCTGATGTTCAGATGAAGGAAGCGGTAGAAAAATTCACAACATTCTTGACACAAAATGGTGCTCAAATCGTGAATGTTGAAAATTGGGGACTACGCAAACTTGCTTACCCAATTCAAAAGAAAACTACCGGATTTTACAACCTAATTGAGTTTGATGCAGAGCCATCATTAATCAAGAAGCTTGAAACAGCTTTCCGCCGAGACGAAAAAGTTATCCGTTTCTTGACATTCTTCCTTGACAAATATGCTGCTGAATATGCTGCAAAGAGAAGAAGTCTTAAGGGTGCAAAGAGTACAAACAATGATGAAGTAAAGGAGGAAAAGTAATATGTCACAAGCTCAATCAGAAATCAGATATCTTACTCCACTTGCAGTGGATGTGAAAAAGAAAAAATATTGCCGTTTTAAGAGAAGCGGTATTAAGTATATCGACTACAAGGATCCTGAATTCTTGAAGAAATTCTTGAACGAACAAGGTAAAATCCTACCTCGTCGCATCACAGGTACTTCACTTAAGTTCCAAAGAAGAGTGGCTCAAGCAGTAAAGCGTGCACGTCACCTTGCTCTTCTTCCTTATGTAACTGATTTGATGAAATAATTTAAAAGGAGGATTTGATTTATGAAGATTATATTGAAAGAAGATATCGCTAACCTTGGATACAAGGACGATATAGTAGAAGTAAAGAGTGGTTATGGTCGTAACTATCTTATCCCACAAGGTAAGGCTGTTATTGCTTCTCCCGGTGCATTGAAACAACTTGCTGAAGTTCTTAAACAACGTGCACACAAAATCGCTAAGATTAAGGCAGATGCAGAAGCAAAGGCTGCAACTTTAGAAGGAGTAGCACTTACTATCTCTGCTAAGACAAGTGCAACAGGAGCTATCTATGGATCTGTAGGAAATGCTCAAGTAGCTGAAGAACTTGCAAAACTTGGACACGAAGTAGATCGTAAGATTATCGTTGTTAAGGAAACAATTAAGGAAGTGGGTTCTTATGTTGCAGTTGTTAAACTTCACAAGGAAGTTTCGGTTGAAATCCCATTTGAAGTTGTTGCTGAAGCTGTATCAGAATAATCAAAAGCAAAATACAGATAAAATATTCGCGACTACATTTATGTGTGGTCGCGATTTTTATATATACATATTCAAGCTTGTGTATGTTGTAAAATACATATTGAATGCAGCTACTATATACTCTCTTGTACAATAAAAGCTCAATCTATTCAAACAAAATTGGACACAACAACAAAAGCATACTTCTCAGTATACTCTCATATAGTTCAATAAACACAAATCTATTTTTGAATAATGAAATTAATAGTGTATGGAATTATTTTATTCTACACACCCAGGCATCGCTACCGGCATATTTGCTCTCTTTGAGCGAAATCATTTCATCATATGTGCCTTTAGCAATATAAACACGATATTTTGATGATGATTCAAATACATCATATTGTGTCAATCCTTTCTCCTGAACAAGTTTGCTGATTTGAGATTCAGTAGATAGTGATGCGATAACAATACAATAGTTACCATTACGGTCTCTTAGGTTTGTCTCAGATTCTATTGTGTTGTTTTCGTTGAATTCATTGTTATTGTTAATACTTGGTATTGCTATGCATAATTCAGTATTCTCAATCTCATCATGTGTTTTTAGTGAAAATGCATTTAAATTGGCATAGTCTTGATTATTGGTGTTTAATATTGGAGTTGATAATACCAATACCATTCCAATAAGTAATACTATTGAAGCTGCAACACGGAAAACCCTTTTTGAGATTGTAATTACATTTGAATTTGGCAAGTTCTTGTCTTGAACTATATTTTCCGTATATGATAATAATGGTTTTAGTTTAATTGAAGATAAACCATAAAATTCGTTTTTTGTATTTGAGGTGGGGAATGGGAAAAATTCTAATTTATTTTCAGTAGTGCAACTAAAATACCCTACCCTTCCCATAGGGACTTCACCTTCGTGTGTTAGTTGAGAATGAAGGCAACTAACATATTTAGAAATTTCATTATTTGCCGATTCAAAACTGATTCTTTCTTTTCTTGAGATAGAATTGGCTAATAATCCATCATTATGCACAACTGATGGATTAAAAGTGATTTCTCTTCTTAATCCAATAATATTTCCGTTAGTGTCTCTTCTAACTGAATATTGTGATATCAATGCACCAAGACCGGGCACAATTACACAATTGTGCATTGAAATTAGAAATTCTATGTGGTCAAGTACGGAAATCATAATACAAATGTAGTGTATTTTATTTAAATGAGCAAATTATTTGGTGTTTAATATTTCATCACAGAATTCTCTACTATAACCATATTTTTCTGCTAAAGATATATCAGCTTCCATTGCAGTCTTATCAAATCTTGCTTTGTGAAGCTTTGCTCTAAGTATATACAGGTATCCATCGTTCGGAGCAATGTTAATTGCTTTTGTGATATCTTTTTCTGCATCATTAAGACGTTTTTGAGCTAAATAACACTCTGCCCTATTTGAATATAGTACTTCACTTGGATATTGCTCGATAATTTCAGAGAAATGTTTAATCGCCATTACATAATCCTGTCTGTACTTGTACCAATGCGCTAACCCTTCCTTACCAAGTCCCGAAGATGGGTTATAAAAAAGAATATAATCAAAGTCTTTTTTCGCATCATCTAAACGACCAATTCTTAAAGATAATATTCCGTGGTAATATCGTGATTCCTCATCTTTTTCATCTATTAATAATATTCTCTCATAATCATCGATTGCATTTGAAATACTGTCAATATCAAGGTATAACGATGCTCTGTTTTTTAGCAATGTAACAGCATTAGGTGTCATATTAATTGCAAAAGAATAATTATTAATGGCTTCATTGTATTTTCCTTGATATCGCTGTACTGTAGCTAAGTTTGAAATAATTAGTGAGTTGTTATTATCGTCAGGATAAGTATGTAGTATCTCCTTTAGAAATATCTCGGCTTTATCCCATTGATGTTCCTTGATATAGTATTCGGAAGAATCAATAAGTGTGTAGTAGTCACTTTTTGCATATAAACTATTGCAAAAACAAATATAAAACAAAATAAATAATGATTTGCTGTTCATTGTGTTGATTAATTTGTATACAAAAGTAATAAAATTGAGTTTTAAAATATATATTATCAAAAATAATTAAGATATTTTACTACAAAAATCTAAATTTGCTCTAAACAACTACATTCTTTGCCATTTTTTTACTATTTTTGTAGTTGACAATAAAATCATAAAAATATGAAACTAAATTTCAGAAAACTATTATCTTTTACTCTCGGCGCATTATTATGTTCAGGTATTTCAGCTCAAAATTGGAAGAAGGAAGCAGTTGTAAAACTTAATAATGGGGAATTTAATAAAGTTGAAACTATAATTAAGCAATTAAGTAATAAAGAGAAATCACAAAATCCTGTTTTCATAGATTCTTTGCAAACAATGATGCAGAGAATCAGAAGAGACTTTCGACTTACTCCAGAGGAAGGTAAAAAAATGTTGATGGAAAAGGTGCCCAATGTAACTGATAGCCAAATTGAAGTGTGGAAAGCTAAAAAATATCTTGAAACAAGAATTATTGATGGGCAAGAGTGGTGGTTTAGAAAAACTATTAAGAACTTTGCCCTACTAAATAAAGAATTGTATGGAGAACAAATTGCCTCTGACAAGAAAAAGGAATATGCTGATGTTCATAGGAAAATAGAACATATTCTATCCTTAAAACGTGATGAGAATAATGTGTGTGATTGGAAAACAGTTGAAATGACATATTTTTTAGAAGTTCCTGCAAATGAAGTTCCTGAAGGAGAAATTGTACGGGCTTGGCTACCATTCCCCTATGATAATGGAAGGCAACGTAATTTCAAACTTATATCTTCGAGCTCACCTGTAACACATTCTGTTGGGAGTGTACATCACACTGTGTATATGGAGCAGAAGTCGATAAAAGATAAACCTACTCGTTTTGAAATTAAATTCTCATATGAAGTTGGAGCACAAGTGTTTTCTAAAGCTGATATTCTTAGAAATTTGAAACCATATAACAAGAATACTGAAAATTATAAAAATAATACTTGTCAAGTCTTACCTCATATACTTGTTAATGAAAAATATCAAAAACTTGCTTTATCTCTTATTGGTAAAGAGAAGAATCCAGTTATTCAAGCATCTTTGATATATGATTGGATTTCTTCCAATTACCCATGGGCAGGAGCTTTGGATTATAGTACTATACCATGTATGCCTGAATATGTATTAAATATCAACCATGGTGATTGTGGTCAAGTAGCACTTCTATACATTTCTTTACTTAGAAGTATTGGTATTCCCGCTCGATGGGAAAGTGGTTGGGAATTCTCCGAAAATTGGGCTGGTTGGCACGATTGGTTGGAAGTGTATTTTGAAGGTACAGGTTGGGTTCCATGTGATATGTCAAGAGGAAGAACAACCCATAAAGAACCATTCCAAGATTTTTATAAAACTTGTATAGATGGTTATCGTTTCGCAACCAATGAAGGTACTAATGGAGAATTCTATCCTGCAAAGAAATATTTAAGATGTGAAACAGTTGATTTCCAAGCTGGAGAAGTTGAATGGGAAAATGCTAATATAATAAATTATAAATCAAACTTGAAAGTAAACAAAATAACACCTATTAAATAATTACAAGCAATGAAAAAGGATATCAAATTCATCGTATTATTATGTGTCTTACTATTTGGTGCTAATACACTAATAGCGCAAGTTAATGTCAATGATTTATTAAAGGATATAAAAAAACAATTTGCGCCTGATTCTAGAATAGCAATTTGCGATCTTGAAGCAACACTATCAAGTGATAAGTGGATTATTAAAGGTAAAGTTGATAATAACAACTTGAAACAGAATATTCTGCAAAATTTATCGCAAAATAACATTCAGTACATTGATAGTATATCGGTTCTTGAATACACGCAAAAGAAACCTTGGGCTGTAGTAAAGTTGGCTCTTGCATCTCATAGAACAGCCGGTAAACATGCAGCAGAAATGGCTACACAAACTATTATGGGTACACCTGTGAAGATATTGGAATATTCGGGTGATTGGGCAAGAGTACAAGGTCCGGATGAGTATATCTCTTATGTACCATCAAATTCTTTACACAAAATGACTCAGATTGAGTTTGATAATTGGAGAAAATCTACAAGATATATAGTTACTGAATATCAAACTAGATTAGTGGAAAAGCCTAATTCAGATAAAACAGTAACAGACCTTGTAATGGGAAATATACTCCAATATGTATCAAGGGATAAGGATTTTATTAAATTAACAACTCCAGATGGTCGAGAAGGATATGTTCACAAAAGTGAGGTTAAGGAGTTGAGCAAGTGGGTAGATCAATCGTTTGATGCTAAAAAGATAACCAAGGTTGCACATAGATTAATGGGACATGGATATTTGTGGGGAGGTACAACGACTAAAGTTACAGACTGCTCAGGACTTGTTAAAGTATCATATTTTGCGAATGGAATAATATTGCATAGAGATGCATCGCAACAAGCATTAATCGGTAAAAGAATCGAAGCTAAAGATTGGAAAGATGCAAAACTTGGAGACTTGTTATTCTGGGGTACAAAAAGCGGTAGAGTAACGCACGTTGGAATTTATCTAAAAGATGGTGAATATATTCACTGCTCAGGAAGAGTCAAAATAAACAGTGTGGATCCTAATGCAGATAATTATCTAACAACACCATTCTTGTCAATAAGTCGTATTGAAGGAGAAATTGGTACTCGTGGTATCACGATGGTTAGGGATCATAAGTGGTATTTTTAATAGAATGTAATTAACTAAAAATCTAACATTATATGGATAGAAGAAAATTCTTATTGGGTTCAGGTGCGGCATTGATAGCATCTTCATCATTGATGTCTTTGTCGGCTTTTGGCTGCAGTACAAAAAAGACAGAAAAAACAGGACATCTTGTACTGAAATTTAAACCTTATGAACTAAAGCTAAAACATGCATTCAATTTAGCAAAATCAAGTAGAACAACAACACCGGGTGTACAGATTGAATTGTTATATGATGGCATCGTTGGTTACGGTGAAGCATCAATGCCTCCATATCTTGGGGAAAGTGTTGAAAGCGTAACTAAATTCCTGAGCTCTCTTGATTTAGCTCAGTTTACAGATCCTTTTAGAATTGATGAAATCTTATCGTATGTTGATTCTGTAGCACCAAACAATAGAGCGGCAAAGGCATCAATTGATATTGCGCTACATGACTTGCTTGGAAAGATTATGGGGCAACCATGGTATAAAATATGGGGGCTTTCATTAGAAAATATACACCCTACTTCATTTACTATTAGCAATGATACTCCGGAAGTAGTTCAACAGAAAATTAAAGAATCTGAAGCATTCAAAGTTCTTAAAGTGAAAATGGGAGTTCCTGGTGATAAAGAATTAATTGAAACAATTCGTAAGGCAACAGATCGACCATTGTGTGTTGATGCAAACCAAGGATGGGATTCAAAGGAAGAAGCTTTAGAAATGTGTAATTGGCTTGCTGATAAAAATTGTTTATTTGTCGAGCAACCTATGCCAAAGGAATTACCACTTGATGATACTGCATGGTTGAGAGAGCGAAGTCCACTTCCTATTTTTGCCGATGAAGCATTCCAAAGACTTCCAGATGTCATTAGATTTAATGGTGTATATGATGGCATTAATATTAAATTAATGAAGAGTACCGGTTTGCACGAAGCATATAAGATGGCAATTTTGGCTAAATCACTTGGAATGAAGGTGATGCTTGGATGTATGACAGAAACTTCTTGTGCTATTGCTGCTGCAGCTCATCTATCACCAATGGTTGACTTTACTGACCTTGATGGAAATGTTTTGATAGCAAATGACCGCTTTGAAGGACTATCTTTTGTGGATGGTAAGGTTGTTCCTTCAGACAAGCCTGGTCTTGGTGTTTCTATCATTAAAGGTATGGAGTAAACATGAATTATTATAATAGTAAAAAGTCGAGCTTTAATTGCTCGACTTTTTATTGTTTAATCCCCTATAAAAATTTATATTTTTATTAACTTTGCATTTCATTATGATAGATAACACAACCGTTGCGAAGATTCTTGATGCTGCTGATATAGTTGAAGTCGTATCTGATTTTGTTAGTTTGCGCCGCAGAGGTGTCAACTATGTTGGCTTATGTCCATTTCATAATGAAAGAACACCATCTTTTAGTGTATCAAAGACCAAAGGTATTTGTCACTGCTTTAGCTGTGGCAAAGGAGGAAGTCCGGTAAACTTCATAATGGAACACGAACAGTTATCCTATTATGAAGCACTTAAATATCTTGCAAAAAAATATCATATTGAAATTGTTGAGAAAGAACTGACTGATGAAGAACGTGCTGAGCAAACTGAACGAGAAGGAATGCTTATTGTAAATGAATTTGCAACTCAATCTTTTGAAGATAATCTTTTCAATATACAAGAAGGACGAGAAATCGGATTATCCTACTTTTATGAAAGAGGTTTTAGTGACAATATCATCAAAAAATTCCGATTAGGTTATTCTCTTGATAATAGCAATAGTTTGTTTAAGATGGCTGTTTCTAAAGGGTATAATAAGAATTATCTTTTTAAAACCGGTTTATGTGTAGATGATAAGCGAGGAGGTGGATATGACCGTTTCAAAGGACGTGTCGTATTTCCCGTATTAAATGTTGCCGGAAAGACTATAGCCTTTAGTGCAAGAACACTCAAGAATGACCAAGCGAAATACGTTAATTCCCCTGAATCAATAATCTATACTAAAGGGAATGAGTTATATGGTTTATTTCAGGCTAAGCATGCAATTGTAAAACATAATAAATGCTATTTAGTAGAAGGAAATGCTGATGTTGTGTCAATGCATCAAGCAGGAATAGATAATACTGTCGCTTCGTTAGGAACAGCACTTACTCCGAATCAAGTTCGTATGATTCACCGTTTTACGGAGAATGTTACAATTATGTATGATGGTGATAGTGCCGGTATTAAAGCTGCTTTTAAAGCAATAAACTTGCTTCTTCCTGAAGGAATTAATGTACGTGTACTACTATTACCAGATGGAGATGATCCTGATAGTTTCGCCAAAAAACATAATTCAACGGAATTCTTGAATTATATTAATGATAATGAAGTGGATTTTATTCGCTTTATGAAACGAATGCTCCTTGATGAAGTTAAAAATGATCCGATAAAGCGTGCGTCAGTAGTAGGTGATGTTATTACATCTATTTCATTAATCCCATTTGAAATCCAAAGATCGATTTATACAAAAGAATGTAGTGAATTGTTTGGTGTTGATGAAGAAATTTTAGTGAGAGAAATTGCTAAGAAAATTAATCAAAACAAACAGAAAGAATACGAAAAAAAACAACGTAAAATATCGGAAGAAAAACTTGAAAATAAAAGAGAGGAGGATATAATTGTTCCGATATATAATGAGGAAAAGAATGATATAATAAAACATAAAACGGCAGACTCTAACGCAAAAAATCTATTCCCCTATGAAAAGGAAGTATTAAAATACATTGTTAAATATGGAATGACGGATTTTTGTATAGGAAATTCGGATGTTAAAAATATATCATTATTAACATATATATCCGAGGAACTTGATATTGATGAGATTACTTTCACTAATCCGATTTATATTAAGATTTTTTCTATCGCTAAAGAATGCTTGAATGATTTTAATACAGACTTGGCGATTTTTGATGAAGATTTAGCTAAGGATAATATCAATGCACTCAAAGAAGGTGTAAATAAAATCAGACAAGAATCTTTATTTTCTATTCAAGATTTAGAGAAAAAGGAGAAAGAATTGAATGAAAAGATAAGTGCAGAAGCAAAAAAGAAAAGAAGTGAGTTTCAAATGTATTATCTTGAAAAGCGACTTTCATCACATATAGATGATGATGTACGACTTACAACGTTGGAACTTATTCAGGAAAAACATTCGCTTAGTAAAATTCACACTAAATATGGTGTGCTGAAAAGTGATTTTGAAAAATTGGATATATTAGTTCCACAAGCATTATATAACTGGAAAGATGCTCTGATTCAATGCCAAATTAAAGAGTGTCAGCAAAGCCTAAATTTAACAAAGGATGCCAAAGAATCGGCTGAATTACTTAAAGCAATACAAGAACTCTATGCCTTAAGAAAAGACTTGGCTCAATATCTTGGTGATAGAGTTGTTAATCCGAAAAATTAAACAATTACTAACATAAATAAAAACAGAAATGACAACAAACAAAATTACAATGACGTTAAGAGATTCGGCTGCTATGCGATGGACTGCATTGTTGCTTTTGGCTTCTGCAATGTTCTTCAGCTACATCTTTATGGATATTTTATCTCCCATAAAAGATTTAATGCAGTCTACGCGAGGTTGGGACTCTACAGCATTTGGAACTATGCAAGGATCTGAAACATTCCTTAATGTATTTGTCTTTTTCCTAATCTTTGCAGGAATTATCCTTGACAAAATGGGCGTTAGATTTACAGCTGTACTATCTGGTGCTGTTATGCTTGTCGGGGCAACAATTAATTGGTATGCAGTAACTGAGGGCTTTATTGGAAGTTCTTTAGAGGGATGGTTCAATGCTAATTTAAACTATATCCCAGTTTTCGATGAACTAGGAATTTCGCCCTTCTATAAGGGTATGCCTGCTTCGGCTAAGTTTGCTGCAATTGGTTTTATGATTTTTGGCTGTGGAGTTGAAATGGCTGGTATTACAGTTTCACGTGGTATAGTAAAATGGTTTAAGGGACGAGAAATGGCATTGGCTATGGGTTCAGAAATGGCTCTTGCTCGTCTTGGAGTTGCAACATGTATGATCTTCTCTCCTGTATTTGCAAAACTTGGTGGAGATATTGATGTGTCTCGTTCAGTTGCATTTGGTGTTGTTTTATTGATGATTGCACTAATAATGTTTATTGTGTATTTCTTTATGGATAAGAAGTTAGATGCGCAAACCGGTGAAGATGAAGATAAAGATGATCCATTCCAATTAAAAGATTTAGGTAAGATTTTAACAAGTAGCGGATTCTGGTTGGTTGCGCTATTATGTGTACTATATTATTCAGCTATATTCCCATTCCAAAAGTATGCTGTGAATATGCTACAATGTAATTTAACTTTTACTGAAGTAGATGAAAATTCATTTTGGGCAACAAATACAGTAACAATTGTACAATATTGTATTATGCTTGTTGTAGCTGTAGCAGCTTTTGCAAGTAATTTTTCAAAAAGGAAAACCATTAAATACTCACTTCTTATTGTTGCGGTAGTTGCGCTAATCATATTCTGTTATATGGGCTATATGCGACAAAGTGCTGAAACTGTGTTTGCTGTGTTCCCTCTTCTTGCAGTAGGAATTACCCCTATTCTTGGTAGTTATGTTGACCATAAGGGAAAAGCAGCTTCCATGTTAATACTTGGATCTTTATTGCTAATTGCTTGTCACCTAACTTTTGCATTTGTGTTGCCAATGTTCAAAGGTAGCCCTGTTGGTGGTATAGTGGTTGCATATTTGACAATTCTTGTGCTTGGAGCAAGTTTTTCTTTAGTTCCTGCATCACTTTGGCCAAGTGTGCCTAAGTTGGTAGATTCAAAGATTATCGGTAGCGCATACGCACTCATTTTCTGGATACAAAATATTGGTTTGTGGTTATTCCCATTGCTAATTGGAAAAGTTCTTGATAAAACTAATCCAGAGCTTGTAATAGGTCTTCAAAACGGAACTATAACTCCTGAGCAAGCTGCAGTTTCATATAACTACACAGCGCCATTAGTAATGTTAGCTTCATTAGGTGTTGCAGCTCTTATATTAGGTCTAATATTGAAGGCCGTAGATAAGAAAAAAGGATTAGGACTTGAGAGTCCCAACATAAAGTAAAATAGAAACTGGTGATGTGTTAAAACACGAACACCCTCAAAATTATTATCAAAGTGTAATTTGATAATATTTAAGGTATAAAAAAAGCCGTTTTTAAGTTGATTTTAGGAGATGTATTCCTATCATTTAATGCTTAAAAACGGCTTTTATATTATACTAAGTGACAATAAATTTTTACTTAGTGGAATTTTGATACGTCCTCGCGATTTATTACATAGCTGCTTTCCTATATAGATATATTGCAATAAACGAATATATTATATTGGGAATCCACATTGCAATCATTGGTGAAGTGTATCCTGATATTGCAAATGTTGACGTTATTGTAGTAAAGAGGATATAAGTAAAACTAAGTACTAATCCAATACCGATATTCACCCCCATTCCACCTTTTACTTTCTTGGAAGATAATGTAAGACCAATAATAGTGAGAATGAAAGCTGCTGCGGTCATTGCATACCGTTTGTGTAATTCTATTTCGAAATTTTTAATATTAGCAACTCCCCTACTTTTTTGTCGGTCAATATATGTCTTTAATTGTGGTAATGTTAGTACTTCTTGATCATTCTTCGATATAAGAAAGTCTTTTGGCTCCATATTAAGAATGGTATCTTTTTTTTGCCCATATGTAATAGTTTCTCTCAAATTTTCAAAATTTCTAATAGCATAATCTTGAAGTACCCAACGATTGAGTGTATCATACTTGATTGATTGAGCTGTTAATCTTGATTTTAAAGTCTTATTATTAAATTTTTCTAAAGAAAAACGATAGCCGGTTTTTGTTCTGTTGTCATACCTTGATAGATAAGCTATTACACCCGGTGAAACTTGCAACTGTATATTTGAACCATACTCTACACTTTTGTTTTTCACCCATTTATTGGTATAGTTTATCCTCTTAATGTTTGCCGGTGGGATTATATAGGCAGAGAGCATAAAAGAAAATGCAGCTATTATAGCAGCTGAAACCATATATGGAACCATTAAACGCTTATAACTAATACCGCTTGAAAGCATTGCAATGATTTCGGAATTGTCGGCTAATTTTGAAGTAAAGAATATTACAGATATAAACGTAAATAATGGGCTGAACTGATTTGCGAAATATGGTAGGAAGTTCATAAAATAATCAAATACCGTTTCCTGCCATGGAGCAGTCAATACCGCATCAAGTTTCTCGTTAATATCAAACATTACTACTATAGCCAAAAGAAGCAAAATGGAAAATATATATGTCCCTAAGAATTTTTTTATTATATATAAATCAAATTGCTTTATATGATGCCAACGCACATATTGATTGGTCGATTCTTGTTTCTTATACCTCAATTTTTTAGTTAGTTCTTTTAGTTTAGAAAAGTCCATATTTATAATGAGAATTATAAACGTCGAGTAACATTAATAATCATTTCATTTTTCCAAGATTTGAAATCACCTGCAATAATATGCTTACGAGCCTCCCCTACTAACCATAAGTAAAAGGCAAGATTATGTATGCTTCCTATTTGCAGTGCAAGTAATTCCTGGCTGACAAACAAATGTCGCACGTATGCTTTCGAATATGCTCTATCGACAAATGATGCTCCGTCCTCCTCTAAAGGAGAAAAGTCGTTTGCCCACTTTTTGTTTCGCATATTCATAATTCCGTTTTTTGTAAATAACATTGCATTACGACCATTACGAGTTGGCATAACACAATCCATCATATCTACACCTCTTTCTATTGCTTCAAGTATATTAGCTGGTGTTCCAACTCCCATTAAATACCGTGGTTTATTTTCCGGAAGAATTTCATTTACAACTTCTATCATTTCGTACATTTTCTCTGCCGGCTCTCCTACGGCCAATCCTCCAATAGCGTTGCCTTCAGCACCCAAGTCTGTTACGAATTTAGCAGACTCTCGTCTTAAGTCTGGATATACACAGCCTTGCACAATAGGGAAAAATGCTTGAGAATGACCATATTTTGGAGAAGTTTCGTTGAAATGATCCCATCCTCTTTTAAGCCATCTCGAAGTTAAAGCTAATGATTTTTTAGCATAATTATAGTCTGAAGTCCCAGGTGGGCATTCATCAAGAGCCATCATAATGTCACTGCCAATAGTTCTTTGTATATCTACAACATTTTCAGGTGTAAATAAGTGTTTAGAACCATCAATATGACTTCTGAAATATGCTCCTTCTTCTTTTAGCTTACGATTTGAAGAAAGGGAAAACACCTGGAAACCACCACTATCCGTGAGTATTGGTTTGGTCCATCCGTTGAATTTATGAAGTCCTCCTGCCTGTTCTATTATATCCATGCCTGGACGTAGATATAAATGATAAGTATTGCCTAATATGATTTGAGCCTTTATATCATCTTCAAGTTCTTTCATATGAACCCCTTTGACACTTCCTACAGTGCCAACCGGCATAAAGATAGGAGTTTCTATACAGCCATGGTCGGTATGTATCACTCCTGCTCTTGCTCTACTATTTAAATCTGTCGCTTTTAATTCGTATTTCATATTCACTAAATATTTTACAAAGATAACAATAATCAAGCTAATTTTTGCATAATAGATGTAAAATGGAATAGTATTCATTTATATTGTAATTTCTATAGTGTGTTTTTTTGTGAATTTATCTATCTTTGCAAATTATATCAAAACAGATAATTATGTGGAGTAAATTTAAAGTATTGGCAATAGTTCTTTCATTTATACTAATAATATGTACATCCTGCAAAGATGAAAATGATGAGCCTCAATACAAAGAAACTAATAGAACCATCATTCTATATTTAATTGCGACAAATTCATTATCATCAAGTATCACAAGTGATATTTCTGACATCGAATATGTAATACAGAATTCTAAGGATATGAACAATTGTCGGTTGTTAGTATATTATGCTGCGTATTCTCAAAACCCTTGTTTATACGAAATTAAGAAGAATAATAACGATATTGAAAATATTACTATAAAGACATATTCTAGTAATATTAAATCGACAACAGTTGAGCGAATGAGTGAGGTTTTAAACGATGCAATTGCTGCTGCACCTGCTAAAAGTTATGGACTAATACTAGGTTCTCATGCTTCGGGATGGGCAAACTCATTGGAGTCAAGAAGTAATTTTGTTTCTCCACTTGATTTTGGGGACGACAATGGCTCTACAATGCCAATACATGAATTGGCCGAAGCTATACCTGATAATTTGTTTGAGTTTATCTATACAGATGCTTGTTATATGGGTGGCGTAGAAGTCGCTTATGAATTAAAAAATGACACACATTATTTTATTGGCAGTGTAACTGAAATCCCTATTGATGGAATGGATTATATAAACAATATCCCTTGTTTTTTTGATGACAGTGTTGATTTGATTCAAGTGTGTAAAAATACTTATAACAAGTATAATACGAAAAGTGGTTCTTCACGTACATGTACAATCTCACTAATTGATTGTACACAATTAAGAAATGTGGCTTCTGTGTGTAAATCAATTTATTCTATTGGTGAAGGTACAAGAGATTATAATTCTATTCAACGATATAAGCGCTCTGTGCCATATTTGTTCTATGATTTCAAACAATATGTTAACTCTTTTACAACAGATATATTAAATGACGCAAGATTAACAGAATTGAAATCTCAATTTAATGAATCACTTGAGAATGTAGTTATATATAAAGCTGCTACCCCATTTATTTTCAATAGTTTAGCTATAAGCGAAACAAATTATTCGGGTTTATCAACCTATATTATTGGGTCTACATCATCTACAGGTGTTAACGAAAACTATTATAAGTCATTATCTTGGTATAGAGATGTGATAACAAAATAAACATTTTTATAATACAAAGTAATTAGAGATATGAAATTTAACAATATATATTTGTTCTTACAAAACACAATAGATGCAGTTGCAAATGATTCTATAACATCTACTAATCAGAATTCGAACAATGTTGTAGCAATACTTAAGGATTTATCTGTTACAGAATTGATACCCAAGGTTGTTGATGGAGTGATTACGTTAGGGATTCGTATACTATTATCTTTTATCGTATTTTATATCGGTAAGTTCTTAATAGGGAAATTGGTTACAGTTTTCTCTAAAGTTTTAACTAAAAGAAAAATTGAGGCTTCGTTGTATTCATTTCTTTTAAGTTTACTTCGTATCGTTCTATTGTTTATATTAGTAATCAGTATTATTGGCATTCTTGGAATTGAGACAAGTTCTTTTGTGGCAATATTTGCATCAGCAGGAGTAACAATAGGTCTTGCATTGAGTGGTACACTGCAAAATTTTGCAGGTGGTGTAATAATTTTGTTTACTAAGCCATATCGAGTTGGAGATTTTATTGAACATAACAATTTGTCAGGTACTGTTAGAGAGATACAAATTTTCAGTACGATTATCAATACTCCAGATAACAAAATAATTTTAATACCCAATGGTGGATTAGCAACAGGTACTATCATAAACTATTCGACAGAGGTTTACAGAAGAATAACTTGGACATTCACAATATCTTATGGTGATGATATTAAAGTAGCGCGCGAAACTATATTAAAAATCTTAACATCAGACGAAAGAATTGTTCAGACAACGTGTATTGATGACTATAAAAAGCGTCCGCAAGTTGCAAGAAATAAATTAAACGGTATTGTAGCTACAATACCTAAAGACGATAAATCCCCAAAAGTGTATTTAGGTGAGTTGGCTGCAGATAGTGTTAATATAACTGTTAGAGCTTGGGTATATACATCGTTCTATTGGGATGTATTCTATGAAGTAAATGAGAAGGTGTATAATATATTCCCTAAACAAGGGCTAAACTTCCCTTTCCCACAATTAGATGTAAGAGTTAATAATGTTTAATAAACAAGTTTAACCGGAATTTAAAAATATCCTATCCATATTATTTTTTGTATAAGCAACTTTTTTTAAGAATTATAGCTGTAAAATTATTCTCAAACTATATAAAATATTGCAAAACTATGATTAATTTTGCGTAAATATTAATCAGCAATAGAAAATGCAAAGGTTTACTTGCAATTTAGTGGTTACTTATAAGATCACAGCTGATTAATGCCTTGATAAATTACAAATATAATTCAAGGCGTTATAGGCCTAATGGGAGGCTTACTTATCTTGATATATAAAAAACTACATAAATGACAAGTAAATGGAACTACTTATCTCCTACATCAGAACAAGAGGCTATCGAGTCCGCATTGACAGAACAATTTCCTAATTGCCCTGCAATCAGCCATTTATTGATAGAAAGAGGTATTACCACAAAAGAAAGTGTGGATAAGTTTTTGTATCCGTCAATGAATGATTTACACGATCCATTTCTAATGAAAGATATGGATAAAGCGGTTAATAGACTCAATTTAGCATTGGGGGAAAAAGAAAAAATCCTCGTATTTGGGGATTATGATGTGGATGGAACCACTGCAGTAGCATTGGTGTATAAATTTCTATCATACTATGGTACGTTAGATTATTATATCCCTACTCGCTATGAAGATGGATATGGCATCTCACACAAATGTATAGACTACGCAGAAAGCGAAGGTGTAAAACTAATTATTGTCCTGGATTGCGGTATTAAGGCTGTCGAAGAGGTTGAATATGCTCGTTCGAAAGGTATTGATGTAATTATTTGTGATCATCATGTACCTGATAATGTACTGCCAAATGCAGTTGCAATTCTTAATCCCAAATTAGAGGATAATCCTTATCCATTCAAGCATTTATCTGGATGTGGAGTTGGATATAAGTTTATGTGTGCGTTTATGCAAAGTAATGGGCTGACGAATCGGCATGAATTAGATTCATTACTCGACTTAGTTGCAGTAAGTATAGCCGCAGATATTGTTCCTATGATAGGCGAAAACCGTATTATGACATATTATGGGTTAAAAAGATTGAATAGCAACCCAAATGTCGGACTTAAAAGTATTATTAAAATATGCGGTTTGGGGAACAAGGAAATCACAATTAGTGATGTTATTTTTAAGATTGGTCCAAGAATTAATGCATCCGGAAGAATGCAGTCAGGAATGGAGGCTGTCGATTTATTGGTAACAAAAAGTTTCCAAGAAGCATACGAAAAAGGTAAAAATATTGATCAATACAACCGCGACAGAAAGGAACTTGATAAACGAATTACTGAAGAAGCTAATGCTATCTTATCCGATAGAGGTGAGATTGTATCAAGTAAAAAACCTATAGTTATATATAACAAAGATTGGCATAAAGGCATTATAGGGATTGTTGCATCAAGATTGACTGAGTTGTATTGCAAGCCTTGTGTTGTACTTACTTTAGCTAATGGTCTTGCAACAGGTTCATCAAGGTCAGTTCAAGGTTTTGATATTTATAAAGCGATTGATTCTACGCGTGATTTATTGGATAATTTCGGTGGGCATACCTATGCAGTTGGGTTATCCTTAAAAGAAGAGAATATACCTGAATTTACGCGACGTTTCGAGGAATATGTAATTGAGAATATACATAATGAACAATTGATTCCGGAAATTGACATTGATTATGAATTGAATTTCTCGGAGATTACTCCCGAATTGCTTGGATATTTGAAATTATTTAATCCATTTGGTCCATGGAATCAGAAACCTGTTTTCTTGACAAAAAATGTGTATGATTATAGTACGAGTAAATTAGTAGGTAAAAATCAAGAACACATAAAACTTGAATTGGTTGATAGTAAGTCAGATAAGGTAATTAATGGTATTGCATTTAATATGTCGGATTATTTTGACTATATTAAATCTGGGAAACCATTTGATATATGCTATACTATTGAAGAAAACAAGCATAATACAGCAGGATCTATTCAACTTCAAATCAAAGATATTCGATTTAATGAAGATTGTCTATAAATTATATGACAATACACGAAATTCTTAATAAATATTGGGGATATACTACATTTCGTTACCTTCAAGAAGATATTATAAATTCAATTCTTGAAGGTAACGACACATTAGGTCTGATGCCAACAGGTGGAGGAAAATCTATTACATTTCAAGTCCCTGTTATGGCTATGGAAGGCATGGCCCTTGTTGTTACTCCGATTATTTCTTTAATGAAAGATCAAGTAGATAATCTTTTAAAACGTAAAATTAAAGCTGCATATTTACACTCAGGGCTTAGTACAACTGAAAAAAGAAAAGTTATTGAAAAGTGTATTTTCGGAAAATATAAATTTTTATATGTATCACCCGAAAGATTACAATCCGACTCTTTCTTAGATTATATTAGAGAGTTCAATATTTCTCTAATTGTAGTAGATGAAGCACATTGTATATCACAATGGGGCTATGATTTCAGACCATCATTTCTTAAAATATCTAGTTTAAGAAAATTACTTCCCAATATACCAATCCTTGCATTGACAGCCACAGCAACACCACAAGTGGTAAATGATATTGTAACTAAACTTGAGCTAAAAAATCATAAGATATTTTCTATGAGTTATGCTCGAAAGAATTTGTCTTATGTTGTTAGACACACTGAAGATAAACTATCACAAACAATTCATATATTAAATAATGTTATTGGAAGTGGCATTGTCTATGTTAGAAGTCGAATTAGAGCGTCATCAATTGCAAATGAACTTATAAAGAATGGAATTTCGGCCGATTTTTATCATGCAGGACTTAGTGTTGAAGATAAAAATGACAAACAAAATAAATGGAGTTCGGGTTCTTGTAGGATTATGGTTGCCACAAATGCTTTCGGAATGGGAATAGACAAACCCGATGTGAGGATTGTTGTGCATTACGATTGTCCCAATTCACTTGAAGAATACTATCAAGAAGCAGGTAGAGCAGGAAGAGATCAAAAAAAGGCTTATGCGACACTTTTAGTAGCACATACCGATAAAGCTGCACTAAAGAAAAGAATTGCAGAATTATTTCCACCTCGAGATTTTATAAAGAAAGTATATGAACTTGTGGGTATATTTTTAGATATTTCAATTGGAGGTGGATATGGGGAAACTTTTGATTTTAATTTCAATTTATTTTGTAAAACATATAATTTACCTATTATCCAAACTCATAATGCGCTTCGTATACTAACGCAATCCGAATATATTGAATTTATTGAAGAAATTGAGACCCAATCACGTGTAATAATACTTACTGACAAAAATGAGTTATATAATCTAAGAAGCAATAATCCTAAATTAGATATTGTACTACAAGCAATATTGCGACAATATACAGGACTATTTGCTGATTATGTATTTATTAACGAGGAATATATTTCTAAAAAATTCAGTATATCCCTTGATGATATATATGAATCATTATTAGCACTAAATAGAATGCATATTCTGCACTATGTACCACGAAAGCGTACTCCTTATGTTATATTTACAACCTCACGTGAGGAAGTTAAGTATCTGCTGATACCTAAATCAATTTATGAAGAACAGAAAGCCAAAATTGAATCCAGAATCACATATATGCTTAAATATGCTTACTCTGATGATAAATGTCGTGAAAAAATATTATTAAATTATTTCGGGGATAACACTACAAATGAGTGTAATACTTGTGATGTGTGTATTAATAATCGTAAAAAGAAATCTTATACTCAGCAGGACATTATTGATGGTATATTATATATGGTATCAAATGCACCTCGAACTCTAAATGATTTTCTCAGTACACTATCATTCGAACGAAATGATATTATTGATACAATAATAAAACTTACTGAAGAAAACTATTTGATTTATAATTCTGAAAGTGAAACTTATGTCAAGAAATAAACGTATATAATATGCTTCTAATTATACTATCGAAAATATAGCTCAGTTATTCTTAATTCTGATATAACTGAGCTATATATTTATGTTTCTTAAATTGGAGCTTTTGTGTCTCCCTCATAATAGTCAATAAACGCTTTATTAACCAACTTATTACCACCAGGCGTAGGATAATTTCCAGAGAAATACCAATCTCCTGGGTTATTGGGTATTGATTGGTGCATACCATCTAATGTATGATAAACCAATTCAATTTCCGCATTGATATCTTCAGGAGTAAGCATTGTTGCTATTTTTCTTGAAATTTCTTCATCAGTGAATGGTGAATAAACCTCTTTTACATAATTTATCACTTCTTCTTTTGGTAATCCTTCTTGTTCCTTACATTTCTTATAAATATCATCAAGAACATATTCCATATCGCGCTCTTTCAATAGCTCTACAGCTGCTCTGAAGGCGGCAAATTCAGCCATTCTTGACATATCAATACCATAGTAATCAGGATAACGAACTTGTGGACAAGATGATACAACAACAATCTTCTTTGGATGCAAACGATCTAAAATTCGGATTATAGATTCTTTTAATGTAGTACCCCTCACAATACTATCATCTATAACGACCAAATTATCTACAAAATTCTGTACTTGGCCATATGTTACATCATATACGTGAGCAGCTAAATCATTTCGAGCTTGACCTTCTGTAATAAAAGTGCGAAGTTTAATATCTTTTATTGCAATCTTCTCACTTCTTACTCGCTTAGAAATAATTGCCTCCAGTTTTTCTATGTACTCACTATCATTTCTGTTGAGTTTTGTTATTTCATCAATCTTTAATTGTGTTAAATAGTTTTCCATTCCTTCTAACATACCGAAATATGCAACTTCAGCTGTGTTAGGTATGAATGAAAAGACTGTATGGTCTAAATCATAATTAATACTCTTGAGAATTGATGGAGCTAAAGTGCGTCCTAGAGCTTTACGTTCATTATAAATATCTTTGTCATTTCCTCGAGATATATATATACGTTCAAACGAACATCTTTCATTCTTCTTTTCACCAAGTATGTCAGAAATTTCAACATCGCCTATAGCATTTACGAAAATTGCAGAACCCGGAGTCAATTCTTTCACATCATTTACGCGTACATTCATTACTGTTTGTATTACAGGACGCTCTGACGCTACAACTACAATTTCATCATCGTAATAATAGAACGCAGGACGAATACCATTTGAATCACGTAAAATAAACATATCACCTGTACCAATTGCTCCACATATTACATATCCCCCATCCCATACTTTAGCACATTCTTTTAAGATGGATTTAATATCAATAGAAGATTTAATTTTTTCGGTTAGCTCAATGCCTTCATACCCTTGAGCTTTAAGCTCATTGTAGCATCGTTGGTTTTCGTTATCCAGTGCAAATCCTAATTGTTCCAATAACAAAATCGTATCAGTATATACTCTTGGGTGTTGACCTTGATTAATCATTGATTCAAAAATCTCATCAGTGTTAGTCATTGTGAAATTTCCACACAATGTCATACTTTTAGAGCGCCAATTATTTCTACGTAAAAAAGGGTGTACGTATTTTACTCCTTTCTTCCCACCAGTACTATATCGTAAGTGTCCCATATACACCTCACCAACATAAGGAAGACGTTTTTCTTCTATACCATCATTAGCGAATTCGTCGATATTTTTTTTAACGTTTTCAAAAATTTCTTTAATTGCACCTGTACCCAATGCACGTTCCCTATAAATGTATTCAGTTCCAGGTTCTGCTGTCATATTGATACAACTTAAACCTGCGCCTTCTTGTCCTCTATTATGTTGTTTCTCCATAAGAAGATACAACTTGTTAAATCCATAGAAATATGTGCCATATTTCTCTTTATAGTATTCCAATGGTTTACGTAGTCTTATCATTGCAATACCACATTCGTGTTTTATATTTTCCATATTAAATATATTATATACCGATATTTTATCTTATAAATAACAATTCTCTATATTTGGGTAATGACCATATTTCATCATCAATCATCAATTCCAATTTATCAATATGATATCTTATTTTCTCCATACATGGAGATACTTTGTCATGATATGCAATTGCCTTTTCACGCTCATTATCAATTTTATTTGCTTGACGACGAGCATCTATCATCTCATTCACTGTTTTACGCACCTCCTTTGTATGATATGCAATTTGCTCAATTGTTATACAATCTTGTTCTGCAATCTCATTGAACTTTTCTTCCGAAAACAATGATTTTATTTTAAACACATTATCTAGCAATATTGTTTGATATCGTGTTGCAACTGGTAAAACGTGATTAATAGCCATATCACCAAGTACTCGAGCCTCAATTTGAATCTTTTTTGTGTATACTTCCCACTTTACTTCGTTTCTTGCTTCCAATTCAACCTTTGACAACACTTTAGTTCTGCTGAACATCTCTATTGTTTGTGGTTTTAGGTATGAGTCGAAAATTAACGGTACTGAAGTCTCGCAATCTAATCCTCTTTTTCGTGCTTCTTCTTTCCATTCATCACTATACCCATTGCCATCAAAATGGATATCTTTTGAATAGTTTATTAGCTCAATTACTTCATCTGTGATAGCGTTATTTAGTTCTTGACCATTTTTTAATCGCTCATCAATAGCTTTACGGAAGCTAAACAATTGATCTGCTACAGCAGCATTTAATGCAATCATTGCTGATGCACAATTTGCTGATGACCCAACTGCTCTAAATTCAAATCTATTTCCTGTAAATGCAAATGCCGAAGTTCGATTTCTATCAGTGTTATCTATCAGCAATTCAGGAATTTGTGCTACATCCAAAGACAAACCTTCCTTTCCTTTTAGAAGATTTCGGCTATCTCGATTATTTACAAGATTGTTGAGCATATCACTAATCTGCGAACCAAGGAACATTGAAATAATTGCCGGAGGTGCTTCATTCGCACCTAAGCGGTGTCCATTAGTTGCCGATGATATGGAGGCTTTTAAAAGTCCGTTATGCTTATATACTGCCGCCATTACGTTAACAATAAACGTAACAAACTGCAAATGTGATTTCAAGGTTTTACCAGGAGCAAATAACATTTCTCCTTTATCTGTGCCTATACTCCAGTTATTGTGTTTACCCGATCCATTTACACCACTAAAAGGCTTTTCATGCAACAATACTCTAAAGTTATGTTTTCTTGCCACATCATCCATTAATGACATTAACAACAAATTGTGGTCATTTGCCAAATTTGTTTCTTCGTATATTGGTGCTAATTCATATTGATTAGGAGCAACCTCATTATGACAAGTTTTAACTGGTATACCAAGTTTATGACATTCTACTTCTAATTCAGCCATAAACGACTCCACACGTGAAGGGATTGCTCCAAAATAATGGTCTTCAAGCTGCTGATTCTTGGCACTCTCTTGTCCAATGAGAGTACGTCCTGTCATTGCAAGGTCTGGTCGTGCTGCATATAATGCTTCATCTA
The DNA here is from genome assembly GCA_015061055.1 of Bacteroidales bacterium. Lineage (GTDB taxonomy): Bacteria > Bacteroidota > Bacteroidia > Bacteroidales > Muribaculaceae > RGIG4576. The sequence continues at coordinate 108,485 of SUXH01000003.1, forward strand.
CAAGAAAGTATTCTTGTTCCCAACCTAAATAAGAGATTACATGTTTTACTTCTGGATCAAATAGTTGAGCCACAGCTGTACCGGCTTTATCAATTGCATTTACAGCCCTCAATAAAGGTGTCTTGTAATCCAATGATTCTCCAGTGTACGAAATAAATATAGTAGGAATACATAATGTATTATCTAAAATAAAAGCCGGTGATGATATGTCCCATGCAGAATAACCACGAGCCTCGAAAGTATTTCTAATACCACCATTGGGAAAACTCGAAGCATCAGGTTCCTGCTGAACAAGTAGTTTACCTGAAAATGTTTCCAAGACACCTTCTTTACCATCATGCTCGATAAAAGCATCATGTTTCTCAGCCGTCCCATCTGTTAAAGGTTGAAACCAATGAGTATAATGCTTAGCGCCATTATCCATTGCCCACTTTTTCATCCCTTCAGCAACACTATCGGCCAAATATCTACTTAATGGCTCTTTATTATCAATCGCATTAATCAATGCTTCATATGTATCCTTTGGCAAATACTCATACATCTTTTTTCTGCTAAACACATATTTACCATAATAGGATGATGTAGCTTCTTTTGGATATTCAAAAGGAACTGATTTGCGATTAAATGCGGTTTCTACTACTTTAAATCTTAATGTTGACATTTCTATTAAAATTTAATATACCGTAATTAAACAAGAAGAACAAGTAATGATTTCAATGTGATGTAATCATTGCTTGCTCTTTTATAAGATACAAACCACTATATGTTTTTTTATCTCCATAGATTCTTGTTATTTTATGCAAAGGTATATATTTTTGGCGTGAATTGAAATAATATTAATCAAAATCTTGAATATAATTATTATCTTTACGCAAAATTTAATTTATTTCCACTAACTTATGAAACATTTAATTTTTATTGTATTTCTTATTTTTGCAGGTGCTTTTGCTGTTAATAGCACCAATAAAACAACGAAAGTAAAAACTAACGATGATGTAATTCTGCATGCCTGGAGTTGGTCGTTCAACACTATTAAGGAAAATATGAAAGATATTGCTGATGCAGGATATAAGTACGTGCAGACTTCACCGGCTCAGCAATGTGTAACAGAGACAAAAGGAGATAAAGGCGGAGGAATGCAACTTTTTGGTAAAGGTAGATGGTATTATTATTATCAACCTACGGATTGGAAAATAGGTAATTATATGTTAGGTACGAAAGCTGATTTTAAGGCTATGTGCGATGAAGCTAACAAGTTTGGAATAAAAATCATTGTTGATGTGTTACCAAACCACACTTCGATTGATGATACACGAGTATCCGATGAATTAGATGCTGCTGTAGGTGGTCATGAGAATCTGTATCACGCTAATGGTTTCAATGAAATTCGAGATTACAACGATAGATTTCAATGCACTACCGGTCAGATGGGTGGTCTTCCTGATGTAAATACAGAAAATCCAGATTTTCAATATTACTATATGACTTATGTGAATGATTTGCTTAATTGTGGAGCTAGAGGTTTTCGATATGATACAGCAAAACATATTGGTCTTCCAAGCGACCCTCTTGATGAAAAATCAAAAGAAAATGACTTTTGGCCAGTAGCTATGGGACAAAAAACAGTAAAAGGTCTTACTTTATCTGTACCTCGTGATAGTTTATTTATTTATGGAGAAGTACTTCAAGATAAGAACGTAAAAGAACAAGAATATGCTGAATATTTTGATCTTACAGCAAGTTCTTATGGACACGTTCTTCGTAACATTCTTACTGCTAAAAATTTCAAAGCCGACAACGTGACTAATTGGTCTCATTCAGTATCTCCAGACCGTCTTGTCACATGGGTGGAAAGCCACGATACATATTGCAATGCACACGAATCAGCTTCACTTACCAATGAACAAATAAGAGTTGCTTGGGTATTCCTCACTTCTCGTCAATACGGCACTCCCTTATTCTATTCTCGTCCTGATGGTAGCACACCAGATAACGTATGGGGTAATAATGTTGCAGGTGCCAAAGGTAATGATGAGTTCAAGCATCCGGAAGTTATTGCAGCAAATAAGTTCCGTCGTGCAATGAGTGGCGTAGCTGAAACACTTTATTTTAACAATAATAATACAGTGGCGCAAGTGGCAAGAGGAGAAAAAGGTGCATCACTTGTAAATATTTCAGACACAGAACAAACCATTGAAATGCCTACAACATTGAAGAATGGAACATACTACGATCAAGTATACAATACTAAATTCACTGTAAAGAAAAACATCCTACGAGGTACACTTAAACCATTCACAAGCTACATTTTGATGAAGAAATAGAAATTATTTTATAAAAGCAATAAAATGAAAGGCAACCAATCTTAATTGATAAGTTGCCTTTATTTTTGTGTCGAACTGTTAGAATTATTTCTTTGATATTTTCCAAATTGAACCTTCTACAAGCGAAGCGTATACATTGCCCTTATTATCCACTTCAAAACCATTAACCTCTGACGCACCTACTTGCTTTCTCCATAGCAGTTTTGTAGTCTTAGCATCAATAGCAACTATTATACCTCGTCTTGAACCAGCATACACAACCCCATTACTCTCCAATACGATACATGGAGCGTGATCATAACCAAGTCCCGCATCTGTAATCCAAAGTTCATTAAATTCATTTCCCTCAGTGCTTATACATACTATTTCGCCATCCATAGTCTTAGCATATACTTTTTCACCGTCTACAGAACGTCCAAGACTTTCTCTGTATTTATGATCATTATTACGCCATATTTGTTCGCCTGTCTTCCAGTCAATAGCAGTCATATATCTATCTGGAGCTACAACTATCACTTTACCATTTGCAATCACTGGGACACAATTACCTGGACCTAACATATTTCTCATCTTACCATTATTCCATCTCCAATCAAGTTTACCGGTTTTCATATCAAGCTTTCTTAGATATGTATCCCATGCTCCAAATGCAATTTTATTCTTTAAATAAGCCGGAGATGCTTGACAATAGTTATCAAGATCATTAAGTTCCCACTTTAGCTCCGCTTTCTTAATATCCCATGCTTGGAATACTTTATAGCCACCTTGATATAAAGTGTTACCAACTACTATTCCATCAGCTACATAAGGGCCATTTGCTATTTTTTCTTTCACAAATGAACCATCTTTTTTGTTTAACCAAATTAATCTCTTATCTGCTGAAGGAACGATAATATACTTATCAGTTACAACTGGGCGTGAGAATAACCCTGCAGATGTCTTATAAAACCAATTAACTTTACCGGAACTTTTACTTACTGATTTTATATATCCCAGTGAATTACCAAAGTATAGATTATTTTTATCCACACCTACTCTTGTAAATATTGATGCATCATCACGATGTGCGAGTTCGATATTAAAATTAGCTGGTATCTCTGTATCCAAATTTTCTGGTTCCTGTAAAGCAGTCGTTGTTTTATAATCAATCTCATATTTAAATTTAAGTTCTAATGGAGCATTAAGAACCTTTTCAAATACTTTTACCGAATCGGCTGTGATATCAACAACTGAATACCCAAAGTTAGGCTCTTTGTTACCCATTTCAAGAGAACGACAATGTAACACTTCAATGTTTTCAACTCTATAGTTCTTATATTGATGATAATGACCATTTAAGTGTCCAACGACTGGATATTTTTTCAAAATTTCAACATATTGGCGATAGCTATCAAGATCTGCATTAAGAGCGTAATGACACACTGATAGTACTTTTTTACCATTCTTCGTTCTCTCCTCCAATGTCTTGTCAAGCCACAACAAATCTTCATGTTTTACATGCCCATCTCCCATTTTCATATATGGACCACAGTTTATACCTACAATCACGAGATTTTCTGTTTCTGTAACAAAACGGTCATTTCCCCAAATATCAAAGAAAGTTTTACAAGCACTTTGACTCCAATTATTTTCATGGTTACCTGGTACTACATATAACGGTTTCTTAATTAAATCTAAGAATGATTTCACATTTTTGAGTTGTTCGTCACTACCTTCATCTGTTAAGTCTCCGGCCAATACCACAAGTTCCGTTTCATTACTATTAATATCAGCTATAACTTCCTTCAACTTATCTTCGCGATGATTGCCTGGAGTAATGTGAATATCTGCAATTAATGAAATTTTCTCTGCATTCATACAGAATCCAGAAATACCAAGTAATGCTGATAGCATTACATGTTTTAATTTAATATTCATAAGCTAAATAATTTTTAAAATTTATATTTTTACAAAAATACAACATTTCGGTCTAATCTAAGCAATTATATTCACAAACTTTTTATTAATTTTGCTTTATGGAAAGTATTTTGCAAATAGAGAACTTAACGAAATCTTATGGAGATCGTTTACTTTTTGGTGATATAACGTTTGGTGTTAATGAAGGCGATAAGATTGGTATTATTGCAAAAAATGGAACAGGTAAATCAACACTGTTGAAAATTTTGTGTAATAAAGAGGATTATGATAGTGGTAATATCATTTATCGTCAAGATGTACGTGTGGGATTTTTAGAACAAACTCCAGAACTTAATCCCAATAAAACGGTTCTTGAGGTTTGTATGGAAAACTACAATAGTAACGAGGATGATGTTTGGGATTATGAGAATAGGATGAAACAAACTCTATCTCAACTCAAGATTACTGATTTTAATCAAAAGATTTCAGAATTATCAGGAGGTCAATTGAAACGTGTTGCACTATCTAAAATCATTATAAAAAAATGTGACCTAATTATTTTAGATGAACCTACTAACCATTTAGATATAGATATAATTGAATGGCTTGAAGGTTATTTATCAAGAAATAAAGTAACCCTTTTAATGGTTACACACGATAGGTATTTTTTAGATAAGGTGTGTAATAAAATCATAGAGATTGACCAACAAACAATATACACATACCAAGGTAATTATAATTACTATCTAGAAAAGAGACAAGAACGAATTGAAGCTCAAACTGCTGAAATAGAAAAAGCGCGCAATTTATATAGAACTGAACTTGAATGGATACGCCGCCAGCCACAAGCTCGTGGGACAAAAGCCAAATATCGTATTGACGCTTTTTATGAGTTAAAAGAGGTTGCTAATAAGCGTATTAATGAGAATAATGTACAATTAAATGTCAAGTCATCTTATATTGGCTCCAAAATTTTTGAAGCTATAAATGTAAAAAAGCGATTTGGCGATAAAATTATTCTTAATGAATTTAACTACAATTTTTCGAGATACGAAAAATTAGGTATTGTGGGATCTAATGGTGTTGGTAAATCTACATTCATTAAGTTATTATTAGGAATAACAACTCCGGATAGTGGATATTTTGACATAGGTGAAACTGTAAGTTTTGGATATTATAGCCAAGAAGGTATGCAGTTTGACGAATCTATGAAAGTTATTGATGCTGTAACTAAAATTGCAGAAATTGTAGTATTTGATGAGAAAACTAAATATACAGCGTCTCAATTTCTAAACTTATTCTTGTTCTCTCCTGCTGATCAACAAAAATTTATATATAAGCTGAGTGGTGGAGAAAAGCGCAGACTCTATCTTGCGACAATTCTTATGAAGAAGCCAAACTTCTTGATATTAGATGAGCCAACTAATGATTTGGATATTATCACACTTGAAATCCTTGAAGAATATCTAAGTAAATTTAATGGTTGTGTTATAATCATAAGCCACGATCGTTTTTTTATGGATAAAACAGTAGATCATCTATTCATTTTTGAAGGGAATGGGATAATAAAGGATTTTCCAGGTAATTATTCAGAATATCGTGAATGGTATGTATTAAAAGAAAAAGAGAAAGAATCTAAGAATAAGGTCACCAAATCTATTGCTCCACAATGTAAACGTGATAATAGTAACAAAATGACCTTTAAAGAAAAAAAAGAATTCGAAGCTCTTGAAAAAGAAATAGAGACATTAACTAACGAGAAAAACAGAATTGAAGAAATCTTTCAAACCGGTGCATCTCCCGAAGAAATGCTTAAATTATCGTCTCGATATGCAGAAATAAAAGATTCCTTAGACGAAAAAGAGCTAAGATGGCTTGAACTAAGCGAAAAAGATAATTAAATGGTCATTTTTTACTTTAAAATTGCAATTATTTTCATTTTTCTTATACAGAATTGTATCTAAATGGATTATTTTGTATATATTTGCCGAATATTATTCTAATAACAATTAAAATTAACTGCCTATTGACATAACATTACTCAAATTTTAAAATATTTTTATAATGGAAGACTTAATCAATCTTTCGGATGAAAAATTGGTAATGTTATATGCAGATGGTTTAAATCAAGCATTTGATATTTTAGTAGAAAAATATAAGGATAAAGTTTATTCTTATATCTTACATATTGTAAAATGTGAAGATTTAGCGGATGATTTATTTCAAGAAACATTTGTAAAAGCTATTATGACAATCAACCAGGGACGATACACTGAAAGTGGTAAATTCTTACCTTGGATATATCGTATTGCCCATAACCTTATTATTGATACATTCCGACAAGAAAAATCAGTAAACACTGTGTCATCAGATTCAGAAGAAATAAATATTCTTAATAGAAAAGAACTTTGTGAATCTACAATTGAAGATTCATTAATAACAGAGCAAATACATAAAGATATAAAAAATATTGTTAATGCGTTACCGCAAAGTCAACGCGATGTTTTAACTATGCGGTATTATAAGAATATGAGTTTCAAAGAAATAGCAGACATTACAAATGTAAGTATAAATACTGCGCTAGGTAGAATGAGATACGCAATTATGAATATGAGACGTATTGCAGAAGAGAATAACATTATATTGACAATGTAATATTTTATATAATATTTTTTTAATAATATAATATAAGGCACATCTTTTTCGTTACTAATAATGAAACAATAAAAGATTTGCCTATGCATAAAAACTTTACTCTAACAAACAAACTTAATTCATTAAAATCAAAGACAACCGGGCCCAAAGAGTGTAGCATTAATTTCATCAAACAATTTGCTCGTGTATGCTCAGCAAAAAAAATGAATTGTCCGGAATTAAGCGTATTTATTATGAATTAGTAATACGAAAAAAGCTCAAATTTGAGCTTTTTTCGTATTAAAACTTAACAGATCTTGATGGATGTATTGTGGATATTATACGAGCAGGCATTAATAAAGTTAGATAGGATATAATAATTATACCGATATTTAACACAAATAGATGTATCCAATTAATATCAATAGGTACATACGACATATAGTATGCTTCAGCGTCAAGCGTAATCAAATGATACTTATTTTGTAAATATGCAATAATTAAAACTATAGTATTTCCTATTATCAATGATTTAAGAATTAACTTGTTCGTAACATATATAAAAATCCTACTGATTGAATTATTAGTTGCACCTAAAGATTTTAAAATCCCAATCATATTCACTTTTTCAAGCACTATCATTAACATACCGGCAATCAGAGTAAATGAAGTTACTATTAACATTATAATAATTATAATTATTACATTCATATCCAATAAATGCAACCACGTAAAATATGTCGAATTTAAAATCTTTGTATTTGTAACATAATAGTTATCAGTTGTGTGTAATGAGTTTACTAAATTATTCATTGAAAGTGTCGTATTATCAATCAATGACTTATCACAGCAATTTATACCTATATAGCTACATTCATTACTAGACATACCACATACATTTCGTATTATATCTATTCCCCCAATAATATAATTATTATCAAAATCCTCTATATCAGTTTTATAGATTCCTGAAATAATTAAATTACGAACCTTAATATTATCATTGATAAAATAAGCTCTAATCTTTTCACCTACTTTTATTTTTAACGCATCAGCAGTAGTTTTAGATATAATTATGCTATTTGATGTTGTAGTGAGGTCAGGTATTTTTCCATCAATTATGTTTGATGATAAATAGTCCCAATTATAGCTTTTGTCAACACCTTTAAAATATCCTCCTTTAAAGTCTTTTTCAGTTTTTAATACAACAGACTTCTCTACAAATACGGAAATATCTTTAATGTTATTAGTTTCTCTTATTTTACTAATTATGGTTGAGTCTATTTTAAGAGAATAATTTAATTTAGGATTATATTCAACTGACTTAATTTTAATATGCGAGTCTAAGCTATAAAGTTTCTCCGTAATTTCATTCTTAAAACCTTCCACTATCATAACCGACAATAGCATTATTACTATTGCTAATGTCATTCCTATAATAGCAACATTGAGACTCGGCGTGTCATTAGAATTTCCGGCCCTATTCGATTTTATTCGATTAGCAATTATAAATTCAAATTTCATAGAGAAATCACTAATAAATTTAAAAACAGGAAGAAATATATTTCCTCCTGTTTTATTTAATATTTGTGGAGCTGGAGGGGTTTGAACCCTCGTCCAAACGCGGAACCAATAAGCTTTCTACACGCTTAGTCTCTACTTGATTTTCGGAATCAGACAGGCTAAAGACAACCAATCTAAAACTTATCCTTTAAATTTAAAGTGATACCCAAGGCTTAAACCACTCGATTCCCGACTTTATAGCACCACCATATCGAAGCGTCTCGGGAACAAACAATCGGGTGATGTCTTGTCTCCGCAACTGTTGCAGAGATTAAGCTGATCTACTATACTTCAATCAAGCAGCAAGAGCGTAGTTATTTTCGCCAGTTAAATTTTTGATGTCTGATATTATAGAGCATAGCCATCATCGCTCTGCGTGCTTACTTACCGCCTCTACACGCTGTCAAAGCCAGTCAGCCCCGTATGGTTTCAGTATTTCATTTGCAAAGATAAGAATCTTTCCTGAATTTTTTACTCTAAATCTCAAAAAGTCAGGAAAAATACATGATATCGTTAATTCTTCTTCAAACAAACCATAGCCCACTTGTTATCTTCCTTAACAAACAAATACTCTAATGAGTTTGCGATACCAGCTTGTTTAATCATACTAACTTCTTCAATATAAAAACCACTTAAAAGCATAATACCATCTTTCTTCAGCATTCTAGCATAATGATTAATGTCACTTAAAATAACATTCTTATTTATATTCGCTAGTACAATATCAAACTCACAATCTTCATAATTGTCTAGACAACTTGCATCACCTCTAATTATCGTTATATGCTTCTTAACATCATTTAATTCAATGTTTTCCAATGCATTTAGAAAGGCTGCTTCATCGATTTCGACACCAACTGCATTAGCTGCCCCATGCATTACACTAATGATTGATAATATACCTGTACCTGTACCCATATCAAGAATCTTTTGATTATCAAGATTCATTGACAATAGTTCAGTTACAATAAGATTAGTTGTGGAATGATGCCCTGTTCCGAATGCCATTTTGGGATCAATCACAACATCATACTGCATCTTAGGATAGTCGGTGTGAAAAGAGCTATGAATAACACATTTATTTGCAATTACCATTGGTTTGAAGAAATTTTTCTCCCACTGCTCATTCCAATCTTTACCTTCGATAAAATTCGATTTCCAATCAAATTTGCAAGTAAAAGGGTAAGAATCTACAACTTCAGATATCTTTTCTGAGTTATAATGTTCGTGCTTTATAAATGCAGATACACCTTTGTCGTTCTGCACAAAACTTTCAAATCCAATATCACACAATAATGCATCTAAAATATCTAATTCAATTTCATTTAAAGGTTGTTGTTGGAAATCAACTTGTATATAATCATTCATAATTATTTTTTTGTTTTTCTAAAGTAGTTTATAACGTTAACTGCCAATCTTACACCTTTCGCAAAAAGAAACATTTTTTGTATCAATGTCATTTTTGAAGTTATACCACTCAAAGCATTAGCTTTGTTATTAGATAATGCTGGTATTGTGGTGGTAAATTTGCGTTTTAAATACTCTTTTTGCATTTCAAGTCTGATAAGCGAAGATGCTCGCATAAACTTGAGTTCTTCTAATGTAACACCATTCCACGAGTTAGCACTATTTGACTCTATATTATTGTTTGTATTCATTTATTTGGCGAATTTAAAAACAATTTTGTAACGAATCTTGCTATGGGATTAATGATTAATGTTTTTTTAAATATAAAAACAATTATAAGCAAGAATAAGAATGCTCCACAAACAATGAGGTTGGCAATACATTCACTTTTAAATATTTGAACTAACCAATCAACTAATGCTTCCGATAAAAAGAAAAGAGCACAAGTCGACAATACAATTACAATTCCAACAAATGTCATTGAAGTTATTAAAATTGTGATTTTTTCGACTGCAGTTAGCTTTGCATAATCAATTTGTAAAGTTAAATATTTTTTTATTTCACCCCACAATTCCTTATATGTTGATGTATCCATAAATGCAATATGATTAGGGCGTAATATTTGTACTACGCCCTTGTGCTTTATTATGCTTTACTATCTTCAATTTCTGCTGTAATTTGGTCAACTAGTTCGCTGACATCATCATCACTGAAATCAATTCCTCTTTCTTTTAGCATACGTTTTATACGTGCTCTTAAATCACTACCCTTTTCCGGTGCAAAAAGAATTGCTGTGACACACCCAACAGCAGCACCACCTAAAAATGCATATAATAAACTGCTATATTTCATAAATTTATACTTATTTTTCAAATTCTGTTGTTAATTCTTCTACAAGTTCATCCATCTTTTTGCCAGTGAGATTTATGCCCTTTTTTCTCAAACATTCTACTATCTTTTTGCGAGTTTCAGTTCCTTTATCAGGTGCAAAAAGAAGACCAACTGCAGCACCGGCGATTGCACCACCAACTACTGCTAAAATAACGTGTAAAGGTTTCATATCATCTAAGTTTTAATTATTATACTTCAATTATATTAACAATTTATTATCTAATTAGTTAATTATGTTACCACAAAAATACAAATATTTTCAACATAGTACAACTATATAAAAGTTTTTTTGTACAAATAAGATGAATGTTGTATTTTTGTTTTTTTAAATTTTACAGAAATGTTAACAAAAGACATTATAATAAAAGGCGCCAAGGTAAACAATCTAAAAAACATTGACGTTTCGATTCCAAGAAATAAATTAATAGTAATTACTGGGCTTTCTGGCTCTGGAAAATCTTCTCTTGCATTCGACACTTTATATGCTGAGGGCCAACGAAGATATGTTGAGAGTTTATCATCTTATGCTCGTCAATTTCTTGGCAGAATGACTAAACCGGAGTGCGATTATATCAAAGGACTACCACCAGCAATTGCTATCGAACAAAAGGTGAACAACCGAAATGCCAGAAGTACTGTAGGTACTTCTACTGAAATTTATGATTATCTTCGCCTTTTATTTTCGAGAATTGGTAAAACGTTTTCACCAATTAGTAATAAACTGGTGAAAAAACATACGGCGCAAGATGTTTTAAATGCAATCAATTCTTATCCAATTGGAACAAAATTCGCAATATTAGCCAAGATTTATATCCCAAATGAACGAACATTTTCTCAGCAATTAAAGATTCTCCATAAAGCAGGCTATTCAAGGTTGGAATATATGAACGAATTTATTTCAATTATTGATGTTATTAATCAACATTCGGAATACGATGTCAATTACAACCTGCTAATTGATAGAATGACAGTTACAAAGGAAGAATATGATGATATACGATTACTTGACTCTATTGAAACTGCATTTTTTGAAGGTCATGATGAATGTACTTTGAAAGTATGGTCAAACTCTGGAATCGAATCCCATACATTTTCAAAAAGATTTGAAGCAGATGGTATTACTTTCTTGACGCCAACAGATTTAATGTTTAATTTTAATAATCCTATAGGAGCTTGTCCTATTTGCGAAGGTTATGGTAAAATTATTGGGATTGATGAATCTTTGGTTATACCAGACAAATCTCTTTCTATATATGATGATGCTGTATTATGTTGGCGTGGTCCTAAAATGAGTGAATATAAGAGAGAATTTATACGGATTGCGACAAAACACAATTTCCCTATTCATCGTCCTTATAATCAATTAAATCAAGAACAACGTGATTTACTTTGGAATGGAGTGGATGATTTTGGTGGTATAAATGGATTTTTTAATTATTTAGAATCCAAGAATTACATCATTCAAAACAGAGTGATGCTAGCTCGATATAGAGGTAAAACAACATGCCCTGAATGTAATGGTTCTCGTTTGAAAGCATCAGCAGAATATGTTAAAATAGCAAATTCATCAATATCTAATTTAGTTAAACTTCCGGTTAAAGATTTATTAAATTGGTTCGAGAATCTTACATTGTCTGAACATGATACGCAAATAGCACAAAGAATCCTTACGGAGATAAAGAATAGATTGTCATTTCTATGTAATGTTGGGTTGGGTTATCTTACCTTAGATCGTCTGTCATCAACATTATCTGGAGGAGAAAGTCAAAGAATCAATCTTGCTACATCATTAGGCAGTTCTCTTGTTGGATCATTATATATATTAGATGAGCCTAGTATTGGGTTACATTCGCGAGATACAGACAAATTAATTAATGTATTGCGATTGTTACAAGAGCAAGGTAATACAGTTATTGTTGTAGAACATGATGAAGAAATCATTCGTGCAACTGACTACATTATTGATGTTGGACCATTAGCCGGTAGTAAAGGCGGTGAAATTGTTTACCAAGGTAATACACATAATTTAGATAGAGCAACGGAAAGTCTTACTGTAAAATATCTAAATGGGAATCTTTTTATTCCAATACCTCAAGTACGTAGAAAATGGAGTAATTATATCCAGATTAAAGGAGCAACCGAGAATAATCTTAAGAATGTGGATGTAAAGATCCCTCTTGGAATAATGACTGTAGTTACCGGAGTAAGTGGATCAGGAAAATCTACCCTTATTAACCAAATATTATATAAAGCATTGGCAAAATACTATGGGGAATCAAAAGAATCACCAGGTCAACATCAATGTATAGAAGGTGATTTACATTTACTTCAAGGTGTGGAATTTGTAGATCAAAATCCAATTGGTAAATCTTCTAGAAGTAATCCGGCAACATATCTCAAAGTGTTTGATGAAATCAGGAGACTCTATGCAGAACAACAACTGTCAAAACAAATGGGTTATAATGCCGGTTATTTTTCATTCAACACACCAGGTGGCAGATGTGAGAATTGTAAAGGTGAAGGAAATATCACAATAGAGATGCAATTTATGGCTGATATTACATTAGAATGTGAACATTGCCATGGTAAACGATACTCTCAAAATGCATTAGATATTGAATATAAAGGTAAGAATATTAATGATATTCTCAATATGACAATTAATAATGCTATTGATTTTTTTTCAAAGAGTAATGGTGCTACAGAGAAAGCAATTGTAAAAAGAATGAAACCTCTTCAAGATGTTGGTTTGGGATACATAAAATTAGGGCAATCATCATCCACATTATCAGGTGGTGAAAATCAAAGAGTAAAATTGGCATATTATATTGGCCAAGAAAAGAATTCCCCTACTCTATTTATATTTGATGAACCAACAACTGGACTACATTTTCACGATATTAATACTTTAATGCAATCATTTAATAATCTTATATCCAAAGGGCATACTATTGTTATTATTGAACATAATATGGATATTATTAAATGCGCTGATTATATTATAGATATAGGACCTGAAGGTGGAGAATATGGAGGCTCTATTGTTTTCTGTGGCACTCCTGAGGAGTTAATAAAATGTGAGCGTAGTTATACTGGTTTATATCTCAAAGATAAACTGCAAACAAAAAAATGAGGAAAGTTCCTCATTTTTTATCTTATTCTATCATAACTACTTAGTAACTTCATATCTCTTTTTATTGCTGAAATTGATAGCACTAAAAAAACTAATGATATTAGTGGTAAACAATTAGATAATAAAAATTGGTCAAATTGAACAATTGTTTGCCCCAACGCATCCATAATCATTACAACCAATTGTGTTGTTACTAATAATATATTAATACTACATAAGGCTATTTGCAATTTCATTGATTTATATTTAAAAATTGATATCATTGAAAGAATTGCAACTAAAAGACTCAATGTAAAAGAAATTATGCTCAATTCAAATAAACTCATTTTCTCAAATGTTTCAGAAATAGTCTTAACTAAAATTACATCTGTGAACGAGTAAATTGACATTAATACTGTTACCAATAACAAATATACCGACTGAATACGTTGTATTACCATAATTACTATTTTTAATTAAACTCTTATATTTTATGCAAATTTAATCTATTTGTTTAATTTGAACAATATAAAATACTTTAAAAGTCACTATAAACATTGAAAATAGTCGTAATAAGAATATATTTTGCTTATATTTGCATAATATTATATTTACAATATGAATAATAACGAGATTCTCAAGCAACAAAAAGTTATCTACAATTCATTAATTACATATCAACTAAATAATTCTATTAAAGCTATCGAAGATTTGCAAGAACAAACAGCGATAATGCATTTCTCTACCGAATTAGACAATATTAAACTCGAGTATCACTACTTGCTGTCATATTTCAAAAATGGAACAAACGACCCACAGAGGGAAATAATCTTCTCTTCTTTCATACAACGTTTATTTGTTATTGCTGATAAGATAATTTCGGAGTATAGAACAAGAAATGATGTAAATCTTTATTATTCTCATAAACGTAATAAGATTAAAAACGGTAGAACTCTCTCTATTTTATTAAATGAATATAAGAAAGAAGTTTCAAAACTGAATTTATTTGATTTAAACGATTACACATCTACTATTGAAATATATAAAACGACAGAGATTTTAGAGTTTGATATTTTCAATTATATATGGACAATATTCCCTGCTTATACAGATGACATCTATATAATCAATGAAATATTTGAAAATAACACATACCCAACATACTTTAAAGAGTTAATTATATCGGCTGTTATGATGTCTCTTTTTGAGTATTACGACGAACGTCTATTTTTAATTCTAGTAAAGCTTTATAATAATGACAATCCAAATATTTCGTTAAAATCGCTTATTTCTGTTGTTCTTATAGCTATTCTTCACAAGGAAAGAATTCTAATTTCTAATCAGTTTAAAAATATATTCGATTTAATATCTGATAACGCACAATTTTCTAATGATATTAAAAATATTATATATCAATTCATAAGAAGTTGGAATACAGAAAGAATAACAAAGAAAATGGAAGATGAGATTTTACCTAATTTAATAAAAATCTCTCCTAATTTCATAAAAAAATTTAGACACGATAGTACACTAACTGAAATAAGTGATTTTGAAAGTAATCCTGAATGGAAAAATACTTTTGAGAATGATGATTTAACAAAAAAAATAGAGGAATTCAACAAATTACAATCAGATGGTGGTGATGTTTTTGCAGGAACATTCAGCCATTTAAAATCATTCCCATTCTTTAGTAAAATAAGTAATTGGTTTTTACCATTTCATCAAAACCATTCATTAATACGTAACACGTTACAAGAAGATGAGATTAAATTATTCAGTATAATGCTTGACTCAAAATTTCTTTGTGATAGTGACAAATTTTCATTTTTAGCATCATTAGGATTAGTGCCTGAATCTCAACGTAAAGTTATGCTAATGCAACTTGAAGAACAAAACAATGCAATCAATGAACTTAAAACCACAGAATTACAAGTAGAAAACAAAATAACAAGACAATCCATTATTAGTAATTATCTACAGAACCTATATCGTTTCTTTAAATTCTATCCACAGAAAAAAGAGTTTAGAGACCCATTTAAAGATTTATTGAATTTAGATATCATAAAGTTGATTGTACATACAGAGCTCATTGATGATACATTGATTCTAATAGGAGAATATTGTTTGCAAAACAACTTATATACTGAAGCAATTTATTATCTTAACTCAATTAGAGAAACATATAAAAATACACAGCCAACCTTATACCAAAAGATAGGTTTCTGTTATCAAAGTTTAAGTCGATATAGTGAGGCGATAGAAGAATATGAGAAATTCGATTTATTAGAAAATAAAGACCTATGGACTCTTAAACATTTGGCAGTATGTTACAAAGGCTTAAAACACACTGATGAAGCGCTTAAATGTTATCTTAAGATTAAAGAGTTTAATCCGGAAAACATCAATATATTGCTAAATATAGGTCATTGCTATTTGGATTTATGTGAATATGATAATGCATTAAAGTACTACTATAAAGTACACTACTTAGATGAAACGGCATCCAAAGCATTACGACCATTAGCTTGGTGTTTGTTTTTAATGAAAGATTTTACTACAAGTGAGAGTTTTTATACTAAGATTATATCTAGCAATCCCAATGCCACAGATTATCTTAATTATGGACATTTAAAACTTGGTCAACAAGAAATTAAGAAAGCTATTGAATTTTACCAACTTTCAATAGATGAAAATGGAACTATTGAGAAATTTATAGAATCTTTTAAAAATGATTTTGATGTCCTATATAAGGTTGGTATATCTAAATATGATATTCAAATATTACTTGATATATTAGTCAGCAAATAATAACTAACAAAAAATATTCACAATGAAAAAAATCATTTTAGCTTTAGTACTAATTTTATTACTCCAAAACATGGCAAATAGTCAAAACATCTTCTTTGCGGAGTTTAAAACTACAAATGGAGCCATTCCATTTGATAAGATCACTAATAGTGACTTTGAACCTGCAATATTAAAAGGTATTGAAGAACAAGAGCAGGAAATAAATGCTATCGTAAACCAACGTAGTATTGCTACATTTGAAAATACAATTGTAGCACTTGAACGTTCTGGCAAAACATTAAATCGAGTATTAGGTGTTTTTTATCCTTATATTTCAGCAAATTCCAATGATGAATTAATGGAAATCTCCACCAAAATTTCACCTATTCTATCAGCTCATAGCACAAGTATTAGTTTAAATGAAAAACTATGGGAAAGGGTTAAGTTTGTTTATGAAAATATTGACAGAAGTACTCTTGATAAAGAGGATTTAATGTTACTTGATGAGACATACGTTTCGTTTACTCGTAATGGAGCTAACCTTACAGGTGAGAATCGTGAGAAATATCGCAATCTAAATAATGAGATATCTATGTTAACTCTTAAGTTCGGTCAAAATGTTCTTAAAGAACTTAATACATATGAAATCTGGTTAGAAGAAAGTGATCTAGAAGGTCTGCCTGAGAGTGTTGTTGAAGCAGCACAATTGGCTGCAAAAGAAAAAGGGAAAGAAGGATATTTATTTACTATGGCAGCACCAAGTTATCGCCCTTTTATGCAATATTCTTCACGACGTGATTTAAGAGAAAAAATGTATAAGATCTATAATTCTCGTAACACAAAAGGTGAATTTAGCAACATTGAAATTATGGCGGAAATAGCTGATAAACGCCGCCAACTTGCAAATATTCTGGGTTATAACACATTCGCTGATTATAAACTATCACACACGATGGCACAAACTCCCGAAAATGTATATGACCTATTAAATAACCTTCGCGATGCTTATCTTCCAGCTCAAAAGAAAGAGATGAAGGAACTTGAGAAATTTGCAACACAATTAGAAGGAAAACAAATAAAGATTGAACCATGGGATTACAGTTATTATTTCAATAAATTGAAAGATAGTAAATTTGATCTTAACGATGAAATGCTTCGCCCATATTTCGAACTAAATAATGTAATAGAGGGAGTATTTGGTCTTGCAACTAAATTATATGGTATCAAATTTATTGAAAATCACGATGCACAAGTGTTTCATCCAGAAGTTCAAGCATTTAATGTAATTGACACAGATGGGACTTTTATAGGTATGATATATACCGATTTCTTTCCAAGAGCTTCTAAACGTAGTGGTGCATGGATGACAGATTTTCGCGCACAATATATTAATGATAATGGAACAGATGTTCGCCCATTAGTATCAATTACAATGAATTTCACAAAACCAACAGGAACCAAGCCTTCACTACTTACATTTGATGAAGTAGAAACATTCTTACATGAATTTGGTCATGGTTTGCATGGACTACTAAGTCATGTTAAGTATTCTTCTTTATCTGGTACAACGGTATATCGTGACTTTGTCGAACTACCTTCTCAATTTAACGAAAATTACCTTATTGAAAAAGAATTTCTTGATAGTTTTGCAAAACATTATATTACTGGTGAAGCAATGCCACAAGAACTTATTGATAAAATAATTGCTTCAGCACAATTTGGTGCTGCTTATTCTTGTATTCGCCAACTAAGTTTTGGATATATGGATATGGCTTGGCATACTATCACTAATCCTGTAAAAGATGTTTTTGAATTTGAGTCAAACGCAATAAAAGAAGTACAAACTTTCAATCCGGTTGAAGGTTGCATAATGTGTCCACAATTCTCACACATTTTCTCAGGTGGATATGCTGCAGGCTATTATAGTTATAAGTGGGCTGAGGTCTTAGATGCCGATGCTTTTGCTAAATTTAAAGAAGATGGTATCTTTAATCCAGAAACAGCTAAATCGTTTAGAGAAAATATACTTAGTAAAGGTGGTACAGAAAAGCCTATGGAACTTTATAAAAAATTCCGCGGTCAGGAGCCAAAAATTGATGCATTACTTATAAGAGATGGTATCAAAGTCTCAACCAAATAATATTTTACAAACAAATTGTTAATCACATAAAAAAATAAGAGTAAATAGCATACTCTTATTTTTTTTATGCTTTAATTTGAGTAATTTTGTACCATATTTTACACATTAAAAAAGTTATAATCACAAATATAATTTTATCGATGGAATTTGATTCAGAAAAACAAAATTTGCTTGATATTAGATATTTGAGAATGGCTACTATATGGGCTGAGAACTCTTATTGTAAACGAAGAAAAGTGGGAGCTCTTATCGTTAAAGATAAAATGATAATATCTGACGGATATAACGGAACTCCTTCAGGATTTGAAAACATATGTGAAGATGAAAATGGAAATACCAAATCATATGTTCTTCATGCTGAAGCAAATGCTATAACAAAAGTTGCAAGATCAAATAATAGTAGCGAAGGTGCCACATTATATGTTACAACATCTCCATGTATAGAATGTGCAAAACTTATAATACAATCTGGAATAAAAAGATTAGTATTCTCCGAGCTATATCGAATGAAAGACGGCATTGAATTACTTGTACGTTCAGGTATCGAATGCGTACAAATACCTTTATAGAATTATATATTAAAATATGAAAAAATCTACGATTTTAATTCCATTAATAATTGCTCTATCTATTGTAATAGGGATATTAATAGGCAGTGGTTTTACAAATGATAAATTTATCAGCAATCATGATAGAAAATTAAATACAATACTAAACTTGGTTTCCGATGGTTATGTTGATACTGTTAATGTCAATAACATTATAGAACAGACCATACCTCAATTACTCAGTAACCTAGATCCACACACAACTTATATACCAGCAAAAGATCTAACAGCTGTTAACGATGAGTTAGATGGTTCATTCAGTGGCATTGGGATATCATTTTTTATAATGAATGATACGGTAAGAATTGTTGAAGTTCTATCTGGAGGGCCATCAGAAAAAGCAGGTCTATTGGCAGGTGACAGAATTGTAGCGATTGACGACTCTTTATTTGTTGGAAAAATAGTTAACAATCAAAGTGTATTCAATAAATTACGCGGTAAAAAAGGAACTTCTGTGAGACTCGGTATTAAAAGAGCAACAAGTGCCAAATTACTCTATTTTGATCTTATTAGAGGTGATATTCCTGTGAATTCAATTGATGCCTCATATATGGTTGACAAACAAATCGGATATATAAAAGTTAACAAATTCGCACGTACTACATATAATGAATTTCTAAATGCACTAGTGAAAACAAAAAATGAAGGTGCAGAAAAATATATTATTGATTTACGTGGAAATGGTGGCGGATTTATGGAAATGGCAATCTTGATGGCTAATGAATTTTTGCCTAAGAATTCACTGATTGTATATACACAAGGGCGCGACAAGAAAAACGATCAACAATTTTGGAGCGATGGTAATGGTTCTTTTCAAGAAATGGATATTATAATTCTTATAGATGAATATTCAGCTAGTGCAAGTGAGATCTTTGCAGGAGCAATTCAAGACAACGATAGAGGATTAATTATGGGTCGTCGCTCATTTGGAAAAGGCTTAGTACAAAAACAATTTGAATTAAGTGATAGTAGTGCTATCAGAATGACCATTTCAAGATATTATACACCATCGGGCAGATGCATCCAAAAAGACTATAAAAAAGGAGAAACTGCATATAATATGGACATTTATGATAGATATACTCATGGTGAATTATCCAATAAGGATAGTATCAGAATAGATACAACAAATATATTTTATACAAAACATAATCGTAAAGTTTTCGGTGGAGGTGGTATTATTCCTGACATTTTTGTTCCTGCTGATACTACAGGTATAACATCTTATTATATAAGTGTTAGTAATGCCGGTCTACTACAAAAATTTGCATATGAATTTACTGAACTTAATCGAGAAGAATTCAGTGCATTAGATGATTACAAGCAATTTCTTCGTATATTACCAAGCGATTATGCCATACTCAATGATTTTATATCATTTGCAGCAGCTAATGGAGTGCCAGCAAGATGGTACTATATAAATCTATCCAAAGAATTAATTGTATCACAATTAAAAGCCTTAATTGCACGCGACATTTTCGGCAATGAAGCATTTTATCCAATCTATAATAAGAATGATAGAATGATTCTAAAAGCAATAAAAGCTATGAATGAAAATAAAGCAGCCGCTCCAATTACGGATGATATGGAAAAAGTAACGCTTAAATAATGGTATGCAATAGTGAATAATCTAAATCATTCAATTGTTATGAATACTAAAGATGATATTAGAAAACTTATTAAGCGACAAAAAACAAGTCTAAGTAATATAGACAAGAAATTTCAGTCTGATTTAGTCTTCAATAAATTATTTCAACTTAGAGAGTGGAATAATGCGTATCGGATTTTAGCTTATTATTCATTACCAGATGAATTGCAAACTATAGATTTTCTCGATTCAACATCAAACAAAGAGCTGTTCATACCCAGGATTAATGGTAATACTCTTGATATCACTTATTACAATAAGAATAATCTTAAAATGGGAGCCTTTAATATTTGGGAATCAAACTCACGTGACACTATTTCTGTAACTGAACTGGATATGATTATAGTACCTGGAGTTGCATTCGATCGAAATAAAAATAGATTAGGTAGAGGGAAAGGATTTTACGATAGACTATTAGCTAATACAAATGCAATAAAAATAGGTGTCTGCTATGATTTTCAATTATTAAACATGATACCGACTGTACCGCATGACATCAAAATGGATATAATAATAACTCCAAGTTTTCTAATTTTCTAATTTATATATTTATGGCGATAATTAAATCTGATAGTAAATTGAGTGATATGATTATTGAAGAACCTTCAACTTTGAGTGTTCTCAATCGATTTGGAATATATTTAGGCCTTGGCGACAAGACCTTATCTGATGTGTGCCATGAGATGCAACTTGATGTGAATTTTTTCGCAACGATTCTTAATACTTATATTAATGAAGATTATTTCCCTGAGGACACATTAAAATCATATAGTATCGCTAAAATTATTGAATATTTGTTTAAAACAAATCAATACTATCTACATTTCTCAATACCTAACATTGAACGTCATTTCAACTCATTAATACAAAAAAGTACAGCTAATATCAACAACTTGGAACTTCTTAGAAATTTCTTTGAAGAGGTAAAAAATGAGTTATTAGCGCGGATTGATTTTGATAAGGAACTATTTACTTCTCTACAAAATGAAAATAGAATAGAATTATCATCAATTGAAAATGAGGACTTAATTGAAGATAAACTTAATGACCTTATTAATATGTTTATAATACATTTAAAAGGAGATTATGATATTAATTTATGTCACGCAGTATTGGTTTCTATTATGGCTTTAAGAAAAGATATAAACCAAAATAATAGGTTAAGATATCGCATATTCTTCCCTTTAATTTGCCACCATTATAATTAATATGAAGAAGATAAATGCTATAATTTTACACGAAGACTCTCTAATTTCATTAGGGTTATCTAAAATACTAAGAGAATTATTCAATATTGAAGTAAATATTGAACATAATCTTAGTGATGCAATGAATTTGGATGATTATGACCTCATTTTCGTTTCCCCTAACACATTTGCGTTATGCCATACAAAATTTATTACTTTGAAATTTAAAATTATTTTCATTTCCAATTTTAATTCTAACCATCCTCAGGAGAATACCGAAAATTTTATTTCCTCTCAATGGACAGAAGAAGCTATAATAAATTATATAGGTAAGAAGATTAGCTCTTTAACCGAAATAAAATCTTCTAAAAATGAACTTTCTAAGAGAGAGATCGATGTTTTAAAATTAATAGTATCTGGTTATTTAAACAAGCAGATAGCGGATGAACTTAATATTAGTATTAACACCGTCCTAACCCATCGAAAAAATTTAACGGCAAAATTAGGTATAAAGAGTGTTTCGGGATTAAGTGTATATGCTATGATGAATGGTTTAATTTAATCAGTAAATATTTAAGCAAAAAAAGAATCGACAATCTCCTAATTTGAAGGTTGTCGATTCTTTTTGTTGATTATCTAAATAGTATCAAATCCACTTCATATAGGCGAAATCTTGACGATGAGGTAGATCTGGATTGTTTGGATAAATACGGAATGCATACTTAAACATACCTGCATTCTTAATAGTTTCTTCCAATCTATATGTCAATACATCTCCATCCTCAGCTACTACTTCAAATGGTACTCTTTCTTCATATTGAATTACACCATTTTCATTTTTGTAAACGACAAGTTCAATACCAATATTTTTACCAAGTCCTGCAGTATTAAGTTTAATAGTAGCATCAGTTTTAGCTCCACTTATTGGAGAATTTTGATAGCTATCTGACAACTTCATATCAACAAGTGTAATGTTATCCCATTTTGAAGCTACCATTTCCTTCCATGCTGCAATTTCCTTAGCCTTTGCATAGTTGTTTTCCATTAATGCTTTAGAGCGAACACCTTCCTTAGAGTAGAAACGATCAATATAATCATTTAGCATACGTTGCATTGTGTAGTTTGGAGTGATGTATGCAAATGAATTTTTAATAAATTGTATCCATTCAGGAGAGTATCCTTTTGAGTTCTTAGCAAAGTACAATGGAATAATTTCATTCTCAAGCATTGAATAGATAGTTGCAGCATCAAGTTGGTCTTGCTGATTTGTGTCTTGATAAGTAATTTCATCAGTTAAAGCCCAACCTGCATTCTTACGATATCCTTCATACCACCAACCATCAAGCACAGAGAAATTTAGTACACCATTCATTTCTGCTTTCTCTCCTGATGTACCAGATGCTTCAAGTGGACGAGTTGGTGTATTTAACCAAATATCAACACCTGTCACAAGACGCTTAGCCACAATCATATCATAGTTTTCCAAGAAAATAATCTTTCCTAAGAATTGAGGCATTCTTGAAATCTCAATAATACGCTTGATAAGTCCTTGACCTCCGCCATCGGCTGGGTGAGCCTTACCTGCAAACACAAATTGAACAGGGAATTGCTCATTGTTTACAATCTTCGACAAACGATCAAGATCTGTAAACAATAAGTGTGCTCGCTTATATGTTGCAAAACGACGAGCGAATCCAATAATTAATGCATTAGGATTTATTTTCTCTGTAATCTTAACAATACGTGAAGGGTCTCCTTGATTCTTTAACCATTTTTCCTTGAAATCGCGTCTTACAAAGTTGATAAACTTATTCTTCATTGCCATACGTAGATTCCAAATATCTTCATCTGCAACATTTAGCATTGGAGCCCATGTTTCTTCCTTTGATTGTTCATCAATATAGTTCTCTCCTAGAACTTCTTTATAATATGCTTTCCATTCAGAAGCTGCCCATGTAGGCATATGAACACCATTTGTTACAAATGACACATGAGATTCTTCCGGTGAATAACCTTTCCAAATACCTTGGAACATCTTCTTTGACACTTCACCATGCAACCAACTTACTCCATTTGCTTCTTGACATGTATTCAAAGCAAATACACTCATTGAGAAACGTTCATTAGTATCAGGATTTTCACGACCCATATTCATCAAGTCTTGCCAACTGATACCAAGTTTTGCAGGGTATTCACCCATATATTTACCAAACAAGCCTTCATCAAAATAATCATGACCTGCAGGCACTGGAGTATGTACAGTATATAATGATGATGCACGTACTAATTCAAGGGCAACATTGAAATCAAGATTTTCTTCTTGTACATAATCAACAAGACGTTGCAGATTCAATAATGCAGCATGCCCTTCATTACAATGATATAATTGTGTCTTAATACCTAGACGTTTCAACATCAATATACCACCAATACCAAGCATATATTCTTGCTTAATACGATTTTCCCAATCACCACCATACAATTGTGATGTTATAGGACGATCATACTCAGAGTTCTTGTCATTATCTGTATCAAGCAAATAAAGGTTCATTCGGCCAACATTTACTTTCCATATGTTTGCATAAATAATACGACCTGGATATGGAACTTCAAGTACAATTTGTGAACCATTTTCATCAAGAACAGGTTCAATTGGTAATTGATTGAAGTTTTGTGGCTCATAGTTAGCCATTTGTTGACCATCTACTGATAATGTTTGAGTGAAATAACCATGCTTATATAAAAATCCCACAGCGGTCATATCAATTCGTGAGTCAGATGCTTGCTTAATATAGTCACCTGCAAGAATACCAAGACCGCCAGAATATATTTTAAGACAAGCGCATAGACCATATTCCATACTGAAGTACGAAATAGATGGTACATCAGTACGTAATGGTTGTTTCATGTAGTTATTAAAGCTTTTAACAACACTTTTGATTCGTGCCATCATTGCTTCATCGTTCATAATATCTTCATAACGCTCATGCTCAATTTTTTGTAACATTAGAACAGGATTCTCTCCTGTTAAACGCCACAAATTCGGATCTATGTCATGGAATAGATTCTTACCTTCACTATTCCATACCCACCACAAGTTCTTTGACAAGTCCTCTAGGTCCTTCAACTGTGATGGAAGTTCTGATTTCACTGTAATCTCTCTCCAGTTTGGAGTGTTTGTCTTACTTACTTGTAACTTCATACGAATTTTAATAATATCTGATTATAATTTTTTTAAGACAATTAATGCATCCATTATTTAATATATTTGTGATGCAAAATATCATAGGTTTTTATTATTTGTTTTTATAGAATTATATGCAATCTCATAATATTTTATAAAATTACTCCAAGTAGCCTTTTTTGCAGTGCATTTAGCTTTATTTTTAGCGACTTTCTTAATAGAATCATCACTACGAAGATATTCATTTAAATACGTTGATATTTGCTCAACTACATCACTATAATTTGAATCGGTGCGATGTATGACTTTTACTCCTGACTGCGCAAATCCATCTTCACATTTCGATATCACCCATTGACCGAATCCCGATAAATCTGTAGTGATAGTTGGTACACCAAATGCAATACTTTCCATTGGAGTGTACCCCCATGGTTCATAATATGATGCAAAAATAGTACAATCCAATCCAATTAGCAGATCGTAATATTCCATATTAAATATACCATCATTACCATCTAAATAACACGGTATGTAAATTATATATACGTTATCGTTAGGCTTATTGCAAAATCCTAAATGGCTAATCTTATTGTATATTAAGTCATCACTCCAATTATTTAAATTATGAGTTATAACTCCATTTTCAAGAACTACGTTACTTGCAGTAGTTATTTTTTCAGCCAAATCCGTACGTGCATTTTTCACCCACGCAGGTACCATCATAAATGCAACAATTTTACGGTCTTCATTCGTCCATTTTGAGCGCAGAACATTCATTGAATCTATGAAAGCATCAAGACCTTTATTCCTAAATTCATTTCTTCCAGATGTAGCTACTAATATGGTATCATCGTTTAATACTTCACCAATTAGCGATTGTGCTACTTGTAACAATTTAGTTCTTGCTGCTACTCTTTTTTTGTTATATTCAGATCTAACTGGAACAAAATCTAATTCAAATCCGTTTGGAGTAACATACGGCTCACGACCTAATAATTGTTTGCATTCTACTGCAGTAACATCACTTACAGTTGTAAATATGTCAGCTTGGATTGCAGCTGTTTTTTCCAATGAGTGCTTTGACTGCATATTTAATTCATTGGCCATCTGATCTCCATTATATCCTGACATATAGTCATATAAAGGTTTCTGATTCCCACAAATACTTCTACCAATACTTGTTGCGTGAGTTGTAAAAACTGTAGTTACATCAGGTAAATTCTTTTTAAGATATAGTAACCCCATTCCTGTCGTCCATTCATCAAAATGAGCATACACAGTTTGATTATTATCTTTACTTGCGAATTTTACATAATCTTCGATTACTAATGCTGCACCATAGGCAAACATACAAGATTCATCGTAGTCACCATAAGCATGCAATGAGTCTACCTTAAACTCATTCCACATTGAAGTGAATAGAGCATCTTTTTGAGAATACAATGATTTATAGTCAACAAGAATCACTATTGGTTGACCAGGTATATCCCATTTCCCAACTCTAACATTTACTCCATTGGGTAATTTATTATTTTTTCTCCACGATTGTAGAAGTCTTGTTGATTCTTTAAAAGACTTCGATGTATTTTCTTTTCCAAAATCAGGACCTATGAAAATCACTTGATCCTTAAATAGGCTACATAATGTGTTGGCTTTAGTTGATAATACAGTATAAATTCCGCCAACTTTATTACACACTTCCCAACTAATTTCAAAAATCAGTTCTGAGTGCTTTTTATTTTGACTCATATTTTTCTATATAAAATTTTAAGTTGCAAAGATAGCAATAATTTCACAATTAACCAATTATTAATAAACTGTTAGTTGCTTCCCACAAAAAATCATTGAATTATTTAGTACGATTATATTTTTTTTATTGAAAATTGTGGTTTAATTACTAATATTTTTTGTAAATTAGCAAAATATTAATCCATTATACTAATTCGTTATGGCAAATAAAAGAGATTTAAAGAAATACATTAAAATCGTGTGTGGTGATATTGCTGGTGAATGTGTTTTTGCAAAATTGTATTTCAATGGTGTTGATACTGAAAAAATGGACGATATCATAGTAAGAGCTGCAATTTTACAAACTACCACAATTGATAAAGTATCAGTTTCATTTGATAAAACATTAAAGTCATTTGGCGGTGATGCAAAAGCTTATAACAAAGCTCGTAAAGCTTATTTTAAGGAATGCTATAAACACTTAAAAGAAGAGTTAAACAATGAAATTAACTCAATCGTAGCTGAAATGAATAAAGCTATTACTAAAGAACAAAAAGACGCTAATAAGGAGGCGTTAAATAATTAATCACTGAAAGAATAATTCTTATATTGAATTTAGCAGAATTTATTTTTAAGAAATTAGGGTGGTCATTGGATATTTCTATCCCTGACTACCCTAAGTGTGTAATATGCGTTGCACCTCACACAAGTAATTGGGATTTCTTTTATGCACAATTAGTATGTAAATCTCTAAAGTGGAAAGCAGGTTTTTTAATGAAAAAAACCTGGTTTTTCTTTCCTCTTAATTATCTGTTTAAAGCAATGGGTGGTATACCTGTACCCCGTAACAAAAAAGGTTCTGAGTTGACTGAAACTATTATTAAAATGTACAACAATAGCTCAAGTCTAAAGCTTGCAATAACTCCTGAGGGGACAAGAAAAAGAGTAGATAAATGGAGATCTGGTATAATTCATATTTCATATGGTGCAGGAATACCAATAATAATGGCATATATTGACTACAAGCACAAGAAAATTGGTATTACAGAGGTATACACACCAACAGGAGATGTAGAAGTAGATATGAAATATATTAAAAATTTCTATAAAAACATAAATGCAAAGTATCCGGAATGCTTTTGTACTGATTGATTCAAAATAATCTAATATGATATTCGGCAATAAATTAAATATTTCATTACTGGAATGTAATGTTATATGGAATGATAAACAAGCTAATTTGAAACAACTTGAGAATAACCTTGATTTAATTCCAAAGGGAACTGATATTGTTGTGCTTCCCGAATTATTTTCTACAGGTTTTTATCTCGAAAAACCAAATGAGATGAAAGAACTTGCAGAACGAAATACAGAAGATACAATACTAACTCTAAAAAAGTTCGCTAAGAAGCATAACATAGCAATTTGCGGTAGTTATATGGCTCGCACTGCCGATAAAATATATAATCGAGCTTTTTTCATAGAAAGTAGTGGAGATGAAACATTTTATGATAAACGACATACATATAATATAGGAGGTGAAGATAGCTTTTTTACTGCTGGTAATAGCAAACCTCTCGTTATTAGATATCGTGGATGGAATATTTTAATTGCAGTGTGTTATGATTTAAAATTTCCTGTATGGCTAAGAAATACTAATTGTAAATACGATGTTATCATAGTAGTTGCTAATTGGCCTAAAGCGCAAGATTATGAGTGGGAACATCTATTGATTGCACGTGCTATAGAAAATCAATGTTATGTTTGTGGATGTAATAGAATTGGAAAAAGTCCCTATGGGATTGAATATATAGGTAACTCCATGTTTGTTGACTTTAAAGGTAAAATAACTAAAATTAAAGACACAAACAATTCAATTCTATCAACATCACTAAGTTCTGAAAAGCTAAGCAGTTTTAGAAAAAATTACCCCATTTGGAAAGACTTTGATCAATTTGAATTGAAAAGAATTTAATTTCCAATAAAATATCTTTTCAATCAACATTTATAAATCTTCATTTCACAATTTACACAATCAGTTTCGACACGAAGTTTTATTTTATCATTGACAAGATATAGCTTTATAGGTAACTTTTTATCTGAATACTTTCTACAACATCCTATTTCACGAAGGATACAATAGCGCGTGTGCATTAATGTTTCCGAGCCAGTAAACTTATAATCATTATGTTCTATTGCATTTACAATATTTTTTACACCATGGTCCTTATAGAATAAATTACTCAGTTTATTTGATACATTATCGGTAGGTTCTAATTCATTTTTATAATACAGCAAATCTTGTTCTTCTCTTCTATATTCGTATTTATAATTAGTTTTTTGAGCAGTATCAAGTATTTTAAGAGCTTTGCGTTTTAATTCAGCTAATATCGAACTTGGGACAAAATAGTTATCCAAAACTTCAATTTTGCCAACCTCATATATAGTATTTCCAGTTTTATTTAGTATATCTATTTGTTTTTGTGCTTGTTCACTCTTAGCAATTTCCAACTCTTCTGACAACAAAGTCGTTGCTGTTATATTATTGCCTCGTTCATCCAACGCATCAAGACATAAAACCTCACGACAATATCTTAATTTAAAATTAACGATTATTTTTCTCTTAGATGTATCTTTTTCAAGGATATCATTGTAATTTTTATCTAATGTACGATATAAAATTGTACCCTTTCTTATTGAAATAGGTATAGATGTAATTATATTATTTCCTTCAACTCTGTTAACACGAAAACCACAATAAATACCCTTTTCATCAAAATAACTTAAGCCATCACCATTATTTAAGACTGACTTAGTTTTTAATTTTATATAACACCCCTTTGTAGATATAACCTCCCCGATTATCTCTCCACTCGATTTGGGTGTATTAATTGAAGCTATACTACAACTATTATGCAATCTCCGTTTATTTAGAAAATAGGTAGTAAAAGAACGATTAAAGACTTTATTTATTTGAGGTCTAAAAGATAAAACAGATTTTCCAAACGAACTTCTTGTATACGTATCATTGTGAAGTTCTATATAATTATCTATTATATTTCTGTAGTATGCTACAACAGTTCTCACATATTCAATATCTTTTAGTCTACCTTCAATCTTAAATGAAGATACACCAGCTTCAATTAATAAAGAAATATTTTTGCTCTGATTTAAATCCTTTAGCGAAAGTAAATGTCTATTA
The DNA here is from genome assembly GCA_015061055.1 of Bacteroidales bacterium. Classification (GTDB taxonomy): domain Bacteria; phylum Bacteroidota; class Bacteroidia; order Bacteroidales; family Muribaculaceae; genus RGIG4576. Next base: position 138,796 of record SUXH01000003.1, read on the forward strand.
TTTATTATTCTATTGCCTTGATCGTCTTCAAGGTTAAATGGTAAACGACATATTTGTGCACATTCACCTCGATTTGCACTTCTACCAACACACGCATAACTAACCCCACAACGTCCACTATAGCTCACACATAAAGCTCCATGTATAAAGGCTTCTAATGGGACTTTAACTCTTGACCTTATTAATTTAATCTCCTCAAGACTAAGTTCTCGAGCTAAAACTAGTTGAGAAAAGCCCACTTTCTCAAGAAATTCAGCTTTTTCGGCTAATCGAATATCACATTGAGTACTTGCGTGTAGCGCAATTGGCGGGATAACCATTCTCAAAACAGACATATCTTGCACAATCAATGCATCAACGCCAATTTTATATAATTCAAGAATTAAGTTTTGAACCTCACACAACTCATTATCATAAATAATTGTATTTATGGTGACATATACTTTCACATTAAATTGATGTGCATAATTAACAACCAACTTTATATCATCAATTGAATTGCCGGCAGAGTATCTGGCACCATATCTAGTAGCACCTATATATACTGCATCAGCACCACTATTAATTGCAGCTATAGCAATTGTAGCATTTTTAGCCGGTGCTAATAACTCTAATTCTATTTTTTTCTTCGATTTCAAGAATTAATAATTATTTAATTTTTCTTATATCGTATGGCGTTTCTTGATATACAAAATAGTTAAGCCAATTTGAATAAAGCAAATTAGCATGCGATCTCCATCTAACTATTACTCTATTTTCCGGATTATTATCAATATAATAGTTATCCGGTATATGTGGATTTAAACCAAGAGACAAATCTCTTTTATATTCAAAGTCGAGTGTATTCGGTGAGTATTCCGGATGACCAAGTATATAAAACTCTCGGCCACCTCTTCCCATTACCATATATACCCCACACTCATCACTTTCAGATATAATTTCAAGTTCTTTATGATTTAATATATCTTCTTTTATTATTGTACTATGTCGACTATGTGGTGCATAGAACATATCATCAAAACCTCTAAAAATAGGGTTCTTATGATTATATACTTTATGTTCAAATACCCCCGATAATTTTGACGGTAACAAAATCTTTCTTATTCCATATCTATAATATAACCCTGCTAGCGCAGCCCAACATATATATATAGTAGACGTAACATGAGTTTTTGCCCATAAAAAGATATCCTCTAATTGATTCCAATAATCAACATGCTCGAAGTCCATTTTCTCAACTGGAGCACCAGTGACAATAAATCCATCATAATTAGAATCTTTTACATCATCAAATTTCTTATAAAATGTGTCAAGATGTTCTCTCGGAGTATTCTTACTTTGGTGCCCATCTACCTCAATTAAGTCCAATTCAATTTGTAGGGGGGTATTTGACAATAGACGTAACAAATCTGTTTCAGTCATAATTTTTAGAGGCATCAAATTAAGAACAGCTATACGTAAAGGTCTAATATCTTGGCTTAATGCTCTTTGTTCATCTATTACAAATATGTTTTCATTTTTCAATTCCTCTACTGCAGGTAATGATGTTGGTATTCTTACTGGCATATCTTTATTTATATTTCATTTAGAATTTGTATTGCTTCATTTCTTCCTGTATTTAAACAATCAGGGTAATGGGCATCTGAATTAACAATAAAAGGAATACTGTAATCCTTTATCCATTTAAAATACATTTTATTAGGATAAAAACGTTTTGAAATATTAAATGCTTTTGTATTAATTTCAACTATATAATTATTATCAACTATTGCATCAAAAACATTTCTTACAATCTTTTTGTACCACAATTCATCTTCAATACCATTTTGAAAAGAATTCGCATTATTGCTAATTTTGTCAAAATGACCAATTATATCAAATCCTCCTGCCTCAATCATCTTCAATGTTTGATTATAAAAACTCAGCACCACACTTTTTATATCATTATTAAAGTATTTCAGCATTTTTAGTTTGAAATCATTAAAATTTCCGTCTATATCTATATAATCTTTTTCATTTATGAATGACGGAATAAAATGAATTGATCCAATACTATAATCAAGAGACAATTTTCTAAAATAATCGTTGTTAGGTCCCCAATTATCCAAGAAATCAATTTCCATGCCGGCGTAAATATTAATTTTATCACCATAAATACTTTTTAGATGACAGACTTCATTTACATATTGTGGCACATCACCTTTATTCATATTGCATGCTGACTCACAAATTATCGGTGAATGAGGAGTAAAGCCTAAATATTGAAATCCATCATTTAGAGCAAACTTGACAAATGTCTCAAGGTTGGCATGCCCATCACAATACTGTGTATGTGTATGGAAATTATACTTATTATTTTGTCTTACTATATTAGCAAAGTCTATCATTAATTCTATGTTTCTTTATATTCCTATAAAATAACAGCACTAATATAGCTGAAATTATACTAGCTATTCCTATTGAAATCCAATAATCAATTCTTATATTAGCAAATGACGGGTATTTAGCTACAACGTAATCAGCAATTATATTATCAAATGTGAATCCTTCAGGTGCAAATATTATATATGTCACACAAACCATTGTCATAAACACTGCTGGAATTAAAGTTATAAAATACATCTTATTTTTTCTAGCTAAATATACTGTAATAGCCCATAGTGTAAATACTGACAATGCTTGATTACACCAACCAAAGTATCTCCACAATATTTGATAATTTATCTGCATTATAAAATATGATAGAACAAAAATTGGTAATGATATAATCAATCTTCTTACAATGGTATTTTGTTTAAATTTCAAGAAATCAGATGCTATTAATCTTGCCGTTCGTAATGCGGTATCACCAGAGGTTATAGGAGCTGCAATTACGCCCAAAATTGCCAACAATCCTCCTAACTTTCCAAGCCATGATATTGATATTTCATTAACTAAAGGTGCAGCACTATTACCTCCAAGATAATTTATCAGTTCAGAGAAATTTCCTTTAAAAAACGCTATTGCAGCAGCTGCCCATATTAATGCAACAATACCTTCTGCGACCATTGCACCATAAAACACTCGTTTTCCTAATCTTTCACTCTTTATACAACGTGCCATCATCGGAGATTGTGTTGCATGAAAACCTGAAATAGCTCCACAAGCTATAGAAACAAACATCATTGGGAATATTGGGTGTTTTTCTGGATCTGGATATCTATTATATAGACCCTCGGTAAATTCAGGTATATATTCGAGATTAAATATTAACACACAAAATATTCCAATTGCCATAAATAACAAAGCAAATCCAAAGATTGGATACAAATTACCTATTAGTTTATCTATTGGCAATAAAGTTGCTAAAATATAGTATATAAATATAATTATAATCCAAAACTGTGTGTCAAAAGTTTCTGGTGTCAATCCAGCTATAAGTTGTGCTGGATTTATTACAAACACTGCTCCAACTAATATCATCAGCACTAATGCAAAGACACGCATTATCTGCTTAATTTTGCCACCAAGTTGTTCGCCAACGATTTCAGGTAAAGACGCACCGCCTTCTCTTATTGACATCATCCCTGATACATAATCATGTATTGCCCCTGCAAAAATTGTACCTAATGAAATCCATAAAAATGCAGATGGTCCATACATTACACCCATAATTGCACCAAAAATTGGTCCTAAACCTGCTATATTCAAGAATTGTATGAGAAATACTTTCCATGTTGGCATAGGGATATAATCAATACCATCAGTCATAGTGTATGCTGGTGTTTTACGCTTATCATCTATGTCAAGAATTCTATCTACAAAAGTACCATATATAAAGTACCCTCCTATTAGCACTAATAATGCAATTATAAATGAAATCATCGTTTTGAATTTACTTATTTAATAGTTTCTGTTCCTCAGCTCTCACCCAATTTTCAGTCTTAAAAATAACTTCTAACAATTTTTTAAGTTCTTTTTCTTTGACAATAATATCTTCCTTTATTGATTGATTTTCAGCATTTTTTATATAATCGCTTCTTAAAGACTTTATTGTAGATTTTAATTCATCTCGTTCTTGATAGAGTATGCACAATTGCTTCATCTCGCGTACAGCATCCTTTGACTTGAAATCAATTAATGAATCATAAATCAATCCTTTTTTTATCACAAACATAAAATCAGATTCATATTTTCGCTTATTAACATCAATCTTTATGTTCTGTATATTATCAACCATATATTGATAGTCCTCATCACCCCATGTTAATTTATAATCACTCATTCTTGCAAACTTAGGAAGATTTACTTCATCAATACGGTGATTCTTTCTAATCTCATTCCGTTTAAAAACATAGATTGTAACTTTACCTTCAATGTTGTTACGTTCTGTAGCCCACCACCCCAATCCGGTTACATCATCTAATACCAACATATAATCATTCGCAGCCGAGTTATATGGCATTCCAAGATTCTGCCCTTTTAGAAATTCTCCAGTTTCTTCATCTTTTCTTGTGAAAAAAATATCATAACCTCCTAATGTACTCTCATTATTTGAAGCATAATACATTGTCATACCATCTTGCATTAAAAATGGGAAATTCAAATCACCATTATTTGATATTTTTGTGTCTATAAATTTTGGGGTATCCCAACTACCATCAATCAATTTAACTGACTCACAAAGTCGTATTTTACCATTATCATCTGGTGAAGCCAATATAATTCTACTATCACTCTGATCTCTGAATCCTATTATTGATTGTTCTAATGATGGAGGGAGCTCTGATTGTGATAAAATATAACCGGTTTCAGGAGATATTTTATAGTTATGAAAGAATTCATCTTTATCTACAGATATACTATCAAGCACAACAATATCCTCTACATGATCGAGCATCGACTTTGCATTTCTTGCATATTGTATTTCATACTTAATTTCATCACTTATTTCTTTTTTATTATCAATCATTATTGATTGATATTCTCCGTACATTTTTAAAGCATTATCAAATTCATATCTTTTACTATATATTTTCCCTAAATAATATGGTGCATCTATCACCCGTCTACTCATTGCATATTCAAAATATTTTATAGACTCATCTTCGTTTCCTAACTTATATAAACATACACCAATCCAATAGTTAACCGAGCCATTCTTTTTGTTTTTTTTATATTCTTTCATAAACAAAGGTAATGCTGATGCATAATCTTCGTCTTTATAAAACTCTTTTGCTTTTGATAATTGAGCATCAATTTTTGTAACACAAAATATTAATAGTAATATTAAAGTAATAAACTTTTTCATCATTTTATAAAATTTGAATTCAAAGTTAACAATTTTATTGTATTAATCAATATAATGTAGTACCAATTATAAAAGGTTAATCAACATTTAAAAGACCTTCTTCTATTAAAATACGTTCAATATCCATTTGTGTGTTCCAACGATTAAGATCATTTCGATTCTCAAACATGATTACACTCACACCACTCTTTGGATATTTTGCAGCATAGATTTGAAAGCCACCATTATCCCCAGTATGATATATTTTAAGTTCTCTACCTGGCATATTATCTATAAACCACCCAAAACCATAAAATGTATTCTCTCTATTTTGATATGTTGAATATTTACTTTCACTAACATTAATTTGAGGAGAATATGCTAATTCTTTTGTAGTTTTTTTAATCACAGTATTATTTCTCAATGCATTTTCCCATTTAATAAAGTCATCCAATGAGGTATAAATACCGCCATCAGCTTTTGTGCCAAAGAATGTTTCTTCACCATAATCATACTCCATCCATTGTACTCCACTTTTATCTGTATATTGTGACAGTAAACTGCCTTTATCTTTCTGTGAATCAGAATCAATACTATTGGAATAAGCTTTAGTGATATTAATATACCCGTGTGCCATTTGTGGAATATCTATTAATGGTTCAAAATATCTTACATTGGTCATAGCGGCTCTATTAAATATATATTCTCTTTGAAATGTTTCAAAATCCAACCCTGAAACTCGACTAACCACCTCTGCTAGAATTTGAAAAGTCGGATTTTTATAGTCATAATATGTACCCGGCTCAAATTTCAACTCATCTAATTCAACCATATACTCTAAGCATTGCTTATCCACAATATGCAACATAAAATCCTTGTCTACGCGAGGTCTTTTATCAGGTACGCCAGATGAGTGACTCATCAAATGTCTTAGTTGTACTTTTTCCCAAATATCACTTTTGAATTCAGGGAAATACTTTGCTACATTATCATTTATATCAAGTTTACCTTGTTCATACAAATACAATATTGCAACTACTGTAAATTGTTTTGTTACTGATGCAATATTAAAAACAGTGTGCTCATTTATCTTCTCTTTTGAATTAACATCACTAATTCCACGATAACCCTTATACACAATATTGTCACCATTTAAAATAGCCATTGCGCACCCGGGTGCATCACTTGAATAGTTTTTATTAAGTAATGAATCCAATCTTTCAGTTATATTGACATTATTTTTATTGGCAGAGCCACAACTAATCATCACAATAGATAGTATTATTAGATATATTTTTTTCATACAATTAATCAAAACATTTTATTTATTTGTTCTAAATTCAGTTTATTAAATACTTTCTTACCATCAGGAGTATATTTGGGCTCTGGTAGTGACATTAAATCTTCTACCAAAGCTTCCGCTTCACTATTACTCATATTCTTGCCATACGATAAAGCACTATTCTTGGCAACTGATAGAGCGATAGTTTCAAATATTTTTTCTGACAACTCCTTGCCTCCATCATTTACATCTTCAATTACTTGTAGAATTGTATCTTCAATATCTAAATTTTCAACTCCCGCCGGCATTCCATTAACTGTCCAATCATTTCCACTTAAATGTGAAAGATTAAAGCCAAGTTTGTTTAAACCTTCATCAATCTCCTCCATTACTGCACTTTGTGCGGGAGTTAAATGCAATATTATTGGGAATACTATTCCTTGTGACACAATATCATCTTGTTGTATCTGTTTTATATAGCGTTCATATAATATCTTAACATGAGCCCTATGCTGATCAATAATAATTAGCCCATTATTTAAAGTTGAAATAATATATTTCCCACTTAAAGGAATACAAACCATACTATTTTTGCCATCTTCTATACTCTCGTCAAAAATGGATGAAGATATGTAATTATTCTTGTTTTTATCTTCAATACCTAACAACTCATTTGATATTTCATTTTCATCAGACGCACAAATCTTACTCTTTGTAAAACCTTCACTTAATATCTCCCAATTTTTCAATGAATCAGGAATTTGTGATCTATAATTACCTTTAGAGAGACTTTTAGATGTTTCAAATGGATTATATGCTGGATCATATTCAATACCGGGTTTTTTGTATGATGATTCAGTCGTAAATGCAGGAATTTCCGGTGCGTCTTCAGTATCAAAATCTATAGACGGAACAACACTGAATTTGCCCAATGTTTCTTTTATTGCAGCCAATATTATTTGCCATATTGGAGCTTCATTCTCAAACTTAATCTCTGTTTTAGTTGGATGGATATTTACATCAATCGACTCAGGAGCAACAGTGAAATTCAAGAAATAATTTGGTTGCATATCATTTGCAATTAATTCTTCATAACTAGTAGTTACAGCTTTATGAAAATAAGGATGTCTCATATATCGCCCGTTCACAAAAAAATACTGCAAACTATTACGTTTTCTTGCATTCTCAGGCTTTGAGACAAAACCATTAATTTTTACCATTGAGGTTTCCAAATTTAATGGAATTAATTGCATATCCAACGAACGCCCAAACAAGTCAATAATCCTTTGTTTGAAAGAACTTCCTAAAAGTTTATATATGGTATTATCATTATGAACTAATGTGAAATTCACATTATGATTCACTAATGTTAATTTCTCAAATTCTTTTATAATATTACTAAGTTCAACTTGGTTGCTTTTCAAGAATTTTCTACGCGCTGGTACATTATAGAATAAATTCTTAATTATAAAATTTGCTCCAACAGGACACATCTCTGGTTCTTGTTTTTCACAAATTGAACCCGAAATTAGAATTTTTGTTCCAATAGAATCTTCTTTTCTCGCTGTTCTTAACTCAAGTTGAGATATTGCTGCAATCGAGGCCAATGCTTCTCCTCTAAATCCCATCGTATTTAATGAGAATAAATCTTCAGCAGTCGTTATCTTTGATGTTGAATGACGTTCAAATGCCAAACGAGCATCTGTTGCACTCATTCCTTTGCCATTATCAATTACTTGTATCAGTGTACGACCGGCATCTTTAAGTATTATTTTTATATCATCAGCACCTGCATCAATAGAATTTTCAACAAGCTCTTTTATAACTGATGACGGACGTTGTATCACTTCACCAGCGGCAATTTGATTTGCAACAGAATCGGGTAATAATTTAATTATATCACTCATTTCATTTCTCTTTTCCAAATTTTTCGATCTGTTCCAGTCGACTTATTTAATAATAATTCCATTTCTTTGGGTATCACAAATATATCGTCAGCATTTTGGGGACGAATTGAACCAAACCACTGGAATCCATCTAAATATAAATCTCTTTGTTTTGCCTTATATAATGGAACTGCTTTAGCAACAGGTTGAGGCCACATACTTATTCTGTCAATCTCTTGCTTAGGTTTTAATAGCATTTTTAAATAACTTCCTTCAGCTGTTACATATTTATTATATGTCGAATCATTCTCCATTGGTAACATTAATACTCTTGCATTACCATCAACATCTAATTGTCGTAATTCGCCATTATTAAAATATGCTGTCATTTTTTTCCCTGCAAGCTGATTATAATATATCTCACCTATATGTTCGGCAACAAATGCCGTATTTGGAAGTTCTGCAAAATCAACTGTACTATCATTCAAATGGACATATATCTCATTTCCAAATATTTGTCGTGCACCTGTCCATATTATTGGATGCTTAAACATTTTTAAGACTGAATCACGCTCCTCCATTGACATTGAATCGCACAAACCTTGTATATCACTTCTAAAAAAACGGACTTTTGGATATGCTACCATTATTCGCATCGTATCAACATCAACATAAGTTTTTATAGTGTCTGCATGCAAATACAATGTGTCCTTTTGTGAGAACTCACGAACTCTTGCTCTTCTTGTAGCATACGAATAATTCTTTTTTTCATTATGATAGCCATAGTCTCCATCAATAATCGTACGGTGTACAGAATCCGTTAATTCCATTCTTCCAAATGCCTCTCCATATCCGATATTTCTATCGTAGAATATAGTGTCACCTGTTAGTCTTTCATTGTTTTTACCAACTAATATTGATCTATTATATAATGTAGCTATTTCTTTTGCAGTATTATACCATCCTTTACTTGTGTATATTATATTACTATCGGAAACAATTGTTGTAAAACCTACAATCTTAGCTATCTTAGTATTAGTGTTATAATGTAGCGTATCAGTTTGCATTACATACTTATTATTCGATAGTTCCACATCATATAAGAATTGAGCTTCTTTAGTATCTGGCTCATATTGTCCATAAACGGATGATAACTCATTCTTTTCATCAACAATTTTACCTCCTTCAAAATAATAGCCAAGGTTTTCAATCATATCATAATCTAAACTATCTGTAAATAGTGTTACTTCTTTATTTTCTAATCGAACATTATTTCTAAGTTTGGCATATTCATCATCACCATTATAATACAAGAAATCGGCATAGACAAATAATGTATCACCTTGCTCCATTTTTACATTTCCAAATGCATCAAATGAATTATTCTTTTCATAAAAATAGGCACTATCACAATACATAAACATTCCCTCTTTTCTGAACTTAACATTACCTTTCAAAACTTGAAAATTAGGAGTTGCCTTTTCATCTGCAATTAACTCATCAGCATATTCTAAGAATACTTTATTCTTTTGAAATCTATCTGCACCAGGTACTTGTGGTTTTATTTCTTCTTTTACTTTGGGCTGTTGAGCCATAATATAATTAGTGATACCTGTAACACCAAAAACAGCCAAAAGGCACAAGATTACTTTGTAAACCTTATGCCCTTTATTTCTCATTTTTTTATTCTTTCTTATCACAGTTGCTATTTTTTCAACCAACCATCATATTTAAATTCACAATTTTTCCAGTCATCTTCTATTTTGACATAAGTCTCTTTCTGTTTTTTAGCTATCCAATTAGCTAAAATAGAAGACTTTGCTTTTTCTTCATATAATGTTTTTATTGTTTGATAGTCATCTTTCAAATTAGCTTTATGTCCTTCTATTCTATTTGTTAATTTAACTATAACTACTACTTCTCGATCAGTTTTTGCATCTCGCATAATAAATGGCTCTGAAATTTGATTTACTTGCAATGTATCAACAACCTTTGCTATTTCTTGAGGCAAATCACCCATTTCAAACTTTGTTGAAGAAGTTCCTCTTTTTGTGTTTACCATAATTCCTTTATTGTTCTTAGAATCCTTATCTTGTGACACATATTGAGTTGCTTCCTCAAATGTAAACTTATTAGCTCCAATATCCTTTCTAAGAGAATCTAATCTATTTAAAGATTCAATAAGGTCCTTTTCCGACACCTTTGGTCGTAATATTATGTGGCGAGTATTTACCCTATCACCTCGTTTTTCTATTAATTGAATAATATGAAAGCCATATTCTGTTTCAACAATTTTTGAAGCCTTCTTAGGGTCATTTAAATTAAATGCAACATTTGCATATTCAGGGACTAACTCTCCCTTACCCAAAAATCCAAGTTCTCCACCATGTACTGACGATGCATCTTCTGAATACAAAATAGCCAATGTTGAAAATTCGCTCTGACCTGAATTAACTTGATTTGCATAATCACGTAAACGAGCTTTAACATCATCTATCTCTTGTTGTGGAATTACAGGATTCAATTTAATCATTTGTACTTCCACTTGCATTGGAATAAATGGTATACTATCTTCCGATAAACTTGTATAAAATTTTCGCACATCAGAAGGAGTTGGTTTAACAGATTTAGTTAATTCTTCCTTTACTTGTTGTATTATATAACTATTTCTAGTAATTTCAATCAATTGTTCACGTAATTCAGCTATAGGTTTTCTAAAATATTCTTCAACTTTTTCTTTTGAGCCCAAATTCTCAATATAGAAATTTATACGATAGTCTACTTGTTGCATCACTGTTGCATCACTAACCTCAATGGTATCGATTTTTGCTTGATGTAAAAACAATTTATCAACAGCCAATCGTTCAGGTATCACACAATAAGGGTTACCATTTATTGGAGTTCTTTCATATTGCATCTGCATATATTGTTCTTCTATCTCCGATTTGTATATAGGTTCATCACCTACTACCCATGCAATTTCTTCAACTATATTATTTTGAGCGTTTATTTGAAATAAACCACCTAATATTATACCTACTAATAATAATTTTGATTTCACTTTTATATACTTTAATTATGTTATCACTTAACACGAATTGATTGCCCGAATTACTCGGACAATCAATCTCGTATAATCCTTTAATTCTATATGCAAATTTAATAGGAATTATTGTATTTTTCAGCAAAAATGTATTAAAACATATCTAAATTATCCTTTTTTAATATAATAACGTATCTTTTGCATATAAAATTTATCCTTTTACCAACTTTAATACCTTCTTATTTATCTTTACTTTATATTTTGATTTTAAGTCTTTTATCCATTGCTTTTCAAGATAATTCTGATAATCAGTTGTTACTTGACCTCTGACGTCTGCTGCCTCTTCTGGCTGTTCGATTAATTTCCCTTCTAAAATAAAATAGTTCTTATATTTTTTATCTGGCTCAGCCTTCTCACCATTAAACACTAATTCATCTACAAATCTATTATCACCTTTAGATGTCAAATGTCTTTCAATCTTAATATTCCTACGGAACTTTTTATGCAATGCAGTTGCTACAGTATCTCCCCCAAGTGATTTCATATATTCTTTCACTTCATTTTCAATTGAATCATTTAAAGAAAAGACTATTAATCCCTTAAACTTAGGCTGTTCCCACACTGTATACTTTGACTTATTCTTATTAAAATAATTTTCTAATCCTTCTTTGTCGCTACTTGATTTATCCCATACCTTTTTATTACTTATTTCAAATAATAATAAACCCTCTTTGTACTCATTAAGTAAATTGGCATATTCAGGATACTTATTAGCCAAATTATCTTTCTCATAATTAAGAAGAGTTTCATTTATTACATTATCTACACTTTTTCTTACATAATTACGTCCTTGCTCAACACCTAAATGTAATTTAGGACTCCAAGTTTTTGCAATATCAGATACAAGAACTTCACCTCCTTTATAGGAAAATACTGGTATCTTCGAACTTTGCATAGTAGTTACAAAAACACTATCAAATCCATTCTTAGATAATAAAGTTTCAATTTCAGATTCAAATTTTAGATTTTCATTATAACCTAACTCCTTTTTCAAATCCTCAATCTTCATATTTTGAATTACTTCGCTACGATCATCTCTATTTACAATTGCAAGTATATCGTCTTTTACATCTTCGTAATCACCTAATGGTTTATATTCCAACACCTTAACAATATGCACTCCATATTCTGCTTTTGATGGCTCTGAAATCTCTCCTACACGTGTGATAATCATTTTATCTTCAATAGCTTTTACCAATTGACCAGCACCAAACCATCCTAATTCACCACCATTATTACCCGAGCGTTTGTCATCTGAGAACTCTTTCGCTATTTCAGCGAAATCAGCACCATTCTTCAATAAATTATAAACTGAATCTACCGATGAATTTACAGCATTTATATTAGTTGAATCAATTTCATTAAATTTCCTCTTATAAGTTTTTACTATATGAGCCACTCTATATTTACCAGTAATATAATTCTCCCCCGTCACTTTTATAAGGTGATAGCCAAAAGCAGTTTTAACAACATCCGAAACTTTCCCAACAGACGTACGATATGAAGCATCTTCAAATTCATAAGGGTACTTACCAACCCACATTAACCCAAGGTCACCACCTTTCTCTGCCGAATAATGATCTGAAGAATATTTCTTCGCTAATTCGCCAAAATCTTCTCCTGATAGAACGCAATTTCTTATACTATCCATCTTAGATTCATTTTCTGGTAATGGAGGCATCATAATATGACTTACATACAAATTTTTCTTCATTCGTTCATAAGCCTCTTTTGCAAATGGTTCTGTATATTTTTCACTATTCAAATAAGGTTTAATTAATTCAGCCTTATGACCATTAAATTCCTTCACAAATGATGAAAGAGTATCCAATCCTGTTGCTTCTGCCTCAGCAACCTTTAATTTATACACAACAAATCTGTCAACATAATTCTCTAATGATTCCTTTTCAATCTGTTGTTTATTATTTTTATGATACATATATTCAAACTCCGACAACTTAACATCCTTCCCATTTACTGTCATAAGAATTGGATCTTCTGTTGCATTTGCATTCATTGAGAATGCAACTAAAGCGCTCAAAAATAATTTATTTCTCATATTATTTAATTTCAATATCATTATGTTAATATATTATTAACGGCAGATATAATATAAAATTATATCTACCGTAATATTTTTATTAAATTCTTTTCTAACCCCTGCTATAATTTGGTGCTTCACTTGTAATCGCAACATCGTGTGGATGACTTTCAGCTACTCCGGCATTTGTAATTCTTGTAAATTGAGCCTTATGCAATGTATCGATATCCTTTGCGCCACAATATCCCATACCGGCTCTCAATCCACCAAGCATTTGATATACCACCTCATATAACGAACCTTTATATGGTACACGAGCAGCAATACCTTCTGGCACAAGTTTTCTTGTATCACTTACACCACCTTGGAAGTAACGATCTTTTGAACCTTTTTCCATTGCTTCAAGTGATCCCATACCACGATACGACTTATATTTTCTTCCATTAAATATAATTGTCTCACCTGGAGATTCTTCAACACCAGCAAACATACCGCCAAGCATTACTGAGCTACCTCCTGCTGCAAGAGCTTTCACTATATCACCAGAATATCTAATCCCTCCATCTGCAATCAATGGAACTCCGGTTCCTTCTAATGCTTTAGCTACATCATATACAGCTGTAAGTTGTGGCACACCTATACCTGCTATTACACGAGTAGTACAAATCGATCCGGGTCCAATACCCACTTTTACTCCATCTGCACCATTCTCAACTAAATATTTAGCAGCTTCCCCAGTTGCAATATTTCCAACAACAACATCTATTGATGGGAATTTTGCCTTCACTTCTTTTAACACACCGACTACGCCTTTAGTATGTCCATGTGCTGTATCAATCACAATTGCATCAACTCCGGCTTTCACCAACGCTTCGGCACGTATCAAACTATCTCCGGTTACACCAATGCCGGCAGCTACACGTAAACGACCTAGAGCATCTTTACAAGCATTCGGTTTGTCTTTTGCCTTTGTAATATCTTTATATGTTACCAAGCCAACAAGTTTACCATCTTTATCTACGACTGGTAATTTTTCAATCTTATGCTTTTGTAAAATTTCAGCTGCTTCTTCAAGATTTGTAGATTGAGTTGTTGTAACAAGGTTCTCTTTTGTCATCACTTCTTCAACCTTTCGTTGCAAGTTACGTTCAAACCTCAAATCACGATTAGTTACAATTCCCAATAAATTCATTTCACCATCTACTACAGGAATGCCACCAATTTTATATTCTTTCATCATATTTAGAGCATCATTCACAGTAGATCCTACTTTTATTGTTACAGGATCATAAATCATACCATTTTCTGCACGTTTTACAGTATGAACTTGACGAGCTTGCTCTTCAATACTCATATTTTTGTGTATAACACCTATACCTCCTTCTCTCGCAATTGCTATTGCCAACTGCGATTCAGTTACAGTATCCATAGCCGCCGATACAAGCGGTACATTCAATGTTATGTTTCTTGAAAACTTTGTTGATAAATCAACATTACTAGGCAACACCTCTGAATAGGCTGGAATAAGGAGGACATCATCAAAAGTTAGTCCATCCATCTTTACACGATCGGTAATAAACGACATAAACAGATAGTTTAGAATTTTATTACACGCAAAATTACACTATTTTTTCAAAATACACAAACAGAATTTATATCTAATGTATATTTTTGGCCAAAATACATAAAAAAGTGAAACCTAAATTTTAGTCCCTCTAATATTCATTAAATACCCATTTCCGATAAAAATTTTATCTTGAGCAATTTAATTTCTTCATCTGAATATACGCTGCCAAATTCATCTAAAGCTAAATCAAAATCATCATCCTCGGTTTCTCTAAAATAATCTATTACTTCTTCCTGATCTTCTTCGTCCATTATTTGATTCAAGTAATAACTAATATTAATTTTGGTTCCAGAACGTACAATTGACTCTATTTCATCTATCAAATCAGCAAATTCCATACATTTTGAGCGAGCTAATTCATCGAGTGGAATTTGTCGATCAATCCCTTGTATAATCTCAAGACGCGGTTTACTCTTATTGGGAACCGTTCTAATCCATAAATCTTCAGGACGTTCTATTTCATTTTCTTCCACATGTCTTTTTATAAGTTCCAAAAACTCATCTCCATAGCGTTTTGCCTTTCCACCTGCACCAACTCCTGGAATTTTTTGCAATTCATCCAATGTAATAGGATAAGTTGTCGCCATAGATTCAAGAGAAGGATCTTGAAATATTACATAAGGTGGCAAATTTAATTTTCTTGCAACTTTTTTCCGTAAATCTTTTAACATTGAAAATAACACCGGATCAACAGCGCTTGTCATTCCACTTCTCATTTGAATTCCACTATCACAGTCACTATAATCTCTATCTTCTACAATTCGGAATGAGGTAGGTTTTTCGAGGAACTTACGCCCTGTCTCTGTAATTTTCAACAAACCATAATTCTCAATATCTCGTGTTATATATCCAGCTATTACAGCTTGTCTTATAACTGTATTTAACAACTTATCATCGATGTCATCTTTCACACCATAGATTTCAAGTTCATTATGTTTATATAATTTTATATCATTTGTCAACTTGCCTTTTAGCACGTCGATCACATATCCAGCTTTATACTTCTCCTTAAGTGCGACAATAGCTTCAAGAACAGCACACAATTCATCTGTTGCATCAATCAGTTTTTTTGGATTCAGACAATTATCACAATTTCCGCAATTATCTTCCTCAAAATCTTCACCAAAATAATGTAATAATATTTTTCTCCGACAAAGAGATGATTCTGCATATGACGCCGTTTCTAACAACAATTGTTTGCCAATCTCTTGTTCCACTACAGGCTTTCCTTGCATAAACTTCTCTAATTTAAGCAAGTCCTTATTAGTATAGAATGTAACACACTGTCCCTCACCTCCATCTCTACCAGCTCTACCGGTTTCTTGGTAATAGCCTTCAAGACTTTTGGGTATATCATAATGAATTACATAACGCACATCAGGTTTATCAATCCCCATACCAAAAGCAATGGTGGCAACAATAACATCTACTTTCTCATGTAAAAATGCATCTTGGTTTTCAGAACGAGTTGCACTATCCATTCCCGCATGATAAGGTAAAGCTTTTATTTCATTGACAACAAGTTTTTCAGCAAGTTCTTCAACTGTTTTTCGGCTTAAACAATATATGATTCCCGATTTACCCTCTTGAGACTTAATATATTTAACAATATCTATATCTACACTTGTTGTCTTTGGTCGTACTTCGTAATACAAATTCTGACGATTAAAGGATGATTTAAACACCTTTGCATCCACCATTCCTAAATTTTTTTGGATATCATGCTGTACTTTAGGAGTTGCCGTTGCGGTTAATGCAATTACCGGTCGATTTCCGATTTCATTTATGATGGGCCGTATTCTTCTATATTCAGGTCTGAAATCATGTCCCCATTCAGAAATACAATGTGCTTCATCAACAGCATAAAACGAGATCTTGATTGATTTCAAAAACTCTATATTTTCCTCTTTTGTCAATGATTCCGGAGCAACATATAATAACTTAGTTATCCCCGATATAACATCTTCCTTAACTTGATCAATTGCTTGGCGATTAAGTGACGAATTCAAAAAATGTGCTACACCATCTTTTTCACTAAAATGTCTCATTGCATCAACTTGGTTTTTCATCAATGCAATAAGCGGTGAAATAACTATTGCTGTTCCCTCCATAATAAGTGATGGTAATTGATAGCAAAGCGACTTACCTCCACCAGTAGGCATTAACACAAATGTATCTTTTTCATTTAAAAGATTTATCATTATCTCCTCTTGATTTCCTTTAAATGAATCAAATCCAAAATTTTTCTTAAGTTCTTTTGCTAACAATTCACTTTTACTTATCATAGCAATATAGTTTTGGGTCAAGCAATCATTTAACAAATATAGTAATTATTACTCAATAAAACAACAAACTTTAAGAGAACTCTTTTGATAATTCAAAATTTGCCTTCATAAGTTGTTCCTTTGCATATTGTTTTGTTACAACAAATTTCTTTTCATTAGATGTAGGTAACTCGAACATTGCATCAATCATTATAGACTCAACAATTGAACGCAATCCTCGAGCTCCAAGTTGATATTCTATAGCTTTATCAACAACATATTCAAGAGCATCTTCCTCATACGACAATTCCACACCATCCATCTCAAACATTTTTTTATATTGCTTCACTATCGCATTCTTCGGTTCAGTTAAAATTCGTAATAATGCTGTTCTATCCAATGGTTCAAGATTTGTCAAAATTGGTAAACGTCCAATTATTTCAGGTATCAAACCATAGGATTTCAAATCTTGTGGAGCAACATAATGCAACAAACGTTCTCTATCTACTTTTTGCTGTTGACTATTTTTTGCATATCCTACCACATGCTGATTAAGTCTTAATGCAATCTTTCGTTCAATACCTTCAAATGCTCCACCACATATAAATAATATATTCTTTGTATCAACCGGTATCATTTTTTGATCGGGGTGTTTCCTTCCTCCCTGTGGCGGAACATTCACAACAGAACCTTCAAGAAGTTTGAGCAAACCTTGTTGTACACCTTCCCCACTCACATCTCGGGTTATAGATGGATTATCTCCTTTTCTTGCAATTTTATCAATTTCATCAATAAATACGATTCCTCTTTCTGCCGCTTTTACATCATAATCACATGCTTGCAATAATCGCGTCAATAGACTTTCAATATCCTCACCTACATATCCGGCTTCAGTTAGCACAGTTGCATCTACTATAGTAAATGGGACTTTCAACAACTTCGCAATTGATTTAGCCAACAATGTTTTACCGGTCCCTGTTGGTCCAACAATTATAATATTTGACTTCTCAATCTCAACATCATCGTCATGTTGCTGAGATAATCTCTTATAATGGTTATACACAGCTACCGATAAATATCGTTTTGCCGTTTCTTGACCTATAACATATTGATTAAGATATGCCATAATATCCTTCGGTTTTGGCACATCATTCAATACAATGTCAGTTAATCCTACAGACTTGTTTTTATTTAAATATTCATTAGCAATATCGTTTGCATGTTCAGCACAATCTGAGCATATACAGCCCTCAGCACCAGGCATTAACAAATCAACTTCCGATGCACTTCGACCGCAAAAGCTACAGTGCATACCATTATTCTTCTTTGACATCTAATCGATTATTTGAACGTTCAAGAACTTTATCTATCATTCCATATTCAGCTGCTTCGATTGCAGTCATCCAATAATCACGATCTGAATTTGCTGCGACTTTCTCAACTGGCTGACCTGAATGAGCCGAAATTATATCATATAATTCACTCTTCAATTTCAAAATTTCACGTGCAGTAATTTCTATATCTGAAGCTTGACCTTGTGCTCCTCCAAGAGGTTGATGTATCATAACCCTTGAATGTTTCAATGCAAATCTTTTACCCTTTTCACCTGCCACAAGTAAAACTGCTGCCATTGAAGCCGCCATACCGGTGCAAATAGTTGAAACATCACTTGATATATATTGCATAGTGTCATATATCCCAAGACCAGCATAAACTATACCTCCTGGAGAGTTTATATATATTGATACATCTTTGCCAGGATCAGAAGAATCCAAATATAATAGTTGTGCTTGTATAACATTTGCTGTATAATCATCAATCTGTGTCCCTAAGAAAATAATACGATCCATCATCAAACGTGAGAACACATCCATTTGTGCTACGTTTAATTTTCGTTCTTCTATAATTGTTGGAGATATATAACTATCTGTTATCAGTTGACTTGTATAACTTGCATACTGATCAAAAGCCAACCCATTCATGCCTTTATGCTTTACAGCAAAATCTCTAAAATCGTTTTTCATACTGTTTAGTGTCTAAATTTAAACAACAAATAAAATTTCTATTCAAAGATACTATTTTTTATTGTAACTAAAAAAAACTCCTCAATAAATATCAAATTTAACACATTATTAATAAATAGGTGTTGGATATATTAACCCAACACCTATTTACCTCAATTATTCTTCATCTAATTAATAATAACCTCTAATAATACCACGCTTAGAATTACGAACAAACATTATTATTTCATCTCTTTCTTTGCTTGCTGGCAATTCAGCTTCAATTCTGTCAATCGCATCACTATTATTCAGTCCAGACAAATACAAATATCTGTATATTTCTTGTATCTCACTGATTTGCTCATTTGTAAATCCTCTACGACGTAATCCTATTGAGTTTATTCCGGCATAAGATACAGGCAAACGACCAGCCTTTACAAATGGTGGAATATCTTTATTTACCAACGAACCACCTTGCAACATTACATGTTGACCAATGTGTGTAAATTGATGAATCAAAGCACCACCACCGATAACAGCATTATCATCTATTATAACTTCGCCTGCCACTTGCACTGAGTTTGACATAATCACATTATCGCCCAATATACTATCATGCGCAACGTGACAATACGCCATAATTAAGCAATTATTACCCACCACAGTTTTTCCTTTAGATGCAGTTCCACGATTTATTGTTACACATTCACGAATAACAGTATTATCTCCGATTATGGCTACTGAATCTTCTCCTTTAAATTTCAAGTCTTGTGGCACTCCGGAAATGACAGCACCCGAATGTATAACACAATTTTTACCAATTCTCGCACCTTCTAATATAGTAACATTGCTTCCTATTCTCGTTCCTTCACCAATCTCAACGTTTTGGTCAATAGTTACAAACGGGTCTATGACAACATTTGAAGCAATTTTTGCTGCAGGATGCACATAAGCTAATGGTTGTTTCATCTCAATTCAAATTATAGTTGTTTTTTATTTATTCTTCACGATTTGAGCCATAAATTCTGCTTCTGACACAATTTTCTCACCAACAAAAGCATATCCTTTCATCACAGCACAACCTCTTCTTATTTCAGACATCAGTGAAAGATGAAATACTAAAGTGTCACCGGGAACAACTTTTTGGCGGAATTTAACATTATCAATTTTCATAAAATAAGTAGAATACTTATTCGGATCATCTACAGTACTTAGTACCAACAATCCTCCCACTTGTGCCATAGCCTCAACTTGTAATACTCCCGGCATTACAGGCTCTTGAGGAAAATGCCCCTGAAAGAATGGTTCATTTACCGATACATTTTTTACACCTACGATATGTGTTTCATCCTTTTCAATAATCTTGTCAACCATCAAGAATGGATAACGATGTGGCAACAATTCTCTAATTCGATTGATATCCATTAAAGGAGCTGTATTAGGATTATATATAGGCGCTTGTATTTCTTGACGTTTAATTTCCTTCCTTACTTGTTTCGCGAATGTAGTATTCAATGTATGACCTGGCTTAACTGCAATAATTCTACCCTTTAATGGTCGACCAATGAGAGCAATATCACCCAATACATCAAGCAATTTATGGCGAGCAGGTTCATTATCAAACACCAACGGTTTATTGTTAATATATCCCAACTCATTTACATTCTTATGCGGAACGCCCATCAAATCGGCTAATTTATCAATTGTATCCTGCGACATTGGTGAGTCATATATTACAATTGCATTATCCAAATCACCTCCTTTAATAAGGTTGTTGCTTACCAATGGTTCTACTTCTCTCACAAAGACAAATGTGCGACTAGCAGCAATTTCGGTTTTAAAATTTTCCAAACTTGTGAGCATTGCAAACTGATTTGATAGAACAGGAGATTTGAATTCTATCATCGTTTCAATAGAAAAATCGTCATCTGGCAATGCTATTAAAGAGGCACCCGTCTTTTCATCAACAACCTCCATTTTTTTCTTTACAATATAGTAGTCTTTCTCTTCTGGCAATTCCTCATAACCTACTTCATCTATTTTTTCAGCATATTCAATTGCACTACCATCAAGAATAGGTAATTCTGGAGCATCCACTTCAATTAAGCAGTTATCAACTCCTGCTGCATACAAAGCAGCTAAAGAATGTTCTATTGTGCTTATCTTAACATCACCTTTCGCTATAACTGTACCACGTTGTGTTTCTACTACATTTTCAGCAACCGCATCAACTATAGGAGCATCCGGCAAGTCAATTCTTTTAAATTTATAACCATAACCAACTGGTGCGGGGTTAAAAGTTGCACAAATCTGCAATCCTGTATGCAACCCCTTTCCACTCACTTGGAATGATGACTTTAAAGTTCGTTGTTTCATTTTTCTATTATTTATTTTCAATTATTTTCTTTAGATTCTCAATCTCTTTCTTTAATACTGTAATTTCAGCATTGGTTCTATTTAAATTTTTTACATTTGCAACTTGACGTGCGAAATCCACATGTTTTACTGCAGGATAACCCATTAGAGTATTATTATCACCTACACTTTTAGGAATACCGGATTGAGCGCCAAACTGGTTATTATTACCAACAACTATATGACCGGCAAAGCCACATTGTCCGCCAATGCTATTATGACTTCCGATCTTCGCAGAACCTGCAATACCGGCTTGAGCAGCAATTACGGTATGTTCACCAACTTCAACATTATGTGCTATTTGAACAAGGTTGTCCAACTTCACTCCTTTTTTTACAATTGTTGAACCCATTGTAGCTCGGTCTATAGTTGTATTCGCACCAATCTCAACATCATCTTCTATGATTACATTACCTATTTGAGCTATTTTCTTATATACTCCATTTTCAGGTGCAAATCCAAATCCATCTCCACCAACGACTACACCAGAGTGCAAAATGCAATTATTACCGATTCTGCATCCATGATATATTTTCACGCCCGGATATAATATTACATTATCTCCTATCACCACATCATCTCCAACATAACATTGTGGATATATCTTTACATTTTGTCCTATAACCACTCCTTTTGAGATATAACTAAATGCTCCTAAATATATATTATCAGGTATATTTACGCCTTCCGAAACAAATATCGGATTTTCTATGCCCTTTCTTTGTTGCTGCATAGCTCCTACCATATTAAGCAATTGCGCTATAGTAGAATATGGGTCATCGACTCTTAATAATGTTGTTTTAAGAGGTTTAGTTGGAACAAAATCTTTCCTGACAATCACTACTGATGCCTTTGTTTCATAAATATAATGTTCATATTTAGGATTTGCCAAGAAAGTAAGACAACCTTCTTTACCTTCCTCTATTTTAGAATAATTATTTATTTTTAATGATGAATCTCCATCCACCACGCCATTTACAAGTGCTGCAATCTGCGCAATCGTTATCTCCATAATTTATCTTAATTTACAATAATATGCAAAATTGCAAAAAATGAACGAGTTAAGCAACTCATAAGTCCTTTTTTTCATTCTTTCGCTTATCAATAAGTACCAAATTATATTAATTTCTTTTTCTATCTATAGTTTTATTTAATAAAATAGACTATCACAAAAAGCGACATTGCTCCAAACATACAAAACAATAATGCACAAAGTTTCAATAAAACGACTGCTCTTATATTTTTATTATTTATGAAAGTTGCATACATATAAGAAAATGCTGCCATAAAGAAAAAAAAATCTTCAATTCGCCCCAATATATTACGACCAACATTTAATGGTAAAAACATATATACAATCACTAATATAAACAAAATAACAGAAATAATCATTTTTGATTTATCACTGCTTTCAATAGATTCATTTACAACATTCTTATATTTAAAACTATTCATCTTTCTCATAAACCAATCCATTTATCTCATTCCAGCCTATCTTAAAATAAGCCTGCATATAATCATTGTTTCTTATAATTTTATCATTCCACATCACGATATCAACATCAATAGGAACAATCCCTACAATCTTATTATCTTTATCCCTACCACAATCTATTTCATATTGTTTAAATTTCTTATTAAGTACATTATGATCATATTGAGTATAACCCGACAATACTGCATTCAAATAATTATTATCAACACCATTTAATGCGCTAGTTTCATATATACTTGAAACCTTCACATCACTAAGTAAATCAAATAACCATCCAATACAATGACTCATCTTCTTTTCTCGTTCAACACAATTACTTCCCAAAGACAATACAACAAAGTTCATAATTTTATATTTTTCATTGACAATGAAATTCTTTTACGTTCTAAATCTAGAGATTTCACTCTAACTTTTATATGCTGATTCAAAACTACAACGTCCGACAATGAAGTTATATAATGGTCACATACTTCTGAAATATGCACTAATCCATTTTCGTGTAATCCAATATCCACAAAAACGCCAAATTGAGTAATATTCGTCACCACTCCATTCAGCACCATCCCTACCTTAAGATCATCTATATTTCTTACACTTTCATCAAACGACACACTCTCAAGTCTTTCACGTGGATCTCTACCCGGCTTCTCAAGCTCCAACATAATATCCGTTAATGTAGGTATCCCTATATCTTCATTCACATAACGTGTTAAATCTATCGATTCTATTTTTTCTTTATTACCTATCAACTCATTCAATGAATAGCTATAATCCTTTGCTATTGTTTCTACTAACTTATATCTTTCCGGGTGTACAGCCGAATTATCCAATGGATTTGGTGCATCAGGTATCCTAAGAAATGCCGAAGACTGCTGAAAAGCTTTTAATCCATATCTCGGAACCTCAAGCAATTCAGTTCTCGATTTAAATGCACCTTTTAAATTCCTGTAATTTACAATATTTTGTGCTAACTGTGGTCCCAAACCTGAAACATAGGTCAACAACTCTTTTGAGGCAGTATTTACATTTACACCAACACTATTGACACAACTTTCAACTACAAACGTTAGCGCCTCTTTCAACTTGTTTTGATCCACATCATGTTGATATTGACCTACTCCTATTGATTTGGGATCAATTTTCACTAATTCAGCCAAAGGATCAAGAAGTCGTCGCCCAATTGAGACAGCACCTCTCACAGTTACATCTTTATCATGGAATTCCTCTCTAGCTACTTCTGATGTTGAATATATCGAAGCTCCACTCTCATTTACGACATAAATATTTATTTCTTTATCAAAATTAAGAGTCCTCAAGAAAGCCTCAGTTTCTCTACTTGCGGTTCCGTTTCCTACTGCTATTGCATCAATATTATACCGTTTTACGAGCAAGCACACTTTTTTAGATGCACCGACATAGTCATTTTTAGGCATTGTTGGGTATATAACATCATCATCAAGCAGACATCCCTGTTCATCCAAACACACCACTTTACAACCTGTTCTAAATCCTGGATCAATAGCAAGAATTCTTTTTTTACCTAATGGTGGTGCAAACAATAATTGTCGAAGATTATTTGCAAATGTTTCAATAGCAACTGCATCAGCTTTTTGCTTAGCAATATTCATCACCTCTGTTTCTATTGAGGGACGGATTAACCTTTTATATGAATCTTTTATTACTTTGACAAGAAATTTCGCAACAGTTCCATTTCCTTTTATTATCAATTTTGAAATCTTGTCAATAATTTCACCATCATCAACTATTATCTGAAGTTTTAACAATGCTTCCCTTTCTCCACGTAGCATTGCAAGTAGTCTATGAGATGAGCATTTTCGCAAAATATCCGATGAATCAAAGTAATTCTCATATTTAAGCGCCTCACTCTCTTTCCCTTTTACAACTTTAGAGATTAAAAACGCATTACGTTCAAAATAGTTTCTAACGCAACTTCTTACAAAAGCTTTCTCCGAAATCCACTCTGCAATAATATCATTAGCCCCTTGCAATGCATCATCCACAGAATCAACTTGTTTATTAACAAAACGCTTTGCTATCGACTCTATATCATCTGTTTTTTGTGACATTATAATTTTAGCTAAAGGTTCGAGTCCTTTAGATTTAGCCACCTCTGCACGCGTTTTTCTCTTAGGTTTGTAGGGCAAATATAAATCCTCAAGCTCCACCGAATTCCAACAAGCTTCAATTTTAACACTCAACTCAGGGGTCAACTTATTCAAATCATCAATAGTATTAAGAATATACCTCTTCCTTTTATCTAACTCGATGATTTCAGAATAAGTTGTTGATATTTTCTGAATTTGCACTTCATCAAGTCCTCCGGTACATTCTTTACGATACCTACTAATAAAAGGAATGGTACCTCCATCTTCAAGCAGATTAATTGTTCGTTCAATCTGTTTTAATGAGATACCAACCTTTTCAGATATTATGTCTAGTATAGTTTTATTTACCATTATTCAGCATTAAGCGCTTTCAATTTATTTTTCAATGGATTAGCATACATATTATATACCATTAACCTCATATATTCTCGTTCTTCATCATTCACCTTAACATCCACTTTATCTAACTGTTTCTCAACATATTTTACAAATGATTCTTTTTCTGAATCAGAATATCCATTATCTAAATATTCTGCACTCTCATTAACCAAATCATATGCCACATAATTACAAGGATAAATTTTGTATGTTTTATGAATTGATTTATCAATTTCCTCCTTTACAAAATTAATTATTGAATTTCTGTCAGTGTCCGATGATAATTCATTTAACTTTATACTTATACATGGCGATAACTCAAAATGCACCCGTCCTTTGTAGCCCATTATACCCGTAGTCATACTCAACAAGTCATCTGACTTTGATTTCTTGAAGTTTGGATCTTTACTCTTCATCAAAAATTCCTTAGCTTTTAAGAAATCATTTGGGTCATATTCATAACATATTGATAGTGGCAACAAATTAAGTTCTTTCATCCTCTGATAAAATGTTTCTGCTCCACCACCCATACATAGCATTTTTAATAAGCTTTCTTGTGTTCTATCATCACTATCCTTGGCTCTACCTTCACGCTGCGCAATCCAAACAGATTGATTCTTTTGGGTAAGAGCAAAATGTATATACTTCGACAATTGCATAGCTCCGTCAAGGCGTTGATGACTGGATAAATCTCTTTTAACAATAAAACTCTTATTTAATCTCACAAGAATTGAAATCCAATCATATACTAATAGATTATTCCCTATTGCAACTTCCGTTGTCGGTCTATCATTATATATCAAATTTAAATTCAAGAATGATGCATCAAGCACAATATCTCTATGATTCGAAATAAAAGTATAGGATTTATCTTTTTCACAATTCTCGACACCTCCTATCGACAACCCATCGGTAGTCGTCTTTACAATCATTTCAAGAAATGGTTTCATTACTTTTTCTTGAAATTCATCTTTACTTTTTAATGATAATAATTGCAGTTTAAAGGTTTCATAATCTACTTGGGGCATTGCATATTCCACAACACTCCTAAACATTGGCTCTTCTATTAATTTAGCCATTTGCGTAGCGAATTCACTGTCATTAAATGGACAAACATCAGCAAATTCTATTGGAATTTTAATTTCACTCGTAATCATATATCTTTCTCAACAATTACAACAATACCAAAGGTAATACTTTTTATTTAAATACACTAAGTATTTTAACAAGTATTAGATATTATTTTTTATATGTATTGGCATATTCACGCCATCTATCAATTAATTCCACCATATCTTTAGGTATTTCACTATCAAAATCCATTTGTTTTCCAGTTACCGGATGAACAAACCCTAAGGTTTTTGCGTGCAATGCCTGTCGCGGACATATAGCAAAACAGTTTTGTATGAATTGCATATATTTTGGAGATGTTGACCCTCGTAATATTTTATCTCCACCATATCTCGCATCATTAAACAATGGGTGACCAATATATTTCATATGCACCCTTATCTGATGAGTACGTCCTGTTTCCAATTGACATCTCACTACCGATATATGCCCTAAATTTTCCAATGTAGTATAATGGGTAACAGCATGCTTTCCCATATCACCTTCAGGAAACACTGTCATCTGCAACCGGTCCTTAAGACTTCGTCCTATATTACCTTCTATTCGTCCAGTTTCGTCTCTCATCTCGCCCCACACTACAGCTACATATTGACGCTTAGTGGTTTTATCAAAAAATTGTTTCCCTAAATGCGTTTTTGCTTGTGGCGTTTTTGCTATAACAAGAAGTCCGGAAGTATCTTTATCTATTCGATGTACAAGCCCCATACGAGGATCACTCACGTCAAACTCGGGATTATCCTTAAAATGATAAGCCAAGGCATTCACTAATGTACCCGTATAATTTCCATGTCCGGGATGGACAACCAAGCCTGCAGTTTTATTGACAACAAGAAGTTGTTCATCCTCATACACAATTTCAATTGGTATATCTTCTGGAATAATCTCATTCTCATAACGAGGACGATCCATTACAATGCGTATATCATCAAATGGTTTTACTCTGTAATTCGATTTTACAGCTTTACCATTTACTATGATACATTGTGCTTCAGCTGCTTGTTGTATACGATTTCTGGATATATTTGCGATTTTAGTAGTCAAAAATTTATCAATTCTCAATAGAGTTTGACATTTTTCGGCTACAATATGATAATGTTCCCACAAATCCTTACCATCTATGGTAATATCCGGGGCAAAATCATCGGGTTCCACTAAATTTATGTCATCAATTATATTTTCAATATCCTCCACAACCTAATAATAAAAGTAATAAATAATACTAATTATCACTGTATCTTAGCTTCTACAAACAAGCTATCTACACCAATTGAATCTGCTTTCACTTCTTCACCACCACTACCGACTGAAAGATTAATAGGAATTAACAACGGCAATCTTTCCCCTGCCACAGCTGTTCTGCCATCAACTTTCACATTTATAATAAGATCCTTATATGGTGAAGAAACCGTATCAACCTTTATATTTTTAAAACCAAGCCCTTCAAGTACAGCTCTCCCTTGTCGACATGACATATCAACAACTCTTGGAAAAGAAACTTTTCTTGGCATAAATGCATTTATGGTCAAATAAATCGTCCTATTAGCTTTCACCTTCGAATTAGCTTTTGGTTCCTGGTCAACAATGGCACCTCTATCAAAGTTATCATTGTATGTAGAATCAGTTATTTCGCACTTAAAACCGACAGCTCTTACATCAAGTTCTGCTTCATTCAGCGATTTACCCTTTAAATCAGGGACAACCACATATTCTCCATGGTCCGTAAAAACATCAATTGATAATAGCACTGCATAAACTAACGCTAAAAACGAAAGCCCTATTAGCATTAAATTAAATAAAATAGGATGTCTTTTAGGGAATCCTAATAGTTTTGTCTTATCCACCTTATTAAATTACTTTTAATTATTTGAAGTCATAGTTTTTTCTCTCAACAAAAAAACATTAACTACAATTTTATACAAAGTAACGAAATTTCTTTTAATCATCAAAATAAATCCCTCAATACAACGACAACATATCAAAAACAAAAGAGACTATGTCAAAATGCAAAATTTTAACATAGTCCCCTCATTTAATTTCTAATTTTTTTTATCTTAGTCAATATTAACACCATTAGCTCCTGATTTTGCAGGCAATATAGTAAAACCTAAAGAAAAAGCACTTGATGCTGCTGTCATAATTTGGTTACCTGAAGAAAATAATGCAGCATTTTTCTCAATTGAAACATCGGTATTCCAAGGATAACCTTCAGAACCGCTAAGATGACCCCTACAATTAGTATTTCCATTAGGATACCACCCAATAGGAGCATTTATATACGAGTTGTCATTTGTGGACTTATGAAAGAAATACAATCTTGACGGACGAGCTTCTGTAGCTCCATTTTTCACAACTAATGTAGCTGTCATAGCATTACCCATATTTCTGTATTCTTTTACTGAGCCACCGGTTGTATTGTCTCCACCACGACAACCCATTGCCATTAACATTAAACAATTCTTGTAAATATCATCTATTTTATGTTCATCTTCTCCATCACTAAAGATATCATCAGTACCGCTGTATTTTCCGGCACCATTCACATCAGGTCGGAACCAATAACCAAACTCTCCATATCCACTTACAAATGCACAAGGATTAGGTTCACGCAATATATTTCCATTATTATTACTCTCTGTATTTTCTACACTACAAGGCAAATCCATAACATATGTATAATCAGCTGAATTCCAAGCTCCACTATTTTGTGTAAAATACGCTTTATATTCTTCTGGACGTCCGGTTAATTGTTTATCTGGATTTTTTGTATCAAGCAAGAAACCAGTGAACGCATCACTTCGTGGCATTTCATAGCCTACAGGACAAGGATCATATATTGTTTTTACTACAGGCGTACTTGACGTCCAAAATTCTATATCATTCCACCTGTTGCTGTCATTATTTCCTCCCGGAATAGTATAACTTGCAGCTTGCCATAAAAATTCTTCTCTTATACCGGCAGAAGTACTCAACCAATAGTCTGAATTAGCACCATAAAACACATCTGGATTCTTTATTGTTTCCGCAATATTATTTGCCGGAGTCGACACACTCTTTAGCGTAGTTATAGGTAAGCCATCAGCACCAAATCTTGTTTTATCCTTAAACACACCTCCTCCGGTAGTTTCACCAAATCCAACCATAGGATCTTTGCGTCCAAATTGATAATATACAGCATTGTTGGCTGTAGAAATATGTTTTGTGGCGCTATTCACATCTAATCCTAAACTTGAGTTTTCATTTCCTGCCTGTTTAAAATTAATAGTAGCACTACCTCCATAATGTTTCTCTTCTCCTCTACAATATCCAAGATACTTGGTCAACATTGTAAATTTTTGTCCGCCATGTTTTTTATCTACTGCATAATTTCCTGTATGCGTATTTTTTCTATTAAATGGGTCTGGTACAACAGTATTTGAACTTGTTATTAATTCTCCTGCATCATTTAATAGACCAAATTTCTTATTATATATATTTATATGTTGCTCATCATTACATCCATTTGTGTTTCCTTCCCATAAAGATTTATAATGCGACACCCATATATGCCAACTCCACATAATAACTCCATTACCATCTTTCACAGCTACTACAGCATTTCCATCACACGCATATTCTTTCTTTATTTCAAATGCTATATATTTTCCATCATCTACCAATCGCAGATTTGTCACCAATCCTGGGGCATCTTGCCACACAAGATCCGCACTTGCAGCAGTATATCTTGATGTTATCCAAGGATCATTTATATTAGGGGTGTTAGTATGATCCACATAGTCACTACCATTATATGCTCCATTTATGGCATTTCCATACACCAACGGTAATTTATAATGACCGGCATATCCTATTATATAACAATTTGCTGTGTTCATTGAAGATGTTCCACCATTTGTTGATAAATCGTAAGGATCGTTATACTTGCCTTTCTCATCACACAGAGCTATGTGATAATTCGTATGGCTTCGTTTTTCCTGCCAATGTGAGGTAGCTAATTGCAATGGTGCAGGACCCATTTGATATCTAACTGTTTCACAATCATTTTCGTTACTTACACCATTACCTTTATAACCTTTTAGCTCTTGCATCCACACAGCTGTCTTATTTCTTTCATTATCTATAACATCTTCTACATCCCACGCTACAGGATCGATTCGTTCTCCACCAAAACGTGTTGTTTTCTTATAACTCTTTACGGTGAAAACACCTTCTCCTCCATAATAATCAGGAACACTTACATTCTCAGTTTCAAACACATATTGAACGATTTCATCACTTGCTGATATACAGTATGTTACTTGCTTACCTTTTCCCCACACTCCACCTGCAATGCTTGATTTTAGAGTAACATCACGATTAAGTATCTTATCGGTAACATCTATTTCTACCATAGCTCCTGCTGGCAATGTTTGTGGCATAAGCAACAGCACATACTCATTTTCGTTTAGTTTGACGTTTTCACCGGTTCCATCTCCATTACATTCAATGTTATTCAATGTAATTTCGTAATCCTTTACTGCTTCAGTATCGGTAACCACATCCCAACTACCTGTATCACTATTGGGAGTATCAGGGTCATCATCTGCTTCATTAATACCACAATATTCATACGTGTAAGAACCTTTATAATACACCCCTTTTACTCTAACTGCTTTTACAACAAGATTCTTAACATTATTTGCAACTTCAAATTTCACAGCTGTAAGAGCATGTGCAAATGTGATAGGCGCAGGTTTATAATCGTTAGGACACTGCACATCACTCGATGCCACAAGTAAATCCTTTTGATCCACCACTTTATCGGCAATGGTATATTCAAAAGTTGGAGTTCCGGCAGTAGTTGGCAACTTTACAGCATCATACGGTGAATATGCAAAGAAGCGCATTCTATCATAAGCCTCAGTCCAACTATGATTTGATGACCAATTTGGAGAAACAAGTTTATCATTATCGATATATAATTTTGAACCTTCTACGTCATTCCAATCGGTAGCAAGTTCTCCATTATATACCCAAGCCGATACTCCCATATCTTGTACGCCTCCGGTCTTTACAATTGAACCTCGACTCTGCACTTTCTTCTCTTTCTTATCACCTTTTATATTTGGTTCAATAGAATCGTTGGTTATTGTAAACAGATACAAAGGCTCCCCATTTAGAGTCTCATTAAGAGTCTCTAATTGCACATCACTTTGTTGTATTGAATCATTTGATCTTCCACCCCATTCACCATTTGTAATCGAATTCAACTCGACATTAAACCCGATTTTATCTGATTGTTTCTCACCGGAAACTCCAAGGTCATCTTCACAAGCAGTGAATACCACCATTGTTGTTGCCACTAATAACCAAAATTTTCTCATATTCACCATAATTCAACATATTTTAGAGAGTGTAGCTCTCAATGCATTTCTTATAAATATCAAGAGGAGACTCTTGTTTACATTCGTTGGCAAACTCACTCTTATTTGCCTTTTTTTGTAAACCTCTGAAATAAATTCATCAGTCTTCATTTGTGATTGTGTGGGGACATTCAACCCCACACAACCTATAAAATCTAATAAATAGATTACTCTTCTTCTGCACTTACTACTTTAGTTGAGCCATCAATAAAATTGTCAACAGTTATGTCTAAAGAAATTGGTTCTAAATCTCCAAATTTCAAAGTATAAATATATTTTTTACCTTGTTCCCATGTTGCATCAAGAGGGAATTTCTTAGCAGTCGTAGAATAATCATACATTAGAGCATCCACTCCTTCTTGATATCCCTTTGTTGGATCAGAAATATTATAAACCTTATAATTTACACACAAAGTAAGTCCCTGCTTTTCTTTTCCATAAATATCTGTATATGTAGTTTCATCATTGTCATCATCCGCTTGATAAATGAACGGAATAGCCATAATTGCTTTTTCATCAACAGCTACATCAACGTATTCATCATCAGCTAATTTTATATTAAGACCTTCAATTATCTGATACAATTCTAAATTATATGCACTTGTCCATGTTCCTTGATTAGCTAATACACCATTATTATCCACTACATTAGCATCAGTACTTTCGTTTGGAAGTGAGAATCTACCATCACACACGGTTCCCCAAAAAGATACGCTACTTATTTCCACATATATATTGTTCGGAATTGTATTTATTGCATTAATAACTAATTGCGCACACGCATGACGGAAATTCAATGTAACTGTTTTGTTTATTGCATCTGCAGCGGGTTTACTTAATCCTGCTTTTACAGCATAAATAAGATCGTGACCATATTCTGGTGCATTCTTCTCCATTTCACTAACAAATGGCTGTACAAAAGCAATTTGAGGATTTTCTAAATTTTCATCAAAACCATACCAACGATACATAGGTTGATTAGTTACGCCACTTTCTGGATCAAATTCACCTTCATTTGATATATAATGTTCTGGTGGCACAATTGCATAAAAAGTAAGCGTGCCTTCTCCTGGCCAGTAATAAGTCTCACCATTAGAAAAATCATATTTTTCCCCTTTCTTTGTTACACCTACTCCTGGAATATACATCTTTTTATTACCTTCACTATCTGTATGTACAGCATAGACGATAAATGTCTCTGGTTTTTCTGAACTTGAATAATTTGTAGCAGCACGACTTGCATTATCTGTCACAGCATCAAAACTGATAACATCTTGCTTAATTTCCATCACTTCATCATTTGAGCAAGACACCAATGACATTGTAGCTAATGCTACTAATAGAATTTTTTTCATATTGATATTCGATTTATTACATTATTCTACAACTACAGAATTATCTACAGGAGCAAAAAACCAATCATCAACAGTTAAGTTAAATTTAATTGGTTCAGATCCACCTTCAAACACTATTGTGTATAAATACTTTGTACCTGATTCCCACTCAACATCTATTGGCATTAGAAAATCTCCTGTATGAATAGGCACATACTCCTCTACTCGAGTTGGGTTTCCATTCTCATCAAATATATGCTTTTCTCCAATATTATATATCTCACAATTTATAATGATATAAGGTTTTCCTGAATCTGCATAAGTTGATTTATCATTTTTATCAGTTCCGCCCCAAACATTAGTATGAGGAACTAACATCAATGCCAAAGCATCATTAGTATTTGTTAAATCAGAATAAGTAACTTCTTCATTTCCCTTCAATGTAACATCATCAAAATCCACCTTAAAACTTGTACTATTCGCTTTACCTCCTACAGCAGGAACATATATATCAATTGGCTTTTCTATTGAATTGAAATTACCTACACCCATTGAATTCTTTACATATTGTTCTTCTGTACTACCTTGTGTACTTAAACCAAATTTAAAAATACCTGTTTTTGCTATATTAGCAATTGTAATATCTTTGATTACTACTTTTAAAGTTTTATTTGTAACTTCTGTATTAAATACGATTTGTGAAAGTGCATGACGGAAATTAAGATTCACACCATTTACTGCGCTCAATTCTCTAGATTGATTTTTTGTAACTGCATATAAAAAATCCACTTGCTCGTTTACATTAGTAGCCGGAGTAAAGTCAATTTGTGCGCCCCAAATACCCAATTGATTACCTAAATTATATTTAACATTAGAAGCTATAAAATCTAAAGCCATATTTTCATCTTCTGGCCAATATCTTGTATCGCTCTTATTTACCCATTTTCCATCTTCATAAGCCATAAGGTCTTGTGCGATATAAGCCTTTGTTGTTTCACCATCTTGATACAAAGCTGACACATAAAACTCTTTATGCAAATTATTTGCACTATAAATCTCACTTGCACGACTTCCGTTACTACCTACAACATTAATGTTAATTTCGTCCTTTTTAAGACTCAAAACATCATCATTCGAGCAAGATGCTAATGATAAAGTAGCTAATGCTACCAAAAAAAGATTTTTTTTCATAACACAAAAATTAGTTTAAATTTTAATTAAAAATATAATATTAAGTTTATTTTCCACTATAATTATCTCTATCCAACTGTAATTATCTCGTTCACATTCACCCAATCGTCAACTGACGTATCATAAGGCGGTTTAGGTTTAAAAGAAATTGTATCTAATACTAACCCATCGATAATTAACTCAACCTTTCGCTTATTTTGCGCATTATGTATTTGGTTGGTAACATTGAATCTTTCTTCTAAATCTTCATTCACACTATCGCCTTCTATTACTTGTGCGTCGTATGGGTATGCCTTCACATTTTTTTTACTATACCATACATACAAGATGACCTTATGTGGATTTAAATTTTCTTCTTGATGTCCAAATGTATAAAATTCACTTATTATTGTTGTTGAATCTGCTATATTCGCTTTAAATGGCAATGTAACACACTCACGTCCCAACTCATTTGAACTTAACGATAATCCTCCTGACATACCTGATAAAGAAGCACACATTTGCAGTCCTTTTTGAAGATTCACAACATTAATAATTTTTACCATATAATGACACATCAAATCCTCCGGATAGAAAGTAAGAATAAAATCTTCAGCTGTATTCTCTACATTCAATTGTGGAGCCTTCATATCGGATGTAATGGTTTCGTGAGTATAAGTTAATCCTGTTTCTGCCACTTCTACTTGTGTTACGGCACATCCCCACATCATATCGGGTGTAATCACAACTCGTTCATCTTCACTGCCTTCAGCACGTTTCACATTTGATGTATCTCTTTCATTTATTGGTTCAAAAAGATCACCTTCACGCGTAAATAAACTGTGATTATAATAATCAGTTACACCACCAAACATAACACCTTCAGTGTCATTATTATAGCATATCACATTATAAGTGCCCTCAGCTAACTCGATATAACCTCCTTGCATATTAGGAAAGTCAAATCTTCGATATGTGCCTCCATCTACCGGATAGAAATAGATACACATACCTTTTGCGAATGCTTCAGGAGCATTTTTCCAGTCAAACACAACCTTCAACTTCACTCCATGAGGATGATGATAACACAAATCCTTATGTTCACAAGATGAGAACGCAATAATGATTACTGCAAACAACATTGCGCTCAATAATGACTTAATGCATTTACTCATTTCGCACCCCCTTTCATCAAATTATAATTTCCACGACCAATCAACCACACAAGTGATACTTCAAGTTTTGTTGGTCCAAACCAATTTCTATCTTTTGTACATTGCCACACATAGCATCCATCTATTGGCAAGTATTCCTTATATTCACCACCAAGATAACCTAATCCAAGTGTAAAATCGAGATTAAAACGACGCTTGATTGGCAAAGAATATCCGATTGATACTCCACCGCCCCAAGTCCAACGATCTCCAAGATAACCTCGACCTCCAAATTCAAAGTCGTAAGTAAGCATCTGGCCATACAATCCCACGTGCCAACCTTGCAATGGTTTTTCGGCAGCCAAGCTACCAAAGTATTTACGTACTTCAAGATCACCTCCATAGGTGCGATGCCACCAATCCCAATCACGACTATGCCACCAAGAGTACATCCAATTACCGGCAATCGAAAATCCGTCTCCAAGATAAAACTCTGCTCCTATATTTGGCACGAGTGCGGCGTCGTAAAGAAGATTCGTTTTAACTGCCATATAGAACGGAGATTTAATTTCCGGTACAAAATCAAATGTAGGTGCTTTTAATTCAACCGGTGCATTTAGAGCCAATGGTTTTATATCCGGTGTAGGCAATGCCTTTGGTGCTGGAGTTCTGTCGATTCGTTCCACTTTTTCCCATTCAATTACAATCTGTAGGTTAAAGCTACGCAACTTAGGGAAGAAATTCTTATACATATATTTCCAAGGCTTACCGTCGCGCAAATAAGCTAAACGAAGCTTTCTCACTTCCTTATTGTTCATAAATTCTGGTGCAGTGTGCAGAATATTAAGAACTTCGTCTTTATATTCCATATCACTTGCCAACACAAGTTCTTCAAGTCCCTTCCAATTGACACCTCGAGAATCTTCAACTATTATTGTATCAGGCAAATCAATGTATGATTTTAACACTGTTCGGATTCGCTTTGCGCGATTAGCCGACAAACGCTCATTCATTTTGATATTACCTTCAGGTGATGCACCCGACACAATATGAATCTTTGACACCTTATATACTGCGGTATCACGTTGAATTTGCTTAATACGCTCAACGAATATCTTCATTCGTTCAGCATTATTCTTGAAATTCGGTTCCCACAACGAATAGCCTTGACGGAAATAAACTTCCAATGTATCGACTTTTTCATTGTGTAAAATTTTTACTTCCTCATTTTGATTTTTTGCCTGCCCTATTATAGAGGAAAAAACACAAAATAACGAAACAATTAAAATTCGTCCAATTTTCATCACAATAAATTATTCTATTTTTAAGCGATATTATAACCCAATAATACGCTTGTTAACCCTCATTTTACCTGCTAAATCACATCAACATCACAATACTATCATTATTCATTTTATGGCTAATAGTCATAAAAAATCATAAAAAAAATGTAAATAGCGACGCAAAATTACAAATTTTATAACTAATAGCTCTACCCCCCCCCCCCGTTAAAATATGTTAATTCTCCAACAAATCAACACTTTCGGCATAGAAATGCCAGATAAGTGCGCCCACTGTGGGCGTCATCTGTGGTAATCGGGTGCTTCAGTTCCCGAACGTGAA
>SUXH01000037.1 GCA_015061055.1 Bacteroidales bacterium
TTTCCGATGCAGAAGCGGGTGAAGATGGAGCCGAGGATTTGGTCGGTGGTGATTTCGCCTGTGATTTCGCCGAGGTAGTGCATACACTCGCGTATGTCTTGGCTCACGAAGTCGCCGCTGATCCCCATCGTTAGTCCGTCGATGGCGCGTGTTATGGCTTCGCTTGCACGTGTAAGTGCTTCGAAGTGTCTTGCATTGGTTACTATTACTTGATTGGCATCACTTGAGTCGGGAAGTGCCACTTGCTTTAACAACAGTTGTTCTAAAGTGTCAAGTTGTGTTCCGTTCTTTGCCGAGATGAAGGCTGTGGCACCGCGCTGCCCCACGATGTCGTGCATAAACGACGATATCTCTTGTTGGTGTGCATCATCGAGTGTGTCGATTTTATTTACGATGGCAATTAGCGATTTGTCGGCTAATTGGTTGAAGATGCGTTGACCAAGTTCGGCGATTTGGTCGAATGGCGTGTTGGCATCGATCACCCACAGCACGATTTGTGCTTCGTTGAGTTTCTTGAACGTACGTTCAATTCCCATCGACTCTATCGTATCGTCGGTTTCACGAATACCTGCTGTATCGATAAATCGGAATAATGTTCCTCCGATTGTAATCGTGTCTTCGATGACGTCGCGTGTGGTACCATGTATATCGCTCACGAGAGCACGTTCATCGCGCAATAGGTGGTTGAGCAGGGTTGATTTGCCTGCGTTGGTCTCACCGACAATGGCACAAGGTATTCCGTTTTTCAAGGCATTCCCTACGGCGAATGAGCCTGCAAGGCTGTCAACTTTAGTTTTTATGAGAGTTGCCAATTCCAGAAGTCGCGAGCGGTCGGCAAATTCCACATCTTCCTCGGTGAAGTCGAGTTCGAGCTCGATAAGTGATACAAATTCGAGCAACTTCTCACGAAGTACCGATAGTTCGCGGCTGAATGCCCCTCGCATTTGGTTGAGCGCGATGCGATGTGAAGCTCGCGATGTGGAAGCAATCAAGTCGGCAACGGCTTCTGCCTGAGAAAGGTCCATTCGTCCGTTAGTGTAAGCACGTCGAGTGAATTCGCCTCCGGTTGCGGCACGACACCCGCATTCGATGAGTCGGTTGACGATTTGCTGCTGTATCCATATTGAGCCATGACACGCAATTTCTATCACATCCTCGCCTGTGAACGAGCGAGGATTGCGGAATAGGGTAAGCACCACTTCATCAAGTACAGAACCTGTGTTATCTACAATTCGTCCGAAATGTGCTGTGTGGCTTTTCATCTCGGAGATATTTGCCCCTTTCCAGCATCGGTTTGTGATTTCGATTGCATCGTTGCCGCTAACGCGTATCACAGCAATACCACCCACCCCGGGAGCTGTGGATATGGCGCATATAGTGTCGTCTAATTGATTAATCATTTTAAATTTATGCTTAGTTTGGCAAAATTACACAGAAAATTAATTAAATCATTGTTATTTTGCCGATTTCTTCTTCGCTTTGGTTCTTGTTGCGTTCCATTCTTTGAAATCGCAAGAGGCTTCAATCTTATCTTCGATGTCGTCGGGCAGAGCCGAGAACAAGTCGAGACCGGTGGCATTTTCTATGTTGTCGATGCTTACAGCGTGGTCGGCGAGGGAGCCTTCCGCTTTCTTGTTAGGGTACACAAAGGCTATGGCACGTATCGGGTTGGCATAAGGAGCCAACACCGCTTTGAATATTCTGCTGGGCACCACCACGCGCGAGTCGCCGATGGTAGTGTTCCAATCGTATTTGCTCAAGATAGGACCGGTAACCACTATCAGAGCGCTGTCGCGAACAGCCCAATTGCGCACTTTCTGTTCCAAT
This sequence comes from Bacteroidales bacterium, assembly GCA_015061055.1. Lineage (GTDB taxonomy): Bacteria > Bacteroidota > Bacteroidia > Bacteroidales > Muribaculaceae > RGIG4576. The sequence goes on from SUXH01000037.1 coordinate 1,828, forward strand.
TGGTTCCACGCGCCCGAATTGAGAGCTTGTTTTTGCGGCAACATATTTGTGAGGTAGAAACAGTCGCTCATCGCTTGTTCGCTCCATTTCATATCGCCGGCGGGAACCAAGTGTCCGCGGTCGTATCCGCTGTATTTATAGTCATCGAGAGTGGGGCAACCCTCCACCGAGGGGTCTTGTTGGAAGTTGTCTTGACGTTTCCCGGTGGCTTGTGCCTCGTTGGTAGTGAGTTCGTACACAGTGCAGTTGGGGATATGCGTGTCGCGGTTGAAATACACCGTAAAGCCTTCGTAATGCACTATCTCGTTCGACACACCTTCGGGAACGACCACTTTTTCGATTCCCTCGATTTGCGAATATGTGGATGGTGAAGTGTTGTCGTCGGCAAACATTTTCACTATGCTCACAATGAGCATAGCTGCAATTATCACCAAAAAGCCTTTCCAAGCCTTTTTACCTCCCTTTTTCTTACTGTTTTTCTTTTTTGAATTAGTTTGATTCTTTTTAGCCATATTTTTCAGTAGAGCAATGTTATAATATCTGCAAAATTACAAAATAAATATAGATTGGTAGAAAATACGTAGTTATTATAATATTAGAATTCTCTTTATTTTGAAAAATATAATTATGGCATCAATTAAAATTAAGTTTCGACCATCAACGGTTGAGGGCAAACCAGGCTCAATTTTTTATCAAGTAATACATAATCGTGTAGTTCGTCAGCAAAAGACGTTTTACCGCCTCTACGACTATGAGTGGAATATCCAATTGTCGGAGGTGGTATTACCTAAGTTTAACGAGAACAGGAAACATTATTTATTGGACGTTAATGATAAGATTAGAGCCGATATCAAACACTTTTGTGAGATTATTTTCGACTTAGATTGCAGTGGTAGAGGCTATACAGCAGATGATGTGATAGCGGAATTTTCATCAAACAATCCAAAGAATACTTATTTTTCATTTGCCGAGAGTATTATTTTGCATCTGAAAACATTGGGTAAAGTGCGTACATCGGAAACGTATACTGTCTCCCTTTGTAGTTTCAAGCGATTCCGAAATAATAAGGATTTGGCATTAGAAGATATTGATTCCGATATAATGGTAGCTTATGAGACCTACTTGCGTAATAATGGTATAAGCTCCAATACTTCGTCATTCTATATGCGTAATCTTCGGGCGTTATATAATCGTGCTGTAGAAAAAGAACTGACTATTCAACGATTCCCGTTCAAACACGTGTATACGGGAGTAGACAAGACAGTTAAGCGAGCCGTACCCCTGAAAGTCATTAAGCAAATAAAGGAAATGTATTTTCCCAAAAATACGACTTATGATTTTGCACGTGATATGTTTTTGTTCAGTTTTTATACGCGCGGAATGTCATTTGTGGATATGTCGTATCTACAAAAAAAAGATTTACATAATGGAGTGTTATCTTATCGCCGAAGAAAAACGGGGCAACAACTTTTTATTAAATGGGAAAAATGTATGCAGGATATTGTGGATAAATATGATACTTTACAATCCACTTATCTGTTACCCATAATTAATCCATATAGAGGAATAGATGAACGCAAACAATATATTTATGCCTCCCACAATATTAATCGTTGCCTTAAAATTATTGGAGAGGAATTTCGATTGCCTTTTTCGCTAACTATGTATGTGGCTCGACACGCTTGGGCAAGTATAGCCAAAAGCCAAAACGTACCAATATCGGTTATTAGTGAAGGATTGGGGCATGATTCTGAAACCACCACTCGTATTTATTTGGCGTCATTTGACTCTGTAGCAATTGATAATGCGAATCATATGATCTTGAAATTGCTGTAAATGAGGATTTGTTAAAAATAGTAAAAATCTCTTTGAGAGAGAGAATAATCTGCGTCGCTAAGTTAATAAAATTCCAGTAAATAGCAAAAAAAAAATGAAATTTTACAAAAATACGAAATAGCAGATTTATCGAGTCCAACAATGTAGAGTCCAACAACAAATACAAAATTAGTTCAAATATAGAGAACCACTTTCCCCTCTTTCACGCAAGTAGCTCATAGAAATAATTTAATTGGAACTATCAGGAATACCTTTTACTCCTTCGGCAGACAAAATTTAGCATTATAGGAAAATATTAAATAGTGTTTCATAATGTATTTACATTGTGTGATACATTGCGCCTAAAAAATCATTTAGGACAATATTGTATTGAGTAAAAAGTATGAATTGTTGAGCAAAATCATTATATCAGCCCTGATAACATCCTTATTATAAATCAATTACAGTACGCGATTCTCTCTCTCAAAGAGAAGATTCATATTTTTTTGATTTATGCGCATTATGAAATATTGTATAACACTGATTCTCTTGCTGTTTGGTATAGGTGTTGTGCATTCGCAAGAGAAACACACGGGAACTAACATAGATTTTCGTGCCGATAGATATCTTGTTTCGGTGGATACATTGGAAAATAGTATCCGTTTGAACAAACAATATGAGGATATTGAAGTCCATTTCAGATTCGATAAATATAATCTTGACCTTAATTATATGGGCAACGAAATTTCATTTAAAAGATTTGCTCATAAGATAGATTCTATTGGAATATCAAAAATCGATTCGATAGTCATAATTTCCCAGTCTTCACCGGAAGGAACTTATGAGCACAATAGGAAGCTTTCTATAAATAGAGCAAACACTATGCGAAAATATATTCTTGAGAATCACCCGGAATTACAGGGTCGGCTAAAAGTACATCCTGATGGTGAATCGTGGGAACGTTTGCGAGAATATGTTAATAAAGATACTTTGCTAAAGAAAGCTTCTATAGAAAAGATAGTTTCTATTATCGATGCCGATATTAATATAGTTGCCAAGAAGTTGCGTATCTCGAAACTTCCGGAATATCGCTACATTTATAAAACCTATTATCCAAGAATACGAAACTCTGCATTTTGCATAGCTTATTTTAGTGAGATTATACCTGCTAAAGAAGAATGGGAGCCTGCTTTTATTATTGGAAAGGTGGAAATAGAACCTGTAGTCGAAGTCATACTACCTGACACAATACATATAGCACCTATAGCTATCCCTGAAATGGAGGTGTGGACTCCCAGACTCCACTTGAAGACCAATGCCATAGGTTTGGGAATGGCTATTGCCAATGTTGCTGCAGAAGTAGATTTGGCAAAGCATTATTCATTTACGCTTCCTGTCTATTATTCGGCTTGGAATTACTTCAAATCAACCATAAAGTTCCGCACATTTGCCGTACAGCCAGAGCTCCGCTATTGGTTATCGGAAGAGAATGACGGATTTTTTGGTGGGGTACATTTCGGCTTGGCATACTACAATTTTGCTTTTGATGGAGATTATCGCTATCAAGACCATAACCGTGAAACGCCTGCCATCGGTGGTGGTGTAAGCATCGGTTATCGTCTTCCCATCAGCCAAAACAACCGTTGGCGTGTAGAGTTCTCACTCGGAGCAGGAGTATATTCAAATCACTACGACAAGTTCCATAATACACCACGCACAAAGGATGGTCAGATGATAGAGAGCATCAAGAAGACCTATTGGGGAATAGACCAAGCAGCGGTATCGTTCTCCTATTCGTTTGACTTAAAATGGAAAGGAGGCAAGTGATGAGAATGATTCGATACCTTATTATAAGTTTGCCGATATTGATCCTTTCGGCTTGTAATGTTCACGAATGGCCTGAAACGAAGGAGTTTGTAAAAATGCACCTTCGCCTCAATTATGAAACGAATATGACTGAATGGGAACATCTGTATGATGGAGCATCGGTCATTGAGCAGAGATATGGTGAGATATATGATAATCATCGTGATTATGGAAAGATACGCTACATAGTCCGCACCTATCCCGTGTCGGAGAAAATGCGTACCACATCGGATTATGCACAGGAGTTTGTGTTCACGAAAGATATATCAGAGGGCTACAATCACGAGGTGACACTCGACCTTTTGCCCGGCAACTACAATGTGATGGTATGGTCGGACTTGGTACAGACAAGCAAAGACAACTATTTCCATAATGCAGACAATTTTTCGGAAATCAGACTACAAGGCGACCATAAGGGGAACAATGACTATCGGGACGCTTTTCGAGGTTCAAACAATATTTCCCTCGTAGCGGATATTATGGAATATTTGCCCGACACATTGGATATTATGATGCAGCGTCCTCTTGCCAAATTTGAGTTTGTTACCAATGATGTGGTGGAGTTTATCGAGAAGGAATCGGCACGTGTCGCTTCGAAAGCCAAAGGAAACAAAGTTGCATCAAATGATGATATCCCGACAAGAGCCATAAACATCGAAGATTACAAGATGGTGTTCTACTATGTAGGATTTATGCCCGATGCTTATAGTATGAATACCGACAAGCCTGTAGACTCCTCTACGGGAGTAATGTTTGAATCCACATTGAAAAAACTCTCCGAGTCGGATGCTACAATGGGATTTGACTATGTATTTGTGAACGGCAAGGAATCGGCTGTAACCGTGCAGATTGGCATATACGATAATGAGGGTACGCAACTCTCCTTAACCGACCCGATAGAATTACCGCTCAAACGTAACCATCATACCATAATGACGGGTATGTTCCTGATGTCGGAGGCATCGGGAGGTGTTACCATCAACCCCGACTTTGACGGAGACCATAACTTTATTTTTCCCTAATAGATAGAACGATGAAGAAACTACTATATAACATACATATATTTGTGATACTTGCCTTGACTATGGCAGGCATACAATCCTGTTCGGATGAATTGCACGATGTGGGCGATGCTCAGGTGAGTTTCACTGCCACACTTCCAACGGACACCCGTACTCGTGCATTCGGCAAAGCAGAACAAGTGAATACCCTTGTGGTGGGAATATTCAAAAAAGGAGATGCCGATGTGCATACCAACAGCGAAGGTAGTTGGAACTATTATGAAATAGACCGCTATTCGTTCCCGATAAATGGCACTTCGGTAAATGTGCAGCTAACATTAGCTCAGGAACAGACATATAGTTTTGTGTTTTGGGCGTATAACAGCAATCAGAACATCTACAACATTGATGATATGACCGCCATCGAAATGAATTCCTTGCCTAATCCGACAACATTCGCCCAAGCGGAAGCCGCAGACGCTTTCTTCGCTACGATGGAGAATATGACTATTGCAGGAGATTGCAGTTATCCCGTTGAACTTGTCCGCCCGTTGGCTCAAATCAATGTGGGAACTATAGGAACACCGATGCAAGCCGTATTCAAGGCGAAAGCAGTTCCCAACACATTCAATCCGTTCACAAAATCAGTAAGCGGAACAACTGATTACATTTGGAATTTCAGCGAAACCACAACCGAGACATTCTCGGTTGATGATACAGAATATAACTACCTCGCAATGGGATATGTGTTTGCTCCGGCTACAGCCACAAATATTTCTGCCGAATTGACTTTGACTGATGGCAATAACAGCAAAACGGTGGAAATTTCACAGGTGGAGATAGAGGCGAACCAAAGAAGCAACATAGCAGGAAATATTACAGTAACAGAAAAAGATATTTCAATATAAGTATCCTTAAGGGGATGTGGCAAACATTAAGAAACAAGAAAATTAAAAGAACTAGTTGTATAATAATTAAATTTTTCAAAGATGAACAAGAAATTATTCTTAGGAATGTTCGCAGCAACAGGTATGTTGTTGGCAACATCGTGTTCGAATGACGAATTAGATGTGGTTCA
>SUXH01000004.1 GCA_015061055.1 Bacteroidales bacterium
GGAAATTCCTTGAGCCCAAAGAAGTTAAAACCATAAATAGCCCTCAAGCAAGAGGCTGGGGATTTGGGAAATGGGTTGCTCTTGATACTATATATGAAAATAACAGTTATACAAGACCGCATATAATAGCAACAAAATGGGGACAAGATAATCCTTGGAACACATATACCCCACGAATAAATGGAATAAATACTAAAGTTGGCTGTGTTCCTGTGGCAGTAGGTCAGATTATATACCATTTTAGGAAAAATAATCATAGAGATATAACCTTGCCTTCCACCGTAACATTTTCCAACTCCTATAATGGGGAACCAATTTTTTCTGATTCAACAACAAGTTTATGGTCTACAATTGAATTGAATAGAGATGCTGTTGTAAATATAAATAATAGTAGTACGGCAAAATTTCTATCATATATTGGAAAACAAATGAATTCTATATATGGAGAAGAAACAGGGACAGATATTGCAAATATAGAGCCATTATTGTCTCAATACAAAATAGCTTATAATCGATTGAATGTATATAATTTCTATACGATTCTAAATGATCTGGAAGTATCAAAACCTGTATTTATAAGTATGAGTGGTCATTCCTTTATAATTGATGCATATAAACATAGTTATGAAAGAATGTATATTGAGTATGAATGGGATCCTAATTATGAACTTCAAGAAGGCGAAGACGCACAAATGCCACCAGCTAATGCTGATGATAAAGAGCCTATAACTAGAATAGAGTATATTACCCAACAAGAAGCATATTATTTTATGATGAATTGGGGGTGGGATGGTAACTATAGTTGGTATAATGATATTACATTCATGTCATATTCATTGGAACAAAGATATGAAGGACAGGATGCTACAGAAACGCTATATAGTCCATCATGGACTTTGCCAGATGGACGTACATATAATAATATTAGATTTTTATTATATAATTTGAGAGAGCAATGAATTTTATATAACTTTGTGTATTCATATATAAAACTTTGTATAATATGAGAAAATATCATTTATTATTAGTGGCAATAATAGTTTGCTTTTATTCTATGATGATAAGTTGCGGAAAAGAAGATAATGATATGTTTTGTAACTGTCAGTCAGAACTTAAGTGGTTTTGGTTTAACATAGTAGTACAGAATGAAGAATCACAAAATGCGTTTCCTCAACAAAGCGAAGTGACAGAACACTTAATTTCTAAATTTAAGGTTCATTATAACGATACTATTTTCAATTGTGAAAAAGTTGTTATGGGTGTTACTGAAGGAGATAATCCAACCACCAAACAAGGCTTTTGGCTTCAATATTATTCTAAGGATAGTGATAATGGAGAATTGGTATTCGGTCCATTTGACAAACATATAGAATGTGGTATGAAGGGTTTTATTATTGATTGGGGTGATGGTACAACTGATGAATTTACATTTGAGATTAAGAGAATAAATGGTTATCATAAGATTTTTAGTTACCATAACAATAAACCTGTGGATTATGACAGGGTTGTAATTACTAAAATATTTGACTAAAGGTTGGACTTTCTTGGATAAAATGTAATCGACTTAATAATTAATTCGTTGTTTGAATGTGTTAAATTTGAACCCGAATGTTTATATTTGCAAAATAATTGATTACGTGATAAAAAATAGACAATTATGAAAACTTATTTAAACAAAATGTTCAGCACTTTATTGATAGTAAGTGCAATATTATCAATATCGTGCGATGATAAAGCATTAGGCAATTCTTCACCTCAATTTCTATTAGGGGATTTCTCTTTCACCATAAAGGTTGTGGATGAAAATTCTGAAAATTTACTTATAGATGATGATAGTCGTAATAAAATTGCTGAAAATATCACAATAACATACAATGGGAAAACTTATTTTTGCGATTATATTATAGATTTTCGTAATGAGATACCGACACTGCCGGATGATTATTTTGGAATGTATATGACATTTATGGAATCTCAAGAAAATAAAGAAGCTTCTTATGCTGATATAACATTTGGTCACTTTTTAAGCGGGAAATTTTACAACAATGAAACTTTCACAATTAATTGGGGTGACGGAAGTAGCGATACAGTAAGATTCACTCATGGTTGTTATTATATAAAAGATAATAAGAGAGTAGAACAGAAGGAATTTTACTTAAATGATAAGAAATATAGTACGCCAACCTTCGTTATAACGAAAAACATATAAATGTAATGTGAAGTATGGTGAGGTGTGATATGGTAATGAAATCGAAGCCCATATCATAGATGTGACTATGCATAGTGCGGAGCGTAGGCGAGTGGGTCTATGCTCCGCAATGCTTTTGGGAAATGGCACTCTTCAAGTGTTGTGTGGTATGGACCTACAACCGCACGTGGCACTGCGTTGACGCGCGGTTAATATGCGATTTTATGCCTACGGCAGAAGGTTTTTTGTAAGGTTATATAGGTGGTGTACCTAAACGGCACACTTATTTGGGGCTATTCTCCTCTCCGGGCGCTGAAGCACCCGGTTACCACAGATGACGCCCTGCGGGCGTGCTCTCTTATCCGACATCTCTACGTCGGCGCGGTGCTTTGCTTGCACAGGGCTGTTCTATATGTCGCTTTCAGCGATGTTCTCCTCTCCGGGAGCTGAAGTACTCGAAGATGATCGCCCGAAGGGTGTTTCGAAATGAAACCTTTAGCACGAGTGCAAGCGAGGAGTGTGTTGAGCGCCAGCGAAGCGCACGTTCGGTGAAACCGACCGAGACTTGCCTCAACTTTTAATTCTTGAAAGTCTTAAGCTTGATGATAAGTTCGTCCTTGAGGTAAGGTGCGATTTTTTCGTAGTCGTCTTTGCTCATATATTCTTTTAGACTATGGCGAGCAGTGATTGTACCAAAGTCAGGAAGTGTATTGAGTGAGTAGGATATTAGAGGAAAATCGATTGCTTCGAGTATGGTTTCCTTTTTTGTTTTATCCCCTTTAGGTATAACGATGAAATCCTTCATCGTCGGTGCTTTGAAATATTTTTTGGCGTCTAATTTTTGCCACGATGTATTGAAGCACTCTACGCGACTATCTTTGGCGGGAAGTTCCACAGTGGTAATAGTGAGTATTACAGTATCCTTCTTACAAGGAATAAGAATCATCTCCACTGAGGTGCTTTTAGATGTTTTAATGGAGATGTGGGTGTCGGAAACGGAGGTTATATATGCACCATCTCCTAAAGCATTGTTGAAAACTTTGCCTATTCCTTCTTTTTCATAGTCAATCATATCCATTTTTACCTTCTTGCTGAGCAATGGGAGTACGTTTCCCGGCTCTTCAATGAAAAACTTATGGATTGCTTGTGCATTGCTTGCGAGAACAACACATACAAGGAATACTATGGATAATGTAATACGTCGTATCATTATTGTCAGTGTGCTTAACGTTTTTTCTTTTTAGAGAATACTTCAAAGTTGTTACGCTTTTTATCATCGTTCTCTTTGTTGCGCTTGTTTTTGCCTTTCTTTGCAGGGCGTTCAAATTCCACTTCTTCAAATCGTGTGCGTTGCTTAGCACGACGAGGTTTGTTGTCGGCGTGTCGAGGATCGACAATTTCGCTGCGTGAAGCACGCTTTTTGCCTTTCCCATTGTCGCTTGTGTAGTCTTTGTCGATTACAGCAACTTCGGCATATACTCGCTTGCCGTAAAAATCGGCATTCTTAAGTGCACTTATAACCCGATGGGCATCTCCTTTGTTTACATCGAAAAGTGAATATTTGCTCAATAGGTCGATGCGTCCAAGGTTGATGCGTGAACCTTTTGTGTTTTGGTTGATAAGATCGATAAGATTGGGAGCAAAGAATCCATCAGCTTTACCAAGGTTGATATAGATGCGTTCGTATCCCTTATCGGCAGTGCGACGGTCTTTCTCGTCGATGGTGTATTCGCGAGGGTCTTTGCGGTCGCCTTTCTTGCCTTTCTTTTCAGATACGGGTATGTCGAGTTTCGGCGCGTCTTTGTAATATTCGAGTAAGCGGTTGAATTCGAGAGAAAGCACGCGTTTAAGCAGGTCGAGACCTGTGAGCCAGTCGAGTTTCTTTTTTACCCCCGGCAAGTACTTGTTGATTTCCTCCTCATCAACTTTCACTTTCTCGATGCGGTCGGCAAGGTTATATAGTTGCTTCTCGATAATCTGTTGAGGGTTAGGAACCTCAAGGTGTTCGAACGTTTTGCCTATTCGTTTCTCTATGAGGCGTATTTTATTCTTTTCTTTGCTGTGAATAATAGCTACCGAAATACCTGTCTTGCCGGCGCGTCCTGTGCGTCCGCTACGGTGAGTGTAGGTGGCAATGTCATCGGGTATACCATAATTGATTACGTGTGTCAGGTCGTTTACGTCGAGACCGCGTGCAGCCACATCGGTAGCAACGAGCAACTGCAGATTTCGCTCACGAAATTTCTTCATCACAGTGTCGCGTTGAGCTTGCGACAGGTCGCCATGCAGTGAGTCGGCATTGTATCCGTCTTCGATCAACTTGTCGGCAATCTCTTGAGTGTCGCGCTTGGTGCGACAGAATATTATTCCGTAGATGTTTGGATTATGGTCGGCAATGCGCTTAAGAGCGAGGTATTTGTCGCGAGCTTGTACGAGGAAATATATGTGTCGCACATTTTCGGCACCTTCGTTGCGAGTGCCTATCACAAATTCTTGCGGGTTGTGCATATAGTTCTTGGCAATCTTTGCTATTTCGGTAGGCATAGTTGCCGAGAAAAGCAACATCTTACGATTTTCGGGAACATTGCTAAGAATTTCGTTGATGTCATCCACAAATCCCATATTTAGCATTTCATCGGCTTCGTCGAGGATTACTGTGTGAATGTTATCCATTTTCACTGTGTTGCGATTGATAAGGTCGATAAGTCGTCCCGGAGTGGCAACTATGATTTGTACGCCACCTTTGAGGGCGCGAATCTGACTTTCAATACTGGAACCTCCATACACAGGAAGAACTTTAAGATTATCGATGTACTTTGAATAGTCGGCAAGGTCGCTACCTATCTGTAAACACAGTTCGCGTGTAGGTGAAAGAATAAGAGCTTGTGGTCGTTTTAAAGATGTGTCGATGCGTTGTAATACAGGTAATCCGAATGCGGCAGTTTTACCTGTACCCGTTTGAGCAAGTGCTACGACGTCGCTATCTTCATTGAGCAGGTGTGGAATCACTTTTTCTTGCACAGGCATAGGGTGTGCATATCCCATTTCGGTTATGGCTCTCAAAATATCCTCGCGGACTCCTAATTCTTCAAATGTCATAGATAATCATATTAAAATTCGGACAAAGATACGCATAAAATCGCTAATATTGCAGAAATAATGGATTAATGATTAAAAAAAGCGATGTGTAGCAGTTTTAACACATCGCTTTATAGGAATTAAAAGATATAATTACTTCTTGCAATTTTTCTTTTTGTCGCAAGGCTTTTTGCATTCAACTTTTTTGCAATCTTTCTTTTTGCCACAAGGTTTAGTACACTCTGCTTTCTTGCAATCTTTCTTTTTGTCGCAAGGCTTAGCGCACTCGGTTTTCTTGCAATCTTTCTTCTCGCATTGCTCAGTCTTGGCACATTCTTTCTTATTAGGACATTGAGCTGTAGCGAAAGTAGGACCGGCTACAAGTGCTATAGCCATAATGGCTGTTACGATTAGTTTCTTCATAATATATTCGTTTTAGTTAATGTTTTACATTACAAAGATAATTCAAGGAATTGCAATGTAAAAGAGAAAACTACTTAAAAATGATAGAAAAATTCAAAAACGTACATTATTTCTTCTCAATTAAAGCTACGGCATAAGCCGAAATACCTTCTTGGCGACCTGTGAAACCGAGTCGTTCGGTTGTAGTAGCTTTGATAGAGATGTCAACTATATCGCACCCGATACATCGTGCTAATTCTTCTTGCATTGCAGGTATGTGTGGATTTATTTTTGGTTGTTCGGCACAAATTGTAATGTCGGCATTTCCAAAGAAATATCCGTTCTCGTTTAATATGCTCATAACCTCAATAAGGAGTTTGCGACTATCGGCACCTTTGTAACGAGGGTCGGTGTCGGGAAAATGATATCCGATATCTCGCAGATTGGCTGCACCGAGGAGAGCATCGCAAAGTGCGTGTATAGCAACATCAGCATCGCTATGACCTAATAGACCAAGAGAGTGTGGTATTTTTACTCCGCATAACCAGAGGTCGCGATTTTCGACAAGACGATGTACGTCAAATCCCATTCCTACACGTATCTTCATAATCAAATCTGTGTTATCTGCCACCTCCAAAAAGGTTGCTTAGTCCGTCCATATCGAATGTGAGTGAGAATCGAAGTGTTTGATCGAGCGGACTGCTTTGTGCTGTTGCAATCATATAAGCAGCGTCGAGTCGTAATATGTTAAGTGCGAAACCGGCACCAAGCCCAAAGTATTGGCGGTTGCCTTTGTATGCACTCTCATGATAGTATCCTCCACGAAGGAAAAATTGCTGATTGTAGTTGTATTCGGCACCGATAGAATAGTTTATTTCACGAAGTTCTTCTTTAGCACCTCCGGGTGCATCGTTGAAAGATTTGAAGATACCGCTAATAGGGGATATATCTTTCCATTCTTGAAGAGCATCTTCGTAGGCTATTTGGTCTTCGTAGTCACTAAGTCGGGGCTTTGCCGGAACAAGTAATTTATTGAGGTCGATTGATAGTGCAAGTGTGTGATAATCGGCAAGAGGGAACATAAACATCGTACCAAGTCGAAGGTTGGTAGGTAAGAAAGCCGGTTCATTGCCTCCGTTATAACTAATTTTACTACCGATGTTAGATATATTGAATCCGAGAGACCATTGGCATTCGTTGCGTCCTACGATGGGATATGAGGTGTAGTAACCTGAGATGTCGGCAGCAAATGCTGAAGCGCCTTTTGTGTCGTCGCTTGAAGATGATTCATCGAATGCAAGGTCGGAATAGATGTAACGCAAAGCGACACCCATAGAGAAACTTTCGCTCAACTTGCGAGAATATCCGAGGTCGATAGCCATTTCAAAAGGGTTGATGCTGTTAATGGAAGCACCTTCGTCGTTGGTCATAGATACTTCTCCAAGTGAGAAATAGCGAAGAGAAGCACTTAATGCTTGGTTGTCCTCTTGACCGAGTTTCCAATATCCGGCTAAGTTGGCAAGGTAGATGTCGTTGACAAGTTTTCTCAACCAAGGAGTGTAAGATACCGATACACCTGCTTTGCTATAAGCAAAGGCATATTTTGACGGATTCCAATATTGTGAGTTTGCATCCGGGTCGGTAGCTGCCCCAAGGTCACCCATTGATGCTCCACGAGCATCGGGAACGATGCCGAGCGATACTACACCTGTAGTGATTGGGTTAAATTCGTTTTTAGCATCTTGAGCATTTGCTACAAATGGTAGAACAAAGCAGGCAAGAAGCAGTAATATCGCAGTTTTGTAGATTGTATTCATTATCTCTTAATTATAGTTAGTTGATATATATAACTACAATTTCATTTAAATATTGTGTGATTGGCATTAAAAGATTTGTGCAAGAGGTTGTTTTAATTGTTGAGTACAATAATTTTAATGGGCTCAGTAACACCGGAACCTTCATCGCCTACAAATGTCGCGAAAACGGTATAACGTCCCGATTTTACACGATAACCATTGGCATCTTTCAAATTCCAAGAGAATGAGCCATTGTCGTTTGTGATGGTAGTAACAGTGTTTTCGGAACAATCGCGAATGAATAAAGTACAATCTTCGATGTGATGTGTGGTTTCGAGATTAAATTCTATATTTTGTGTTGTGATTTCGGCTGATGTGGATAGAGAGCACTCAAGAGCATCATCGGTAACATAAAAGATTACTTCTTTCTGTGCGGTGTTGCCCGCATAGTCGCTCACCTCGATGTGCAAAGTGTGTCGACCTGCTGAAAGGTTGTGTAGCTTAATGTTTGCCGAAACGGTTTTACCTCCATCGGTAGCTGTAGCATAGTTGCTTAGCGACGGGATATTTTGTTTACCATTATCGATTATGATTTTCATTGAGCCTTGTAGGTCGTTAGGCTTGGTATTGATGGCAATGTCATCGATGGCGCTGAATTGTATTATTGGGTTACTTGAGGCGTATACGATATGTGATGCGTCCTGACCGTCGATACTGACAGCCTTTATCTGTGGTGCGTTAATATCGGTAATTGAGTTTGTACCTGAATTTATAATAAATCGATTTTCGGTTCCCGAAACTATTCTATTGTCTTTGCTTTGTGCATATACTCTAATCTCACAAGTATCGCCGTTGGCTTGACAATTGGCCGGAAGCGTGATAGCGATGTTGTATTCACCATTCTTTACTTCACCGGTACTATGGCACAACTTTTCACGAGGATAGTAGGTGCTGTATACCACTTTAGTGCTAGGTGATGTAAGATCCTTATAGTGGATAGCCTTGTCAAAAACAGATATTGTGGCTTCGCCATTGAATGTGTTATCAATTGTGCCGTCATCATTGGCGATATATCCTTTCACTATAATAGTGGATAGGGGCGTTGTCGATATTGAACTATCGGATATTTTGTTGTCATTGATGTGGGTAACTTTGCATCGATTCAGAGGGAAACGGAATCGTAATGCCGGATCTCCGAATAGTGTGAAAGATAATTTGTTGTAATTGTAGGATGTGCCGAAAGTTTTCTTAGCTTTCATAGAAGCTTCACCAATGGTGTGATATGATCCATCGTCATTAAGAGTGAAGAGTATTTCACCAAGAGCCTTGTTAAGGCGGTCGTTTTGTGATGAATATACTGTGCGAGCTGCAGCTAGTACACCGATTGCTCCGCCCTCGTTGGCAAGCACAAGTTCTTCGCAGAAAGAGCGTCCGTTGTCATCGAATTTTGCGGTTTCGCAAGCTGCCAAAGCGAAGAAAGGTAAACGATTATATTTCGTGCTTTTGATTTTTGCACTTGTCCATAGGCGGTGGTCGAAGGTTAGTACTACCGGGCCTCCATGACCTATGTAAGACACATAAAGCACGCCTTCTTGTAGTATATTTTGCAGATGATCTCGACCAATATTTTCGGCACCATTCAGTTCATTGTCTTTGATGATAGATGACATATACCAATCTTGGTATAATTTGTTTATATACAGACCATTTGATTCTTCTGCTTTGCGAATGGTTTGCTCAAGTCCTTCGGCTTGTGTGGTGTGCAGTTCGTTGTCGCCTTCATCAGATATAATAAGAATTTGATTTTTCCATTCGGTATAGTCGCTATCGGTGATATAATCTACAAGTTTGCCAATTGCTGCATCTGCGTCGGCATTGTCCTTCGCAGGAATACGTCCTACTGCGATAGTGAGAATATCGGATGGAAGCGAACTTCCTGATCCGTCGGCAAGAAATCCGAAATAGTCGTCGGTGGTATAAGAGGATACAATGCCTTGACTGTCGTTACTTTGATATGTGAGCAATAAGTTCTCGCTTTTAATGCCATTAATGCCTCTGTTGTCGTAGGAACCGCAACCTAAAAGTAATAGATATTTCAGTTTTTGAGGGTTACGGTCGTAAAGCATTTTAAGAAAAAGGCGGTATGCGGTGGCATCTTTTGTACCTGAAGAAAATTCGTTGAAGATTTGTTCTTCTTCAACAGCTAATACATCATAACCATCATAATTATGGTGAATTAGTGCGAGTTTTTCAGCCTGTTTCTTGAAGTTACGTGGATATATAATTACCATATCGGGGGTAGAGTATCCATGTAGATTTTGATTTTCAACCAAATTCTCAAACTTGACTGATTTGAGCGTTTTCCGGGGTTTGAACGCAATAAATCTATGATAATTATCGTGAGATGCTTTTAATGATGGTTGGAATATTGCGTTGTTGTTAGCTGGAATAATTGAATGCTGCATTTGAGGTACACCATCTGTAATATTCCATACTATTATAGGCTCATTTACGTTCTCAATGATAATATTCCAATTATTTTGGAGGTTCAAGAAATCCATACTCAGTTGAGAACTATCGGTAGGGAAAATGTTTTCTTTTTGATAAGTTATTGTAAAATAATCAAGTCTTGCTGTGTTGACCGTTGGATTAGCAAACTCGAATGATAGCGAATACTTATCGGCTAATGCAATGTCGGAAGAAAAACCATATGGTGATGCTATTTCGAATGCACGATTAGAATTAAGTATTGCTATTGAATTGTTATTTAATTCAATACTTGTTCCGTTGATTGAAGCTGAAACGGTTGTTTTCTCATCGGAAGCCGCTCCAACACTGAAAGCTAAAGCAATAGGAGTGTCTTTGACGTAGTGAGGCATTGTGAAATCCAATGAGTATTTTGAAGTTAAGTCTTCTCCGTAGAAAGTTTTACCGCTGTTGAGAAATGAAATTTGTTCTTTGTTGTGTGTGATGTGGCTATAGCTTGTCGTAACATCAATAGCGGCTTCGGTTGAATTATCATTGCTGGTTTCAGTAGTGTAGAGAGGTTGGAAATCTTCACTATCGGTAATGAAATAGCAAGTTTTTAAAGTATATGGATTCACTTTGATTGTGTGATAAGGAATATCGGATGTGTTGTTTACTACATCTTCTGTGGTGCCTTGAGCGAAAAAAATCACCTTATCGTTTGATTTGTATATTGGTATTTGTGTTAAATCATCGTGTTGTGAACTGTTTAATATTTCACTGAGGGCATAACCACCTCTACCGAAGATTTTAACTTTCGATAGGTCGTTGAATCCCATCTCAGTGAGTTGCTTGGCAGTGATTTCGTGAACGCCTGTTTCCGTAATGCTTATTTTAGCCCATTTGCCGGAAGAAAGTTTTGATTTAGTAGTGAAATGAGATGTGGGTAGTGCATTTATTCCTGTTGGAGAAAATGCAATTATTACTAACAGAAAGATACTTGAAAATAATTTCGCTCTCATATGGGAAAATATGTTAGTGGATAGATGTTACTTTACTTTAAAATGTAGCACTTCATTACCATTTATAGTGCCATTTATTATGTCGTTGATAGACAATGAGAAACTATTATCTGCGCAATATCCTGTGAAAAGAATATCACCTATTTTGAATGTAAAATATTTACTTATATCCTCGATTAAAGAATCAATGCTCATTGTAAGATTGGCAGAATTAAGTGCTATCGTTTCTCCATTACCATAATTTACAGAGAAAGAACAGTTGTTTAAATCGTTGATGTCTTCAACCGGAATGAAATTGCCAAGAATAGCAGCTCCGTCAAATGCATTTATCGCAGAATCACAACCGGCAATACCATTTGAATCTCTGAAATTTTGAGCTTCGACACATAATCCTACTGTTACAGCATCATAATAGCGAGAGGCAAATCGCTTGGCGATGTTTTTTCCAAGTCGATTAATGCGAACCACAAGAGCCGGGTGTGCAATAAATTTCTCGGCAAAATCGGGCAGAAATAATGGCTTACCATCTTTGAGCAACGAAGAATCGGCCATTAGAAATACTTTTGGCTGAGAATTATTATTGTTGATGTTGTAATTATCTTTAATCCCGATGACTTTCATTTTGATTCTGTTTTAGAAGGTCCTATTTTTTCGCATTCTTGCATACGATTGTAAATAAGTGCAAGATGTGCGTAGATTGAAGTGTTTTGAATTACAATATTTTCGGGAGCTTTGATGCGATAAGGAGTGAAGTTCCAAATAGCTTTTAGTCCGCATGCTATCATAGAGTCGGCTGCTTCTTGTGCGTATTCAACAGGTACGGCAAGTATGCCGATTTCGGTGCCTGTATCTTTTTGAAGTTTATCCATATCGGCAATGTTGTGAATGGTCACTCCGCAAATATTGCTACCAATAAGTTCTTCTTTTACGTCGAAACCTGCAATGATATTAAGTCCATATTGTGATAATCCGGAGTCGTGAATCAATGCTCCGCCAAGACTTCCTACTCCTACCATAAATGCTTTGTGGCTTTCTCTAAAACCAAGAAAATCGGCAAGTTCGTTGACGAGAGTGTCAACTTCATAACCAATACGCGTTTTTCCTTTTATGTTGAGGAAAGAAAGATCTTTTGCAATTTGAGAAGCATCCACTTTAATCTCTTTAGCAATCTGTGTGGATGATACAAATTCTACCTTTTGGCTATGAAGCAGACTTACGTATGCAAGATACCAAGGTAGGCGTCGTAAAGTGGGCTCTGGGAGAATTGTTTTAATTTTATGTAGTTCTTCTGACATTGTCTTTTGGGAATATATATATTTTGCAAAAATACAATTTATTCCATTTATCCCCAAATTTTTTTCTATAATTAGGACTCATATTTAGTTGAAATGTAGGCAAAAAAAGTAAATCAAGACTTTCTATCCAAAAAAAGTTTTATAAAGAGATTTCTTAAAAATAAAATGCTTATCTTTGGTAAAACTTTAGACTGTATGATTATGAGGAATTTTTTATTGGCAGTAGTGCTTACGTTTGGAGCGTATTTTACACAAGCGCAAAATAAAACTATTATTATGACTGAGTCAAGCTTGCCTTATACAAGTCAAACGTGGTTTTATTCGGGTTCCGGAAATGGTCTTCAAGAAAGTAATATTAAGAAAAATTGGGACGAGGGAAGGCGTATTACGTCGGTGGCATATACTGATAATGGTTGGTTTGTTACAATGGCTAAAAGCACAGGTATAGGTATGCAAACCTATAATTATTGTGCAGAATGGCCAAAGGATTGGATTAAAAAGAAATGGGATGAGGATTATTACATAACATCAATATCAAAAAGTAATAGCAAATGGTGTGTGGTAATGTCTAAAGGTTTTGGGTATACCAATCAATCTTGGAGTAGAAATACATGGGATAAACAGAAAAAATGGTATAATGAAAAACGAAATGAAGGTTATTATATAACCAGTATGACTTATGATGGTACGTATTGGACTCTTGTTGTAAGTAAAACAGATAAAATAAAAAGTCAAGGTTATTTGTGGGCTAGTAGTTATGATGATCTAAAATCAAAAATTAAGAAAGATATATGGGATAAATCATTTAATATTCATACTATAGGGTATGGTGATGGCTCATATTTTGTTGCTTATGGTGCTTATTCTCAAAACAATGGTAGAGGACAGAATTATGTTGTAAATCCGTCGGATGTTAGTGACTATATTGATAAGAGGTGGGCAGATTCTCATGATATAGCTTATGTTGGCGGCGGGTATTATGAAGCTCCTGCTCAAAACTATAATAGTAATAATAGCAATAACACAATGACCTATAATAATGGATTTGGTAATGTGACATCTCATCGAAATGCTGATGGGTCTATGACTTCGGTTACGAAGATGAAGTGTGTACTTTGTGGAGGCACCGGAACTTGTGGTGTGTGCTTTGGTCGGGGAGGGAATTATAATTCTTATACAAATTTGTATTATCCATGTAATTCTTGTTTTGGCTCTACGAGATGTAAGTATTGTAATGGTACAGGAACGCAAACAATGACGACTCATGTTAATCCGGATGGATCGGGTTATGGCGTGGGCGCAGGTGGCGTGGTTACAACAGGTCCGGGTGGCAAAGTCACATCGGGAGGAAGCAACAAAAGCCGTAATAGTAGAAATAATAATAGTAGTTATGATAGAAGTAATGATTATATAGAAACAATAGAATATTCCCCTAATTATACCGGTCAAGATAATAGTGAATGGTGTGAAAAGTGTAAAAAGGTGGCACCGGCACATAAACACATTAAAAAACGAGTGTATTAATTTTGTTGATTTCCAGGGGTGTATTTAGTTGAAATGTATACAGAAAAAAGTAAATCACGACTCTATATCTAAAAAAAAGTTTTATTAAGAGATTTCTAAAAAATAAAATGCTTATCTTTGAGAAAACTTTAAATCATGTGATTATGAAGAATTTAGTATTTGCTATAGTGCTGACGATTGGCGCTTTTCTTGTACAAGCGCAAGATAAAACAATTATACTCACCGAAACAGGTTCCCCGTATACAAATCAAAGTTGGTTTTATTCCGGTAGAGGTAATGAACTTCAAGAAAGTAATATTGAGAAAAATTGGGACGAGGGAAGGCGTATTACGTCGGTGGCATATACTGATAATGGTTGGTTTGTTACAATGGCAAAAAATACAGGGGTGGGACGGCAATCATATTCTTATTCAGCCGATTGGCCTATAGACTGGATAAAAGAAAAATGGGGTAATGATTATAATATAACAGCTATCGGAAGAAGCCAAAGTAAATGGTTGGTTGTTATGTCTCAAGACTCAGGATATACAACACAGTATTGGTGTAGAGACAACTGGAGTGAACTTAAAGAATGGTATGATGAAAAAAGAGAAGAAGGTTGTTATATAACCGATATGGCATATAATGGAAATATGTGGACTCTTGTTGCAAGTAAAACAGATAAAATAAAAAGTCAAGGTTACTTATGGGCTAACAGTTATGAGGATTTAAAATCTAAAATTAAGACGAAAATTTGGGGCAATTCATATAACATACACGCCATAGGATATGGTGGCGGGCAATATCTTGTTGTTTATGGTAAGTATTCAAGTAATAATGAAAGAGGACAGAATTATGTTGTAAATCCGTCGGACGTTAGTGACTATATTGATAAGAGATGGGCAGATTCTCATGAAATAGCTTATATCGGAGGAGGGTATAATGGATCTAACTATGTGAATCATAATGCTCCAGTGTATCAATCTTCAGGATTGCTTATAGATCAAACGTCGGTGGACCCAAGTTTGTTGGGACCAACTTATAATTATTCTGGAGGAAATTCAACAGGAGGAAATTATCATTATACCAATCCTGGAACATCTTATAGGTGTCCTATATGTAGTGGAACAGGTATGTGTGACCGTTGTGGTGGAACAGGTCAACGTGTTGTAGACTTGGGAATTAGGGGTAATAAGATTAATCAATGTGGTGTGTGCCATGGTACCGGTCGTTGTCATCAATGCCATGGTAAAGGAAAGATAAGATAGATCTTGTCGGATTATATTTTGTGGCTTGTAAATAACAGATGCGATGTGAAATATTTTTTGAAAGAGTTTTGTGGAATTGGGAAAATGTTGTAACTTTGTGCGCTGATTTCCGAATAGGCTCAAAATTAAGAGTTCGGGCATTTTGACTTGAACCGCCTCACGGGTTAACTTTTATAAGTTTTTTAATTTAAATGTACGCAATCGTAGAAATTAAGGGACAACAATTCAAGGCAGAAGCCGGAAAGTTCTTGTATGTCCACTACCTTGGCGAAGAAGTAAAAGCCGGTGATTCAGTAGAATTCACAAATGTACTTCTTGTAGATGCTGAAGGTGAAGTAAAAGTAGGTGCACCACTTGTAGAAGGTGCAAAAGTTGTATGCGAAGTTGCTGAATCTCTTGTAAAGGGTGATAAGGTACTAGTATTCAAGAAGAAGAGAAGAAAAGGTTATCGTCGTTTGAATGGTCACCGTCAATATTTCTCTAAAGTTGTGATTAAAGAAGTAGTTGCTTAACCTCTAAAAAATTAAAGAAATGGCACATAAAAAAGGTGTAGGTAGTTCTAAGAACGGTCGTGAATCGGAAAGCAAACGACTTGGAGTTAAGCTTTTTGGTGGTCAATTCGCTAAGGCTGGTATGATTATCAAGCGTCAACGTGGAACAGTTCACCATCCAGGTGAAAACGTTGGTATGGGTAAGGACCACACATTGTATGCTTTGGTTGACGGTACAGTAACATTCGTTACAAAGAAGAACCGCGACTATGTAAAGGTAGTTCCTGTAGCTGAAGCATAATTGCAACCCGAAAAGGGATTGAAAACAATTTAAGAAATATGTGCGTGACGCAGAAAAATCAATGCGTTATGCACATTTTTTTTAATCAGTATTTTTAAAAGAATTGGCATAACTAATAATATGTTGAATATAGTAGTAATATCAGTGCTTGTAGTGTACTTTGTGCTGTTGCTGTCGGTGTCTCACATTCTGCAGAGGGGGAAGCACGATAGTAATACTATATTCTTTACTGCAGGCGGTAATGCCTCGTGGTGGGTTGTGTCGATAGGAATGATAGGAGCGAGTGTAAGTGGGGTTAGCTTTCTTTCTGTACCGGGGATGGTGCAGGGTATAGGATTCCAATATATGCAGACTGTACTTGGTTTTGTACTTGGCTATGTGCTTATCGCAAAAGTGCTGTTGCCGGTGTATTATAAGTTAAAGTCGCCGAGTATATATGAATTTTTGTTGAATCGTTTCGGAAGAAATGCCTATAAGACCGGTTCGTGGTTCTTTCTTATATCTAAACTATGTAGTACGGCAGCCAAGGTGTATGTAATAGCATTGGTTTTGCATTCGCTTGCTTTTGTGTCGCTTGGTGTGCCATTTGTGATTACGTCGGCAATTATAGTGTTTATGATATGGTTCTATACTCGTCGTGGAGGACTGAGTACTATAGTGTGGACCGATGCGCTTCAAACTGTGTTTATGGTGCTTGCACTTGTGATGATAATTGCATGGTTTGTGAGCGAAATGCAACTCGATGTGAATGGTTTGGTGAGTCTGATAGCTGATAGCCAGTGGTCGCAGTGGGTGGAACTTGATGATTGGACAAGTAGACAGCATTTTGTGAAACAATTCTTGTCGGGGGCGTTTATTGCAGTGGTGATGACCGGTCTTGACCAAGATATGATACAGAAAAATCGTGCTATTCGTACCCTCAAGCAGTCGCAACGTAATATGTATTGGTATGGTTCGGCATTTGTTCCCTTGAATTTTTTGTTCTTGTTGCTTGGCGTTTTGATGTTGCAATATTCGGCAATAACCGGAATAATGTTGCCCGTAAATCCTGATGAATCGTTACCGTTTTTTGTAAGTGAAGGATATTTTGGTGTTGTAGTGAGTGTGTTCTTCGTGGTGGGGGTGGTTGCGGCTACGTTCTCAAGCGCTGATTCGTCGCTCACATCACTTACCACATCATTTTGTGTAGATATTGCCGAACGGTATAACGATGTGGCTTATCGTAAAAAAGTTCACATCGTATTCAGTGTATTGTTGCTTGGCTTAATATTTCTAATTAATCAAGTGAGCGGACGTTCGCTTATTGACCTGATTTATGTGATGGTGTCATATACTTATGGCCCATTGCTTGGGCTGTTTGCGTTCGGGTTGTTTACGCGTCGTGCTGTGTGTGACAAGGCTATCCCATACATTGCAATATTATCTCCGGTGGCGTGTTGTGTCATTGATGTTATGTGTCGTACGATATTTGATTATTCGTTTGGATATGAATTGCTTATGCTTAATGGGGCAATAACTTTTGTCGGTTTGTGGTTATCGGGTATAAGGAAAACCGTTACCTATGTTTAATTAATAAAAAGGAATAGATATGTTACTACAATTATTATTTGTATTGGTGGCAATCATTGTAGGAGCTCGTTTGGGTGGTATAGGACTCGGCGTAATGGGAGGAGTGGGTCTTGCCGTATTGACCTTTGTGTTTGGTCTTCAGCCTACGAGTCCGCCTATCGATGTGATGCTGATGATTGCAGCTGTAATTTCGGCTGCCTCGTGTATGCAGGCTGCCGGCGGTCTTGATTATATGGTGAAGATTGCCGAACGACTATTGCGTCGCAATCCGTCACACATAACAATCCTTGCTCCGTTGGTAACCTATTTCTTTACATTTTTGGCGGGAACAGGTCACGTGGCTTATTCGGTGCTTCCTGTGATATCGGAGGTAGCAGCCGAGACCAAGATACGTCCCGAACGACCTTTGGGAATTGCTGTTATAGCCTCTCAACAAGGAATTACAGCCAGCCCTATATCGGCAGCGACAGTTGCATTGTTAGGGTTGCTTGCCGGATTTGATATCACGTTGTTCGATATACTGAAAATATGTGTGCCTGCCACGCTGATAGGAGTTCTGGTTGGTGCGTTGTTCTCGATGAAAGTGGGTAAGGAATTGGTGGATGACCCCGAATATCAACGCCGTTTGAAAAGTGGAATGCTCGATGAGAAGCACATAGAGTTGAATGATGTAAAGAATGTGGGAAAGGCGAGATTGTCGGTAGGCATATTCTTGGCTGCAACATTCCTGATTGTGCTGTTTGGCTCGATTCCAAGTCTTCGCCCAACGTTCGGTGACTCGGTGCTGGGAATGCCTGCATTGATTGAAATCCTTATGTTGAGTGCTGCCGCTATGATATTGATTTTTACTCGCACCGATGGAATAGCTGCTACCAAAGGCAGTATCTTCCCTGCCGGAATGCAAGCAGTGATAGCTATCTTCGGAATAGCTTGGATGGGTGATACCTTTATCAATGGAAATATCGCCGAATTGACAGCCTCAATAAAGGGTATTGTTACCGAAATGCCATGGCTCTTTGGTGTGGCTTTGTTTGTGATGTCAATCCTTTTGTATAGTCAAGCGGCTACAATACGTGCCATTGCTCCGTTGGGAATAACATTAGGCTTGTCGCCTATGATGCTTATCGCCTTGTTCCCGGCTGTTAACGGATATTTCTTTATCCCTAATTACCCTACGGTGGTGGCTGCCATCAATTTTGACCGAACAGGGACTACAGGTATTGGTAAATGGGTGCTTAATCACTCGTTTATGATGCCTGGATTGGTGGTTACGGTGGTGTCGTTGGCTGTCGGCTTGCTACTGATACAGCTGTTCTGATAAATACTGCCTTTTAGGTGATGATATATGACGTGCATAGTTTTTTGCTATGCACGTTTTTTATGTTGTAATTTTTATGCTTATATGTTATTAAACATATAAAAATGTTTGGATATATATATATATATATATTCGCACAGTTTTTAACATTTAATACTTATATAATATGAAAAAATTACTATTGTCAATTTGTGCTATTTTAGCATTAATTCTTACATCGTTATACGGATATGCAAATTCATCAACTTCTGATGCGCAAATATGTGCTTTAAGTAATCAGTCTAATGATTACAAATATGTTAAATCAGTTATTGTTTATAGATTCGTGAATGGTGATTACAAAAAGGATGGGGCTAACGAAATTTACAAAAATTCAAAAGGATATTTATATATTAAAGCTCGTTATGGAAATCAATTATATCCTGTATATGATACAAAATACCCACATAGTAAATATTTTAGAAATTTTTCATCAGATGAGTGGGGGTATACTTTCTATTTTGATGTATAGAGTTTCTAAAATCTGTCTGTTATCATACTAAATAAATTTTATGTTTATAGGTAGATTCTTACCTTTTATGTATAGAGAATGTTGCTGTACCTTGTGGTTTAGTAACATCCTTTTTTATGATAATAAAAACAATCTGCCACATTGTGTCGGATATTTTGGCTAATGGATGTTGTTTGTTTGTGCTGTGTATTCTCGCAGTGATGAAAAAATAGCGTGATAAGTGGATTTTAAGGTGTATTTGGGGGGGAGAATGTATTTTTAGAAAGTAGAAGTGCTTAACTGTGGAAAAACATCACTATCTTTGCATAATAATTTATAAATTACGTGGATTATGTCAATAGATAACATTATATCGCAGGCTACTGCCGACGCAGTGAAGGCTCTTTATGGATTGGAGCTTCCTGCTGAAAAAATCGTTCCTCAAACCACCAAGAAGGAGTTTGAAGGTAACCTTACTATCGTGGTGTTCCCTTTCGTGAAGGCTGCAAAAAAATCTCCTGAGGCTACTGCACAGGAAATAGGTGAGTACTTGCAAGCTAATTGCGAAGCGGTGAAGTCGTTCAATGTAATCAAGGGTTTCTTGAATATCGTGATTGAACCTACTTTCTGGGTGGGTGTGCTTAATCACATTGCCGAAACTCCTGATTATGGCTTTAAACCGGTAACTGCTGATAGCGAACTTGTGATGATTGAATATTCATCGCCTAACACCAACAAGCCTCTCCACCTTGGTCACGTGCGTAACAATTTGCTGGGTTACAGCCTTTCGCGTATTATGACCGCTAATGGTTATAATGTGGTAAAGACCAATATTGTAAACGACCGCGGTATCCACATCTGTAAGTCGATGCTTGCATGGCAAAAATGGGGTGATGGAATCACTCCTGAAAAGGCAGGCAAGAAAGGCGATCACTTGATTGGTGATTTCTACGTAATCTTCGACAAAGAATACAAGGCAGAAGTGAATGAGCTTATGGAGAAAGGTATGAGCGAAGATGAAGCAAAACAAGCATCTCCACTTATGGCCGAAGCTCACGAAATGCTTAAGAAGTGGGAAGCCGGCGATGAAGAAGTGCGCAGTGTGTGGCGTATGATGAATGAATGGGTATATGCCGGATTTGATGAAACATATAAGCGTCTTGGCGTTGACTTCGACAAAATATACTACGAAAGCGAAACTTATCTTGAGGGCAAGGAAAAGGTGCTTGAAGGTCTTGAAAAGGGTATAATGTATCGTAAAGAAGACAATTCGGTGTGGGCCGACCTTACTAACGACGGATTGGACCACAAGCTATTGCTTCGTAGCGATGGTACTTCGGTGTATATGACTCAGGATATCGGTACGGCAAAATTGCGTTATCAAGATTATCCTATCGATCAAATGATTTATGTGGTGGGTAATGAACAAAATTATCACTTCCAGGTGCTTTCGTTACTCCTTGACAAACTTGGATTTAAGTGGGGTAAGGACTTGGTTCACTTCTCTTATGGAATGGTGGAATTGCCTGAAGGTAAGATGAAGTCGCGTGAGGGTACTGTGGTAGATGCCGATGATCTTATGGACGAAATGATCGCTACAGCAAAGGAAACTTCGGCTGAACTTGGTAAACTTGATGGTTGCACAGCAGAGGAAGCTGATAACATCTCTCGTATCATCGGTCTTGGTGCGTTGAAGTACTTTATCTTAAAAGTTGACCCACGCAAGAATATGACATTTAACCCTAAGGAATCTATTGACTTCAATGGAAACACAGGTCCATTCTTGCAATATACTTATGCTCGTATTCAATCACTTCTTCGCAAGGTTGCAGAAGCCGGCTTGAAGGAAACATTTGCTTCGGTGGAACCACAAGAAAAGGAAATTACACTTATCCAACGTCTTGCCGATTTCCCAAGTGTTGTGACCGAAGCAGGTAAGAACTACAGCCCTGCTCTTATAGCTAACTATGTGTATGAGCTTGTGAAGGAATATAACCAATTCTATCACGACTGTCCTATTATGAAGGAAAGTGATGAGGATGTGCGTGCATTCCGTATCGCTCTTTCTCGCACAGTGGGCAATGTGATTGCTCGTGCTACCGGCTTGCTTGGAATGGAAGTGCCTGAAAGAATGTAATAAAATGAGTTGAGAACTTTTGGAACCATTGAGTGTTTTAAAAAGGATAAGTTTTCGATAATAATAAAAACAAAATAATATGAGTATTTATAATTATAATTCAAACAATCAGTATTCAAGCAATCAATCTCTTGATGTGTTTGTTTCTAAAGTGATGCGTCAAGTCTTTACTAAGATGTTCTTGGCTATGGTGATAACAGCTATTTCGGCATATATGGTGTTGAGTGTACCTGCATTAGCTAAGTTTATATTTACTAATTCTTGGGTATATTGGGGCTTGTTGATTGGTGAAATCGTTATGGTGATTGCACTTTCGGCTTCAATCAATAAATTAAGCAATGCCGGAGCCACAGCATTGTTTTATCTGTACTCTGTGCTGAATGGTATGACCCTTAGCTGTATTGTACTTGTATATACCGCAGCGTCGATAGCTCTCACATTTGCTATTACTGCGGGGGTATTTGCTACGATGGCAATATATGGGTATGTGACCAAGAGCGATCTTACTAAGTTTGGCTCATTTATGATGATGGCATTATTTGGTCTTATTATTTGCATTGTGGTGAATCTGTTTATGCACAGTAGCACTCTTGAGTGGATTATAAGCTTTGCCGGTGTGGTGATTTTTATCGGTTTAACTGCTTGGGATGTGCAAAAAATCAAACGAATGGCTGCAATGAGCGATTATAACAGTGCCGGCAAAATAGCTACTATCGGAGCATTGAGCTTGTATCTTGATTTTATCAACTTATTCTTGTATTTACTTCGTTTCTTTGGTAGTAGCAGGGATTAATAATTCAATTGGGAATGTCAGTCAAAGAGCTTTTTAAGCTTTTTGAGGATACTAAAATATAGTGATTGGGCTGCACTTGTGTGGTCCAATTATTGTTTTTTGGTGGTTTTATTTTAATTTATGAGTGTTTCGGGCTATCTTTGCAGAAAAGAAACTAAATAACATTATGAAAAAACTTGCTACTCTAATTTTGATATCGTTAGTATCGTCTTTTGGTCTAAAGGCGAATAATATTGCTTTGTCGACCGATTCCTTAGCTGTGGAAAAAACATCAATAGACACTATGGTTGTAGATAAGCCCGATTCACTTGTGATGAGTGTGGCTGCACCTGTGTTGAAATGGGGTGATGCCGAATTGAAATACGATAAGGTTAAGCCAAACTATCTGTTTGTTCCACTTATTTTTGAGGAATATCCTACGTCTAATATTTCGTGTGAAGATAGGAATTGTACAGATGCGCCTATGCTTGATTGGATGTTCAATATTGATGACGAATGGTTGAAGAAATCGATAGATGAGCGTGACAAAGTGGCAAAGTTGCGTTTTGATGCAATTGTGAATAATCCAAATGATGTGCAATATAATGAAAAGGAATTACCCGAACCTCCTAAGAGTTATGTAATCAAAACCGATCCATCGAAACGTTCTGTTACGGTAGAGGAACGTACGTTTGACAATCTTCAGGCTGCTCAAGGAGAGAAAATCAAGGTACGCTCTTGGATTCATTCGTTCAATGCATCGATACAAGTGTCGCAAGCGTATTTGTCGGAGAATTGGTATCAAGGTGGAGAAAACAATGTAAATGTACTTGGTAATTTCGTGTGGACAGTTAAACTGAATCCTAATGTGTACAAAAAATTGCTTTTTGAAAATTCGGTGCAATATAAAGTGAGTGTAAACTCAGCATCACAGGACACAATCAGAGGTTATAGTATAAGTCAAGATTTGTTCCAAGTGAACACAAAATTCGGTTATAAGGCTATTGATAAGTGGTATTATTCAACAACACTTCGTTTTAAGACTCAGTTGTTTAATAATTATAAGTCTAATACGAATGATATGACAGCATCGATACTCAGCCCGGCTGATTTGAATATTGGTGTCGGTATGACTTATAGCACTGTATCGAAAAATAAAAAATGGAAATTCGATATGTCATTGTCTCCATTGTCAACCGATATGAAAATTTGCAGGGAGATTAAGAAACTTAACCCGACATCGTTTGGTATAGATGAAGGAAAGCATTTCAAAGCTTTATTTGGTTCTAATTTGGAAGCGAAAATGGTTTGGCAGTTGAGTCGTGAAGTTACATGGAGCAGCCGACTATTTGCATTTACCGATTATGAAGATATTCAAGGTGATTGGGAAAATACACTTGATTTTACAATCAATAAGTATCTTTCTACTAAGATTTATGCTCATTTGCGTTATGATAATTCAGTTGCAAAGCATAAGGACTGGAAATATTGGCAGTTCAACGAAATCTTGAGCTTTGGGTTTAATTATAAATTCTCTATGTAATAAATTGATTTTCCTTCCGGTATGAAACCCATTGTGAGCTATATTGTGATAATCTCAGTGATGCTTGCAGTATCAATTGATGTGAAGGCCGACAATGGTTATCCTTCTCGATGTGAGGTGTTGCGTGGATATGATGAATGTGATGTTCGCAGTCGTTGTGATTCGGTAGATTTGCAACCTATAGAAGGAATGTGGTATTATGCAGAGGAGGGTATGACTGTGGTGATAGAACGATGTGAAGAAGCAAAGTTATATGAGGCACAGGATTATCGTATTGTGTATGTGGATGGAGAAGATATGATGTTGCTGCCTGGAACGGTAATAGGGTATTGCAAACCAACGGCCGATGCTTGCAAGTATAAGGTGTGGATATATGGAGAACAGAAGATGTCTGTTCTTGAGAATCTTCAGGTATGTTTAGGAGAACTGAGTGATGACGCAAGCAGACTGATAATAAAACGTAGTGAGGTTAATATGCGTGTGCGTGTGAATTTTACACACTTTTTGCCAAAATTATTGAAAGGTATCTCTGTCTCCTCTTCGGGTGTAGATGAAGTGAATTTCCCTGAAGGTTTTAGAAAAATATATCCCAAAGTAAAGAGGAAGCAAGGCAAGGTGCGTTATCTGTAACTTTTATTTAGCTGTATATGAGAGGGATTATAGTTATATTGATTATATCAGTATTTGGTTTCGCTGTGAGTGACGCTCGAGTGAATAGTACCCGAAAGGGCATAAATGTGCAAGGTAAAAGAGATACAGCATCATTGAAAGTGGATTCGATGACTATAGATGCGGTGGCATTTGAAGATAGGGCTGTGGTGATGCGAGGTTATTCAAAACTGGCAGGTGCTGCTAAAGAGACATTTATGCTCACTAATAATACCAATCATTATATTTCGCAGGTGGAAATTTCGTTTAAATATACCGATATAAATGGTGTGTTGCTTCACGAACGTACTGAATTGGTAAAGTGTGAACTTCCCCCGTATTCGTCGCGTCAGGCATCGATAAAATCGTGGGATGAAGGTCATAAATTTTATTATTATAAAGGAAAATCTCGCAAAGATGCTATCGCTTACGATGTTAAGGTGAGAGTGAATAGATATGATGTGAGAGTGGAAAGGAAATAACAGAGAATAGAAAAGGTGATATAAGAAAGCCCCCGAGAGTGTGATCTTTCGGGGGCTGTAGTTTGGTTGTAAGAAGATAATCAGAACTTCATTTTTAGACGGTCGCCGGCATCTTTTGCGATGGAATTGTAGTATTCTTGGTTGTAACCAGGAAAATCGGGTTGAACGGGAAGCCCGTCTTCATTGCGTTTGAATTGTCCGTTTTCTTCCTTTTTACGATTGCCGTCAAGATATTTCACCAATAAGTATTCACCAAGCTTACGATAGCTTGTAGTAGCCTTTTCTGCTACAAAATGAGAATAATTTGTGAGATATTCTATCGCCTTTTGAGGGGATTCTTTGTGAAGTCGAGCAGCCTCGGCCTCAATGAATGACATATTTTGTTCAAAACTGTCTTCAAGCGATTTTTGAACTTTTAGTATATCTCCAATCATAAGCGAATAACGTCCGTAGGCTTGGTTTGCTACCCAATTATTTACCCAGAACGCCGATTCAAGAGAGAAGTTGTAGAGGTCGGCAGTCATAGCATCATAGCTCTTAGGAGCGCTTGTAAGACAGCAGTACATAGGTACGAATACGTTGGTGGCTGCATCGTCTACACCAAACCAATGTATACCTCCAATTTCGTTTGGAAGCCATGAGCGCATTTGGCTCACAAGAACGAATGCTGTTTGTTGTGTGGCAATGGCACGTTCATTGAAATATGTTTTGCCGTCAACGTCGAAGTTCATGGGGCGGAAACGATAAGGAGAATCCCAGAATATTTTTGAACCTGCGTCTTTAGTCATATCAAGTGGAGTACCTTCGAAGTGGTCGCGCATCATATTTTGCATATCTCGCACGTTTACTTTTTTGTCGGGTTTTACATATAGTGGTAATATTTCGGCATTTTCTTCGCCATCTATGTAAGGCAGATATTTTTCCATCCCGGTACAATAACGGTTGAAGAAAGCCCATACTCGAGCGTCACAACCACGATAAGCAAGGTAGTCCCAAAAACCATAAGCTTTAGCAAAGTCGAAATCTTCATCTTTACCATTGAAATATTTCATTTTACGTGCAAAAGATATTACGTCTTTTGAATAGATACAATTATCTTTATCGTTAAGCGGGAATTTGTGTATGCGTGGAGCATTGGCATGTCCTGTGATGCAATCGTCGGGAATGCGGTGAGCTACCCACACAGCTCCTTTTTCTTTGCCACCCTTGCCACACATTTCCATTATCCATATTTCGTTAGGGTCGCCAATAGAGAATGATTCGCCATGGCTGTTATATCCATATTTGGCAACAAGATTGGTCATTATAGCGATAGCTTCGCGTGCTGTTTTTGCACGTTGTAGAGTGATATAAATAAGGCTACCGTAGTCGATGATACCTGTAGTGTCGACAAGTTCTTCCTTGCAGGTCCAAGTAGATTCGGTAATAGTGAGCTGATGCTCGTTCATATTGCCTATTACTTTGTATGTTTGTTCTTGTTCGGGAATGAATCCCCAGTGCTTATTAGTGTCCCAATCACGAACTTCACGCATATCCCCGGCGTTGTGTGTAGCGGCAGGAATAAACTTAAGTGCGCCATAAAGGGTGTGTGCATCGGCTGCATAGGTGATTAGGGTAGAGCCATCAGTAGTGGCATTCTTGCCGGCAAGCAGGCTTGTGCAGGCTTGCAATTCATTAGTTGTAAGGCCAAGAATTGTTGAAGCCAATAGGAGGATAAAAATTTTTGTTTTCATATTATATTGAGTTTTTTTGATTTTTTGTTTTGGGTGTTGCAATTGCAATCATAAATCCTGAGTCGAGTATAAAGTGTTGTACTTTATAGAGAATTGTTTTTTTGCCTATTGCAGCCTTGAATACGGAGTTGATGTGAATATCTTGGTAGATTTTGTTCTTGAAATCGATGCCTTTAACACCATGTACTTTATATACAGCTTCTTTAGCAGTCCATAACTTTAGATTACTGGTTTTATCGTTAGAATCAATTGTGGCGAGTTCTCTCTCGTTTAAGAATTTCTTTCTTACTCGGATTACTTGTTCTGCCTTGTGTTCGATGTCAATACCTATGGGAGTGTCGGCAAAAGCAATGCCCACTATATGGGATGAATGAGAAATGCTGATATGCCGAGTGAAATTTTTTAAGTATGGTGCTCCGTCTTCAGTGTGGCACAAATCGTAATTGTGGTTTAAAACTTGGTTGATAAGTAACCGAGTAGCCATTTTTTCGCAGGCTCGTTGTTGAGATTGAATGTTGTCGATGCAAGATGTGTCGATTCC
This sequence comes from Bacteroidales bacterium, assembly GCA_015061055.1. Taxonomy (GTDB): domain Bacteria; phylum Bacteroidota; class Bacteroidia; order Bacteroidales; family Muribaculaceae; genus RGIG4576. Next base: position 27,044 of record SUXH01000004.1, read on the forward strand.
AACGGATAGACATAAATTTTTCAGTTCATCTCGTGTTTCGGTTATTTCCCAAAAGTGCACAGAAATGTTGTCGAGAATCAGAGGTCTGTTGTTTATTGGCATACAGGATCGATCTTCACTTTTACATTTACAATGCGGTGTTTTGCAACTTTCATTACTTGGAAATGAAAGTGTGCATAGTCGATAGTTTCTTTCTCCTTAGGGAAATCTCCTTTTAGGCTGAGTAAAAGCCCAGCGATGGTTTCGGGGGCATCATCAACATTATCGAAAATATCTTCTTCGCAATCGACTATCTTGTAGAAGTCGTTAAGAAGGGTTTTGCCTTCAAAAATATATGTATTATCGTTTATTTTTCGATAAGATTTGTCTTCGTCGGTGTCGTATTCGTCGTCGATGTCGCCCACAATTTCTTCAAGAATATCTTCTAGAGTAACGATGCCTTGTGTACAACCAAATTCATCAACAATAATCGCCATGTGAATCTTTGTCTTACGAAAATCTTCGAGGAGGTCGCCTATGGCACGAGTTTCGGGAACGAAATAGGCAGGACGAATGAGTGAAGTCCAATTGAATTCTTTGGAACGCTTGCCTATATAGGGAAGTAGGTCTTTTGCGTAAAGGACACCTTTGATATTGTCATAGTTATCCTCGTATATAGGCATACGTGAATATCCGTTTTCAACAACAATCTTAACTACTTCATCGAAATTTGAATGATATTCAATATCTACGACATCTACTCGTGGACGCATAATTTCGGCTACCGTCTTATCACCAAAAGTTAGAATCCCTTCAAGAAGTTCTTTTTCGTTTTCAGAGTTCACCTCAGATAGTTCAAGGGCTTGTGATAACTCGTTTACCGAAATATTGTCGGCTCGTTTAGTAATTACTTTGTTTACAATTACGGTGCTCTTTACCATAAGTTGTGATACGGGATTAAAAATGTTGTTTAGAGCCGAAATCCCCGGAGTTGCAAACTTGATAAATCGTATGTTGTTGTTAGTGGAATATATTTTTGGCGTAATTTCTCCGAAAAGAAGAATCAAGAATGTGAGAAAAACAGATTGTATAATAAAATCAAGTACGTTACTACGCACTTCAAGAATTTGGTTCAGTGCGAAGTTGAGTAGTATAATTATGGTTACATTAACCAAGTTGTTGGATATAAGAATAGTTGCAAGTAGTTTTTCAGGGTTGGAGATAATAGCTTTTACTTTTTCTAAAGTTTCGGGGTTATCGAATTTGTCAAAATCGGTTTCTTTAAGTGAAAAATATGCTATCTCTGAACCTGAAACAAAAGCCGATATGCAAAGGCATATCAAAGCGGTGATGCAAGCTATAATACTTGATGGTTCGGGGGTGTTGAAAGATATAATAGGCTGATCGGCATTCACCGAGGCCATTATAAGAGAAAAAATACACGATAACGGGTCAGTATCCAAAATTTAATAGAATTAGTTAAACAAAAAACTTAACACCTATTTGTAAAATAGGTTTAGCTTAATAATTGTGCAAATATACGCAAAAAAATCTAATAAAAGAAAAGAGGTCGCTTAAAAAGCAACCTCTTGAAAAATAGTATGGTTAAATAATATTATTGAGCCTTACCATCGCTACCAAGCACATTGATGATTTTGTGCTTGTAAAGTTTTTCCATATTGTCGCGAGCCGGACCAAGATATTTACGTGGGTCGAATTCAGCTGGGCTTTCAGCGAATACCTTACGTACAGCAGCAGTCATAGCAAGACGGCTATCAGAGTCGATGTTGATTTTGCATACAGCGCTCTTAGCTGATTCGCGAAGCCATTCTTCCGGAATACCGATAGCAGCCTTTAATGCACCGCCATACTTGTTGATAGTTTCAACTTCGTCCTGAGGAACAGAAGAAGAACCATGAAGTACGATAGGGAATCCTGGAAGTTTTTCTTCTACAGCTTTCAATACATCGAATGCCAATGGAGGTGGAACAAGTTTACCATTTTCATCCTTAGTACATTGTTCCGGAGTGAACTTGTAAGCACCATGAGAAGTTCCAATAGAAATAGCCAAGCTATCGCAACCTGTACGAGTAGCGAAGTCAATAACTTCTTCCGGATCAGTGTAAGTGTGGTGATCGCTTGATACTTCGTCTTCAACGCCAGCCAATACACCAAGTTCGCCTTCTACAGTTACATCAAATTGATGTGCGTAGTCAACAACTTGCTTAGTAAGAGCAACGTTTTCTTCGTAAGGAAGGTGTGAACCATCAATCATTACAGAAGAGAATCCACAGTCGATACAATCCTTGCAAAGTTCGAAACTGTTACCATGGTCAAGGTGAAGCACGATTTGTGGGTTTTTCCAACCAAGTTCTTTAGCATAAGCTACAGCTCCTTGAGCCATATAGCGAAGAAGAGTGGCATTAGCATACTTACGAGCGCCACTTGATACTTGTAGGATTACAGGAGATTTAGTTTCAGAAGCAGCCTTGATGATAGCTTGAAGTTGCTCCATGTTGTTGAAGTTGAAAGCAGGGATAGCATATCCACCTTCGATAGCCTTAGCGAACATATCTCGAGTGTTCACAAGACCAAGTTCTTTGTAGTTTACCATAAAATATCTATTATATAGTGTTTTAAATAATATGTTCTCTTAAATTTGATGCAAAGATAACAAAATATAAGTAAAGAATTGCCGTTATATATAAAAAAGTAGTAATTTTGTATGCTATTTAGGTGAAAGTGGATAGAATTGAGAACATTTTCCCACATCATTGGCGATGATTTCAGTGTCGATAGTAACATATAAGACCGATATAGAGGAGCTAAAGCATTGTCTTAGCTCCGTTTCGTCATCTATAGTGCGCAAGATATATATAATCGATAACTCTCGTTTGGATTCCATAGCTGATTTTTGTGCTACTGTGGATAAGGTAGAATACGTTGGAAGTAGTAATGTTGGGTATGGTGCCGGACATAATATAGCCATTCGCAAAGCTCTTAAACTTGGCACAAAATATCATCTGGTTCTTAATAGTGATGTGTACTTTGGCGAAGATGTGTTGCCAAAGCTTGTGGAATATATGGACTCTAACGAAGATGTAGCTCAAGTGCAACCTAATGTGGTGTATCCTGATGGTACATTGCAGTATGGTTGTAGATTGTTGCCTTCGCCATTAAATCTTATATCTCGCAGATTCTTTTTTCATAGTTGGAATGAACAAATTAACAGCTCATTCTTACTATATGATTTTGACCGCAAGACACCTATGAATATCCCATATCATCAAGGGTCATTTATGTTCTTTCGTACGTCCTGTTTTAAAAAAGTGGGTCTGTTTGATGAGCGATTTTTTATGTATCCTGAAGACATTGATATTACGCGTCGTATGCATAAGCATTATCGTACAATGTTTTGGCCCGGGGTAACAATAGTTCATGCACATCGTGCAGCGAGCTATAAAAGTCTACGTATGTTGTGGATACATTGCTATAATATGATAAAATACTTCAATAAGTGGGGTTGGATAGTGGATCGTGAGCGTAGTGAATGGAATCGGCGCATTCTTGAAAAAGTGGAAAAAATGAAGGATTAGTCCTAAGCGAATAAAAATTGTAGACCTTTAAACCAAATATCAAGGAAAAATAGTATTTTTAGGATATTATCTATTTCTATTTATCGAATAATAGTTTATCTTTGCGTAGCGTTTTGTGCAAAGTGCACAACCAATTGTGAGTATTATTAATTTAATAACCTGTAAATACATTATTAAAATAATGAGAAAATGGCGCATTGAAGACAGTGCTGAATTGTATAATGTGAATGGATGGGGACGTTCTTACTTCTCAATCAATGAAAAAGGGCACGTTCAAGTTACACCAAAGGAAGGCTATGCCGCAGTAGATGTAAAAGACGTATTAGATGAGTTGCAATTGCGTGATATTACACCGCCGGTACTATTGCGTTTTCCTGATATATTGGATAATCGTATTGAAAAAATTTCGAAGTGTTTCAAACAGGCTTCGGAAGAATATAATTATACAGCTCAAAATTATATAATCTATCCGATTAAGGTAAACCAAGTGCGTCAAGTGGTAGAGGAACTTGTGCGACATGGTAAACGTTATAATATAGGTCTTGAAGCCGGTTCAAAGCCTGAACTTCATGCTGTGCTTGCGCTTAATAATGCGGATAATTCGGTGATTATCTGTAACGGATATAAAGATGAAAATTATATTGAACTTGCCCTTCTTGCTCAAAAGATGGGACGTCGTATATATATAGTTGCCGAGAAGCTTAATGAATTAAAGTTGATGGTAACTGTGGCTAAGCGCCTTGGTATACGTCCTAATATGGGCGTGCGCATTAAGCTAACCAGTTCCGGTAGCGGAAAATGGGAAGAATCGGGAGGTGATAGTAGTAAGTTTGGATTAAATTCAAGCGAATTGCTTGAAGCTCTTGATTTTCTCGAAAGCAAAGATATGAAGGACTGCTTGAAGCTGATACATTTTCATATAGGAAGCCAAATCAATAAGATTCGTCACATAAAAAATGCCTTGCGTGAGGCATGCCAATTTTATGTGCAATTGAATAAGATGGATTTTGGTGTGGAATTTGTGGATATCGGAGGAGGTCTTGGTGTTGATTATGATGGTACTCGCAGCAGTGCGAGCGAATATAGTATGAACTACTCAATACAAGAGTATGTTAATGATGCTGTGTCGCAGCTTGTAGATGTGTGTAACAAAAATGAGTTGAAACATCCCAATATAGTTATAGAGTCGGGACGTTCGCTTACGGCGCATCACTCAATTCTTGTACTTGATGTTCTTGAAACGACACATCTGCCTATATGGGACGAAGATGATGAAGTGGGAGAGAATGAACACGAACTTGCACGAGAATTGTATCAAATATGGGATAAACTCAATCAACAACGTATTTTTGAGAGTTGGCACGATGCGTTACAAATACGCGAAGAAGCTCTTGATTTGTTCAGTTTAGGACTTCTTGATTTGCGTACTCGAGCGATGATAGAAAAACTATTCTGGTCGATAGCTCGTGAAGTGAGTGATATAGCTCATTCAACCAAGCACGCACCTGAAGAACTTCGTAAGGTGATAAAGATGCTTCCAGATAAGTATTTCTGTAATTTTTCTTTATTTCAGTCATTGCCGGACTCTTGGGCTATTGACCAAGTGTTCCCGATAATGCCACTTGCTCGTCTTGACGAAAAGCCTTCTCACCATGCAACGCTACAAGATATTACGTGCGACAGCGATGGAAAAATATGTGCGTACGTTTCGTCGCAAGGTGCGTCAAATTATTTACCTGTACATCAAGTGAAACCAAATGAACCTTATTATCTCGGTGTATTCCTTGTGGGTGCATATCAAGAGATTTTGGGTGATATGCATAACTTGTTTGGGGATACAAATGCTGTTCATATTGACGTATATAAGAATCATTATGAAATAGATCAGGTGATTGAAGGTGAGACTGTTGCTGAAGTTCTTGAATATGTGGAGTATAATCCTAAGAAACTTGTGCGTAACGTGGAAACTTGGGTTACTGCATCAATGAAGAGTGGTAAAATTACTCCCGAAGAAGGTCGTGAATTCTTGAGTAATTATCGCTCGGGACTTTATGGCTATACATATTTGGAAAAAGACTGATGGCAGGCTTTTTAGCGATTTTAAGTGATAAAAAAGGCGTATATGCGTTATTTCTTGAAATTAGCTTATAATGGAGCAAATTATCATGGTTGGCAGTCGCAACCTAATGCTGTTTCAGTGCAAGAATGCATTGAGAAAGCTTTGTCTACGATACTTCGTGAGCCCATATCTATTATTGGTGCAGGGCGTACTGATGCGGGTGTTAATGCAGCGGTGATGTATGCGCATTTTGATGTGAGCGAACCATTGAAGGATATGCTTACACTTGTGATGCGATTAAACAGTATTCTGGGTAAGGATATAGCAATATATGATGTGTTGCCTGTTCGTGCCGATGCGCACGCACGTTTTGATGCTGTGTCGCGTACTTATAAGTATTTTGTTCACACAGAGAAATCTCCTTTCTTGTATCCTTTTAGTTGGAAATCTACTTGTCGACTTGACTTTGAGTTGATGAATGAGGCAGCTGAATTGTTGAAAAACTATAGAGATTTTACAAGTTTTTCAAAGCTTCACACAGATGTGGCTACCAATAATTGTAAGATAACTTATGCACGTTGGGAACAAGAGGGAGAGCAATGGGTGTTTACCATTACTGCCGATAGATTTTTGCGCAATATGGTGAGGGCCATAGTTGGAACGCTTGTAGATGTGGGGCGTGGCAAACTCACAATAGAACAATTTTGTGAGGTGATTGAAAAGAAAGACCGATGTAGCGCAGGTACTTCAATGCCGGGTAATGCACTATTCCTTTGGAATGTAAAATATACATATATAGATTGATAGAATTAAGGGGACTTAGAAGTGTCCCCTTAATTCTTTTGAGTAAAGTGATATTATTACTAGAATTTTTGAGTGTTGAATACTTAAAGTACTATTTTGGTTATTGCAGAACCTTGTCGTTTGATATAGATTCCTTTTTGTGGTTTATTGACCTTGATGCCTTGTGGGTTAAAGTATTCGATAGGTTCGTTATTGAAGGATGTTATGTCTTCTATATTTGATGCCGGTATTTTTACATCGTTGAGTTGTGCTTTGCGAGTAGCAGAGTTGTCCCATGTGTTGAATTCAAGATTGTCGAAATACAAATCACCATTCCATTCCGTATCTATATTAGATTCCGTAATGTGACGCAAGAAGAAACTATCAAATCTCCAGATTGCGGTTAAAGCATCGGTTCCGGTAAATGAAGTATAGGCGTCGTTCTTTAAATCCCAAGTAATTAGTTTCCATCCGCGGAAGTCAATCTTAGTTTGAGGGTCTTGGTATTTCAATCCGCCGCTACTTGAAGTAGCTCGAAGCATAGCAGAAACGGAGTTGTTAGAAGCATCACCATATAGCCAGAATGATAAAATCCCATTTATATTGTTATGTGATGTAGTTGAACCGGAACTATAGTATTGGCGTATTTGCCATAATCCGTCGGTCGATGTAGGATTGAAAGCGTAGTGTAACCAACAACTTGATTCGCTTTCTTGACTTGCTGTTACACTTGAACTTACATCCCAAGTGTTGTCTGAATCTTCGGCTGTTAGACCTTTTGTCGATCCGGAACCATTAGGAGACCACCAACCTGTAGTGTTGTCAAGTGTAAGTATGGTTTCTTGTGTAATCATTGGACGATATTCACTTAAGAAACGGAAGTAAAAATCCTCGGTGGTGTTGCCAAATAAGTCACTCAATCCACCTGATACTTTTACCAATAAGGCTTTGTCGAGTGGAAGGTCATTGCTAAAGTAAAAATGAATTACCGACTTGTCGTGCACCACATTGTGAGTTACTTTACCTGCATATTCTGTGCAGTTAGCGTCGGTTATGGTAATACAATTAGAATTCTTATCTTCGTCCCAATTCAATTCTTCATCATATTCTATACGTATAATAGGACGTAATGTGTAAACTGCTTCCCCCTCGCTTGTGGGGGTGGTAGATACTATAATAGGAGCGTTTATATCGGCTTGGCTATTGTTGGTGTTGATAAATCTTTTCGACTGACATGAGCTACGATGTTGAGCTGAAGCTATACTAACGTATACTATTGCACATAATATAAAAAGTAACTGTCGTTTCATGATTTTGAGTATTATCAATAATAAGGTGTTGGTTTTATACCTTGCATCAAAAGTATAAAAAACATATTGAATTAACAAGTCAATAGTTTCGTTTTGCAGATGTTTGTTGAAAATTTGAGTGTATATGTGGGATTTTAGAAAAACAATCTATGGGAGGAATCAAGAAGATATGTTAAAAAAGAAAAGCCGTAGAACGTATTCTACGACTTTTCAAGAAATATATGAATGGAATTTTAATTATTCAGCTTTACCATGGCAATTCTTATATTTCTTTCCGCTACCGCAAGGACATGGCTCGTTACGACCTACGCGAGGTGCCGAAACGATAGGAGCAACAGGACGTTGTGGACCTTGTGGTGCTGCAGCGGCAGCGCGTTGCGCATTAGCTCCGGGATATGCTTCGCGTGAAGTTTGGTATTGAGGCACCTGTGGACGTAATGGTTGTGCCGCAGCTTGTGGAGCCTGTGCATCTTCAGGATTTTCAGGCACAATAATCTGACCACGCATTAGCTTTGATACCGAACCTGCATTCATCGTGTTGAGCATATTGGTGAATAGGTTGAAAGACTCGATTTTGTAGATTACAAGAGGGTCTTTCTGCTCATAGCTTGCATTTTGTACAGAGTGGCGCAATTCATCAAGTTCGCGCAAGTGTTCTTTCCATACATTGTCGATAGTCATAAGAAGCACCGCCTTTTGCCAAGCTTTAGCGATTGACTTACACTTACTATTGTATGCTTCTTCTATGTCGGTCATAATGCGATATCCGCGTTTACCGTCGGTAATAGGTACTTGCATAAGACCTTTTGCTCCATGTTCTTCAACGATAGTGCGCACAACAGGGTAAGCAACTTCGGCGATGTAATCGGACTTTCTGTTGAAAGCATCTACCGCAGAGCGATAAATAGCATCAACCTTAGAATCTTTGTCCATTTTAGTATATTCATCTTCTTTAAAAGGAATATCCATAGCGAAAGTAGAAAGAACTTGCATCTTCAAGTCGTTGTAATCGCTTGCTGAGTCGTATTTTTCCACTAAGTTGTTTGCGCAGTCATATATCATATTCAAAATGTCGACGCCCATACGTTCACCAATTAGTGCGTGGTGGCGACGATTGTAAACGGCATTACGTTGGTTGTTCATCACGTCATCGTAATCCACTAAGTGTTTACGTACGCCAAAGTGATTTTCTTCCACTCTTTTCTGAGCATTTTCGATAGACTTGGTAATCATAGAAGATTCGAGCATTTCGCCTTCTTTGAAACCGAAACTATCAAGACGCTTAATCATACTATCCGACACGAATTTGCGCATTAAATCGTCTTCGAATGATACGTAGAATACAGAAGAACCTTTATCACCTTGACGTCCTGCACGACCGCGTAGCTGACGGTCGACACGACGAGATTCGTGACGCTCAGTACCTATAATAGCAAGACCTCCGGCCGCTTCAACCTCAGGAGTAAGTTTAATATCAGTACCACGACCTGCCATATTAGTCGCTATAGTAACCACACCCGGTCGTCCGGCTTGAGCCACGATATCGGCTTCTTTTTGGTGAAGTTTAGCGTTAAGAACATTGTGCGGAATGCGGCGTACTGTGAGCATACGGCTTAGAAGTTCGGAAATTTCTACTGATGTTGTACCCACAAGTACAGGACGTCCTTTTTCGAGCATCGCTTGCACTTCTTCTATTACGGCATTGTATTTTTCTTTCTTTGTGCGGTAAACTCGATCATTCATATCGATGCGTTGTACCGGACGATTGGTTGGGATTGTAACAACGTCGAGTTTGTAGATGTCCCAGAATTCGCCTGCTTCGGTTTCGGCAGTACCTGTCATACCGGCAAGTTTGTGGTACATACGGAAATAGTTTTGCAAAGTGATGGTAGCAAATGTTTGAGTTGCTGCTTCTACTTTTACATTCTCCTTAGCTTCGATAGCTTGGTGAAGACCATCGCTATAACGGCGACCTTCCATAATACGGCCTGTTTGTTCGTCAACGATTTTCACTTTACCATCTTCACTTACCACATATTCCACGTCTTTAGAGAATAGTGTGTAAGCCTTAAGTAATTGGTTTACTGTGTGAACTCGTTCGGCCTTAACAGCATATTCTGCCATCAATTCGTCTTTCTTAGCTATCTTTTCGGTGTCGCTAATAGCTTCGTTTTCTACAGCAGATAGCAAAGATGCTATGTCGGGGAGTACGAAGAACTTAGGGTCGTTGATGCGTCCAGTAAGTACGTCAATACCTTTATCGGTCAAGTGAACACTATTGTTCTTTTCATCGATAACGAAATAAAGAGGGTCGGTAACGATGTGCATTTCGCGGTTGTTGTCTTGCATATAGTGTGCCTCGGTGGCAAGCATAGCCGGCTTGATACCTTCTTGGCTCAAGAACTTAATAAGAGGACCATATTTAGGAAGACCTTTGTAAGCTCGGAAGAGTTTTAAGCTACCTTCTTTCACTTTTTCTTTGTCGTCGCTTGCCATAAGGTTTTTCGCCTCAACAAGCAAATCGGTTACAAGACGTCGTTGAGCGTTATACACGTTTTCAACATTTTGGCGGAACTCCAAGAACAATTGGTCATCGCCTTTAGGTACGGGACCTGCGATAATGAGTGGAGTACGAGCATCGTCGATAAGTACAGAGTCGACCTCGTCGACAATAGCATAGTTGTGGGCACGTTGCACTAATTCTTCGGGTGCCATAGCCATATTATCACGTAAGTAGTCGAAACCAAATTCGTTGTTGGTACCGAAAGTGATGTCGGCATTGTAGGCTGCACGACGTTCGGCCGAGTTCGGTTGAGTCTTATCGATACAAGCAACCGATAAACCATGGAACATATATAGTGGTCCCATCCATTCCGAGTCGCGTTTCGCAAGGTAGTCGTTTACGGTTACTACGTGTACTCCATTACCTGTCAATGCATTTAGGAACACCGGAAGTGTAGCTACAAGAGTCTTACCTTCACCTGTTGCCATTTCGGCAATTTTACCTTTACTATCTTTTCCGTTACCATTGTCGTTGAGCACGATACCGCCTATGAGCTGTACATCGTAGTGTACCATATTCCAAGTGACTTCGTTACCACCGGCAACCCAATGATTTTTATAGTATGCTTTGTCGCCTTCGATAGTGATAAAATCTTTTCCTTGTGCTGCGAGTTCGCGGTCGAATTGAGTAGCAGTAACTTCGATTGTTTCATTTTCTTTGAATCGTCGTGCTGTATCTTTTACGATGGCAAACACGAGAGGAAGTACCTTTTTGAGTTCTACCTCCAAGTCTTCAAGGATATCCTTGTTTAGCTTGTCGATTTCTTCCCAAAGAGGTTCGCGCTTTTCGTAGTCAAGAGTTTCTACTTCTTCTTTTAAAGCAGCTACTTTATCGCGCTTTGTTTTCACACTTGCGCGCAGTTGAGCTTTTACTTCATCAATTTTGGCGCGCAATTCGTCGTGTGATAATTTTTCCATTTCCGGATAAATTGCCAAGATGCTGTCGAGGACAGGGCGGATTTCACGTAAGTCTCGGTCGGACTTACTACCGAATAACGATTTTAAAAAATCTACGAATCCCATTTTATGTATAATTTTTTGTTTTTCTGTAATTAAATAGCCGTTTTTTGCCCGTATTTGGTCATTCGTTAACAATATGAATGATGAAAGGGCATAAAACACCAATATTTTGCAAAGATAATGAAATGTTGCGTAAAAACACGCAAGAAAACAGGCTTTTATTCAAGAATAAAAGGTTTTCCAGTGGCTGCATTGGGAGAGCGGATACGCAAAAGTCGTGAAACAGTGGGAGCTAATAGAGTTGCATCGACCGGAGTATCGATTTTTTGCGCTTTCACGTTGGGGTGCATAATATATGTCGGAGCACTTATTGATGAAGCGCGAATGTGCTTGGTTTGTGTATAACCGGTGTCATCGTTATGGCATATAGACCACCCGGGCATCACTTTTATGATTACATCGCCTACATGGCTTGCAATAAGAGAGTTGTATATTGTTCTTGTATTCTCGTTGGAGGGGTTGTCGATTATTTCATCAATAGAATAAGCCTCAACGATACCACTCATACGGCGTAAGAAACTACTTGCGTTACGGCGTACTTCTTTTAGGTTTAACTCTTTTTCTTTAATCAATTTTTGATTGAGATAGAAGTATCCGTCGTTGTAGTCATCAACCCATTGAGCGTTGCCATACACTGCCATAAGATAGAGGTTGAGCAACGATTTGGCTTTTGTGATGTTGAATTCGCCTGTAGGAATGTTGTATCTTTCATCAATCGGAGAATTTTCGTCGAAATATCCTGTGGAAGATAATACGACAAGAGTTTTGTCGAGACCTACGGTGTTGTTGATAGCATCAAACAAACGGCTTAGTTGTCGGTCGAGACGTAAATATTTGTCGAAGATCTCCACACTACCTGCTCCTGCATTGTTGTTATAAGGCGATAACGTGTAAGCGATATTCAGCATATCGGTTTCGCCACGAGTTCCCATTTTGAGCGATTCGAGGAACTCGATTGCCACTGAAGTTACTTCTTCGTTAACAAGAGCTGTGCGCTTGTAGTTTTTGAAGCGGTCGGTTCGAGAAACGGGGAATATGTATTTGAACGGATACTCTTTCTTGTGTGAAGGAATATCCGGATATTTAATCAAATCCATCATTGGCGACCACGACATAGTGTCGATGCGGGATGATAGAGAGTTCTTGTAATTACGATGTGTTATTGATTGAGGAACGTCGGAATAGAATGTAGATGTGGACCATTTGCCATTCAAATCGTTAATCCAAAAAGCTCCATTGCCGGCGTGACCTGCAAGAATGATGGCCTGTTGAGCATCGGGGGCTATGGAATATACGTATCCGAGTCCGTCGTTATGGATTTTTAATTCATCGCTTACTGTTGAAGATTTTAGTCCCTTAGGAGATAAATTTTCGCTTGTAAAATTACCCATTTTAGAAGGGTCAATAAGAATCTTTTGCGCTAACTTTTTTTGAGTGTTGTACACTCTTTCTCCTGAAAGCCCGTTGATGCGAGGATACGTGCCGGTAACAAGCATCGCTGTACCCGATACCAAGTCGACTTTGTCGATGTTGAAATCCACGTTTTCAAAACATACACTATTGTCGGCAAGGCGTTTGAATCCTGATTCACAAAAACAATCTTGTAAGATGTCGATATAGTCGCCTCTCAATTGGTCGACCATTATTTGTATAACTAATTGAGGGCGTTCTCCTGATGCTTGCGCCATAGCTGAGATAGCTACCATTGACGCAATTAATGATGTGATGATTCGAGAACTATTGTTTTTGTGTTGCATCTATGTTTTGTTTACGAGAAATAATAATATAATTTACCGAGCGCACCACCGAACATAATATTAACGGCAAAAATGCGGGGTGTGCTACTTGCGGAATCCAATACCAACTTAATAAAAGTGCAAATAGCACTGCAAAGTTAGAAAAATGATAGAAATATAATACTCTTTTTGCCGAATTTATCCACACTAATGTTGCAGGAAGTATATAAAGTGGGTTTATCCACACTCCGTTCCAGTTGGGCGAAGTGGCTTCGTGAGTGGAAATGAATATTAGGAAGAACATAAGCAATCCATCGAGAGTGAACGCACCATACATAATGGTGTCGAACCATCGCGATACTTTTTTACGTCGACAATCGAAGATGCTTATTGTTATTGTTATGGCAAGTAATATCGAAAATATACACATTGGAGTTGCCCACCGGGGAGTAGGGGGAAGGATGTTACCTTGCTCACTACCTTCGTTTAAAATAATAGTTTCTTTAACGAGAGGTACTCGTTGTCCATTAAGTTCAAATGTAGCCTCAGAGCATGCTTGCATAAGTATCATTGGTACAAACATCTGTTCGCGGTAAGTGATAGTGCGGTCAAGTCCTGTGCCGAGAGCCAAATCAATACCAAATTGCGACCATGCATAGTTGGCATTATAATGATGCATTATCTTGCGGAACGTGGTGGTGTCCTGCATAGGAGGGTACTGAATCGTACCTCCGGTGGCTAATTCAATCACGTCGCGAGGGCGAGTAGAGCAATTATCAAGGACATAGTTGTAGCGATAGGTAGCATTCCATGGCAGAGCCTCGTTGTAAAGATATTCTGCAGCATAATATGCTTGTCGTTGACTTAAGTTAAGCACTTGTTCAATCACTCTTCGTCCTGTGTATCCGCGTAATAAATAGTCGGTGCTATATCCTTTTACCATATAGTCGGTTTCGCCTTTGATGAAGCGGTAAAGGAAGTTGGGCGAATTGAAATCGAAAATACCGTAATTATAAAGAATTCCCGAACCATTGGCAAATCCTATTTTGATGCCGGCGTGCCCATAGAGTTCGTATATCATACTACCCGGATAATATGTAATAAGACTCACGCTAATACTGTCGCTAACCCCTTCTTTGTATTGAGAGAATGGATTGTTGGGTATAAAGGATTGTTGCGCATTAATGGTTGCGCAAATTATCAGGCATAGAATGGTAAGTGCTAATTTCTTCATTTTATATTTCGGCACAAACTGAAAATTATGGTGCAAAATTACTATTATTTAATTAAATCGACAAATACCTTTATTCGAGCGAATTTATTGCAGATCGTTTATGTGGTGGTCGTTTTTAAGCCGATATTCACGAGGGGATAATCCAACGTGTTGCTTGAAAAATTTGCCGAAGAAAGATTGATTAGGGAAGTTTAGCGCAACGCTTACTTCTTGAATCGTGTTTGCACTTGAGCGTAACATTACTTTAGCTGCAAGTATCACATATCCATCAATCCACGAGCCAGCAGTGCGTCCGCTCACGCTTTTCACCACAGTAGATAAGTGTTTTGGTGTAATACATAGTTTGTCGGCATAGTATTGTACCGAACGTTCCTTGCGGAAATTATGTTCGAGAAGTGTGAAAAAGTTGAAGAAAATGTCTTCGTTTCGCGAACGCTTCACAGTTTCGTACATATTGCGCGATTTGTAGGCAGATAGTGCAGTGTAAAGCAAAGATTGTAACATTCCATTCACCACTTTCTTCTTATATAAACCTACATCAGAACGTACAAGCATCCATAAAAAAGAGTGCATCTTCTTGAGCATATCCATCTCGGTAACATTCAATTCGATGACCGGTGAACGTCGGAATGTCATAATAGCAGGTAGGGCAGTTAGAATGTCGGGGATAAGTTCATCAACACATCTATTGCTTACTGCGATAAATAGTCCCTTGAAATCTTCGCTGTGTTTGTAACCATGCAGAATGTGATCGGGCATAAGTGTAACAAGACTGTTTGCCGGTACATTATATTCCTTGAGGTTGACCTCGATTTGAGCGCTACCTTGAATGCACATTGCAAAAATAGGCATCTCGATAACAATAGGGGTATCTTCGACTGTAACGCTACTTATGTTGTCGAAAATGAAAACATCTTCATCTACTTTGTCGGGGTTGATGAGTTTGTCAAAATCGGTAACTTTAATTAGAACTTGCTTTTCGGTATTCTGCATATTTATAACAAATTTACTGCAAATGTACTCAAATAATCTTAATTTTCGCTGAATTTTAGGAGTTTTAGAACAATTATTTCGTTAAAAGACCTTTTGTGAGTGAAAAAATACTGCCAATTTTGCAAATGCAAATCTTTTAAAATTGCACTTTTCTATTATTTATAGATTCTATTCATAAATATGAAATGCCCAGCTCGTGAGAGCCGGGCATTTTTCGTAAATTATTTAAAGAGGGATTTTATCGTTCGGAATAAAAGTCCGGCTAAAAATATTATAGATGTTCCGCCAATGATATATACCCAATCGTAGATTGAGAGAGGAACTACGTTGAACATTTTTCCTCCGTAGTTTACAATCAGTATTTGTCCAGTCAATATAAGTGCCATTGAGCTGTAAAACACCTTTGAATCGCTGAAATTGCTAAATATTCCGTCGGTTGAATTGAAATGCTTCACGTTGAGCATACTCCAAAACTGCAAGAATACGAATATACTGAAAAACATTGTACACTCTTTGGTCGTAAGTGTGTCGTTGTGAGTAAAATTAAAGTAATTGGCAAAATATTCAGTCAAAGTGAAGTTGGTTAGTGAATCAATGTTGGTGTTTAAGAAATACTGTAATATTCCAAATAAAAACGATACAAATATGAATCCTACGCAGGAAATGTATTGCCACATTGATTTTGTGATGATAAAATCGGTACGTAGGCGTGGCTTATCGTTCATTACACTACTTGAGGCGGGTAATGATGCGAAGGCAAGAGCCGCAAAAGTGTCCATAATCAAATTTACCCACAGCATTTGAGTCACAGTGAGAGGGGATTGGTAGCTTATGAATGCTCCAAGTGATACGATAGCACAAGCTACTATGTTGACTGTGATTTGGAAAAGAATGAAACGCTGAATGTTTTTGTAAAGAGAGCGTCCCCACATTACAGCCTTTGATATGCTTGCAAAAGAGTTATCTATGATAGTGATGTCGCTGGCTTCCTTGGCAACAGATGTTCCGTCGCCCATTGACAAACCTACTGATGCTGCATTCAGTGCCGGAGCATCGTTGGTTCCATCGCCTGTTACAGCCACTACCTTACCGGCATCTTGAAGTAGGTTGACAAGACGTGACTTGTCGCTCGGGCGTGCTCGCGACATAATTTTTATTTTTAATGCTCGTTTTTGAGCCTCATTATCGCTTAAAGCTGCGAAATCAGGTCCGGAAATATGGTTTTCTTCACGAGTGTCGGTGTCTTTCCAAAGACCTACTTGTCGACCTATTTCGGTTGCTGTTCCTACTGTGTCGCCTGTAACTATTTTGACTTCGATACCTGCATTCAAACAATCGTTGATTGCTGTAGGAACTTCGGCGCGAACTGGGTCGGCAATAGCCACTATCCCGAGCAGATGTAGTCTGCTCGCTACTACCTTACCGTTATCTATTGATGTGTCGTTGTCATTGAGCTCTTGATATGCAAAGGCAAGGGTGCGCATCGCTTTTGCTTGGAATCCTGTAAGCATTTTGTGGATTTGCTCTTTGCTCGTATCGCCTGCTATGGAATGACACATATTTATCAATATTTCGGGAGCACCTTTCACGTATAGGACTTTCTTACCTGTGATATTACTATCTACAACGGTAGCCATATATTTTCGTTCGGTAGAGAATGGCAACTGTTTCACGACGTGAGTATTCTCTCTGATAGGAAGGTAATTCACACCTTTGTCGCGAAGCCAAAGTATCAAAGCTCCTTCGGTAGGATTTCCAAGTGCTTTCACTTTGTCGGTGTTGGATTCATCTATGTAGGCTGTTGAATTGCATGCTATACCCTCGGCTATAATCTTAGCTTTTGAGTCATCGACAAAAGAACTGTCAATGTTTATTCCAAAGAAATGCGCTTCGTGTACGCTCATTTGATTTTGAGTAAGCGTACCTGTTTTGTCGGTACAAATGATGTTTGTAGCTCCCATTGTCTCGCAAGCGTGCATTTTGCGTACGAGATTGTTGGAATTGAGCATTCGGCGCATACTTAGAGCCAAGCTGAGGGTTACACTCATAGGCAACCCTTCGGGGACACTCACTACGATGATTGTTACAGCAAGCATCACAGTGAATATAGCGTAATTAAGGAATTGTGTGGTGATGATGGGTGTGCCATAATCGTATATGGCGAAACGTCCTATCAATATCAAAGTGGCTACTGCGTAGCTCATATATGAGATTACTTTACCTAAACGGTCAAATTGTTCAAATAGAGGAGTCTTGTTGTTGTTTTCTATTTGTGCTTCGGTGTATACTTTGCCATATTCAGTATTGTCGCCAACGGCAAACACTCTCATCACACCATGCCCCTCCATAACGGAAGTGCCTTTCATTACGTGATTAGCCGGATAGGTGGTTTCTTTTGCGCTTTTCTTTACTTCTTTAAGATTATGGGTTTTGTTTGCCATAGGTTCACCGGTGAGAGTGCTTTCGTTGATGCTCAGCATCATTGAATCAAGCAACTCTCCATCGGCAGGGACTTCTTCTCCGGTTTCGAGTATCACAATGTCGCCTACGACAATATCTTTTCTTGTTACTTCGGTGATTTTCCCGTCGCGTATCACCTTGACCATAACCTCATCATTTACTTGATTGAGCAAACGGAACTTTTTGTTTGCATTAACTTCTACCACAAATCCAATGCTTGTAGCAAGAATGACGGCAACAAAAATTCCTAACGGTTCGAGGAATACCGAAGCATCGGGTTCGACGAAGAAAAATTCATAACAAGCTATACCTATTGATAGTAGAAGTGCTACCAAAAGGATTCGTATTAACGGATCCTGGAATTTTTCTAAAAATTGAATCCAAAGAGGGGTTGCAGTCGGTGGCGTGAGGATGTTTTCTCCGTATTTTTCTCGGCTTTTCAGGACTTCCTCACTTGTCAGACCTTTTAATTGTAGTTGATTCATTGTTTGTGTTTTATTGTAGGGATTCTTAAATTGTAAAAGAGAGTCTTTCCCCTCTTATATCGGTATTTATGATACCATTGTCGTATACTTTATTTCCGTTGACAAAAGTGGTTTGCACTTTGTGGTGTAATCGTTCTCCTTCGAAAGGCGACCATGCGCATTTTGATTTAATGTCTTTAGCTTCTACGGTGTAGGAAGCATTCTGATTCACAAGGACGAGGTCGGCATAATAACCTTCTCGAATGAATCCTCGTTTGTTGATACGGTAGAGAGTGGCAGGTGCGTGGCACATTTTGTCAATCACTATTTCGTAAGTAAAAATGCCTTTTCTTGCCATTTCGAGCATAGCCACAAGCGAATATTGAACCAAAGGCATACCAGAAGCAGCAGTAAGGCAACCTCCTTGCTTTTCGCTGAGCAGGTGTGGCGCGTGGTCGGTGGCAACTACGTCGATCAGACCATTCTTTAAGGCGTTGCGTAAAGCTTCGCGATCGGCGTGAGTTTTTACCGCCGGATTACATTTTATGCGGTTACCTTTCTGTGCGTAATCGTTGTCGGTGAACCAAAGGTGATGTACACACACTTCGGCAGTGATTTTCTTTTCCGAAAGAGGCTTGTTGTCGAGCAATTCCATTTCGCGAGCCGAAGATATGTGAAGCACATGAAGCCTTGTGCCACATTCGTTGGCAAGTTCCACTGCTCGTGCCGTACTTACATAGCATGCTTCGGCACTGCGTATGAGTGGGTGGAAGTAAACAGGTAAATCGTTGCCGAATCGTTTGCTGTAATAAGCCTTGTTGCGGTTGATGATTGCTTCGTCCTCACTATGTATGGCAACGATAGAAGGTATTTCGCTGAAAATGCTTCGTAGAGTGTCTTTGTTGTCGACAAGCATATTCCCTGTAGATGACCCCATAAATACTTTCACTCCGCACACTCGAGAAAAATCAACTTGTCGTAATTCTGCCATATTGTCGTTGGTTGCGCCTGCATAAAAACTATAATTGGCGCACGACACTTGAGCCGCTATATCATATTTTTGTTCGAGAAGTTCGACTGTTGTAGTAGCCGGCTTGGTGTTAGGCATATCCATAAACGATGTAACACCTCCGGCAACAGCCGCTTGAGATTCGCTTGCGATGTCGGCTTTGTGGGTTAGCCCCGGTTCGCGGAAATGCACTTGATCGTCGATGGCACCTGGTAGTAAAAGCATTCCTTGTGCATCGATGATATCATTACATTCATCGATATTAGCTTGCAAAGGTGTGCCTTCGCCCACCTTTGATATAATATCGTTGTCGATTATCACATATCCGAGAAATTGCTTGCCTTCGTTGATAATCTCCGCATTATGTATAATGGTTTTCACTTTCTTTCGTATTTTTTGAGCCAACTGCCCACTTTTAGTTTGATGACACCTAAAACGGCTTCTCCAAAAATGCCACCGCTCATTTTGCTTGTTCCGAGAACACGATTTACGAATATGATAGGTACTTCCTTGATTTTAAATCCAAATTTGAATGCAGTGAATTTCATTTCAATTTGGAACGCATATCCTTTGAACTGAATCTTGTCGAGGTCGATGGTTTCGAGTACAATGCGTCGATAACATACGAATCCTGCAGTAGTGTCGCGCACGCTCATACCTGTGATGATGCGTACATACATCGAAGCATAATAAGACATCAGTACACGCCCCATAGGCCAATTCACGACGTTTACTCCGGTGATGTAGCGCGAACCAATCGACATATCGGCTCCTTCTTCGGCACACGCTTTACGTAGTGGAATCAGGTCGTTGGGGTTGTGAGAGAAATCGGCATCCATTTCAATGATGTAATCGTATTTCTGCTCGATTGCCCATTTGAAACCGGCTATGTATGCAGTGCCTAAGCCTTGCTTGCCGGGACGCTTTAGAATGTGAACACGAGGTTCGCGAGTAATTATATCTTCAACGATAGCTGCTGTGCCGTCGGGAGAATTGTCGTCGATTACAAGTATGTCAAATTGTTGCTCGAGTCCAAGTACTGCGTCAATGATCTTAGAAATGTTTTCCTTCTCGTTGTAGGTAGGAATGAGTACGATGCTATCCGATTTCATAGACTTTAATGTCGTTTTGTTTTTATGTTATAACAAAATAGGCGTGATATTATTTCATTACGAAAATCTTAGAGCCTAAGCGGTAATTGTCGGCGAAAATCTCTACGCGATATTCTCCTGCCGAAAGAGGTATATCCACGTTCCAATAGATTGTTACTTCCATTTCCTGCCCGGTGTATTCCACTTTCTTGCAATCGGTGAAAGGTACATCTGCATCTTCAAATGTGAATGTGCCACGTTCGCCAAGCAGAGTGCCCTCGGGGCTTGTGATGCGCATAAAAATTTCCTTTTCGCCCACAGGAGTGGAATTATTGGGGGAAATGGTGAAAGTCACCATCAGCTGTTTTGCTTTTTTTATGTTTTTCTCATTCTTGCCGTTCTTTTTCAAAGCTGTTAGTTTTAGATTTGTGATGTTCATCTTTTCGGCAAGAGTCATACGTTCTTCTAAATGAGCTTTTTGTTCCTCTACTTTGCTCATTTTGCTTGAGAGTTTTTTGTTTTCGCTCTTTATCTGAACGTTTTCGGC
The DNA here is from genome assembly GCA_015061055.1 of Bacteroidales bacterium. GTDB lineage: Bacteria > Bacteroidota > Bacteroidia > Bacteroidales > Muribaculaceae > RGIG4576. The sequence continues at coordinate 47,887 of SUXH01000004.1, forward strand.
ACGTAATCCTGCGTTTTCCTTATTGAGAGAATCGATTATAGATACATAATGTTTTATAAGGCTCTTAAGCGATTCAATTTCGGATTTAAGCTCTTTGATACGTTTGTTGCTTGTGATTTTTTGAGTCTTTAGCTCGGCAAGAAGCTTTTCTACTTTGCTTTTTGCTTCAGTATACTTGGTGAGCAAAGAATCGTTGTTGATGAATTGAGTTTGGCTTTCGAGACGTTGATATTCGGAATTAAGGTTCTCGTATTCGCCGGCAAGTTGCAGTTGTTGATTTTCGAGTTGGAGCAGTTCATTGGCTTTCTGCATTTCGTTATTAGATTTCACGATAGAGAAAATTACAATAACCAAAACAAGTACAGCCGCAGCAATACCGCCAAACATCAAGTATTTCTTAGTATTAGGAGTCATTTTGTGCTAATTTTATTATAATAACATAATTAAACTGCAAAAATAATTTGAAATTTCAATAAAATCAACACCATACCCCTAAAACTTCTTAAAATTTAATGGAATTGTAATAAAATCGGACATCGCTTTAATGATAGAGAAGTGTCCGATAGTTCATCAATCCAAAAGCTTCATTAATCTTCTAATAATGCAATCAGTTCGTTAGCGGCTTCGATACACATCGAAATGGATTCATTATTCTTCAACCACTCAAAAACTTTATCTGGAGTAGAATGGGAGCTAACCACGCGAGTTGCCTTGTATCCTGAATATCTGTCGTAAACGGCTAATTCTATTAGAATATCAGAACCCTCAATCCTCCAAAATGTCAATGATGTTGCGCTGAAACTGTCTTCGTCGTTATCCCATCTTGAAAATACCCTGATAGTTTGGGGGATATCTTTTTCTATGGCATAATTGAATGTTTTTGTGAAATTATGCTTGGATTCAAGTTCTGTTTCTGCATTCGCAAAAAGATTTCTTATACATTCTTTCATATTAGCTTTGTTGGTTGTAGCGTTAAAAAGATGAGTTCAAAGATATGTGTTTTTATTTGATTCAGCTACACGTGACACAGGATTATTATATATTGGGCTTTCGACCCGCATTAATGTGTATGGATTCATTCCCCGGCGTGTCGCTTCGCTCTGCGCCGGGCTGTTCTATGTCTCGCTTTCAGCGAAATACTATGTACGATTTAATACCTACGGTATAATATTCTGGATCATACGATTCTGCTTTCCAAATCACTCCTAACAACTTACCAATACTCACTGAGTTGATTCTTTGAATGTCTATTGTCTTCGTAATCACTTGTATAATAGGATGTAGATGTGATTTGCTTATTATTTGCAATGTATTTAATGTGTATTTTCTCTTTTCTTGGTTTATTATTAAGTATGAATCTTACCCTTTCTGAAGACTCGTCTATAATTTTAATTTTGATGTTGTAAGTATAATTGTTGTTTTCATTATAAATCTGCCACTTTGCTCCTTCTATAGGGTTTAGAGCAATCATTGTATATTCTTTGTTGAATGATAGTTGCGTATCGTTACTATCTAATTTGATTCTTGTCTCAACTTTTTTTACGGGAATGATTCTTTCTGAAATAATTGAGCCTTCTTGAATAAATCTCATTTTAACAGTATCTGCTTGTATGTTATATAACTTTTGTTTGTTATACTCTATAGAATCAAGGGCTGCACCCTCAACTTCAAATTTGCCTTGTAAAAAGTTTCCGTCTATCAATGAAATATGATAGCTTAGATTGCTCTGTAGTTTGCTTCCGGAGTATTCACCTTCATTGACGCCATCACTATATGAATCTACACTTATTCTAACCAAATTGCCATTAATTTTGTTAATACCACATTTGCCATATCTTTCAGAATAGGCATATCCTTTTTCTTGTGCTTCGATATAATCTTTGCAGTAAGTGATTTTTTTGTCATAACTTTCACTGTAATATGAGCGATTGCTATTAGCTAATTCATACCACCATAATGCTTTATGAACAACAGGATCTAAGTTGTGAAGTTTAGATACATACATACTTTTCTCTCCGGCTAGGGGTTTACTATATGGGATATATTCGTCCCCCATACGTATAGCAGCATAAGAGTCCCCTAAAATCCCGCGGATAGAGTTCGTTAATACATAGTCGGCATCATCAATGTCATAAGACCTCATTCCACATTTCTGTGCATAAATATATGGTATTGCAAATGATAAGATAATACATATAATTGCGGTAAGGATTAAAGTCTTTTTAGGATTCCGTAATCTGGATTTAGTCATCCTGCCCCAAGATAAAGAACTGTCTTTGTCGCTTTTATGTATTAAATATAAAATACTTACACAGAATAAGTAAATAGGCAATCCTATATAAGCGAGGAATGTAAGGCGATGTATAAGATACCAAATCAAATATAATATTATGCTATTGAGCAGGAGTACAACAAGACCATCTTTTTTGCCCCTTAAAAGCTGTATAACTCCGTATAGTGATATTATACAAAAAGATGCGAGCAAAAACTCTATCCTACTATAAAAAATATTAAAATTTAATGGCATTACTGCAATAAATAACAACTCAAAAGCAAACAAAAGATGAAACCAATATCTCTTTTTGATACCTTTTAGATACTTGAAGAAAGACTTCAAAGAAAGAGACTTTGATGCTAATTTAGAACCGTTTGGATCGGTAGCATTATTTTCTGTTTTTGCTGTATTGAAAAATTCTTTTTTAGGTTCTTTTTTGGGTGTGAAATCTTTTGATAAAGATTTCTTTTCCTGTTCTAATTTCTTTATAGAGACGTTAATCTCATTTTGAGATGTGTTTAATGAACTTATTTCGGCTTTGTGATGCGATATTTGCTCGTTAAGTGAGTTTAATTTAGCTTTTATTTCCGATTTATCGGCTTCGGTTTTTTCTATTTTAGCTTGCAGATTTGCCATCTCTGCGTCAATCTCGCTAAGTCTTGCAAGACGCATCTTTTCGGCATTTTTTAATGCCTCTGCCTTTTCTTTTTCTTTAAGCTCTTGCTCTTTTTTACGTTTTTTAGCTTCTTCGGCTTCACGTTTTTGACTATAATGATGATTTATTGCCGCTATTAATGATTCGAATGCTTTGTGAGGATTCTTTTCGTAATCGATATAATCAAGGGGTGCCAAATACATAAGTATCGACTTGTCGTATTTAGAATTATCAACTCTAAAAGGAATGGTTTTCTTCCCAAGATGTTTTGCAACAGCTAATTCGTGTTTAGTCCATTTTGATGCATTAGATGCTTCAGTAGAGATAAATAAGAATATTTCAGAATCTTGAATAGCTTCTGCTATCACTTCGGTAAAAGAATCGCCGGAATAGATGCCGTCTTCATCAAACCAATAAGTGTACCCATTGGCTTGTAACATCTCTTTGATTTGAGATATAATATTCCCTGGTATTATGGACTTATCTTCATAAGTATAATCCGTTCTGCTATAGCTTATAAATACATCGTATTTCATATTCAATCTTTGATAAAAGGTATCAAATTAATGATAATTTACAAAGATAATGATTTTTTGGATATTAAGGCTAAATAAAATAGAAAAAGGAGTTTCGATTGAAACTCCTTTTCTGTTGTCGGGGTACCAGGATTCGAACCTGGGACCCCCTGCTCCCAAAGCAGGTGCGCTAACCGGACTGCGCTACACCCCGATTGCATTCGTTTCCGAATTGCGAGTGCAAAGGTACAATCTTTTTAGTTATTATGCAAATGTTTTCTGTAAAAAATATTTTTTTCTTCAATGAAATTTATGAAAATGAGGGGAGGATTGATGTGAATTCTTTGATTGAGTTAGCTGTGAGTGATCTATCGGCTTGCTCAATGGTGATGCATTGTGGTGATGTGGCTGTAATGGTGATGATGCTGTCGGATTGTGAGCCGATGCGATAACCATTGCGTGCGAGAGCATTTGCTATCCAACGACTCAGCGTAGTGTCGTTGCATTTTAGATAAGCTGAGTGTATGCAATCGATATTGATGCAGAAATCACCTTGAGTGAGATTGAATGCGATGTGTTGTGATGAGAAAATAGAGTCCATTGTTCCTGCGAGTACAAGGTCCTCGGTGTTCCCACTTATTAATTGGCGGTCGTGGGTAATTATCCACAGTTCATCGGCAAGCATAACGGCTTGTGATAGGTCGTGAGATGAAAGGAGAATCGCTTTGTTGTGCTTATGAGCGAGTCGGTGAAGAAGAAGCATAGTTTCCATACGGCTTTCTACATCGAGAAAGGCTGTGGGCTCGTCGAGGATTATGATAGGGGTGTTTTGTGCAAGAGCCTTGGCTATCATAACCTTTTGGCGTTCACCATCGGAGAGTTCGGCAAGGTATGAATCGGCTTTGTGTGCGATGCCTGAGTCGTGCATAGCTTCTTCTACAATTGTGCAGTCGTTTTTACTTAAAATGCCAAGAAAACCGGTGTAGGGTTGTCGCCCGAGTGATACAAGTTCGCGCACTGTGAGTCCGCCTGCTTGTGTGCGGTCGGTGTTGACAATACCTAATATTCGTGATAACTCCCGTTTGTTAATGGAGTTTAGTGGTTTTTGATTGAGTAGGACTTGCCCGCCGAGAGGTGTTTGGTTGCCGGTTATGGTGCGTAGGAGCGTGGATTTGCCTATGCCATTGGCTCCAATAAGAGCCACGAGTTTGCCTCGTTCAAGAGTGATATTGAGCGAAGATAGTATAGTTGTGGTGTTTTTGCCCTTGTGATAGCCTATTGTGAGATCGTTGGTAGATAGAATAGCCATATTTAGTTGAAATACTGTAGTTTGCGACGGTTTAGGATTATGTAGATTATCACAGGAACGCCAATGATAGGAGTAATGGCATTGATAGGTATTATTCCTATGGTTGTGTGTGCTACACTGCATAGTGAACATAAGAGAGCCATTACAGCACCGGCAAGCATTGTTATAGGAGTGAGAATGTTGTGGTTGGACGTTCCGAGAGATAGTCGGGCGATATGTGGAACGACCAAGCCAAGAAAGCTGATAGGTCCGCAATAAGCCGTAACAACTGCTGTGAGTAACCCGGTGATTAATAACAGCGCATTGCGGGTGTGCTTGATGTTTACCCCAAGATTCTCGGCGTAGCGATTGCCAAGCAATAGAGCGTTGAGAGGTTTTACCATTAGCAGTGCTGCTATTAGTGATATAATTATTGCGATGGTGAAAATAGATATTTCGTCGGAAGATACGCTGGAGAAGTTACCCATACCCCAAATGACGAAAGAGTGTACACCTTCTTCGGTTGCAAAGAAATTGAGCAATGAAATGGCACTTGAAGTGAGATAACTCACCATAATACCTATTATGAGTAGCATTGTGGCACTCTTGACAAATGAGGAAAACACGATGAGCATAATCAATACCGCCATTGCACCAATAAAAGCTCCTGAAAGTGAACCTAAATGGGCGATATAGGAACTTGATGCGCCGGCAAGAGTACTGCCGCCTAAGAGCATAACAACTGCCACACCAAGACTTGCTCCTGTGGATATACCCAATATAGAAGGGTCGGCAAGAGGATTGTTGAAAACGGTTTGCAATAACAATCCGCACACAGCCAAAGCCGCCCCTGCAAGAGTGGCTGTGATGATAGTAGGGATGCGTGATTGGAAGATAATAACTTCCCACACTCTATTGCTACATTCTTCTCCCGATAGCATCCCGAAAATTTCATTGGCAGGGATATTCACCGAGCCTATAAGCAGATTGCTGATAATAAGGATTAATAGCAATATGGACAGGATGATTGAGGTAACGATAAATCGTTGGTTGTATGTGTGGGTCGAATTAGTCATTGCTTAGAGGTTTGTAATATCGTGTTTCGTAATCGGGTAATAAATCGGGGTGAAATATTGCGATAAATTCTTTCAAAAGCATTTCGGGGTGAAATGGGAAGTCGTTGAAAAGAGTAGTTCGTTCGGTGTTGCAATAATAAATGTTTTTGTCTTTGAATGCCTTAAACTCTGCGTTAAGGGTGTTCTGTGATTTTAGTTTTGAATAAGATAGGGAAGCATCAAAACTCTTGATTAACCACACATCGGCATCGTGGGCTTTATCGAGCACTTGTGCCATATCAAGAGGTATTGACCCTGATGTGTGTGTGTCGCTCCAAGCATAGCTTCCTCCGGCATCGACAAAGAGTTGTGCCATATAGCTATCGCCACCCGGCACGAACCAAGTACCGTTGATGATGTTTTCGGAAAGAATAGTTGGGTGGTCGGATATGTTGTCTGTGAGTTGCTTCAAGCGGTTGTATTCGGTTACCACGTTGTTGTAGATGCTGTCGGACTTGGTGCGCTCTCCGAAAAGTTCTCCGAAAAGTTTTATCCATTCAGCTCTACCAAGAGGAGATGTTTCCATATAGTCTGCACACTCGATGATGGGAATGCCGAGTTTTTCGATATCGTTATATTGAGAATCTTGGTAGGGTGAAACGATGATGGCATCGGGAGAAAGAGCTATGATATGCTCAATGCTTGGAGAAGCACTCGACCCAATGTTGGTTATAGTACCGTTTTTTACACCATCGGTAATTTCTTGTATAGTGAAATATTGAGGATCGCACACTCCGATTATTGTAGACAAGTGTCCTAATTCTTTTATGATATTGGCGTGAACCGATGAATATACAATTACTCGTTTTAGAGGAGTGGAAATTATACCATTCTCATTATTATACTCGTTAGAATTTCCTTTCAGAGTGTATTCTCGTAGGTTTTTGCTTGTGTCCCAAGGGTTAATAATGTTTATACGAGTTGTTTTATCCTTGTTGTGTTTAATGCTGAAACCTTTAGCTTCAACGATGGTGTCGGAGATGAAACCATCGCTTTGAGAAAGCGAATCACCTTGTTTATTGGCAGAGTTGCAAGCAACAAGCAGGCATAAAACCGATAGAATAATATATTTTGATAAATGTGGTATATACATAATATATAATATATATCACAAAGGTACAGAAACTTTGTGTGAACACAAAAAAATATTCCTCTCATTTGAGAAATGATAGAATATCCATTTAAATTGTCATAAATATGGCCTTCAAAATTTCGGCAAGTAAATGTTTTTGAACTCTTTCTTGTGAATCTACTATTTTTTTTATAACTTGCCATTGTTTTTCAGTAAGGTTGGTTGAATAATTGTTCAAAACTTCTTTGGACGCAATCTTAAAGTTGCGAAAATCAGGCTGATTAACCAACGGGAAATTAATTGTATATAAATTAGTTATCTTTCAGAATAAATTCTAAAACCTATACAACTATGGCAACACGCGAGGAAATAGTGGCTCTATTTGCAGAGCCGGAGTTTAACCCTCAGAACTACAAGGGTGAAACTGACGAGAATGGCCTGCCACATGGGTCGGGCAAGATGAAATATGAGAAGCGAATGACGAAATATTGGCTTGGCTACTCGGACCACTCGGTGGCTCCAAAGAGCTATACGGGCGAGTGGTGTCATGGTGTGAAGTCGGGAGAGGGTAAAATGACTTTCTATGCAGATGATTGTCAGCATTATTCCTACACCGGTACTTGGGCTGATAATCTGCCGGAGGGTAGCGGAGTTTTAAGGGTAATCGATGCTCGTAATTGTGAGAGTAATACCCCTTGCAACTTTGTTGCAGGTTGGCGTGAAGGTCGCAATACAACTATTGAGTTTGGGAAAATTTACGACTGTCAGTGGCGCGAAGGCTTGAAACAGGGTGAGGGTATTTGTACGCTCGAAGATGGTCGTCAGTACAAGGGCGAGTGGGAGGATGATAAATTGCAACTGGAGAGTTGTTCTTATGTTGAGGCTAAAGATATTCCGACGCTCATTGTTGAGATTCACCATGAAGGTTTCGACTATAGACGCCGATTGGTAGCGCTTGTTGAGGGGACGGAAGGTGAGCATATCATTGGCGATGTGCTTCCTATAGTGCAGGATAAGGGCTTTTCTGATGAAGAGTTGTTGATTACGATTCTCGGATTGGAGGGTGGTGCTCTAAAGTATCGCGTTGAGGCTCACTATTCAGACAATGATACCCCTGTTTATGGTGTTATCTCTGTGGGGCAGAGCATCAAACATGAGTTTTGCAAGAAATGCAAAGCTACAATCTACGACGATGATTATGACTACGAAATTGTAAGAAGTATAACCATACATTACAAATAAAATATGATTGGTAGGGCATAACTCTGCGAATAGCTATCGAACTTAATTGAAAAACACCGGTAAGTCGTGAAAAATAGTAGAATCACAAGAAAGGGTTCGATGTTTTGAATACCATATTTTATGACAATAAAATAATATCCATCTAAAAAAGAGAGTAAGTAATATTCCTTTTTAGATGGATGTCATTTTTTATTTTTTAGTTGTGATCATAATAACTCCATTTCCTTCTTTTTTGTTGACTGTTATAGATGCAATTTTTTCTGGAGAGAGTTTGTCTACATCTTTCTTCTCAGCTCTTTTCCCATCAATTAGATATATAGGAATATTATTTGTTTTACTATCTTTGGTGTTAATAATAACAACACCATTTTTGCCCTTTTCTCCATAAGATTCAGCAACTTTTGAGCCAGATTTATGGATATCTATACTTAAAATGTTTTCTGGTAGGATATTTTCTAAGTCCTTCTTTTCTCGTACTTTACAATCAATAATAATTAAAGCATTGTTTGGTAGTGAATTGTTGACTTTAGCTGATGGTTGAAGGGCTATTGCAGGTTTTTCTGTAATGATAATATGATTCTTGATGACTTTATTGTTGTCATTTTTATATGCGATAATATACTTAGAAATACTTTTCCCTTCTAACTGTGAACCATTGAAGTCGGTTATGACTTCTTTGTCGATAATATACTTGTGGATAGTATCTTGTTTGACTTCTGTTGAATGAGCATTTAATGAAAATGCACAAAATACAATTAATAAAACCTTTTTCATAATAAATGTTTGTTAATTAAATAATTGCTAATAATGATGTTTTATCCGGTTCTTTAGTCATAATGAATGTTTTTATTGAGCCATCACTGAGTTCTACTTTAACCCAAACACCTCCTTTCATAGGAGTTGCTGTTATAGACATAATTTCATTCATCTCAAGATTCATAAGTTGTTGTAATTCCTGTGCTATTTCACCCGTGTTAAATGAATTTTGTCGAGTTGAGAATAAATTTAAAGATATGATTAAAGCTATGCCGGCAGCTATGCCTCCAATCCAATAAGTCAATTTTAGAGTGGACCATTTAGATTTCTTTGTGATAGAGTCATATTCTGCAACTCCTTTGTCGGAAAGTATATTAGAATTTAGACTTTCCATTTTAAGCATCTGAGCAATAGCGATTTCATCTTCATCTGCATTATGACTCATAAAGTATTCTGTAAGAATTCTTTCTTCATATATAGAAGTTTCAGCATCTATATATCGATTTATGAGTTCTTTTCGAGTCTGTTTATTTGTTATATCTATCATAATTGATTCTTTATTAAATCCAACATTTGTTTTCTTGCAGAAGAAATAGTTGATTTGATGCTTGTTTTGGGTTTGCCAGTGATATCGGCTATTTCATCTAATGACTTTCCTTCTTCATTTCGTAAATAAAGATATTCTTTTTGCGTATTAGTTAATTTGCTATAAATGTGTTTCTTTATTATCTTTAAATCATCAATATCTGTGAGGTAAGTTGCTTCTATGTCTCCTATATAGTTGTCTTGAATCAACGAATGTGTATCTAAATGATTCTTTCGATAATGTTTAATACAGATATTTTTGGTGATTTTTATTGCCAAAGATTCTGAGTCTTTAATAGGATAGCCTTGTTCGGATAGCTCCCAAAGTGTTAACAAAGATTCTTGAACAATATCTTCGGCTTCAATACCTCGTACAACCGAAATGAAGTTTCGAGCGAGAGAAATCAATTTAGGTCTTATTTTGTAAGATAATATGTCAAATTCTTCTTTTTTCATATTTTGTGACGTTTCTACTTACAAGTAGCAAAATTATGATAAAAGTAAAAGAAGAAATCTCTTTTTCTTAAAAAATAGTTTTTTGTTATTGGTCTTCTTCCCAGTCGTCAACGCTTACATCGAAGATAATCGGAACAAATACCGGTTGAGGGCTGGAACCTTCAATATCATACCAAGGACAGTTGGGCGCCATAGTGAGAACGATGGTAGAGGGTCGATTACTTTGGAAATTAACATATAAAGGAATTGCTACTTCGGCGCAGTTCCCATTCCCATCGCTCCATATTGTTACCTCGTTGAATACTTTGCAATTTAGCAACAGATAGCTTCTTTCACTGTTTTGTGGAAGGGTGTTTGGAATCCAAACTCTGGTGTATTGCGGAATGAAGGGAATGCTTCCTTCTTGAGGAAATGTTGTTTCCTCATTGGGAGCAAGTTCCAATTGTCCCGTTTCGATTGAGAGTGTGCTTAATGTATCTGTTTCCCAGTAGGAGTCTTGCGCATTGGTGGCGAAGTGGTAAGTGCCTGAGAGATGAATGTTACATAAACGAATACCATCTACTACTAAATAAAGGTCTGGCATATGGTTCTGAATGCGAATGCTTACGTGTGCAAACGCATCATCGGGAATACTTTGGTTATCGGGAGCTTTAGAACCATTGATTGCAGTGTCGATGGAATATGAAATTGTGGTTTCCTGTTTTTCTGTGTCAGGATTGTTTGCATTAGCAAGTTCTTCGTTATACACGCAGGCTGTCATTGCGATGCTTAAAGATAAGAGGGCAAATATTGTTTTCATAGTTGTGTGTTTTGTAATATTAACAATTTAAATGGCATTTAGTTATTACAACTATGGATTCGGCGGAATAAATATGGTGGGTAACTTGGTTAATAGTGGTTTTGGAAATAGCGGCTGTATGAGCCTAAATTAATGCCTTTGGTATTCATGAGAAATAGAGCCAAGAGGGTAATTTACGCTGATTGCAGTTGCGGGGGATACAGGTTCTTTAGGTTGTGTACCTAAACGGCACACTGCTGTTTTGATTGTTCTCGTCCAGGAGCTGAAGTACCCGGTTACCACAGATGACGCCCACAGGGCGTACACTCTTATCCGGCATCTTTACCCTCGGCGTGTCGCTTTGCTCTGTACCGGGCTGTTATGGCTACAAAAAAAGGAGCTACATTTCTGTAACTCCTTGATTTTCTTGTTGTGGGCGTTGACGGATTCGAACCGCCGACCCTCTGCTTGTAAGGCAGATGCTCTGAACCAGCTGAGCTAAACGCCCTATTGATTTCTCAATTGCGTTGCAAAGGTATAGCTTTTTTTTGAATTGGCAAAGAAAAAATGAAAAAAGTTTAGAAAAATTGTTCAAAGTGTTGTAAATTTGCAAAGTCAAAGGATATATGAAAAGATTAATGGTCTGATTGATAGATTTTTCTTGAAGAGAAGTAGAAAAAAGGAAATTTGATAGAAAATAAATAAAAGACAACCCAAAATAAATTGTTATAGAAATGTATTTAAGTACCCTCACAGCTATTTCGCCAATAGATGGGCGATATCGTGAAAAAACAGAATCACTTGATGCATATTTTTCGGAGTTTGCATTGATTCGTTATAGAGTGAAAGTAGAAGTAGAGTATTTTATAGCATTGTGTGAATTGCCATTGCCACAACTTAGCGGAGTTGATGCAGGCAAATATGCCGATTTGCGTGCTATATATGAGAACTTTTCAATAGAAAATGCCCAAAGCGTTAAAGATATAGAAAGTGTAACCAATCACGATGTAAAGGCGGTGGAGTATTTCTTAAAAGAACGATTTGATGCACTTGGTTTAAGCGAATATAAGGAGTTTATCCATTTCGGATTGACATCACAAGATATTAATAATACATCGGTTCCAATGTCTGTTTTGGATTCGATGAACGATGTGTTGTTGCCACTTATTCAAAAGTTGATTGATCAATTGAATGTTTTTGCTGAGGAATGGAAGGAATTGCCAATGCTTGCAAAGACTCATGGTCAACCGGCTTCACCGACTCGTTTGGGAAAGGAAATTAAAGTGTTTGCTTATCGTCTTGAAGAACAACTTGCTCAATTAAAGGCTGTGCCTGTGAGTGGTAAATTTGGTGGCGCTACAGGAAATTTCAATGCTCATTTGATAGCATTCCCTGAAGTGAATTGGCTCGAATTTGCCGAGAAATTCTTGAACAACAGTCTTGGTATCAAGCGTGAGAGCTGGACAACACAGATTTCGAATTATGATAACTTCGGCGCAATGTTTGATGCGATGAAACGCATCAATACAATAATCATCGACCTTGACCGCGATATATGGCAATATATCTCAATGAATTACTTCAAGCAAAAAATCAAGGCAGGTGAAGTGGGTTCGTCTGCTATGCCTCACAAGGTGAATCCTATTGACTTTGAAAATTCGGAAGGTAATCTTGGAATTGCCAATGCAGTGCTTGAACACTTGTCGTCGAAGTTGCCTATATCACGTTTGCAACGTGACTTGACCGACTCTACAGTGCTTCGTAATGTAGGTGTGCCATTGGGGCATATGGTAATAGCAATGAAGAGTACTCTGAAAGGACTTGGCAAGCTGGTTCTTAATGAAGAAGCTATCAATGCTGATCTTGATAATATGTGGAATGTGGTGGCTGAAGCCATTCAGACAATTCTACGTCGTGAAGGATATGAAAAACCTTATGAAACACTGAAGGCTCTCACTCGCACCAATAGTGTGGTAAATGAGCAAAGTATTGCCGAATTTATTGATACATTGAAAGTGAGTGATGAGGTAAAGGCAGAGCTAAAACGTATTACACCTCATAGCTATACAGGATATTGATAAAATAACATACTGAAATGGAAATCTTTTTGGGTGCAAAAATTGTTGTTTGTACAAAAAGCAGTATCTTTGCACCACTGAAAAGATTTGGAATAATACAGCAATAAAGATAAAAACAACCTTATTTAATTTTTATAAAGATAAGCAACCGCGAGGCTGCCAAAAAAACATTAATTATTTATGGAAGAGAATCTCGAAAAGAAACCAAGAAGACCGAGAATCGGTGAATCAAGAGGAACTGAGGGTGTTGGCGAACAATTTGAAAAGGTAAATTATAGCCAAGAACAAGGAGAAAATGTGTATTCTCAACACTCTTATGGCAATCGTCAAAGTTTTGGTTACAATCGCCAAGGCGGATATAGCAATAACCGTCAAGGAGGTTATAACAACAATCGTCAAGGCGGTTATGGTAATCGCCAAGGTGGTTACAATAACAATCGCCAAGGAGGATATAATCAACGTCAAGGCGGCTACAATCGTTACAACAACTACAATAATTATGACAATAACGTAGCCGAAGGAGAACAACAAGGTAATAATAACTATGGCAATCGCCAAGGCGGATATCGTCAAGGAGGTTATAATAACAATCGTCAAGGCGGCTATAGTAACAATCGTCAAAACGGTTATGGCAATCGTCAGGGCGGATATAACAATAACCGTCAAGGAGGTTATGGTAATCGTCAAGTCAATAAGAAATTCAATAAAGGTGGTGAAAGAATCCAACAAATGCGTTTCACTCCACGTCCTAAGCGCGTAGAGTACGAAATGCCTGTGTTGGATCCGGAAGAAGCAATCCGCTTGAATAAATTTATGGCAAATGCGGGTGTGTGCTCACGTCGTGCTGCAGATGAGTTGATTCAAAAGGGACTTGTGAAGGTGAATGGAAATGTGGTTACCGAACTTGGAACAAAAATCACTCATAGCGACGTCGTCGAATATAATGATAAGGTTGTGGTGCTTGAAAGCAAGTGCTATATCCTTCTGAATAAACCAAAAGATTGTGTGACAACAAGCGATGACCCTAACGGACGCAAGACTGTTATGGATCTTGTGAAGGGTGCGTGCGATGAACGTATCTATCCTGTGGGACGTCTAGACCGTAACACAACCGGTGTGCTTCTTCTTACCAATGATGGTGATTTGGCTTCTAAACTTACTCACCCTCAATATGTAAAGAAAAAGATTTATCAAGTGTGGGTAGATAAGGCTATCTCGGAAGAACATATGCAACAAATTGCGGATGGTATTATGCTTGAAGATGGAGAAATTCATGCCGATGCTATCAGCTATGTGTCTCCAACCGATCGTAAGCAAGCAGGAATCGAAATTCACTCAGGTAAGAATCGTATCGTGCGTCGTATATTTGAATCGCTTGGCTATCACGTTGTGAAATTGGATCGTGTATATTTTGCCGGTTTGACGAAGAAAGATCTTCCACGTGGTCGCTGGCGTTACTTGACTCAAGAAGAAGTGAATTTCTTGAAGCAAGGCTCATTTGAATAATAAAAATAAAACTTCAAAATACATCATTATGAGTTTGAAAAGAACAAAGATTGTTGATATTTTCGATGCGTCGCTTGTGGGACAACAAGTGTGCGTGAAGGGTTGGGTTAGAACTCGTCGCGGAAACAAGAATGTGCAATTTGTGGCATTGAATGACGGTTCAACAATCAAAAACATACAAGTTGTAGTTGATCTTGCAAAATTTAGTGAAGAAGAACTTAAACCAATCACAACAGGATCAAGCTTGTGTGTAGAAGGTTTGCTTGTAGAATCACAAGGGAAAGGACAAACTTGCGAAATTCAAGCAGAAAAGATAGAAATCTATGGAACTGCTGATCCTGAAAGTTATCCTTTGCAAAAGAAGGGTCACACGATGGAATTTTTGCGTGATATAGCTCACTTGCGTCCACGTACTAATACATTTGGAGCAGTGTTCCGCATTCGTCATAATATGGCGATAGCTATTCATCGATTCTTCCACGAACGTGGATTCTTCTATTTCCACACACCAATCATCACTGCTTCCGATTGTGAAGGAGCCGGACAAATGTTCCAAGTAACAACAATGAACCTATACGACTTGAAGAAAGATGAAAATGGTTCAATACGTTACGATAGCGACTTCTTCGGTAAGCAAGCGAGTTTGACAGTATCAGGACAGCTTGAAGGAGAACTTGCAGCTACAGCGCTTGGTGCAATTTATACATTTGGTCCTACTTTTCGCGCAGAAAATTCAAATACTCCTCGTCACTTGGCGGAATTCTGGATGATTGAACCTGAAGTGGCTTTCAACGACATTATCGATAATATGGATTTAGCAGAGGACTTTATCAAGTATTGTGTGAAGTGGGCGTTGGATAACTGCTACGATGATGTTAAGTTCTTGAATGATATGTTCGATAAGGAACTTATTGAACGTCTTGAAGGAGTGCTTAAGCAAGATTTCGTGCGCTTGACATATACTGAAGGTATCAAGATTCTTGAAGATGCTGTGGCAGGAGGTCATAAATTTGAATTCCCTGTATATTGGGGTGTCGATTTAGCTTCAGAACACGAGCGTTTCCTTGTGGAAGAACATTTCAAACGTCCTGTGATATTGACCGACTATCCAAAGGAAATAAAGGCGTTCTATATGAAACAGAACGAAGACGGCAAGACAGTTCGTGCTATGGATGTTCTATTCCCTAAGATTGGTGAAATCATTGGAGGTTCGGAACGAGAAGAAAGTTATGATAAGCTTGTGGCACGCATCGAAGAACTAAATATCCCTATGAAGGATATGTGGTGGTATCTTGAAACTCGTAAGTTTGGTACAGTGCCTCACTCAGGCTTTGGTCTTGGATTTGAGCGTTTGTTGTTGTTCGTGACCGGTATGTCAAACATTCGCGATGTGATTCCATTCCCACGTACTCCAAATAATGCAGAGTTCTAAAAAAACGAAAAGCATTTGATATTATAAACAATTAGGGCAGTCCCGTCAGGGCCATCCTTTATCGGCGGTGAATTAATTTTCACCGCCGAAATTGTTTATATCCAATACATTAGTCCGTTTTGTTGTGAAGCGACTTTTGCGCCAACACCTCTTAAACTTCCATTTTCCTTTTGCGTGTAGTCTTCTATGTAGTCTAAATTAACACCAATTGGTTGAACTTTTCAAAAAAAATACTTAATTTTGTAGAAACATTAAATATTTTGCCTATGAAACATTGCGTATAATTTGATACGCACATTTTAGACATATTGAAAAAGCGTTTTAGCTTTATTCTGTTTACTCAAAAGTTTGGCGACTTAAAAGACTGACACGAATATTGCAAAAATGCTCACGCTGAATCGGCGTGGGCTTTTGGTTATTCTGTCAGTCGGGTTACGCCAAACACCTTGAGTAAGGAATATGCTAAAAGTACCGCGCTTTTTTTGTGCGTATTTTCAAAATCATCAAGGTACAACGGAGTAACCGAAAAGCCGTAAAGTGAGTAGGAAAAGAAAATTAAAAACTTAAATATTATGAAAAAGATTATCGTTTTATTAGCATCTGTATTTGCAATGAGTACTTTTAACGCTTTTGCAATAGTTGAAGCGACTGAAATATCAAATAGTGTTACAAATTGTATAAATAGCGAGACTGTAGCAAGCGCACCTGTTTACTGGAGTGGTTGGGCTCGTCACAATTCTAATCGTATATACATCAAGGTGTACCGTAGTGAAAATATGTGTGATTCTTTTTATGCAGAGGCTTCAATACACGAGATCTATAGCCCAAATGGGCCAAACCGCAGAATGGACATAAATGAAACATTGGTTGTAAAATCTAACAAAGATTGGTATTATGTCACCTACGATGGTGGAAACTATTATTTTACGATGTAATTATTCTTTATATAATAAACTAAAGTGGCGTATGTAGTGAACCTTGTAGTTCGCTCATACGCCACCTTAGTTTATTCATAATGCATCTTTGGAAGATGCCCAATTTCAGCGCTTTACTTTCAAAAGTTTTATTTACCTTTGCATTCGTAGTTTTTGGGTTTAATTACGACCTCCATGTAGTATTCTATGTAGGATTTCGCAATTTTCGTAAAAACTAACACTGAAAATCAATCAGTTAAAAATTAAAAGACCAGTCCCGAAAGGGACTGCCCTAATTGCTATTTATGATTTTGTTGATTAGATAATCACTTCTTGACCTTGTTCAGGTTGTTCGTTAGAAGGTTGTTCTTCTCGATTGCGATGTTCGAAGCGCATACCTCCACGATTGTCATCACGACGAAGACCACGATTGTTGTCGCGACGAGGTCCACGATTGTCATCACGACGAGGACCACGATTGTTGTCGCGATTACTGCCTTCGCGACGAGGTCCGCGAGGAGCGCGTTCTTCCCATCCTTCAGGCTTTTCAAGAAGAGCCTTCATAGAAAGGCGGAATTTACCTGTCTTTTTGTCGATTTCGATAAGTTTCACAGTTACTGTATCACCTTCCTTGATGCTGCTTGTTTCCATACTTTCAAGGCGTTCCCAACTTATTTCAGAGATGTGAAGAAGTCCTTCCTTGCCCGGCATAAATTCAACGAATGCGCCGAAATCAAGAATGCTCTTTACTGTGCCTGTATAAGTTTCTCCTTCTTCAGGAACAGCTATAATAGCATTGATGCGAGCAAGAGCTGCATCGATACTTTCCTTATTAGAAGAAGCGATTTCTACGATACCTTTACCATCTACTTCTTCGATGTTAATAGAAGCACCTGTTTCTTCTTGGATGCCTTGAATTGTTTCACCACCCTTACCAATGATAGCACCGATGAAGTCCTTATCAACAGTCAAGCTTACGATGCGTGGCACGTGAGGCTTGTAGTCTTCGCGTGGAGCAGGGATGGTTTCGTTGATGATATTAAGGATGTGTAGACGTCCGGCACGAGCTTGTTCAAGTGCTTGAGCAAGTATTTCGTAAGAAAGTCCGTCGCACTTGATGTCCATTTGAGTAGCAGTGATACCATTTTCTGTACCGGTTACCTTGAAGTCCATATCACCAAGGTGGTCTTCGTCGCCAAGTATATCAGAAAGAACAGCGTGCTTAACATTACCCTTATCGGTTATAAGTCCCATTGCGATACCGGCTACAGGCTTCTTCATTTTTACACCGGCATCAAGAAGAGCAAGGCATCCTGCACACACTGTAGCCATTGATGAAGAACCATTTGATTCAAGAATATCTGAAACAATACGGCAAGAGTAAGGGAAGTCTGTTGGCAACATACTCTTCAGTGCACGCCAAGCAAGGTGACCATGTCCGATTTCACGACGACCTACACCACGTTGTGCTTTAGCTTCACCTGTAGAGAATGGAGGGAAGTTATAGTGAAGAAGGAAGCGCTCAGTACTGTGGTTTAGTACGTCGTCTACCATCTTTTCGTCGTCCTTAGTACCAAGTGTTACTGTTGCAAGAGCTTGAGTCTCGCCACGAGTAAATACTGCTGCACCATGAGGACCCGGAATGTAATCTGTTTCACACCAGATAGGGCGAATGTCAGTAGTCTTACGACCATCCAAACGGATACCTTCGTCAAGAATGCAACGACGTACAGCTTCTTTTTCTACATCGTGGTAATAACGCTTGATAAGAGCAGTCTTTTCATCGCGTTCTTCTTCAGGAATCGACTCTATGAATTCATCGCAGATAGCTGCAAATGAATCGTTACGCCAGTGTTTATCGGCACAACCAGCTTGTGCAATCTTATAAGCTTTGTCGTAGCATGTGTCCCATACTTGCTTGCGTAGATCTTCGTCGTTGATTTCGTGGCAGTATTCACGCTTCACTGTAGCTCCGGCTTCTTCAGCAAATTCCATTACAGCCTTACAGTGTTGTTTGATAGCTTCGTGTGCAGTCTTTAATGCTTCAAGAAGATCGCTTTCGGATACTTCGTCCATCTCACCTTCCACCATCATGATATTTTCGTAAGTAGCACCTACCATCAAATCCATGTCAGCTTTTTCTAATTCTTTGAAAGTGGGGTTGATGACAAATTTACCGTCGATACGAGCAACGCGTACTTCAGAGATTGGACCATTGAAAGGAATGTCGGACACTGCGATAGCAGCCGATGCAGCAAGACCTGCAAGAGCATCCGGCATATCTTCGCCGTCGCTTGAGAATAGAGTGATGTTCACAAACGTATCAGCGTGATAGTTGTCTGGGAACAAAGGGCGCAACACGCGGTCAACAAGGCGTGCTGTCAGGATTTCGTAGTCGCTTGCACGACCTTCACGTTTAGTGAAACCGCCGGGGAAACGTCCCGCAGCAGAGAATTTTTCTTTGTATTCAACTTGAAGAGGCATAAAGTCGACCCCTTCGCCGGCTTCTTTAGCCGAAACTACTGTCGCAAGAAGCATAGTGTTGTTCATGCGCAGTTCAACCGCTCCATCGGCTTGCTTAGCAAGCTTTCCAGTTTCAAGGGTGATCACACGTCCGTCACCCAAATCGATGGTTTTCTTGATAGGTGTTACCATATATTATTTTTTATTCGTAAAATTCGTGCAAAGATAGTGATTTTTTTTGAGTTAATGGTCTAATTTAGGGCAAATTGTGCCGATTGAGCCCCAAATATAGACTCGGAATGTAGAAAAATGTCAGAAATGTGGGTGATGTGCTGATGTGTGAACTCAAGTAGTCAAATGTTGTTTTTATAAAAGAAATGAGACTGAGTTTTATTAGGCTCAGTCTCATTGTAGTGTAATTGTAATCAAGAAATTATTTTAGACCACGATTACGAAGAAGTGCATCAGGGTTGGGTTCTTGACCACGGAATTGCTTGTAAAGCTTCATTGGGTCGTCGCTACCACCCATTTCAAGAATGTTTGTGCGGAAGGCATCGGCAGTAGCCTTGTCGAAGATACCTTTTTGAGTGAATAGCTCGAAACCATCGGCATCAAGAACTTCAGCCCATAGATAAGTGTAGTAGCCTGTAGCATATCCGTCGCTACCGAAGATGTGCTTGAAGTAGGTGCTGCGGTAGCGGAAAGTCAACTCTTCAGGAAGACCAAGCTTTTTAGCTACAGCATCTTCAAATTCAGCCACATTCACGTCTTTGTCGTGAGCAACTTTGTGCCATTCAATATCAAGAAGAGCTGCGCCGGCAAGTTCGGTTGTAGCAAAACCTTGATTGAACTTAGAAGAAGCGATAAGTTTTTCAACAAGTTCAGCAGGGATAGTTTCGCCTGTTTGATAGTGCTTAGCATATACTGCAAGAACTTCAGGTTCAAATGCCCAGTGTTCATTGATTTGAGAAGGGAGCTCAACAAGGTCGCGGTCAACGTTGGTTCCCGCTTGACCACGATAAGCAGCGCGAGTAAGCATACCATGAAGACCATGTCCGAACTCGTGGAATGTGGTTTCAACTTCGTCGATGGTTAGAAGAGCCGGCATATCACCTGAAGGGCGTGTAAAGTTGCCTACGTTGTAGATGATAGGGCGTTCGTTGATTGTGTCGTAGTTGCAAGCACCTTTGAATTCGCTCATCCAAGCACCTTGACGTTTTGTTGCGCGTGGGAAATAGTCGGTCATAAACACAGCAAGGTGTTCGCCTGCGGCATCTTTAACTTCATAAACAGTTACTTCAGGATTATATTTAGGAGCATCTTTCAATTCGGTGAAAGTAACACCATATAGCTTGTTTGCAACGTAGAAGATACCTTCAACAACGTTTTCAAGCTTGAAGTATGGGCGAACTTGATCTTCGCTGATGTTGAACTTCTGAGCCTTAACCTTTTCGGCATAGTAATAGTAGTCCCAAGGAGCAATCTTGAAATCCTTACCTTCGGCTTTAACGTATGCTTGCATATCAGCAACTTCTTCTTTCACCTTGGCTACAGCAGGTTTCCAAATTTTGTAAAGTAGATCTTCTGCGTTTTTAGTGGTTTTAGCCATAACATTGTCGATAGCATAGTCGGCAAAGCAATCGAAACCAAGAAGATTAGCTTTCTTAGTGCGAAGTTGAAGAATGTTGTTGATGTTTTCTGCATTAGCAAATTCGCCTTCGCTTGCAAGAGAAGTGTAACCTTTCCACATTTTTTCACGAAGTTCGCGGCAGTCGGCATAAGTAAGTACTGCAAGACGGCTTGGAGCGTGAAGAGTGAATACCCATTTACCTTCTTTGCCACGAGCGGTAGCCTCTTCGGCTGCAGTGGCGATAGAGCCTTCCGGTAGACCAGCAAGTTGAGTTGAGTCCTCGACAACAAGTTCCCAAGCATTAGTACCCTTAAGAACGTTTTCGTTGTAAGCGATGAATGCTTTAGAAAGTTCTTGGTTGATAGCTTTTAGTGAATCTTTCTTTTCTGCATCGAGAAGTGCACCCGAGCGAACAAAGCTCTTGTAATACTTTTCAAGAAGGCGAGTTTGAGCTGTGTTGAGGTTGAACTTTTCTTGGTTGTCGTATACTTCTTTGATACGAGCGAAAAGAGCTTCGTTCATACCCATATTGTCGCTGTGGGCAGTGTAAAGCGCTGAGATTTCAGGGTTCAAAGCTTGCATTTCGGGAGTATTGTCACTTTCGCTTAGAGCAAAGAATACATAAGCAACCTTATTTAGCAACTGACCGCTATTGTCAAGAGCTAAAATAGTGTTGTCGAAATCGGGTAAAGCACGATTCTTGATGATTGCATCGATTTCTTGATTTTGAGCTTCAATACCAGCCTTTACAGCAGGTAAGTAATGCTCATACTTGATTTGTTCGAACGGCGGAATCTCATATTGAGTAGTGTAATCCGCCAAGAATGGGTTTTGTTCCATTTTGTTTGAGTTGCACGCCGATAGAGTTACGGCTATTGCACTTGCTACGGTTAATAATGTTTTGTTCATATCTGTTAAGTATTTTGAATAATGATTATTTAATCAATATAAAAGTTATATCCATTTGAAAGTTGCCATAAGCGGATAGTGATCGGAGGATTTATCGTTGCCTCGTTCGATGTCGATTGCTTCAAAATCACCCTTATACATAATGTGGTCTATCCTAAAATAGAAACGATTATCGTGGAAAGTTATTGTAGGTCCTAATGCACATTCTTTATAAGCATCGCTCATATCATCACCCATTATAGTGTTGTAACTGAACGAAAAAGGTGTGTCGTTGAAGTCGCCACATAAGATTATGTTTTTGTGGTCGAGAGAGTTGATGTATTCTCTTAAATTCTTGGCTTGTGTAGCTCGTTGTTTGAATGCTGTGGCAAGTTTTGTAAGTAATCCACTCTTGACGTCTTCCACGATTTTCTCATTTAATTTTTCAGAAGATGAGGAAATGTTGGTTATATCCTTATAAAGAGCTTTATCATTATCGGTTAATCTGAGTGATTCGAGATGTACACCAATGATGTAAAGTTCACGACCTTTGATATTTACTTTATATATAGCCGATTTTTTATAAGGCTTGTTCCCCTCATCCAATCTTTCGTTTTCGACTGTATATGGGTATTTAGATAGTATTACTACATCGCGTAAACGTTGTTCGCGATACGGATATTTGCTGTTAAGCTCAGGTATATGTTGTTGGATTAAATCGAGATTATCCATCTTTATTTTAGCTGAAGCCTCTTGCAGAATAACAAAATCGGCATTTTTGTCGAGAATATATCTTAATGTGCGGTTCTCGCCTTTAATATTCTCGAAATCGTCGAAATTCATCACATTGTAGGTGAGTACTTTGAATGTGGAATCGGAGTCTTCAGTGTTTTTGGAACAAAAATTTAATGGGGAGAAAGTGGAAACAGCCGGGTAGCAGGTTGCTAAAAATGCTACCGAGAGCAAGGATATAAGCCAACGACGTGTGATGAGCCATATAATCAGGATAAAAAGATGCAATATGAGCATGATGGGGAAAATCATACCGATTATTGCAAATTTGGCGCTATCTTCAGGGTCGATGTATCCGCAATAGGCCGATGCTGTCATTATAATTCCAACAATAATGGTTATAAGAATACCAATATTCTTGATAATAGATAATGATTTGGCGAATATGCTTTTTATAATATTCATTATTATTTGTTCTTGCTTACTTGGAATAGTCTTCGTTTTTCTTCTTCGGTTAACGAAGCATATCCCGATTTTTTGATTTTATCTAATATAATATCAAGTGCAACTTCATCTTCTTGACTGATTGTGCCACTTGACTGTTGTTTGCAGTGAGATGACGCATTGGTTGTATTTTTACTCTGTTTGTTATTTTTAATTTTATTTTTGAGTGATGCGTTTTCGATAGATTCGTATATGTTGATAAGTTGATCGATAGCCCAATTTATAGGGTGAGTAATGTCAATTCCTTTATTAATAAGAATTGTGAAAACAGCACCTGTTATAGCACCACCCAAATGAGCTATATGTCCGCCCATATTGTTGCCTGTGATACTCAAGATATCGATTATAACATAAGCTATGGCTATCCACTTGAGTGAAATTGGACCTAAAAACAGCAGGTTGATTTTATAATGTGGAGCCTTTACTGCTATCCCTATTACAATAGCCATTACCGATGCTGATGCACCTATTAGCCAAGTGTGAGTGTGCGTCAATGTGGGTAACATATATGCAAGTAAATATAATATGCCACCTCCTAAGCCACCCAATATATATAGTCCTACGAAATGCTTTGGCGTAAAAAAGTCCAAAAACATAGTGCCAAACCAGTAAAGTACAAGCATATTGAAAAGAATGTGCAATACGTCGTAGTGAGCCACCATATAAGTGAGTAGAGTCCAAGGCATATGAATCAATGTCTCAATGGAAGATGGCAGTTCGATCCAATGCAAGAATATCATTGGGTCATAACCAATGAAAAAGCATATTACCCCGACAATGCGTAGCAAAAGAAATATTGCAATGTTGAGGTAGACAAGTTTCATTGGCATACTTGCCATTTTGTATTGGTATTTTAGATTGTTAAAAAATGCCACCACTTGTGTTTCCTTTCTTTTTCCAATACAATAATAACAAAAAACCGAACAACATTCCTCCTAAATGTGCAAAATGTGCTACCGAACTCATAGTTCCCGATATGCCGAAGAAAAATTCAAGAGCTCCATAGCCTATTACCATATATTTGGCTTTGATAGGTATAGGGATGAACATTAGGTACAACGGAAGATTAGGGAACAACATCCCAAATGCAAGTAAGATACCAAATATACCTCCCGAAGCTCCCACTGTGAGCAATGCGTTAAGTGCAGGTATGTCCTTCCCTTGAGCGATAGCTATTTCTAATGCTTGATATGATTCAGCCATTGTACATCCTGCTTGATTGGCAAAAAAAGGCGCGAAAATGTCTTTCCAAGTGAATTGCCACACCACTTCTTGTACGAGTGCTGCACCAAGCCCACAAGAAAGGAAGTAGAATAAGAATCGCTTACTGCCGAGTGTGCGTTCAAGAAGAGGTCCAAACATCAATAGCGAGAACATATTGAAAAATAAGTGAGTAAAATCGTTGTCGGAGTGTAAAAACATATATGTGATGAGCTGAGCAGGATTGAAATCGCTCGCTAACCAAAAATGTAAACCTAATAATTCGGTAAGATTTATGCCTATTTTAGGAAGTGTGAGTTGGGCGAACCACACAAGAATGTTGATAATGATCAGGTTTTTTGTGATTGAGGGCATATTTCTAAATAGTGATCCAAACATAAAACTTGATTTATTTTTTAATTTAATAAAAAGATAGTAGCTTTATTTGTGTATAGTAGTGGATAATCCATTGAAAACAAAAACTATTGCAAAAATAATGAAAACTGCCTTGTTTTTAAAGTAAAAAGAGGTATTTGTATGTTTTTTGCTTTAAATACAACATTTTTTTAATTTTTTTCTTTGTTTTAAACGAGGAATAGTATAAATTTGTGGCGATAATAACTAACATTACATTAATAATTGAGAATTATGAATAAGACAGAACTTGTAAATGCAATTGCAGAAAAGGCTAACTTATCAAAAGTTCAAGCAAAGGCAGCTTTGGATGCTTCATTGGAAACTGTTGCAGAAGAATTAGCAAAAGGTGAAAAAGTGGCTTTGATCGGTTTTGGTACATATAGCGTAATTGAAAAGGCTGAACGTACTGGTATCAATCCTGCAACTAAGGAAAAAATTACTATTCCAGCAAAGAAGGTTGTTAAATTTAAAGCTGGTGCAGAATTGGAAAAGGCTGTAAAGTAAGCAGCAAACTTTATTTTTAAAAATAAACAACCACCTTGACAACAATCAGTTGTTTTGGTGGTTGTTTGTTTTTAACCTATCAATGATTATATCATAGGAAGACTCATACCATTGAGTTTGCGGTATAGGTCGAGGGCATAAACATCGGTCATTGCGCTCATATGGTCGAGAACAGCTTGTATCTTTCCGAATAAAGAGGGCGCATTAACTTCATATTGTTGAGGTACTTTACTTAAAAGAAGTTGCGAGTAATTCTTTTCGGGGAAACGTACGGCGTCAATTAACTTCTTTAGCAAGAAAGCTATAATCTGGTTGCCGGCGAGATCGATTTCCACCACAGATGCCGCACAATATATCTTAGCGTAAGCAAGATTAGAACAAGCGTTGTAGGCTTCTTTGAGTAAAGGTGATATGTGGTCAATAAGGCATCCTTCAAATTTTCCTCTCAATATTGTATCTTCATTCTCTACAAAAGCGTTTGCGCATTCGTGCACAAGTGCGCCAATAATACAAGAACGCAGATAACTTACTTTTTCGTTCTTGTCGGTCACATTTGACATCACTTGTTGCATATATTTTTTTCGCTCATCGTCGAAAAAACCGAGCATTAGTTCTATTGTTTCTCGCGTGTTTATGATTTTTAACTTATGGGCATCTTCTAAGTCCATAACCTGATAGCATATATCATCGGCTGCTTCAACCAGGTAAACGAGAGGATGGCGTGCGTATTGCTCATTGTTTATCTTCAGTATTCCCAATTCGTGTGCAATTTTTTCGTATATTTCTTTTTCGGATGTAAAGAAACCAAATTTCCCTTTTTTGTTAGCATAGTTAGATGAAAAAGGATATTTAACTATTGATGCGAGCATCGAATATGTCATAGCAAAACCTCCGGGGCGACGTCCTGCAAATTGATGTACTAACTGTCGAAATGAATTTGCGTTTCCCTCGAAATTTATGATGTCATTCCATTGAGCCTCCGATAACTCCGATTTTAATACAGCACCTTCCCCTTCAGAGAAAAAAGAGCTAATTGCTTTTTCGCCCGAATGCCCGAATGGCGGGTTGCCAAGGTCGTGAGCAAGACATGCTGCACTCACAATCTCTCCCAAATCATCAAGTTTGTTTACCCATATCCGGTTGCAATATTTCTCGCGCAGTCTTATTGATACTTCACGAGCAAGTGATTTGCCTACACTCGATACTTCAAGGCTGTGCGTCAGTCTGTTATGAACAAAAATACTGCCAGGTAGCGGGAATACTTGAGTTTTGTTTTGTAGTCGGCGGAATGGAGATGAAAAAACCAATCGGTCATAATCACGCTGAAAGTCGCTTCGTATACCTCCATTGTTACCATCGTTGTATTCTTCAAGACCGAGTCGCTTGTCGCATATCAATCGGTCCCAACACATTTTATTTTCGTTTTGTGTCATATCAAAAGCTCTATTATTGCACTAAATTACAAAAAAATACTTAAAACACTTCAATTTGAGTCAGTCAATTTACATTATAGCATTTTTTAAGGTAATTATCACGAAAAATCAGTCGTTTTTCATTAACTTCGCATATTTAAAATTAACTATTAATTAAATAACCGAATAATGGAACCTGTTAAAGTAAAAATAATAAACAAGTCAAATAACCCAACCCCAAGTTATAGTACAGTGGATAGTGCCGGAATGGATGTGCGTGCTTTTGTTAGCGAGCCTATAACTCTTGCACCGCTTGAAAGAGTACTTGTGCCTACCGGATTATATATGGAGCTCCCATGCGGATACCAATGTGAGATTCGTCCTCGAAGTGGTCTGGCATTAAAGAAGGGTATAACAGTGCTTAACACTCCAGGAACGATTGATGCAGATTATCGAGGTGAGGTGGGTATTATTCTTATCAACCTTTCCAATGAACCATTTGTTATCAACAATGGTGAACGTATTTGCCAAATGGTTATAATGCCTTACTCTAAGGCTGAGTTGGTGGAAGTGAAAGAGTTAAATGACACTGAACGTGGAGAAGGTGGTTTCGGGCATACAGGAATTAAATAATTATGATTGAATGAATATATTTCAGAAATATATCACGATATTACTTACACTTGCTTTAGCTTTTACTCTAAATGCGAAAAATGATGAGCAAGATGTCGTTGCTGCACATAAACGAAAGGCTCACTATACGTTTTTAGAGGCAATGCGAAAGAAATCCATTGGTGAATACGATTCTTATCACGAATTGATACAACATGCTTATTCACTTGATACTACAAACACAGCTATTGCCCATCAACTTGGTTATAGCACGCTTGTGGCCGGTGTTTGTGATGATGCCGGTGTGTATAGAGCCGTTGAACTTATGGAGAAGCATTTTCGTTCCACTCCGGATGACTATTATGAAAGTTATTTGTATGGTAGTGTGTGCAAGAAGTTAAGGATAAATGATAAAGCCTTTGAGGTGTGGAGTAAGCTCTATGAGTTGTATCCTAACAAAGAGGATGTGATGGCGCAATTGGCCGATGCTTATGCCATACAAAAAAACTTTGATAAGGCAGTAGAACTATATGATACCATAGAATCACGAAAAGGAGCATCAATACCTATTACTTTACGTAAAGTAAACTATCGATTTGCTTCGCGCGATACGATGGGAATCATTAAAGAAACAAAGAAACTGCTTGCAACTGCTCCAAACAATGTGGACTATAATTTAGTTGTAGGCGAAATTTTCCAACAGTTGGGTCAAAGTGATAGTGCATTCTATTATTTTAATAAGGCTCACAATATAGATCCGGATAATGGATATGCATATATCTATTTAGCCGATTATTATAGAGTGATTGGAGATTCGGTGAATTATGATAAGCAAATCTATAATGCTCTTATTAACAATAATCTTGGAGTGGAACAGAAAACGGAAATCTTGGTAGATTACGTTCGTGATGAATTAAGCGAAGGAGTGCAAAAATCGGAGCGTACGGAAAACCTATTTACCGTACTTATCGAACAGCATCCACACGAAAGTACAATTCACGATCTATATAGTCAATATTTGGCAACAATAAAGGATTATAAGGGGGCAGCAGAGCAATTGGGGTATGTACTCGATATGAATCCTACTGATGCTGAGAATTGGAAAAAGATGGTGCTTTTGAATTTGTTGGATGATAATTTTGAGGGAGTGTTTGAAGCTGCCGACAAATCAATAGAGTATAATTCGGATAATTCCGATTTATATCAGTATTTAGCATCGGCATATGTTCAAATCAAAGAATACGAGAAGGCGTTGGAAACATATAATAAAGCATTTGAGAAAGCCGATGTCTCAGATAAAGTGAAACTATCGAATATAGTAGCCGGTATGGGTGATGTATATTATTCTATGGGTGATACCTTAAAATCATTTGAACAATATGAGAAGGCTATTGAATTGAATCCCGGTAATCTTATGGCAATGAATAATTACGCATATTTCCTTGCTATAACAGAAAAAGATCTTGATAAAGCCGAAAAACTGAGTGCGACAACAATAAAGTATGAACCGGAGAATCCCACATATTTAGATACTTATGCGTGGGTGTATTTTAAGAAGGGTGAATATAGTCTTGCGCTTACTTATATGAAATCGGCATTAACTCATTCAGAAAGGTTAAAGGAAGAACCAAGTGCAGAACTATTGGAACATTATGGTGATGCATTGTTTATGAATGGTTATCATGATGAAGCTGTTTCCTATTGGGAAAAAGCTGTTGAATTGAATCCTGATTCGGAAATACTCCAAAGGAAAGTGAAACACAAAACATTTTTCTTTAAATGACAATAATTATGAATAGGATATATGTAATATTAACAATAATAGTAATTACAGTTCTTAGTTTTTATAGCTGTAAATCATCTAAAATATCTACTTCGGGAGATGAAACAGATGTTCCTGATGTGGCGTTGCAAGAACTTGCTGTGTCGTGTACCGATTGGGAATCTTATAGCACTTCGGGTAAGTTAACCTTATCGGGTGCAGTTTCGTTTTCAACATCTATTCAACTGAAAATGGTTCGTGGTAAATGTGTGGCGATTTCAATACGTCCGTTTTTGGGAATCGAAGTGGCTAAAGTGTTTGTGAATAATGATTCGGCTGTTGTTGTCAATAAGATACATAAAGTATATACTGCAGTAAAATTGGAACAATTCAAGCATATATTACCTGCAAGTATAAACACGATTCAAGATATTATTCTTGCTCGTCCCTTTACGATAAGCGATGGTACTCTGTCGGAAACAAATGTTAAGAAATTTAACATTGAGCAATCGGATAGAGGTTATACGCTTTCCCCACGAAAAACGAGTAAAGGTATTTCGTATCAATTTACAATTAATGAGAACAAACAAATGGAAGAGCTGATTGTGACGCCTGATAATTCTTCAAAAAACTATACGGCAATATATTCGGATTTCGCAACAGAAAAACCTTGTAGTGAAGCATCCCGAATAAAATTGGATGCAATTATAAGTGGTAAAGAAATGTCATTACAATTGTATCTTAATCCGTCAAAGACTAAATGGAACAGCACTATCGATGAGAGTGAAATAGTGGGCGGTTCTTATCGAAAGATTTCAATTGCGGAAATGATTGACATAATAAAATCAATGTAATAATATAATAATCATCATCAAAATTAAAACTTGACAAAATGCTACGTTTCTTGTTCATATCATTTCTTTCGTTGTTGCTTATAACACCTTGTGCAACAGCGCAGAAACGTACTGCACAAAGTATAAAGAAGCAACAGCAGGATACGCAGAGGGAAATCAAATCCACTAATAAGAAAATACAGGATAATACGGCAAAAACAAAACGATCACTCAATCAACTGAATCTTATTGAAGCTGAAATAAAATCGCACGAAAAGTCGATCAATGGTATAAACGAGGAACTGCAATTAATAAATAAGCGATTGAAAATAATTCAGGATTCGATAAGAGATGGAGAGAAAAAAATCAAGTCACTTACCGATAATTATGCGAAAGCCATACGCAATGTGCAATCCCAATCATCTTCGTATGATAGATTGCTGTTTGTGTTTTCGGCAGAATCGTTCAATCAAGCTTATCGTAGAATGAGATACTTGCAACAGTTTTCATTGTGGAAAGAAAAACAAATAAAAGAAATAAAAGAATATCAGCAACTGCTTGAAAACCAAAGAAAAACAGTTGATGAATATCACAAACAACACACAGATAAACTTGCAAAACAAAATAATGAGCGAATGGCACTTGTTAAAAAACGCAAGGAACAATCGAAAGTGGTAAATTCGCTTAAAAAAGAGGGAAAAGAACTGAAAAAAGTTCTTGCTGAGAAACAACGTCAAGCACGCCGTCTTGATGATGCTCTCAACAAACTCATTGCAGAGGAAGAACGTCGAGCTGCCGAAAGGGCAAAAAAAGAACTTGAGGGAAAACGTTTAGCTGAAGAGAAAAAGCGTGAGCAGGAGGATAAAAAGAAGAAGCTGTCAACTGAAAAGGTTGAGACATCAAAGAAATCGGGCTATCAAATGAGTGAGGCGGAAAGAACTCTATCGGGTACGTTTGAAAGCAATAAGGGACGCATTCTTTTCCCTGTTAATAGCGAATATAAGATAGTAAGGCCTTTCGGTAGAAGCAAACATCCCGAATTAAAATACGTGCAAACGGAAAATAGCGGTATCGACATTGAAGTTCCTGAAGGAACTAAAGCTCGAGCTGTATTTGATGGAAAGGTATCGGCAATATTTCCACAGGACGGATTCAACACTGTTGTGATGGTGCGTCATGGCAACTATCTTACAATATATGTTAATTTGAGTGAGATATATGTTAAGAGTGGCCAAACGGTGAAAGCAAATGAACCAATAGGTAAGGTGTTTTCCGATCCGGAAGATGGAAATAGAACTATTCTGCATTTTGAAGTTCGACACGAGAGAGAAAAACTTAATCCTCAAGAATGGGTTAAATAATGGATTATGGTAGAGATTAAATTATATACATCAGACTTACATAAGGATTGGAATCGGTTTGTAGAAGAATCGAAGAATGCCACATTCCTTCATAAACGTGAATATATGGACTACCATAGCGACCGATTTGATGATTGTTCGTTGGTTGCTTATAATAAGGGGAAAATTATAGCTTTGCTTCCGGCTAATCGTGTTGGGAATACGCTTTATTCGCATCAAGGACTTACATATGGAGGGTGGCTTATGCCTCTTAAGCACTTTAATGTGGTTAATATGTTAGAGGTGTTTGATGCAATGAAGGATTTTCTAAAATCAATAGGAGTCAACGAGTTGATTTATAAGGCTATTCCGCATATTTATCATAAATATCCTGCCGAAGAAGACCTTTATGCAATTTTCCGCCATAAAGGAGAGCTAATAGAAACAAATGTGTCTACTACGGTATTATTGAGTAATCCACTAGAGCTAAATTATAGTTACCGAAAAGCAGTTAAAATAGCTTCTATGTATGGGTTGGATGTTGTTGAATCACAAGATTATGAGCAATATTGGAATGTTTTAAGCGAATTGCTGGATACGAAGTATAATACAAATCCCATACATTCTCTTGAGGAAATTACTATGTTGCAGAACCGATTCCCCAATAATATAAAGTTGTATACAGTATCTAATGAGAGGAAAGTTATTGCAGGTGTGCTTATATATAGTACACCTATGGTTGCTCATGCCCAATATATTGCAAGTAATGATGAGGCTAAAGAGAAAGGTGCATTAATGTTACTATTCAATCACCTGATAAAAGAAGTTTATAAGGATACAAAATATTTTGATTTTGGAACTTCTAATGAAAATAAAGGATTATTTCTCAATGAGGGTTTGATTCTTCAAAAAAGTCATTTGGGCGGAAGAGCAATTGTTTATAATACATATAGAATTTCATTTTAATGACAAACGATAATAGCAGTAACCTATCGCGTACTATAGTAAAAGCTATGGGGGTATTCGGAAGCATACAGATATTCAATATCTTATGCGCTATTGTGCGTACCAAGCTTATTGCCCTATGGATAGGTCCTACCGGAATGGGATTGTTTGCTATCTTTAATTCTGCCATTGAAATGGTGGGAAATATCACTAATCTTGGAGTGCGCACAAGTTCAATAAGAAGTATATCGCTCGAGACGAATAATCCAAGCAAACTTTCAAGAGTGTGTACAGCATTGCGCCGTTGGTCGGCAGTGTTGGGATTGGTTGGTGTGGCAGTTCTTGTGTTTGGTGCTCCGCTATTCAGTCAATGGACTTTTGGTAACGACTCTTATACTCACGCATACATTTTCCTTGCAATAGCATTATTGGCAAATACACTGACAAATGGTGAGCATGCCATTATGCAAGGGACGGCAATGCTGAAAAAACTTGCGAAATCATCACTTTATGGAGCTTTTCTGGGACTAATCCTATCGATTCCGTTAT
Source organism: Bacteroidales bacterium (assembly GCA_015061055.1). Lineage (GTDB taxonomy): Bacteria > Bacteroidota > Bacteroidia > Bacteroidales > Muribaculaceae > RGIG4576. The sequence continues at coordinate 80,345 of SUXH01000004.1, forward strand.
TTTATTATTTAGGAGAACAAAGTATTATTCCAAGTATATTGTGTTATTCGTTGTCGATACTGTTTTTTAGCTATATGATGCGAAATAAAGATGTGGGAATGCAGGGCGAAAAATTATCATTGAAAGACACTCTTAATATAGGTAAAGATTTCTTGAAATTAGGCTTTTATATAACCCTTACCGACGTTGTGACACAATCGACCAATTACATCTTTATTACTTATCTTAATAACGTTGCCGATACTGCCACTGTGGGGTATTATCAAGCCGGTTACACTCTTATTGCGAAATATACAGGGCTTATTTTGAGTGCGCTTTGTGTAGAATATTTTCCTCGATTATCAAAGGTAGCACATAGCAATATTAAATTAAATCTTTTTGTGTCGCAAGAGTTGAACATAGCTTTAATGGTCCTTACTCCTGTTATTGTAGCATTCATATTATTTCGTAGGTTGATAATATCGATTCTTTACACCGATGACTTTTTTGTTATCGAAACATTTATCTCGGTAGGAATTATTGGTATGATATTTCGTGCTGTATCTTGGTGTATGGCTTACGTTATACTTGCCAAAGGAAAAGGAAAGCTGTTTTTTATAACGGAAACAATAGATATATTTATATTTTTGGCACTATATATCTCGGCATATCATTTGTGGGGAATGGACGGATTCGGATATGCTTTTTTTGCATGGTATTTTTGTTACACTCTTATTGTTGTTTATGTCTATTTCGGTATATTTAAATTGCGTCTTGCCAAGTCATGTTATCAATGGATTGTATGGGCTTTAGTAACGAGTATTTCGGCATTCCTATTTATGCAGAATGGAAGTTATGTGGGTGCTGCAATAATACTCGTCATAACGTCAGTAGTTAGCAGTCACAGATTTATTAAGATGATGCGTCGTCATAAATAAGCAATTGATTTATAGAATGTTTTAATTTAGATTTCAGGTCACAAAACAAAACTTTTTAGGTTTTTATTTGTTCATTACAAAAATACTCCCTATCTTTGTCATTGGAAATATGACAATAATATGAGGGGTCTCAACTTACACCAAGTGGAGATTCTTTTATTTTTTACTAATTAAAAAAATACGAAATAATGGCAATAAGCTATATGACCCAAGAGGGTTACAAGAAGAAAATGGAAGAAATCGCTTACCTTGAAAACGTTAAGCGTCCGGAAATATCGCGTGCAATTGCTGAAGCACGTGATAAAGGCGATCTTTCAGAAAATGCTGAATATGATGCAGCAAAGGAAGCACAAGGTATGCTTGAAATGAAAATAGCACAACTTAAGGACCTTGTCGCAAATGCTCGTATTATCGATGAGACAAAACTCACTACTGATGAGGTGCAATTGATGAGTGTTGTTACTATCAAGAATCTTAAAAACAATGCTACGCAAACTTATACTATTGTAGCAGACTCAGAAGCAAATCTTCGTGAGATGAAGATTTCTACATCTACTCCTATAGCTAAGGGGCTTATGGGACACAAAGTGGGTGATGTTGTAGAGATTAAGGTGCCTGCAGGTGTTATGCAGTTTGAAATCGTGGAAATTTCAATATAATATTTAAACTATGGCTTCAATATTCTCAAGAATAATCGCAGGTGAAATTCCAAGTTATAAAGTAGCCGAAGATGATAAGCATTATGCTTTTCTCGATATCAATCCGGTTGCTCCGGGACACACTCTTGTTGTGCCTAAGCATGAAGTAGACTATATTTTCGACCTTCCACAAGACGAATATGCTGAACTTATGGCTTTCGCTAAGAAAGTAGCTAAAGCAATGAAAGACGTTATGCCTTGCAAGCGAATTGGTGTAGCTGTAATGGGTCTTGAAGTGCCACACGCACACGTTCACCTATTGCCTATCAACAGTGAAAGCGATATGAATTTCTTTACAGAAAAGAAACAAATCCCAGCTGATGAAATGAAGGACATTGCAGCACGAATCTTCAACAAATTCGAAGAAAACGAGACATCTCATCCTGAGATTTTCTAATATATACACACCGAAACAAGATAACGGCTATACTCACTGAGCATAGCCGTTTCTTGTTTTATAGCACTTGAGAATTTTACTTCACAAACACTTTTGAAGTGCGAGAGCCTTGTTTCTTTACATACACTCCACTTGGCGCATTTTCAATATCAACTTTCACACCTTGAAGATTGTAGTATTCAACAGCCGATTGTGAATTCACTTTCACACAATCCAAAGCTGTACTTTCGTCAACGATAATAGCAAACTTAGATGCAGCTTGTGTGGCAAACGTATTGTTTTCGCGTGGTAGCGCAAAAGCCTTAAGGCACTCATTGTTGTTGCTTACTGCATATATGTTGTCGGCTCTATCCCATGCAAAATCATTAATGTTAGTACCCATTCCGTGAGTGATACGGGTTAGCTCGTCTAGAACAGGAGAACCATCAGTCTTATAAGTTACTTCGTAGATAGAGAATGTAGAAACACTTGTTGGGATAGCAAGTTTGGTGAAATCGTGGTTGAATCTAATACCACCGCCACCACGAGCTAAGCCACCAGCACCTTCAAAGTATTTTTGTACGCCATTAGCATCGACATATACTAATGCAGGTTGAGCATCGGTTGGAGTACCACGATATTGACAATACCAAATACCACCACGATTGTCATAACAAATATTTGTACCTGAATAATTTACGGTGTATTTTCCGCTAAGAGCCACTACTGGTTGGGCGGCTACTGCCCATGATGTAGCCACACCTATAGGGTATTCATCCAAGCGAGATGCACTTATTGTAGTTGAGCTAAACAATGCAGCCTGACCTGAAAGCATTGCAAGCGTCAAGTCTTCACCTGAACCTTTTACATCAAAACCGATATTAGGAGCAGAGATAAATGTACTGCCGTTTTCATAAGCATAAGTTGTGGTATTTAAAGTACCTCCCACAAAAACCGGAGTAAATGCCACATTTTGTTGTTGCACATTAGCGAAATTGGGCATTTCATACAGATAGTTTCCGCTATCGTTTTGGCGAGTAACGAACACGCGACCGTCTTCACTTACACGCACTTTGCGGAAATCCGCGCCACTCTTAGAACCTACTGTTTGGTCGAATGATACCCCTCCAGTATAAGCGTATTTTCCGGTTACCCAGTTCTGAATACCAATAAATCGAGGTGTAAACACATACAAGCCTCTATCTCCGTTTGCATAGCTATAATGAACAGAACTTGATGAAGAACGACCTTCGGTTACATAAATACGTCCGAAATATGGGCTTTCCATATTACAATCCACGTCCACTCCTTGTGGGTGATTGAAACCAATAGTCTTGAATGTTTCGACATCACTCTTGTTGGCACCTGTAACAGCAATCGCCCAATTATAAGTACCAAGTGCATATTCTGCTATGTCGATTGACACTTCGTGAGCACCTTCAGTGCTATATTCCCTACTCAATAAGATTGTTTCTACTTCTTCACCATCTTTAGTAACCACTACAGCCACTTCAGAAGCAGGAGCATTAAGCACATAATTAAGTCTCACCAAGTTATAGTTTTGGCTACTTGTAAGTTCAAACGCATAAGGGTTAGCTGTACCGCTTGCAGGTGTTACTTCGTTGTAAACATCAGGTTCAGGAGTGTCAACATCGCCGTTTGTGATTTCACTATTTGAATATACAGCGATACCAGATGCCACTGAGCGAGTACCCGATGAATCACTTGACTTCGATACCATTGTACCGGCTACCATCATTTGAGCCGAGCCACCACCATCGCATTGTAGCACATCGTCGGCGCCAAATTGCTTCATGATATAGCTCATTCGTTTGGTTGTAGTACCATTTGATGTTCCTTCCAGATTATTTGAACCCTTATCCACTACCGCCATAATAAGTTTCTTATTGTCGGCACTCACACCATAAAGCGAACGAGCATAAGCCGATGTGTTGTATGCTTCATCTGTTGCGCGAGTGGTTATGGCACCGTCTTTCATAACGATAGCATTACCAGCCATCACATTAGAAAATGTAGGAATGTTATTTGCATCGTTCACATGTTGCCAGTAGTATTTGAATTTCATTTGATCGCCCACTGCTACCGATGCAAGCACATTCTTGCTCACACCAGGAGCTGCAACAAGCACGAAATCATAGTCGCCACGAGTTACTGTAGAAGAATTAGTGGTGATTTGGCCCACCTTGGCAGTAACCCAAGTGTTGTTTGCCATAGTTTGGCCCGCATCCATCTTCAAGTAAACCACAGTTGCAGTACCGGTTACTTCACTACCTGGTTGGCCGGCCGAATTGTCAAGCACCTTGATAGCTCTTGTGCTTGGATATTCAGGAGTGAACAGAGCCATGAAATCGCTTGCTATGCAGTATTTATTGACTTCGGTAATAAGCAATGAATTTGAATTTTCGTCAGTACCCCATTTAGCAGGACACATTGCCTTTACCACAGTTTGATAATTATCGATATAAGCCTTCCCATCGGCAGTAATACCAAGGATACCATGGCGAGAAGGACCGCCATTCCATTGGTCGTTAGTGTAGTTGGTTTCGGTAATAAGCTTACCATTCACCATAGCACCACCAAGTAATGTGTTAGTGGCATGTACACCAGCCGAAGTACCTGTTTGGCTCGACATTGACCAGAAGTGACCATTTTGAGCTGCGATAATATTACGACCAGCATTTCTCTTGCGAGTATAAAGGTTTGTCAAGCTTTCAGTCTTGAACATCACATCTTGTCCGGTGAAAACTTCTACACTCACGTCGGGATTAGTCAAATCCACTTCGGTTATACTCACGTTGAATGTACTTGGCGAAGTGAAACGCATACGAGTGTGCTTCACACCTGCACTTGGTTCACTTGTGTTTACAATAGAGTAAGTGTAACTTTCGTTTCCTGCACTAAAACTCTCGGCATTAATGTTTGATAAATATGTCAGTAAACACAATAGAGATAATAGTTTTTTCATAATAAAGTAAGTTGTTTTATTTTGGATATGAAATTTAGTAATTCTTGATAGTGGTACAAATTTAGTTGAAAATTTGGATTACTACGTAATAATATGCGATAAAAAGAATAAGAGTAGATGTAAATCTAAGAGGTATACATTAGCTGAGGGGTGATTTTGTTGTGTTGTGTATTTGTTTATGCGTAATTCTTTTGAGTTGTGATAAATAATGTCTATTTTTGCAGTACAATAGTTAGCCCAGAGGGGCGGGACTATATTTTTTATTAGAAAGACGTTTTCTTAACGTTTGTCTTTACAACCTACGAACTTCGCAACTTCGACAACAGTAAGAGGACAACGGCAACAAGGAACGTCTGCGTGTGTACGTGTGTATCTATTCACATTGATGCTCAGTCTTACTATTTCACATTGTGGTGTGAGAGTAGGATTGTATATGTGTATATATATCCGTGCGGGCGTGGGCTAACTGCGTTGCTTATCCTTTACTGTTGGGGCAATGCGAAGGCCTGTAGGTTGTGGGATAAGCAAGAACAGCATCCCATGCCTTTCTTTTTTTATACAAATCAGCCGAATCGGGGGACAGCTATAGGCACTAAAACTATTTTTAAAAATGAAAAAGACTTTTTTACTTGTAGTGCTAATGAGCCTGATTGGCTTTAAAGTAAATGCACAAAGTTCGTTAATTGCAACCCTAAGCCATGAAAACGATGTGAAAGTATTCTATGGAGCTTCAGCTCTTAAAGAAGCTCACGAAGCAGCAGTGGGCGGTGATGTCATCACTTTGTCATCGGGAAGATTTAATGCTGTTGATATAACAAAAGCCATAACTCTTCGTGGTGCAAGTATGGCTTTAGATACAGTTTATCACAATGAACCAACTGTACTAAGTGGTGATTTTAGGATTAATGTTTCCGATACATTAAATCGACTCACATTAGAAGGCTTATATAGTAACCATACTATTAGATATTCTGATGCATTGGAAAATGCAATGTTTATTAAGTGTAGGTTTAAATTTATTTCCCATAGCTCGCTATCTTCATATTTGAAAAATGCAACTTTTTTACATTGTAGAATTTCGGATATTATAAATCTTAATGATTCTAGATCTTCAGTTTCTATGATTAATTGTATTATAGAGGACCCCTGTACACAGTCAGGACCTTTTGAATTTGTAAATTGCGTGATTTACAAGTATTCTGACACGTTTGAAGAAACGATATATAATAGTTCTTTTAAGAATTGCATATTAATGGGTCGATATGGAAGTGATAATATTAATTCATCTTGTACAGCGTATAACTGTGTAAGTAATAAAGAGTCATATTTATTTGTAAATATTACAAACTCAACAAACAAAGGGGATATACCTCTAACAGACTTATTTAAAACATATAAGACCGAGGAAGAATTTCTGTATCTTGATGATGAAATGTTTGAATTAACCGATGAAGCTAAAACAAAATATTTAGGAACCGATGGCACACAAGTAGGTATTTATGGTGGTTCTATGCCATTTGATATCACGCCGACTAATCCACAAATCACAAAGTGTAATGTTGCATCAAAATCTACTATTGATGGCAAACTAAGCGTGGATATTCAAATAAACGCAGTTGAATAATCTTAAACCATATTTTTTATGCGAAAAGCCTTATTTTCGTATTTGTTCTTATTACTGTCTCTTTCAGTATTAGGACAAGATAAATATAATTATCGCTACTGGTTTGACGTCAATGACCGAAAGTGTGTATTAGGCACATCACAATCGAATGTGTGGAATATTGATGTCGACGTAAGCGAACTTGATGATGCCTTGCATTCGTTTAATATACAAGTGCAAGATAGCGTGGGCATGTGGAGTTCTCCCATATCAAAATATTTTTATAAGAAGTATACGAGTGATTATTCTGTGAAATATTGGTTTGATGGTGATTTCACAACAGCTAAAGAAATCAATGAAATAGGTACTACTTCGATCGATGTGTCACATCTTAAAGATGGTTTTCACACTATTCAAAGTGTGGTAAAAAGTAAAGGTGCTTTGTCTAATGTAGAAACACGTTATTTTATAAAGATACCTCAAACCGTTGGAGTTGATTATATGACTTGTTTTTGTTATATCGACGATAAAGCATATAAACAAGAAAGAGTGTCGTCAAGTGGTGGTATTTTAAACTGGACTTTTGATGTGGAAAGTTTGTCACAAGGGCTACATAGAGTGCAAATATTTCTTGTTACGCCATCGGGTGCAATGAGCTCTACTGCTAATGGATTCTTTTTAAGAGTTCCAACTCAAAATGAGTTGACTACACTTAAATGCTATTATACAATAGATGGTGCTGATAATGATGGTGCTGAAAATAAATATATTCAAGCAGGAACCTATTCAAATGGATTATATCATTTTGATTTAGATGTAGCAAATATCTCTGATGGTTTGCATAGATTGACATATATGCTTATAGGAGAAGATGGTATGATTACAAGTTCTAAGTCGTCATTTTTCTATAAGACACCATTGGGTGGAAATGGAATCTCAAGGTGGGAGTATTGGGTGAATGGAAATTACTCCATAAAACATATCAATACACTTGATGTTCCAAAAACACCATTGCAAATCATTTCGTTATTACCGGTTGAATCGTATCCGATTCGTTCTTCATGTTTCGATATTAGAGTAGAGGACGAAAAGCCTGTGCTTTATGCAAAAAATGATATCAATTTCCGATTTTATGATAAAGCAGGTCGCATAATAGATGTGTCAAAGCAATATGTAGATGAAAGTGTACGTCAAGAATTGAATCAAGATGAAATGCCTGTGTTGCAATCAGGCGTAGCTACTCGCATTAATCGCCCTGCTGATAATGAAATTAAATGGTATAAGTTTGAAGCCGAAGAAGGTGATAGCTTAGTGTTATACACAGATAGAACTTGCACTTTTGATGTATTCTCACCAACGGGCAAACCTGTATATAGTGCAAGTGGGGCAGAAGCAGTAAAAGCCTCAGGAACACATTTATATGAAACAGGTACATTCTATGTGGCAATCCATGATATGACTGCAAAATATGGCAATGATATCAATCTTAATTTCCAATTGATTGATAAATATGCTGTATTAGAGTATTCTCCAAATAAATCAGCCAATATAGGTCTTGTTGACCTTTGGTTTAAAGGAAATGGGTTTGATTATTTGAAGTCGGTGAGATTAGAAAATGAAGAAGTTTCTATAAATGCGGATTCCTTAGTTTATTGCAATAATGTGATAGCAAAGGCTCATTTTGATTTTTATAAAAATGAAGCAAAATTAGGTGATTACAATATTATTTTAGATTTTTATGATAATGCTAAGGATAGTGTTATAGTAATTCCTAATGGATTCAAAATAGAAGAAGCTATAAAAGGGGATATAGAAGTAACAGTTGAAACAGAGCGTATATTGGCTGATCCGTACCCAATAACAGTAAAACTTAAGAATACCGGAAACGTTGGATATTGGGGTATACCTTTAAATATAGCTTACGATAATGTAGATGCATTTGATGGGGTAGATTTCATTGACTTTTCATTAGCATTCCCAAATGATACGATTAATCCATTGGCACCACCGTATGTGATTGTTGATAATCTTGTTGGGTTGGGATTAAAAGGATTGTTTATGCCTTTAGTAATTCCATATATAGGTCCAAATGAGGAATATATCTTAACTCTTGGAGCAAGAGCCAAAGGACATACAATATTTAATTTGTATGCTTGGGCCGGAACACCTTGGAGTGAAGAGCAACAAGAACAATTATATTCTATTAAAACAATAGCACCTAAAGAATATAGCGATGCTCTAAAAGTTCAAAGTAATTTAACAACAGCAAGACAAATGGGTGGACTTGGAGTTTCTAATGTTAGAGTAGCTGTAGGTATAGGTGCAGCATTAGGAGGTATTGTTATAACTGGTACGCATGCAAGAGAAAATATGTATCAATCTATGGGTGCCGGTGTTATGGGTGATAATTTTGAAGATTATAGAATGCAATATAGAGGTACACCTGTTTCTCCATCAAGTATTGCAGAAAATTGTTTGCCAAATAATCATCATCTAAATGATTATGCTGGTCTTTTATTTCAAATGGCCGAAAATGCAACACCAAGACCACGCCCTAATCCTATAGAAACATTAGCGCCAGGCGATCCAAATGAGATGTACGGCTATAAATCAGAATCAGGAAGTCACTATATTAATAATGATGTAAGTAACGTATATTACGATATTGAATTTGAAAATGACCCAGAAATAGCTACAGCTTCAGCTCATACAATAATTGTTACTGATACTATAGATAGTCGTTATCATAATTTGAGCTCGTTTGCTGCAACTAAGGTTATTATAGGAGATGCTGAGCTTAATCTGAATGGTGAAAAAGAATTTGTTAAAACCTTAGATTTACGTCCACGTATTGATGTAATAGCACAAGTTGAATTGAAATATAATGAATCTACTGGTGTTGTACAATGGATTATATCATCACTTGATCCAATGACTATGGAACCAACAATTGATGCAATGCAAGGTGTACTTCCTGTTAACTCTAATGGTGATGGAGTAGGAAGGGTTTCATACGATATTACTCTAAAAAATGGATTGAGTGATGGAACCGACATCAAGAGTCGTGCCGGTATAGTATTTGATTCCGAAGCAAAAATTATGACTCCTTATTGGATTAACACTACTGATTATGTTAATCCTGTGAGCAGAATTGATACTATTGAATGTGTGAATGATAGTGTTGTAACACTACGATTCAGTGGAGAAGATAATCGCTCCGGCGTGTGGAAATATTCTCTATATGTTCAGCCCGGTGACGATTCTGCTTGGTCCTTGGCTAAGGAGAATATTGAGGTTGATTCTTGTGAATATAAGGTTTATAATGGAATCAATTATGGATTCTGTGTAGTAGCAACCGATTCGGCTGGTAATGTTGAACAGAAAGAATTGATTAGAGAATTTAATTATATAGGTTTTACTATAGGTGATGCAAATAGTGATGGTATTATTGATGCTGTAGACGTAGTACTTGCCATTAGCAAATATCTTGGAGAAGAACCAAAGATTAATTTCTCGGCTACCGATGTTGTGAAAGATGGAGTGATTGATTCACAAGATGTAGTAGGTATACAAAACTTATTCTTAAATTCAAATTTAAATCTTTATAGTGTGAAACGACAACGAAAATTAATACTAATAGAATAAATGATGAAGAAAGTAATTTTCAGCTTGTTGAGTGCAATGGTTATGTTGCATACTCAAGCGCAAACAGAAACATTGAAAGTATGGGTAGATGATGCTACTATCACTGCCGACGGGAGTACGGTTACTAAATTAGTAATATCAGAAAATGATATAGTTGACTACACTGCTTTTAGCTTAAGCCTTATTGTTCCTAATGGTGTAACTGTGGCTAAGGTGAAGCAAGGTAGGGAATATGTAAATGATATTCAACTTACAGATAGAGCAACATCAACTCACTCTATCAGTTGCAATATGCTTGAAGATGGTAAAACAATTAAAATTATTGCAACTTCATCAAGTAACCATGATTTTTATCCTGATGATGTAGATGGCAATCTTATTGATGAAATTTTCACAATAGGACTTGTTGCAGATCCTTCAATTGCAAATGGAGATTATAACATTGAAATCGTAGAATGTAAATTTGTAATGAAAGAGAATGCTACTGCATCTGTTCCGAATAGTGATGTGACAGCAAAACTTACTATAACTGGTGGGGTAGATTCTAATGTAATTAACTATTCGCTTGATGAAAGTGGTATAGGTACGTTAATACTACCTTTTGAGGCACAAGTACCTAATGGAATGGAGATTTGTCGTTGTGTTTCAATTACAAATGAATATGTTGTACTTGAAACACAATCAACAATTCCTGCGAATATTCCTGTAGTGGTTTTGGGGAATCCTGGTAATTATACATTTACGGGTATACCAACTCACACTGAGGACACATACTTTGATGGCAATTATGTTGGAGTATATAGTAATAGAACTATCACAAATGGATATGTTTTAAAAAATGTAGAAGGTGTATTAGGTTTTTATGCTGTAAATAGTGAAACTTCTGTTACAATTCCTACTTTTAGATGTTATCTACAAGGTAACTATGGTACTAATATGATTCCACTTGACCTATCTACTACTTCTATTGATGAAATATTAAATAATTCTTCAAATGAAAATTACTATGATTTACAAGGTAGATATGCAAAATATCCTGTAAATAGTGGGATATATGTAAAAAAAGGTGAGAAAATATTGAAACGATAACATATTCTTATTTGTAACTTAAGGCTTGTAACCGGTAATGGTTGCAAGCCTTTTTTTAATATATGATTTGGATTACTACGTAATAATATGCGATAAAAAGAATAAGGGTAGATGTAAATCTAAGAGGTATACATTAGCTGAGGGGTGATTTTGTTGTGTTGTGTATTTGTTTATGTGTAATACTTTCTATTAAGCAGATAAATTTGTATCTTTGACGGCTGAAATTTAATATAAGGATTATGAAAAAGTATAATGTCTATATTTTGGCTCTTGTTGCGGTGGTTATGGCTGCATGTGACAACGGAGTGTTTAAGGTGAGTGGTAAAATAGAAGGAGCAAACGATACTACCAAAATGGTGGTGGAAGTGGCTGATAATGGTTGGTGGCTTATCGTAGACTCTGTGAAGTGTAATAAGAATGGAGAATTTTCAATGACTCAACCGGCACCACAATATGCCGATGTTTATCGCTTGCGTTACAATAATAAGTCGATTTATTTCCCTATCGATAGTGTAGATAATGTGGTGATAACAAGCAATATGGCAAAATTTGCCACTGATTATACTATTACCGGTACTGCGTTGGCAGAGGATATGATGAATGTAGATAGGCGTGCTATGCAAATGCATAGTGCGAGTGTAGATGAATTAAAGGCATGGAAAGCTGAACTTGCAAATGTGATTCTTGCTAATCCAAGTAGCATTGTTGCTTATTATATTATAAATAAGTATATTGGAGATACTCCACTATATAATCCTCAAGATAAAGATGACTTAAAGATGATTAGTGCAGTGGCAAATGCTTACAACGTGTTCAAGCCATCGGATCCTCGTACAGAATACCTTGTAAACTTGGCTGTGAGTAACCGCCGTCGAGTGAATCCTGTGAAAAGTGATTCGGTAGTGTCGGTGGTGGCTACTGAAATACCATTATTGGATATTTCTCTGCAAGATGAAAATGGAAAGGTTCAGCAGTTGAGTGAAATAGCGTCGCAAGGTAAGGTGGTTTTGTTGAATTTCACTGTGTATGGTGATGAATTGTCGCCTGCATTTAATAAGGTGCTATCTGATGAATACAAAAAATATAACAAAAGGGGGCTTGAAATCTATCAGATTGCATACGATTATGATGAGTTCCAATGGCGTCAGGCAGCAAAGAACTTACCATGGATTACAGTGCTTGATTCTGACGGAATCCAATCCAAGAATCTGACTATGTACAATGTGTATAGTTTCCCTGAGATTTTTATTATAAACCGAAAGGGGGAAATTGTAGAGCGTGTGGTTGATATTGGACAGCTTTCAAAAATTATTGCAAAGTATATGTGATAAATCGAAAGGCTTAAAGAAAACGTCTAAAATGAGAAGTGATAGCTTCTCATTTTTTTTGTTTGTGATAATAGGAGATTCCGGCAATTAGGTGACGGAGATTGAGGAAGAAACCGAGTCGATTGGCTTTGTTGAGTCGATGTGCTTTTAAAATGAGTCTTATAGTGGCGGTGATAGGATATGCAATACTGATATATGCTCCTTCTGCCATAATTACCCCCGGATTACTTGTTCTCGTTGAGGCTGTTGTGGGGTGATTGTGTTCTACAATGATAATTGGGAAAAAACGACAATTCAGTCCTGATTTCACTGCGTCGAGAATAAATATATTGTCTTCGCCTGATTGAAGTACAGGTGCACCAAGTCCGAAAAGTTCGTTGAACCAAAACTTGCCTTGAACCGAATTACGACGAAATGCTATTTCAATAGATGAAACGTAATATCCTTTATCGAATTTCTTCAAGTTGAAAGAGTGCGATGAATAAGTTTTGCCCTCAGAACAATGTTTTATTTTGAAAGTGGCAACATCGATTGCCGGGTTGTCTTGGAATGTGTGTAAAATATCGTTGAAATATTCAGGTCGATAGGTGCAATCGTCGTCGGCAATTAGACAGATGTCGCCCGACGCATTTCTGAGTGCGTTGTTACGGTTTCGGCTCAGCCCACGTCCTTGTAGAGTGATTATTTTTATGTCGTTACGTTTTAATTCGTTTGGAATCTCATAGGGAGTGAAATGTTCGGAGTGTTGCCACGAAATGAGGTAGCTCACACCTTCGATAGGAGCGAGAATAAGGTTCTTAATGTTATGTATACCATTGTCGATGGTGCAAACTAATAATTCAAGTGTCATTTCGCTATAATTTTATTCCAGAAATCAATATGCTTTTTAGCTACTATGTTACTATCGTTGTGCTTTACCACGAAATCGCGACTTGCACGTGACAGAGCCGGGAGTTGGCTCTTGTTTAGTACAAGCCATTCAAGTTTGTTGTAGATATCGTCTTCAATAAGTGGTGAAACATTAATGATGGGACGATTCTCGGCTTCACCTATGAAATCGTAGTATTCGGGTTCGGCTCCCGACACTGCGATCATACCTTGTGCCATAGTCACAAGGGCATTGGTGGCAGGTGTGTAGGAATATAATTGGTCGAGGACAACGTGTGAAGAACTCATCAGTTGGAGATACTCCTTGTATGGGACATTTTCGGCTATTGCAAGTTCGCATAACTGAGGGTAGCGAGCAGTGATTCGTTGGGCTGCTTCGAGTAGACGATCAGCTCCTTTCAGTATTGTCTTTTGTCGTTGAATACCTATGAAGAAACGTACCTTGTTAGGTTCATTCTCGATGTATCGAGGGGGTAATGCATCGGTATTGATAGGAATACCTGCATAGGTGAGAGGTTTATCAATGTTTTTGTAAGATACGTAATATTCGTATAGGCAAGCAACGATTCCGTCCATATTATTGATGAAATGGTGGTGGTAATCCACTACTTCGGGATTGTTCCAATGGTTGTGTATAGCCCATTCGTGCGATTTAACATAGGGCGAGGGTTCATTGCCTATAAGAAAGTCGGAATAACGGAATGTGTTGCCGTCGTGGCAAGTGGTGAGATAGCTATAATCGGTGCAGCATGCCGAATAGAACAAATAGCGGTTGTTTTGTTTTAGGTAAGTAAGTACTTGTAAGAGCTTGTCCGGTTTGAGTGTTAAAAAGTGAGGACTGATGAAGTGAACGATGTCGAATCCACGCATTTTAGCAAGTAAGAATGGTAGCTTTGTGGCAAATTTTACAGAGCCAAATAGTCCTTCTTGACGAGTGATGTTGATATCGCAGTCGATGCGTTGCCAAGAGCACCCGGTAGATGCCACTATGCATTCGTGTCCGGCACCTCTCAATGCGTGCGCCAAAGTATTATGGAAGTTACTTACATCGCCTAAAAATAATATCTTCATCTTCAAATAGGATGTTACCAACTGCGAAATTACAAAAGATTAGTGAAAAAACGAGGAGTGTAAACTCTTTTTTAGTATTTTTGTAGCTGTTATGAAGATTTTATTAGTGGGCGAGTATAGCAATGTGCATTGGACACTTGCAAAAGGGCTTAGAGCATTAGGTCATAAAGTAATCGTAGCATCGAATGGGGATTTTTGGAAAAATTATCCTAGAGATATTGATTTGCGACGTGATTCGTTGGGTAAGAAGGACACGTTATCGTTCTTGTGGCGCTTGGTGAAGGCGTTGCCCAAAATGCGAGGATATGATGTAGTACAACTAATCAATCCCATATTTGTTGAACTTACTCCCGATAAAATATATCCCATATATAATTACCTTAGAAAGCACAATAAGAAGGTGTTTATGTCGGCTTGTGGTATGGATTATTATTGGGTGAAAACCGGTCTTGAAAAGGCGTTTCGTTATGGTGATTTTAATATAGGTGATAAGATGCGACAATGTGCTATGAATGATAGGTTTATAGCAGATTTTATGCAAGGCGCTAAACGAGAGTTGAATGAATATATCGCAAAGGACTGTGATGGCATAATATCGGGATTATATGAAAATGATGTATGTTATCAACGAGTTTTTCCTGAAAAGACTCAATTTATCCCTTTCCCCATTGATATGAGTGAAATAACTCCACGAGTTGCACACCCTGAAAGTGATAAATTAAGAATTTTTATAGGAGTTCAAAAAGGTAGGGAAGAATATAAAGGAACCGATGTGATGTATCCTTGTTTGCTGAAATTAAAAGAGTCTTATCCTGATAAAGTGGAGGTGCTAAGGGTGGAATCGGTGCCATATAAAGAGTATTGTGAATTGATGAATACAAGTGATGTGCTTATTGATCAGCTATACTCTTATACACCTTCAATGAATCCGCTTATGGCAATGGCAAAAGGACTTGTCGTTGTGGGTGGTGGAGAAGAAGAAAACTATGAAATACTTGGAGAAACAGAATTACGCCCGATAGTGAATGTGCTACCCGATGTAAATGATGTGTATGCCAAACTTGAGTCATTGGTTCTTAATCCAGATGATGTGACTCGTCGCCAACAAGAAAGTGTAACATATATCGAACGACATCACGATCACATAAAGGTTGCTGCAAGATATGTTGAATTCTGGAATAGCAGAGGAGGTGAAAGATGATAAAACTTAGTGTAATTGTACCTGTGTATAATGTAGAGGATTATCTCGATACCTGTGTCAAGAGTTTGCTTAATCAAGGCTTAAGTAATTATGAAATAATACTTGTAAACGACTGCTCATTGGATAATAGTGGGCTGTTGTGCGATGAGTGGGCGGAGAAGGATGCCCGAATTAAGGTGATTCATTGTGTTGAAAATGGAGGTTTAAGTGAGGCTCGTAATAGAGGTCTTGTAGAAGCAAAAGGAGAGTATGTTACTTTTGTTGATTCAGATGATTTTGTTGCTCCCAAATCGTATCAATTAAATTTGGAAATGCTTGAGTCCAACCCCGAGGTAGATGTCATAGAGTTTCCTGTAAATATTGATTATGGCTCAAGAAATGCTCATATATTAAAACCCGGTAATAATGAAAAGGTAACATTCGTAAAATGGGTAGAACGTCAAGGGTATTGTCACTGTTATGCTTGGAATAAGATATATCGTAGAAGTGTGTGGCAAGGAAGGTCTTTTCCCAAAGGTAAATTAATGGAAGACCTTTATACGATACCATATTTATTGTCGTCGGTTAAAACTATTATGCTTTCTGATAAGGGAATATATTGTTATTGTAGCAGGGAAGGTACGATATCTCGAAGTATAAATCCTCGAAGTGCGAGTGATTATCAACAAGCATATATTAAATTATATAATTGGCTGTTAGAGGAGGGGTTTGCAGGTGAGGAGGTTCTTGATGATGTATATTTACGACTATGTAATGCGCAGATAGTGTTGAGGGGACTCGGAGTGAATGAAAATATACCACAACGACATATAAAATTAGGTCGTGCAGTGAAATCTAAAATGCCACTGAAAGCAGTGTTGTGCTCGCTTTTGGGACATCGATACTGCTCTTTTGTGGTAAAGATGCGTAAGTTTTTCAAGAAATAGTATAAAAACACTACCTTTGCAATAAGATGCTCGTTTCGATTGTAATACCGGTATATAACCGAGCGGAAATGGTAAAAGAAACGCTCGAATCGGTGAGTCGTCAGACTCATCGACCACTTCACATTATATTGGTTGACAATAATTCAACCGATAATACATATTCTGTGTTGCAAGACTTCAAAGAAAAAAAAGAGACGACCGATTTTAAGGTAGATGTTATTGAGGAAAAGAAATCGGGGGTATGTGCTGCCAGAAATGCGGGTGCTCGATTGGTAAAAAGTGAGTGGCTGATGTTTTTCGATAGTGATGACACTATGGACGAATGTTTGGTGGCAAAATATGTCGAAAAAATAGCTGAATGTGGAGGTGATGTTGATGTGGTAACCACTGATGCTGATTTTAATGAGAATGGCAAGGTGAGTAGAGTGAATTTTGCCCGTTCAAATTTCTTTGAGAATCATATTTTCCATTCTAATCTATCGACACAGCGATATATAATGCGCCGAGAGCTGTTTGAGCGTGCTGGTGGTTGGAATGAGGCTGTGCAATGTTGGAATGACTGGGAACTTGGCGTGAGGGTGTTGTTGCAGAATCCTCGTGTGGTAGCGGTCGATGACGGAGTGTATGTACACGTACGTGTGCATAATAAGTCGATAACAGGAGCAAGGTATTCGCAAAATCCTCAACGTAGAGAAAATGCAATTACTATGGCTGTTTCGGCTGTGGAACATTCCGACTATAAAGATAAAGAACGAATAGTAAAATTGCTGAAAATGCGGCGATTTGTCCTTGCCGGATTGTATTTGAAAGAAGGGAAAAAGGATGAAGCTCGTCGCTATTACAATGGGTCCTACGATGATATAAAGGACTACAAGATGTTGCGTTGTCTTGCTCCTATAGTGTATAGATATGTAAGCATGGGCGGTCGTGGAATAGACCGATTGTTGAAAATGATGGTTAAGTGAGAGGCTAATAATTCTGATTTTGTGGTCTTAACTTATTGATGAAAGAAATCGTTTTAGCCCACACAAGCATTGTGCTGTAAGATAGTGAGAATAATTTAAGCAGGTTGTATTTTAAGTTGTTGCTTAGCGTTGGAAGAGGATAATATCCAATTTCTTGAAGGCAGAGTAAGTGTTTCTGTTTATCGCATTTACTTAGTGTACTATTGAAAATGTTGAAGATGTAATCACAAATTAGATAAGACATTCGATTGTTCAATGCTTGTTCGTGTGTGATTGTGTTTTGTGGTAGATCTTTGTAATCTGCTGTAAGTTTCAGCGTTTGAAAAAAATCGTTTAAACTCTTGTGCCATTGTTGAGGTGTCTTGATTGACGTGATAGACCCATCACGCTTGATATAGGCATACAATGGAATATTGGTAAGAACAATTTCTTTAGCAAAGAAGAATGCTTGAGTAAGGAAATATTCGTCTTCGTGAATAATACCATTAGGCATATAGATATTGGCTTGTATTAAGAAATCACGGCGAAAGCAGTAAGTACAAGCACCCTTAATAATGTTGTTTTCTGCTAAGTACTCGCAACCGGAATTGAACGACATAACCTTTGTCGATACTTTAGGGGTATGGGTGTGCGATGTGGGGTTGAAGATGTGCTGTGAGAGGTATTTAACGATGTCGTATTTCTTGTAGTTAAGAAACGGAAATAGTTGGTCAACCGAGAAATCGAACCAATAATCATCGGGATCCATAAAAAAAATATATTTACCCTTCGAAACTCGAATTCCAACGTTTCTGGCTGAGCTTAGACCTTGGTTTTTTTGTTCAATTAATGTAAAGTGGCTAATCTTAGCAAAAAGTTGCTTTGTCGTTTCTGAAATAGGTATAATAGAACCATCATTAATGAAAATCACTTCATAAAGAGTCTCTCCCCAATTTTGATTGATGATACTGGAGAGGCATTTATTTACAAGTTCTTCAGGAACATTATAATAAGGAATGATTATGCTACAAAGAGTGCTGTTCATATATCGTAATGCAAAAGTAATCAATATTTTGAATTTTTTGTGAGAAAAAACAAGGGTAAAGTATTATTTTGAAGTTAAAAGGGAATTTTTTTTGTAACTTTGTGAGATTAATGAGATACCGAATAGAAATATAGTAAGAAGTAGACTATAAAACTGATATGGCAGAGGAAAACGAAATAAAAGATGCCGAGTTGAATGTAGCCGGTGGAAATTACGACAAACTTGTAACACTTGAAGCACTCGAACATATACGTCGTCGTCCGGGTATGTATATTGGAAAACTTGGAGATGGCTCACAGAGTGATGATGGTATATATGTGTTGTTCAAAGAAATAATGGACAATGCTATCGATGAACATGCCGCGGGATATGGCTCTGTGATAGAAGTTGAGGTGAGCGAAGGTGTGGTTTCCATTCGTGACCATGGTCGAGGAATCCCTCTTGATTATGTGAGTAAGGCTGCTACGTTGATGAATACAAGTGGTAAGTTTGATACACAGAATTATAAAAGTTCGGTGGGACTGAATGGTGTGGGCTTGAAAGCCACGAATGCGTTGTCGGAGTGCTGCTATGTACAGAGTGTTCGTGATGGAATGACTTCGTATGCATCATTTGAATGTGGCAAACTTGTTAGCGAGAGCGGTATAATTCCTGCTGAATCGGGTGCGCCCAATGGTACGCTTATACAGTTCAAGCCTGATAATACTATATTTGTAAATTATAACTATAATGATGACTTCGTGGAAAGAATGATTAAAAATTACACATTCTTGAACACGGGTCTTACTATCATTTATAATGGAAAGAAATATCATTCGCGTAATGGTCTTAGCGACCTTGTGAATGAGTATATGACTAATGATCCTCTTTATCCTCTTATACATTTTAAGGATAAGGATATTGAAGTAGTGATAACTCATGCTGCTCAGTATGGCGAAGAGTTCTATTCGTTTGTTAATGGTCAACACACCACACAAGGGGGAACGCATCAGAGCGCATTCCGTGAGGCATTAAGTCGTACCATCAAGGAATTCTATAATAAAGGTTTTGAGTATGCCGATATTCGTAACGGTATCGTGGCAGCGGTAAGTATTAAGGTTGTGGAACCAATCTTTGAGTCGCAGACAAAGATTCGTCTGGGTAGTACTGTGATGTATAAAGATGGTCCTACGATTTATAAGTTTATAAATGACTTTATGAAGAAGGAACTTGATAACTTCTTGCATAAAGAACCTCATGTAGCCGAAGTTATGCTTCGAAAAATCACTGAGAGTGAAAAGGAACGAAAGGCGATGGCGGGCGTAACAAAAATTGCTCGTGAACGTGCCAAGAAAGTTGCCTTGCATAATCGCAAACTTCGTGATTGTAGAGTGCATTTCAATGATAATAAGGGTGATAAACGTGCTGAAAGTATGATTTTTATTACTGAGGGTGATTCGGCAAGTGGCTCTATTACGAAAATTCGTGATGTAGAAACTCAAGCAGTGTTCTCATTGCGAGGAAAGCCTTTAAATTCATACGGAAAGAAACAGAAAGTGGTGTATGAAAACGAAGAATTCAATCTGCTGCAAGCTGCATTGAATATCGAAGGCGGTATCGATGGATTGCGCTACAATAAGGTAATCATTGCCACCGATGCCGACGTTGATGGTATGCACATTCGTTTGCTTATGCTTACATTCTTGCTTCAGTTCTTCCCCGAATTGGTTAAGACAGGGCACGTGTATATACTTCAAACCCCTCTATTTCGTGTGCGCAACAAGAAGGAGGCAAAACGCAAGTCGCGTAAGAGTGGTGTAGCATCTCAGGCAGGTCCGGAAACTTATTATTGTTATACCGAAGAAGAACGCCTTGCCGCTATCGAAAAACTTGGAGAGAATGCCGAGATAACTCGATTTAAAGGTCTTGGTGAAATTTCGCCCGATGAGTTCAAGGGTTTTATAGGTCCGGATATGCGTCTTGATAGAGTTACGTTGCGCAAAGAAGATTCGGTGAAAGAGATGCTTGAGTTCTATATGGGTAAGAATACTATGGAACGTCAGAATTTTATTATTGATAACCTTGTAGTAGAAGATGATTCAGAATTGTAAGTCGAGAAAAAGTGTGGCTATGTTCCCCGGAACATTCGATCCATTTACTATAGGTCACGAGTCGATAGTAGAACGTGCATTGTCCCTATTTGATGAAGTCGTGGTGGCGGTGGTGAACAATGCGGAGAAACATTCGTTTATGACTTTGGATAATAGGCTGAACTTTATAAAAAGTATTTATTCGGATAATCCGCGTGTGAGAGTGGTTGCTTTCGAAGGATTGATGCTTGATGTGGCACGTACTGAAGGCGCTACTTGTGTGGTGAGAGGTGTGCGTACTGTTCAAGACTTTGAGTATGAAAAGAATTTAGGCGATATCTATCGTGCTACAGGCAATCTTGAAACAGTGTTGTTATGTTCTTATCCTGAAGTGGCATTTGTTAGCTCTACTATGGTGAGAGCGCATCTAATACATGGGTATGATGTAACTGCTTATTTGCCTAAGAATGCTGATAAGTCGTTGTTGCCAAACATAAAGTAAACCCCAAGTGGTATTTAAATAAAATCAACTTATATAAAAATGAAAATAGTAAGAATTGTATTAATGGCGATTGTTGCGTTGAGTATGGTTGTTGAAATACAGGCGAAGAACTCAAGAACAGCAAATATGAAGAAATTGATGAATGCCGAGTTTGCCATTAGTGAATTTTATGTTGATAGTGTGAGTGATGATAAATTGGTGGAAGATGCCATTCGCGGAATGCTCGACAAACTCGATCCTCATTCCAGTTATACTACTGCCGAAGAGACTCAAGAGCTACAGCAACCATTACAAGGTAAATTCAGTGGGATTGGTATTTCTTTCAATATGAAAGAAGATACATTATATGTGATTTCGCTTATATCGGGTGGTCCATCTGAGAGGGTTGGACTTCGCCCCGGCGACCGCATTGTGAGTGTGAATGATACCACAGTTGCCGGCGTAAAGATGAAAACCAATGATATACGCAAGCGATTAATGGGTAAAAAGGGAACGCTTGTGAGAGTGGGAGTGAAACGTCCCGGGGTTGCCGATGTGATTATGTTTGGTATTACACGCGATGAAATTCCTATTTATAGTGTAGATGCATCGTATATGGTGGATTCTAAAACAGGTTATGTTCGCATAAGCCGATTTGCTGAAGCTACAGCCGATGAGTTTGCCGAAGCTTTTGAAAAATTGAAAAAGCAGGGAATGAAACAGTTGATACTCGACCTTAGTGATAATGGCGGAGGTTATCTTAATACTGCGGTTGAAATTGCCAATTGGTTCTTGCAAGCAGGTGAAACAATAGTGTATACCGAAGGAAATCGCTCTCCTCGATATGATGCTACTGCTAATGGAAGAGGAAAATTCAAGGATGGAAAAATAGTGGTGCTTGTTAATCAAAACTCTGCTTCGGCGAGTGAAATTGTGGCAGGTGCTATTCAAGATTGGGATCGTGGGGTGGTTGTTGGTCGCCGTACTTTCGGGAAAGGTCTTGTACAGCGTCAATTCGGATTTGAAGATGGTTCGATGATGCGTCTTACAACAGCTCGTTATTATACTCCTTCGGGACGCTGTATCCAAAAACCATATAAACTCGGTGCAAAAGAGGATTACGCTCGTGATGTATATAATCGCTATAAAGATGGTGAATTGATGCATGCCGATAGCATACATGTAGCTGATTCATTGAGATTTAAAACGATGAAAACGGGTAGAGTGATTTATGGTGGTGGCGGTATCATACCCGATGTGTTTGTCCCTGTCGATACTACTGAATATAGCGAGTATTATGGCAAACTGAATACAAAAGGTGTGTTTATTCAATATATATTAGGTTATGTCGATGTTCATCGTGATGAAATTAAGTCGAAATATGCCGATGTAGCAGCCTTTGATAAAGGATTTGTGGTAACCGATGAAATGTTGAAAGATCTAATTGCAATGGGTGAGAAGGAAGATATAAAATACGATGAATCACAGTTTAATACAAGTAAAGCTGTAATAGAATTGATATTGAAGTCGCTTATTGCTCGTGATGTGTATGATCAAGAGGCGTTCACAATTATATACAATCGTCGCAATGACTTGCTCAAGGAAGGTCTGAGAGTGATTAACGATGATGAATTGTACAAAAAAATGTTGCAATAAGAGATTAACGAAGAATATTTAGGGTGTGTGATTTATGTTATTTGTGAAGTGGTCGCCAAGTATAATTATAAGTAGTGTGTTGGCGGCTCTTGATACTATAGTATAGTGAGAAAAATGGTTGGGCAAACGTATAGAATGGAACTAATGCGTTTGCTCGACTTGTTTTTAGGAGGTTGCCGGTTCTATGGTAAATGTGTAGATGTGTCGTAGTGGTAAGAATGAGAAGAAGTAGCGCAAAGCCATATACAACAATGTTGGTGTAGGAAAGTGCTATTGCGGCAATTAGAGTTGAGCTACTTATAAGGGGCAACAATGATTTGATTGCGAAAAGAGGGAATGCCGCTGAGTTTATCATTCTTTCGGTGAATTTGCGTCGCAAGTGTGTGATGCTAAATTCGTGATCGGGATTAGGTTGAAGAATTTGTATCAAACTTTCGTGAGAAATTTCGACGCTTGTGTTGTGACGAGTAGCTATCTCGTTGATAAAAAGATCATCATCGCCAAAGTGAAGATGCATTGAACGGGAAAATCCCTTGTTTTTGAAGAATAAACTTTTTCGATAAGCAAGATTCTCGCTTGTGCCACGATATGGTTTGTGGCGTAGAGCGTGACAAAGGTATTTAATGGTGTCGTAGTGGTAAATATGTTGATTAAAACGAGATGATAACTGCTGCTGAATGTGACCGATAACAATATCGGCTCCATTGTTGAAGTGTTGAGCAATAGATTCTATCCATCGATTAGATACGGGAACACAATTTCCATTGGTGGTGATGATGATATCGTATTGAGCCGCTTTAATACCCACCATTACAGCCAATTTCTTGCGAGAAAGGTTGCGGGCATCGTTAGGCGTATATGTAACTCGGAGATTAGGCGTTTTCCCCACCATATCTTCGAGTAGGCTATTGGTGGCTTCGTTAGCACCATCATTAACAATGATTATTTCATAGAGTGGATATTCTTGAGATAGAAATTTATTTAGATTGCGCGACAAGTTTTCGGTATCGTTGTCGGCATAAATAATTACCGAAACACCCTCTCGGTTGTTATTGTTGAGTGATTTGCTATTCTTGATACAATTCTTCAATGAATGAAGATTTAGGTACTCCCATAAAATGAAAATAAGAGCTATAAAGAGAGAAATCCCTAAAAGAATTAAAATGATTGGCTCGAAGTTAAAAGAAATAGTCATAAATGTTGTATCTTTGCATTTGTGTTGTGTAAAAATATGTGGTTGATACCATAAGTTTTGATACAGCACAAAATTACTAAAGATAGAGCAAAGAATGCAATGAAAAGTAATGATTTTATTAACAATATTGCATTTGGCGAAAAAATGCACGAGAATAGGTGCAGAAAAGATAAATGAGTCAAGAAAATTTGCAACAAAATAGAACGACACGATTCTTAAAAGCAATCGGACTTTATGCGATAGGAAACCTGGGAAGTAAGTTGATTACTTTCCTAATGGTGCCATTGTATACATACTATGTGAATGCGTCCGATTATGGCTTTTACGACATTTGTCTCACGTTGATATTTTTTGCAATTCCCTTTATGACACTGCAAATGCGAGATGGCGCATTTCGGTTTCTGGTAGATGCCGATGATGATAAGCGCAGGTCTATAGTCGTTACATTTGCTTATAGGGTGATGTTCGTGTCATCGATAGTTGCAATAATAGTGGGCGGTTGTGTCGAAATGTTTGTGTCGGTACAATATCTATGGCTTGCTATATTGTTGTTGATTGTGATGTCGTTCTACGAAGTTGTTGTGCAAATAACACGAGGACTTGGTAATACGGTAAGCTTCGTCGGTGCAGGTATAATATCATCTTTGGGTATTGGTGTATTCAGTGTGGTGTTTGTAGTGTTCTTTGATATGGGTATCGAAGGCGTTTTTATTGCAAACATATTGGCTCGAGTGGTGGCATTGGGGTATATTGAAATAAAAGATCGTATTATATGCAGATATTTGGTCGCAAAACCCGACTATGGAACGATAAGAAATGAAATTCTTAAGTATACCTTACCATTGATTCCGGGATTGGTGTTTTGGTGGATAATTGGAAGCACCGACCGGTTGTTTATAGAGCATTATTTGGGGTTGTCGGCAAATGGACTTTATGCGGTGGCATTCAGACTTGTGTCGGTGTTGCAAGTGTTGGCTACAATATTTTATCAAGCATGGCAGGAAACGGCTTTAAGACAATATGATAGTGACGATAGAGATAAGTTTTTTTCGGATATGTTCAACAACTATCTGTATGTATTATTGTGTGTGTCGATAGTGTTTGTGTTTTCATTGAGAATGTGTTATGGTTGGCTTGTGAGTGAAGAGTTCTCGACAAGTGTTCAATATCTTTATCCAATGGCAGTATCGGTGGTGCTTTTTGCTCTTGTTGCATTTATGGATATGGGCTATCAATGTGCAAAAGATACAAAACGAACATTACCGGCAATAATCCTTGCCGCTGTGATAAATCTTGTGCTGAATTTTACGTTGATAAGATATATTGGACTATGGGGCGTAGTGACAACAAGCATTGTAACATACTTGGTGCTATTGGTGTATCGCATATATGATATGCGCCGATATTTCAAACTCAGATTATATAAACGCTCGATGATTCCGGTGGTGCTACTACTGGTTGGTTTTGTATTGTATTGTGCAACGACTTCAATGGTGATTGATATTATAATGGTAGCATTTGTTTCGCTAGTATTTATCTTCTTTATGCCTGAAGAGATAAAAGCTATGTTGATGTCTAAAATAAGAAGAACTTGATTTTCGAGTGTTTTTCTTGATAGGTATAATAAACAGAGAGGAAATACGTTATTATTAAATAATAAAATAAATAAATAAACGAAATGCGTAAGAAATATATAATTGGGCTGATTGCAATAGCTTCGTTGGTAGTGAGTTCTTGTGTGACAAACAAAGGTAACTTGTCTTATTTTGAAAATGTAGATGAGGTGGACGTGTCGAAGGGAATAGGGTTGAACGACTATAGTATTAAAATAGTTCCGGATGATGAGTTGAAAATTGTGATAACATCACAAGTCCCTGAGGCTACTATAGCTTATAACCTTCCGTTGGCAAATTATGCAAGCCAATCAACTGTGACAGCAACTTCATCGCCTGCAATTCAGACCTATGTAGTCGATAAACAAGGCTATATAACTATGCCGGTTTTAGGAAAGATACAAGTGGCAGGAAAGACAACAGATGAAGTCGGTGCTGAAATTCTTGCTGAGATATCGAAGGATGTTAAAGACCCATTTGTAGAAGTTGCTTTTGTTGGTTTCAAGGTAAATGTACTTGGAGAAGTGAAAGAGCCTGGAACAAAGCTCGTGAGCAAGGAGCGCTACTCAATATTTGATGCGCTTGCTGATGCAAAAGATTTGACCGAATATGGTAAACGTGAAAATGTGATGCTGATTCGTGAAGAAAATGGTGCTAAACACATATATCGTTTTAATCTTAATGATGTAAAGACTTTAGAGTCTCCATATTTCTATTTAAAACAGAATGATGTGATTTATGTAGAGCCTAACAAGATTAAGCAAGAAAATTCAAAATATAATCAGAATAATTCATATAAAATCAGTGTCGTTTCAACAGTGGTGAGTGCATGTTCGGTAATTGCATCATTGGTAATTGCGATGTTTATAAAATAATATTAGGGTATTATGGCAGAACAAAAAGAATTTAAGAAAGATACATTTGTGGATTTGTCATCAATAGTGGATATGTTAAAACGCTATTGGTGGCTTTTTGTCGCTTCTTTGGCTGTGTGCTTGTTGTTGGCTGGTGTATATATCTATGTTGTAAAACCCGAATACTTGGTGTCAAGTAAAGTCTTGGTTTCGCAAGATGAGGACGGAGCAGGCGTAGGAGCAAAATTGGTTAAATCGTTGTCGCTTGGTGGCGGTGGTTCTAAGGTGGATGACGAGGTGCTTGTATTCAGATCACACGATTTGAGAACTTTAATTGCGAAGGAATTGAAGACCAATTGTCGCTATGTGGTGAAGCATAACTTCCTGAAACGTGAAGATAAATATAACAATTCTCCAATAGAGATTAAAGCTCCGGAAGAGGTGTTCGATACATTGTCGTATGCATTGAAATTTAATGTGGATGTAAACGAAAATGGTGACAAAATATGTGTAAAAGTTAAAAAGGGAAGATTTAAAACATTGGCAAAGGTGGAAGCATCTTCGTTCCCTGTTACGGTAAGTACCGATTATGGTATTTATGTGGTGGACACAACTGAACATTATAAGAGGGGCGAATCGCTAAATCTTACGGCAGCGGTTACCGGATATGACTTAAAGGCAGAAGATTACGACAAGGAACTTGTTGCTGATTTGGTGTCGAAGAAAAGCAATGGTATTTATCTGAGTATCAAGGAGAAAGATATACAACGCGGTAAGGACGTTATCAATAAATTGGTTGAATTGTACAACGAACGTTGTCAAGCTGAGAAAGATGAAATGGCTGTGAATACAGGTAAATTTATTGATGAACGCTTGTTGCTTATATACGAAGAACTATCGAAGAATGAATTGGATATTGAGGATTATAAGCAGAAGAATAATCTTACTGATATGGTTACAGAAACGCAAATTCTGTTCCAAAAGCGAAATGTAAGTGAGAGATCTAAACTGGAGATTGAAACTCAAGTATCAATCATTCAAATGATTAAAGACTTCTTGAGCGATCCTGAAAATAATAGCAGTTTGATACCTTTCAATGCTGAATTTGCAAATGCAGATGAGTTGATTGGTGCTTACAATGAACTTATATTGCAAAAAATGGCGTTGGGTAATTCAGCCAAGAATGATAATATTGCGATGAGGGCTCTCGAAGAACAAATAGATGCTTTAAGAGGAAATATTCAAAGTAGTGTAGATAAGACATTGGAAAGTTTGTCAATCAAATTGAATGATTTGCGCGAACAAGAAGGTTTGGCACAAGGACAGTTGAGTACTATCCCAACAAGAGAACGTGAATTTAGAGAATTATATCGCCAACAAGGTATAAAGAACGAATTGTATACTTTCCTATTACAAAAGAGAGAAGAAAATGCGTTGGTGCTTGCTGCGAGAACTCCAAAGGGTAAGGTTGTGGATAAGGCTTATGCTAATTCAAAGCCAATTTCTTTGGGTAAGATGGCTATTCTGTTTATTGCAATACTTTTCGGTCTATTGATACCAATTGCCTATATCTACGGCAAGAAGTTGTTTACAACTAAGTTTGCATCGCAAGAAGAATTGGGCTCAATGGTATCGGCTCCTATATTAGGTGAAATCAGTCGTAATCGTCATCGCTCGTCGTTGGTGGTCAAGGAAGGAAGGGTGTCATCTATTGTTGAGTTGTTCCGATTGTTGAGAAATAACGTACAATTTATGCTCAATAAGCAAGATGATAAGGTTATTCTTGTGACATCGTCGGTGAGTGGTGAAGGTAAGTCGTTTGTGAGCTTGAACCTTGCTGCAACATTCGCACTTTTAGGTAAGAAAGTAGCATTGGTGGGTATGGATATTCGTAACCCTCGCTTACACGAATATTTAGGACTTAAGTCGTTGCCTGGTGTGACATCTTATTTGTCGAACGCAGAATTAGAGTTTGGGGCTATCGTACAACATTGTCAAGAGGTTGAGGGCTTAGATGTAATTGTTGGTGGTCCAATTCCACCAAATCCATCAGAATTGTTATTGGTAGAGCGAGTAAAACAATTAATTGAGACTTTAAGAAGCGAGTATGATTATGTTATTATAGACTCAGCTCCGATTGCTATGGTTAGTGATACATTCTCATTGTCAAGATATGCAGATGCAGTAGTGTATGTAACAAGAGCTAATTACACTAAACGTCGTTTCATGAGATACTTAAATGAAGTGATTGCTAATAATCAATTAGAAAATGTAGCAGTCGTATTGAATGACACTAACCCTAAGTTCTCAATGGGTTATGGTTATGGCTATGGTACCGAAGGAGAGTAATTTCGGTATCTAAGGAAATAGTAAACACCTTCATTTTCAGTATAGATGGATAGAGTGCTGATATTAATAGTGATGTTGATAGCCGTTTTTGTGTGGTTGTCAAAGAACTCTATGCGCTTGTCATATCCAAAGTTTATGGAAATGTTGGTTACAATGTTTGTTTTTTCTTGTTGCTTTACTAGATTGAGCATTCCATTGTTTACTATGCCATACGAACATCAGTATGGTCCTTTCGGACAAGCATTTCGATTGGAAATGAGCCACGTGTTCATACTGATATTATTATGGGTTATATCTCAGAAACAAAATTTTAAGTTTCCGCCGATAAAACCCATACCAATAATAGCCATACTGTTCTATGTATTATTCACGATATTGAATCCATTCAATACTATAAAGGCATCTTCTTTCATAGCATTAAATTATTTCTTGTCGTATATGTTTTTTTTGTATCTGTTGACAAGTTGTTGTTCAATAAATACAATTATCAAAGGGCTGTATAATGGTTTGTGTATTACGTTAGCACTACATTTGGCTATAATGGTGTTCTACTCACTTGGATTGACATCAATTGTTGTTTTGTTCAATTCAGATGCGGTAACTCGACGTGGTGCGTGTCCGGGAACATTTGGTCACCCTAATGTTTTGGCAGCTTATGCATCGTTCTATATGATATTTTTCTTTGCCTGTGCGTTGATGAAGTATAAGTCAAGGGCAAGTATATTGTGTGTGTTGTTGTCGTTTGTAGTGATATATATGAGTGGAAGCCGAAGCTCATTGTTGGGCTGTGCATTTGCTTTTGTTGTGCTTGTGGTGATGTATGTGTATCGTCGATATAGCTTGTTTAATGTTAAGATTCTATTGAAGGGGGTTCTTCCAATAACGATATTATTATTAGTGTTGTTTAAGTTTACACCGATAGGTAATATGTTTGGCGCTTCGAGTGATGCCGATGATATGGTTTTGGCACGTTATATGCACTACTATTGTGCGTATGAAATCTTCAGTGATCACCCACTTGTTGGCGTTGGATTGAATTCGCATTTGAAATATCTCGTGGATAATAGTGCGTTGGTTGATATTGAAACTGTGTTTCAAGAAGCAGATTCTGATATATGGTTACCTGAGGAGTTTATGTTTGCTAATCCTATCCACAATATATGGATGATACTATTGACTGAATTTGGAATCATAGGTGTATTGCCAATATTGTCATTCTTGATATACTATTTTGTAACATTCAAGAAGAAAATAATGAATTCTGTTTCGGATAATTATAGAATTATTGTCATAGCAGGGCTTGGAGTGCTGTCGTATATGTTTGTGCATGGTAATACCGACTGGGCATTATATACACCAACATTATTGAATATTAGTTTGTTGTTCTTGTTCTTAGCTGAAACGAGTCGCTATTCGCAAGAAATTACCGATAAAATGGAGTGTTTTAATGACAAATAAGCGAATATTATATATAGTTTCGGAAGATGCTCCTGGAATGCGTCCCTATGCTGCGACAATCCTTAAGTCGCAACTGAACGATATGTCGCATATTGTGATTGTAGTGCGTAGCGAGAAGTCGAAAGCGAGCTATTCATCATTGCCACAGCAGAACATAACTTATGTATCTTATCCGCAGGGAAAAATCGCTAAGTTGTTATGGCACTTTTATCCTAAGAAATTAGTTGATACGATAAAAAATATAGTAACACGATGTGATATTGACCTTATTTATACGCTTGCTGGAGAGATTTCTCTTGCATATGTGATTGGGCAAATTCAACGAAAAGTAAAGGTGTTGCATACTGTGCATGATGCAAATGAGCATGATATGAAGCATAGTAGCATTACTTCATATTTGAAACATAAAATATTGGTTGCATATCCTAATAAATTGATATGTAGTAAGGTTCAAAACTTAATTTCAAATAGTAAAACACAGGTTGCTACGTTGGAGTCGAGATTTCCACAAAAGAAGGTGTACTATGTTCCTTTTCCTACGTTGGTAAGCGAGAGCATTAAAAAAGGTGATAAGATTGTTCCTGAATTGGACGGAATAGACCAATATATTCTATTTTTTGGCAATGTGAATTTGTATAAAGGGGTTCATTTGTTGCATTCGTTGTATGTGAACCATAAAGGAGAATTTAATGGACGAAAATTGGTTATAGCAGGTTTGGGCGATAACTATTATAATGGCAATAGTGATAGTGATATTATTCGATTAAATCGTTTTATTGATGATAGTGAAGTGAAAGATTTATTCGAAAAAGCATCGTTAGTGGTGTATCCATATATATCGGCAACTCAAAGTGGAGTGCTATCGATAGCATCATATTTCGCAAAGAAGATGGTGGTGTCCGATGTGCCTTTCTTTGTGTCAATTGCGGAAGGACAGAAAGGTATACGTGTTGTTGACGTTCAAGATGAGTTGAAGTTTTTGAATAAGATAAAAGAAATGTTGACTTCAACCGAGAGTAGCAAGGAGCTTTATGAGGAGGTGTACGAATTGTCGCAACTGAGCCGTATGTTGCCTAAGATTTATGATGAAATATGTAACTAATCATATGTGATTGAGACTTAATGGAAATATTAATAGTAAATATGATGCTATCATCATCCGAAAAATGTGTGATAACAAGGCGTAAATCCAACAAAGATAGTATGATTTACAACTTTGCACGTGGTCTTGTGGCTAATGGCCATAGTGTCACAGTGTGCGCATCGGAGGAATATATGCCATTAGAAAAGGAACAGAATGAATTTGAGGTAATATACTTTAAATCGAAATGGCGTTGGTTGTTTAAGCCATACTTAATTCCATTTCCATTAGGTTTACGTTCTTTTGTTAAAGAAAATATCAATAAATATGATCTTGTGATAGCAAGTGAGATATTTCAAATGGCGACATTGCTTATTGCCGATATATGTAAAGATAAACTTGTGGTGTGGCAAGAATTATCGCTACACAATCAGAAGCTATTTAAATTGCCTTCAAAGTTTTGGTATAACTTCGTTGTTTCTTGCACATCGTTGAAAAATGCTTTAGTGATACCGCGTTCGGAAAATGCCAAGGCATTTATTAAGCAGTATTCTTGCAATGTAAGTGATGATATTGTGGAACACGGAGCAAATGGCGAGGTTCTGATACCCAAAGAATATGCCGGTAGAAATTTCTCGGTTGTGGGGCAGTTGATTGCACGAAAGAATGTTGATTCAATTGTGCGTAAGTTTGCTTCTTTTGTAAAGAAAGAGGGTTATTCCGATTTCGTATTAAATATTATTGGAGAAGGAGCAGAGCGCGAGTCGTTGGAACGCCTAACAGAAGAATTGGCGATACAAGAAAACGTAATATTCAGAGGTTTTCTTACCCACCAAGAGATGGCTGGGTATTTGTCGGATTCTTATGCGCTCTTGGTTGATACCCTAAGAGATCTGAATATGGTAAGTATTCCCGAATCTATAGTGAGTGGTACTCCGGTGTTAATGAACACAGTACCTTGTACTGCCCAATTTGTGTCAGAAAATGGATTGGGTATTGCTAAAGAAAATTGGAATGAGCAAGATATTGAGGAAATGGTGAAGAATTATGAGCTATTTCATTCAAATTGCGTGAAAATAAGAGAGCAGCTTACAAATGTGGGGTGCGCTAAAAAGATGATTGATATTTTTATCAAAAATAAGAAAGCTAATTAATGAACAAAAGAGTTCTTGTAGTCAATAAGTTCTATTATGCACGCGGTGGAGATTGCGTGTGTACACTGAATCTTGAAAGATTGTTGAAGTCTAAGGGGTGGAAAGTGGCAGTATATGCTATGAATTATCCAGAAAATATTGAGAGCGAGTGGTCGCAATATTTTACTTCGGAAATAGGCTTTTCGGGTGTGATAGGTGCAAAAATAGCTGCGGCAAAGCGCTTACTTGGCTATGGCGACATTAGGTCATCGTTCAAGAAACTCCTTAACGATTTTCGCCCTGATGTGGTTCATTTACAAAATATTCACAGTTATCTATCTCCGATTTTAGCAAAACTTGCTAAAGATTTTGGTTGTCGAGTGGTGTGGACCCTTCACGACTATAAATTGTTGTGCCCGTCATATAGCTGTCTGCGTGAAGGAAAGCCTTGCGAACTATGCTTTAATGATAAGAGCAATGTGCTTAAAAAGCGCTGTATGAAAGGAAGTTTTGTGGCGAGTGTGTTGGCTTATATGGAGGCATTGAAATGGAATAGAACTTGGATAGAGCGATATGTTGATTTTTTTGTGTGTCCAAGTGCGTTTATGGCTCAAAAAATGGAGCAAGGAGGATTTGATAAATCGAAATTAAAAGTCATTTGTAATTTTGTTGATCCTATTAAACTTGATGTGCTTAAAAATATGCCGACGGATAAGCGTGAACAGTATTATTTGTATGTAGGTCGCTTATCGGAAGAAAAGGGAGTAAAAACTTTATTGGAAGTTGCTTCAAAATTGCCATATAGACTGAAAGTGGCTGGTGGTGGACCTCTTTTAGATGAGTTAAAGATTAAATATGCAAATAAAGGTAATATCGAATTCCTTGGTCATCAAAATGCATCGCAAGTGAGCGAATTGCTTGCAAGTGCAGTGGTGTCTGTTGTGCCATCGGAATGTTATGAAAATAATCCGTTGAGTGCTATAGAGTCGCTATGTGCAGGTACTCCGGTGATTGGTGCTAAGATAGGAGGAGTGCCAGAATTGATAGGAGAGGGTGACGGATTTATTTTTGAGTCGGGGAATAAAATAGAACTTGGTGAAAATATAAATAAGGCTTTTTCCTGCCAATGGAACAATGAAAAAATTAAGGAAAAATCGATTGAGCGTTTTTCTTCTGAGAGGTATTTTGAATTGATACAAAAAGTTTATTAATTGTATTAAAAGTTGATATAATATTATCATATAGTCTTACGTTATAAAATATAAGGCTATAAGAATTGTTATGACAAATAATTTACCTACGGATGCTTCAATAATATTGACATATCGTTGTCCTATGCAATGTAAAATGTGTAATATTTGGAAGAATCCTACTGATATAAAGGAAGAGATAAAATCTGAAGATTTACGTTGCCTGCCAAAATTGAAATTTATTAATTTGACGGGTGGAGAACCTTTTATTCGAGAAGATCTTGAGGAAATTGTGCGTGTGTGTTATACAAAGAGTCCTCGTATCGTTATATCTACGTCCGGGTGGTATGAAGATAGAGTTATTGCGCTTGCGAAGAAATTTCCAAATATTGGTATACGAATCTCAATCGAAGGTTTGTCAGAAAAAAATGATGAACTGCGAGGCAGAAGAGGAGGCTTCGATAAAGGTCTTCGCACTTTGTTGCGTTTGAAAGAGATGGGCTTGAAGGATATTGGTTTTGGTTGCACTGTGAGCAATAGCAATAGTAGTGATATGCTTTCGCTATATCAATTGTCGAAGTCGCTTGGAATGGAGTTTGCTACAGCTTCATTTCATAATTCATATTATTTTCATAAGGAAGATAATGTGATTACTAATAAAGATGAAGTATGTGACAACTTTAAAACTTTAATAGAGTGGCAATTGAAAGAGAATCATCCAAAGTCGTGGTTTAGAGCCTACTTCAATATGGGGCTTATCAATTATATTGAGGGAAATCGTAGAATGCTACCTTGTGAAGCCGGTACAGTAAATTTCTTTATTGACCCGTGGGGTGAAGTTTATCCTTGTAATGGTATGGAAGATAAGTATTGGAAAGGTTCTATGGGTAATATTCACAATTGTGAGGATTTTGAAACACTATGGAATAGTGAACAAGCAGAGCGTGTGCGTGAAAATGTGCGAAAATGCCCTAAGAATTGTTGGATGGTGGGAACTGCATCACCTGTGATGAAAAAATATATTGTCCATCCAGCAAAATGGGCTTTGAAGAATAAGATAAGAAGTTTGCTTGGAAAGCCAATTTGTCTTGATAAGCAATGGTGCGATGTGGGACAAGATCCTCGTCAAGGAGATTTAAGAAATGAATTATAAAAATAGAATGGCTTGTAAAAATATTTTAGTAACAGATCAATGCTATATAAAAGATTGGGATTTTCAAAAAGGAGTGGAAAACTCAATCGGAGAATCATTCGAACAAATAGCTTTGGTTAGCAATAAAATGAGAAGCCGTTGGTATAATGTTGTTAGATATACACTATATTTTTATTATCCATTTAAAATTTTTTTAAATAGGAAAAAGTATAATCGCATATTATGTTGGCAAGCTTTTTATGGTGTGGTATTAGCTTATTATCACATATTGTTCAATGTAAAGCCGATTAATGAGATTGCAATAACGCACCTAATTTATAACCCGAAGAAAAGTTTTATAGGTAAGATTTATAAAAAGTGGCTTACTAAGGTTCTTAAATCAGGTTATATTACTTGCTATATTGGAGGTTCAAAGACACATCGAAAATATTTGATTGAACAATTTGGTATCCCAAAAGATAAAATTCATTTTGTTCCTTATTGTAAGGAGGATGAAACAAAAAAGACTATCACAGATGTAAATCCTATTGGTCAAGATTTTATACTTGGTGTAGGACGAAGTAATCGAGATTGGCATTGGATAATAGATGCTTTTTCTAAATCAAAGCGGTATCTTGTAATTATTTGTGATGATTTAAGGGTCGACCAAGCAACTTTGCCCAATAATGTAAAGATAATTAATGACGTTGAAGGGGATGATATGCTTGCGTATATGAAACATTGTTATTGTCAAGTATGCTCATTTAAAAATCCTCAAGTTGCTTCAGGAGAAATGGTTTATGTACAAGGGGCTTGTTTTTCTAAACCATTTGTTGTGACTGGTCCGTGCTGTATAACAGATGATTATGTGATAAATGGTGTGACTGGTGTTGTGGTTGATAAGGATAAAGATAAAATTAACGAAGCGGTAGAGCGATTGTTTACAGATAAGTCTTATTATAAGGAAATGTGTAAGAATTCTCGTCTTGTATATGAATCAGAATATGATTTATTTCAATATGGGAAGAAAGTTGGTTCTTGCATATTAAAATCGAAACATTGAAAGCACTTTAGAATCAGTCTTATAAGACTAAATTTATAAATATTATGAAGGTCGTTGTAATAGGAACACGTGGTATTCCGAATATTCAAGGAGGAGTGGAAACCCATTGTGAGGAGCTATATCCTCGCTTGGTGGATATAGGATGCGATGTGACTATTATGCGACGTTCTTGTTATGTAACCCCCGATAATCAAATATCAATGTTTAGAGGAGTAAATCTAATAGATGTATATGCTCCTCATAAGAAATCATTAGAAGCTATTGTACATTCCATATGGTGTGTTGTAAAGGCTCGAATGCTTAATCCGGATGTTGTGCATGTGCATGCTATAGGTCCCGGATTGTGTATCCCTTTTGCGAGATTATTAGGTCTGAAAGTGGTGAGTACAAACCACGGTCCTGATTACGATCGAAAGAAATGGGGGAAATTGGCAAAAACAATGCTTCGTTTAGGGGAATGGTGTCAAGCTCATTTTAGTAATGAAGTAATAGTTATTTCTCGTGTGATAGCTGATATACTGAGAGAGAATTATGGAAGATGTGACACAAATTTAGTTTTTAATGGAGTACCAATGCCTAAGAAATCTACAACGTGTGATTATATTTCATCTCTTGGATTACAAGAGAAAAAATATGTACTTGCGTTAGGAAGATTTGTAGAGGAAAAGGGGTTTCATCATCTGATAGAAGCTTGGAATAATGTGAAAGAAAAGAATGGTTATAGACTTGTGATAGCAGGAGATGCTGATCATGAGGATGATTATTCTCGAAGATTGAAAGCTCTTGCTAATGAAAATAATGTGATTTTGACAGGTTTCATTAAAGGAGATAAGCTAAATGAAATATTTACAAATGCAAGTCTTTTTGTTTTACCTTCTTCACACGAAGGTCTGCCAATATCTCTACTTGAGGCAATGAGTTATAATATAGATGTGCTTGTAAGTGATATACCTGCAAATAAAATTCCAAGTCTATCTATAGAAGATTTCTTTAGGTGTGGAGATGTGGCGGATCTGTCAAAATGCATACAAAGCAAAATAGATAAGATTCAAATGTTTCGTATCTATGATTTAACTCCATACAATTGGGATGTAATAGCAAGGCAAACACTTGAAGTATATAAAAAGGTGTTGTAGAAAATCAGGAGAATTAAAAAATCTTTTTGTGGTATGGGTGTAAAAAATAGGGTGAAACCGGCGGTTTCACCCTAAATATTTTTGCTTTTTAGTGTGCAGATTATAGCACGCTTGAAAGATTGAATTTAGCAAATTCAAGGTCGTTTGCAGCACGTGTAGCATAGTTGCTATCAAGTTTAGCTGCTTGACGAAGATTTGTTGTTACCATTTGTTCGTTGTTAGTACGAGCACCAACTACAGCCAATAGGTAGTAAGTAGTAGCATCTGGCTTTTCTACAGCAACAAGAGTGTTCTTAGCTGCATTGTAGTCCT
Organism: Bacteroidales bacterium; assembly: GCA_015061055.1. Lineage (GTDB taxonomy): Bacteria > Bacteroidota > Bacteroidia > Bacteroidales > Muribaculaceae > RGIG4576. The sequence continues at coordinate 117,784 of SUXH01000004.1, forward strand.
TTGCAAGGATCTGAGCAAGAGCAGCATTGTTTGTGTTGATCTTATTGATAGAAGCCTTAGCTGCATTCAAATCACCTTGGTTGATGTAGTAAACTACAAGAGCATCGTTAAGTTCAGCAAGACCTGCTGCCTTTCCGAATTTTTCGTTTGCAGTTTCAAAGTCATTGCCAAGAAGAGCGATAAGACCTTGGTTTAGTTGAACTTCTTTGCAGTTAGCGTTAAGGCTTGCTGCTTTGTTGAAGTTGCGCTTAGCAGCATCGTAGTCGCCACCGACAAATTGGCAAGCACCAAGATTGTTGTAAGTACGATAGTCATTAGGATAAAGACTTGCAGCCTTAGCGTAAATTTCAGTTTTCTTGCTGTTGTCGTCAGTAAGTGTAGCAGCGTAAAGAATTTCTTCTACAGAAAGGCTCTTAGGATCCTTAGCAAATGCTTCCATGATTTCGTTGTCGCTCTTACCGATAACGTCAATAGTAGCAGTAAGACGAGAATAACGAAGTTGAGGAAGGATTTGTTGAGCAAGTTGATCGAATACAGAAGAAAGGTTGCGGATTTCGCGTTCACGTTCTTCAGGATCCTTGTACATAGAAAGTACGCTTAGGATAAGTTCTTTATCTTGGATGTCGCTTTCAGATACAAGACGTTGGAAACCTTCCCAATCTTCAGCAGTGAAGTCAGCAGTCAAAGCACCGAACTCAGAGATTTCATTTTCTTTAAATGACTTGTCAAGGTATTTTTGAGTGTTCTTTTCACGACCTTCAGCAACCTTTGTGTTGAATTCAGTTGTACCATCAGGAGAAGCGTAAGAAGAAATGTTGATTTCTTTGATTTCACGACGAGCATCTTCGTTAGCTTCCTTTACAGCACCGTTGAATTCCTTCATAGCAGCAGTGTTGATTTGTTCAGAACGAACCTTAGTTTGGTTGATAAGGAACATAATGTCAGCTTCAACCTTTTCTGTGATGATACGTTGGAACTTGTCAGGAACGATAGCAGGTTTTACACTTGATGCACTTGCAAGAGTTGCAGTGGCAACAACACCTTCAGCAACTTTTACGCGAGGAATAACATAAGACTTATTGCCTTGCTTAACATCGAATGCAAGCCACAAATCGCTCTTAATCATTTCAGGAAGATACTTGTAACCTATAGGAAGAGTTACTGTTGCGCCTGTTTCGTAAGGAACTACTTGTGCATTACCTTTTACTTTTTCGCCTTGAAGCATAAGAGGAGTGCCGGCAGTTTCTTGTTCGCCATACACCAAGTAAGGAGTTACAGTTACTTCAGCATCCTTTATGAAATACTTAGCAGGGATTTGTCCTGTGATAGTAGCAGGAACCATAAGACCTTCTACTTCAAGTGGAGAAGGATTTACATTAAAACTATCGCTTGTTAGAGCTGTAAGTTGCTTGCTACAACTTGCACCAAGAAGAAGGATTGAACTAAGCGATAATGCAATAAAACTTTTCTTGTTCATTTTGTTGAATAATTTAAGTTATAGTTAAAATTATATAGTTTAGTCAAATATAATGCAAAGATATTTATTTATTATTAAATTAATGTATTACTTGACGATTTTTTTGCCAAAAAATCAATATTTTTTTAGAATTGTTGGCAGATATATTAATTATGGTGGGTTAAGGCGGTCGGTGTATGTTCGCAATAATGATGAGTGGGGTGCTGTTAGAAGTGTAATTTTTGCATAATCTCGCATTTTGTAGTAACTTTGCCAATTGTTTTGGTAACATTAGATTAATAAAGTAAAAACTATATAAGATTATGGCACTTCAATGTGGTATTGTTGGACTCCCAAATGTGGGTAAGTCAACTCTTTTCAATTGTTTGTCGAATGCAAAGGCGCAGTCGGCTAATTTTCCGTTTTGTACAATAGAACCAAATGTGGGTGTGATTACAGTGCCCGATGAAAGGTTGAATAAATTAGCCGAATTGGTAAATCCTCAAAAGATAGTGCCAACAACAGTTGAGATTGTTGATATTGCAGGGCTTGTGAAAGGTGCATCGAAGGGCGAAGGCTTGGGAAATAAATTCCTTGCAAATATTCGTGAAACGGATGCTATTATTCACGTGCTTCGTTGCTTTGAAGATGACAATATCACTCACGTAGATGGTTCGGTTGACCCGGTTCGTGATAAGGAGATTATCGACTATGAACTTCAGTTGAAGGACCTTGAAACAGTGGAGGCTCGCATCCAAAAGGTGCAGAAGCAAGCTCAAACAGGCGGAGATAAAAATGCAAAACTTGCTTATGGTGTTCTATCACGAGTGAAAGAGGCTCTTGATCAAGGAAAGTCGGCTCGTACAGTGGAGTTTGAATCGAAAGATGAACAAAAGTGTTTCCGCGAATTATTTTTGCTTACCGCAAAACCTGTGTTATATGTGTGTAACGTAGATGAGGCGAGTGCTGTGAATGGAAATAAGTTTGTTGAACAAGTGCGTGAGGCTGTTAAGGACGAAGGTGCTGAGATTCTAATCCTTGCTGCGAAGACCGAAAGTGAGATAGCCGAGTTTGAAACATATGAGGAACGTCAAATGTTCCTTGATGAAATGGGACTTGAAGAATCGGGCGTAAATCGTCTTATTCGTGCTGCTTATAAACTGCTTGATCTTGAAACATTCTTGACAGCCGGTGTACAAGAGGTGCGTGCGTGGACATATCGTAAAGGAAGTAAAGCACCTCAATGTGCAGGCGTGATTCACACCGACTTTGAAAAAGGATTTATTCGTGCCGAAGTGATAAAATATGAGGATTATGTGGCTCTTGGTAGTGAGGCCGCTGTGAAAGAGGCAGGAAAGATGAGTGTGGAAGGTAAAGAATATGTGGTGCAAGATGGTGATATTATGCACTTCCGATTTAATGTGTAAGAACATTTTGTCATAAAAACAAGTTAATTAATAACCGGTGCTCAAGATGATAGGGCACCGTTTTTTGAAATAATGTGATAAAGATATGATGACATTAGACGAATGGGTAGCTCTATTGGGAAGCGGAAAAATTGAACAAACTACTCAAATAATTGCTTTGGTGAGTGTGCTGATCTTAGCAACACTTATTATGCTTATTTATGAGAAATGGATACGAAAAATCTTGGTGAAGCTTGTGTCTACGTCGCATAATACGTGGGACGATTATCTTTTAAGTGAGAAGGTATTGCGTGCTTTGGGATATTTTATTCCATCTTTGGTTGTTTTTCAAGCTTTACCTTATTGCATAGAAGGTAATACGTTGTTCTCAATAATGATGTATAGAATCTTATTGTCGGCTATTGTGTTGCAGGTGGCGTTCCTTTTGGGACAAATGATTAGTGGCGTGAATGATAAGGTTCAAGCTTCCGACAAGAATAATCGTCCCACGGCAGGTATTTTCCAAATGATAACGTTGGTCGTGTGGGTGTTATCGGTAATAGTGGTGATTTCAATTCTTATTGATAAAAGTCCTTGGAAACTACTTGCCGGTCTGGGTGGTGCGGCAGCTTTGATGATGTTAGTGTTTCAAGACACGATAAAAGGTCTTGTTGCCGGAGTACAATTGGCTGTGTATGATATGATTCATGTGGGAGACTGGATTGCGCTTCCCAAATATGGAATTGACGGAAGTGTTCAAGAAGTTACTTTGAATATCATAAAAGTGCGTAATTGGGATAATTCGGTGGCAACGATACCTCCTTATGTTCTTATGACCGATACATTCCAGAATTATAATAAGATGTCGCAGGAGAGAGCTCGCCGAATAATGGTGGAGTTACTTATTGATTTCAATTCAGTGCGTTTGGCTTCATCAGAGTTGGAAGAGTCGTTGAAAGCAAAAGGTTTGTATGTGGCTCCGGGTGAGATAGAAGCTGATGTGGAAGACTCAAAGATGGTGAATCTTACTTTATTTATGCGATATGTGGAAAAGTATTTGAGTGAACAACCATTTGTATGCACAGATAAATATTATATGGCTCGTGTCCGCAAACCTTCAGCTACTGGATTGCCGATAGAAATATATTGCTATATAAGCAACTCAGAGTGGAGACATTTCGAGCACACTCAATCGCGTGTAGTAGAGCATATTGTGGCTGTGATGACCGAATTTGATTTGCGTATTTTCCAAAGTCCATCAGGGATGGATGTTGTATCTTTGAAAAATTAGTGTTTGAGTTTACGTAGTAAATAACGTGGAATGAAAGATATATGGAGCAATACGGTGGTTATTGTTCCATAATTTTTGCACATAATGTCAAATCGCTCTTTGAGTGATTTTTTGTGATATTTGTCGGTGAGTCCGTCGGTGAGAAAACTTACAATAGGTGTTGCTCCGAGATAAGCATTTTTGCGTGATTGTTTGAGACATTTAATGCACCAATCATAGTCGGCCGAAAAGCGATATGTGAGGTCGTACTGAGGTACTATTGTACGTCGAGGAATAAAAGCCTGATGACACACAAGCATACCTCGCTTGAAACTCGCTGCGGTTAGGGATTCGGGAGCCGTCAAATGCCTCATTCCAATGATTTCTCGTTCTGCGTCAACGATTTGGGTTTGTCCATAAATGATGTCGACATCGGCAGAGGCAAGTGCTGCTATGCGTGCGAGCGAGTCGGGCGCGGAAAAACTATCACCAGCGTTTAGAAATATAAGAAATTCGCCTTGTGCACGTGCAATGCTCTTGTTCATTGCATCATAGAGCCCTTTGTCGGGTTCGGAATGGATAATCATTTGCTTGATGCCTGCATTTTGTGCCACCTCAATGGTGTTGTCGGTGGAAGCACCATCAATGATAAGATGCTCAAAGTTGGTATAAGTTTGTTCTTTGATACTCTTTAGAGTAGGGGGCAATACTTTGTCGGCATTATATGTAACTGTGATGATGCTGAAAAGAGGCTTCTTGATAGTCATTGTTTAATGTATATTTTTTGCAAAGGTAGCTAAAAAAGCATATAGCGCATAGAATTTTGTGTGTCGAATGGTTGGAAATGACATTTTTTAAAGAATTGTAAAAAAATATTGTCGAGAAAGATGTTTATATAAAGGAAAAAGATTAATTTTGCATCTACTATGTTTAATCATTTTAAATTATTACTACTATGGCATATGTAATTACTGAAGACTGTGTAGCTTGTGGAACTTGTCTACCAAATTGTCCTGTAGAAGCTATTTCTGAAGGCGACATCTACAAAATCGACGCTGATACTTGTATCGACTGTGGTACTTGTGCAGGTGTTTGCCCAAGCGAAGCAATCGTACAAGGCTAATCTACACTGTTTGCAAGTGTGATATAGGCGGAAACCTTTTGGTTGTCCGCCTTTTTCGTGCTATTGAACGTGAAAAAAGTGTTATTGAATGAAAAAAAGATGAGTTGTAGGTGAAAAAACTGTATCTTTGTATCTGTTGAAACGTAAAAACTAAAAATAATAGATATTACTATGAGTAAGGAAACTATAAAAAATCTTGAGGCGTTGCGCGAAGCTATGCGCAAAGTGAATGTAGGAGCAGTGATTATTCCGGGTACCGATCCACATCAGAGCGAGTATGTAAACCCACATTGGAAAGTGCGTGATTGGGTGACAGGTTTTACAGGAAGTAACGGAACAGCAGTAGTAACTATGAATGCGGCTGGATTGTGGACCGATTCTCGCTATTTCCTTCAAGCTGCCGAGCAACTACAAGATTCGGGCTTTGATATGCACAAAGAAGATATCCCTGGTGAAGCAACCATAACCGAATGGCTTGCCGAGCAAATGGGAGAAGATGAAATACTTGCTGTGGACGGCAGATTGTTTTCGATTGTGAAAGCTAACCAACTTGAAGAGTTCTGTGGTGCAAATGGTTTCCGTTTTGCTACCGATTTTGCTCCGGCTGATGTTATCTGGACCGATCGCCCTGCTCGCCCAATGACAAAGGCATTTGTTCACGATGTGAAATATGCCGGTGAAGATGCAGAAAGCAAGATAGACAGAGTGCTTTCTGCTGTGGAAGCGATGGATGCTGATGCTATATTTATCCCTGCACTCGATGAAATCGCATGGACTTTGAATATTCGTGGTGCCGATGTGGAATGTAATCCACTTGTGGTGTCATATCTATATCTTTCTCGTGATGTAAAGGTACTTTTCGTCGATGCCGAAAAGATAGATGCCGATGTGATGGCTCACTTGAAAGCAGTAGGCGTAGAAGTGAAACCTTACGACGATGTTCAAAAATGGTTGAAGAAAGAAGTAAGTACTTCGACAACAGTGCTTCTTGACCCAAATAAGGTGAGCGATACTCTTGCTCGCGCTATGGAGTGCTATAAAATGTATGGCGCATCGCCTGTAACACCATTGAAGGCGATTAAAAATGAAGTTCAGATAGAAGGGACTCGCAAAGCAATGGAACGCGATGGTGCAGCACTTGTTCGCTTGTGGATGTGGATTGAGCAAATGGCTCCAACAGGCACTGTCACAGAAGTTGATGTAGCAGCAAAGGCTATCGAATTCCGTTCGGTAAGCGATATGTATCGTGGCGAAAGCTTTGGTATGATTGCCGGTTACAAGGAACATGGTGCTATCGTTCACTACTCGGCATCGGCTGAGTCGGCTTCTACCTTGAAGGCAGAAGGATTGTTGCTTGTGGATAGTGGTGGTCAGTATCTTGACGGAACTACCGATATCACTCGTACAATGTCGCTTGGAAATCCAACAGAAGCTGAAAAGCACGATTACACACTCGTGTTGAAAGGGCATTTGGCAATTGGTAGAGCAGTGTTCCCTGTGGGTACACGAGGCAGTCAACTTGATGCTCTTGCGCGCATATATCAATGGCAAGAAATGATGACTTACCTTCATGGTACAGGTCATGGTGTTGGTCATTTCCTTGGAGTACACGAAGGTCCGCAAAATATTCGATTGAACGAAAATCCTGCTACATTGAAGGTGGGTATGATTACAAGCAATGAACCGGGTATTTATAAGGCCGGTAAGTATGGTATACGTACCGAAAACTTGGTACTTACAGTGCCTGCGGGTCATAGTGAAGAATTTGGTGATTTCTTAAAATTTGAGGCACTTACATTGTTCCCTTACGATAAGAATCTTATCGACTTATCAATGCTAAGTGCTGAAGAAGTGGCTCAAGTGAATGCATATCATGCCGAAGTGCGCGCTCGTTTGACTCCTTATCTTAACGCTGACGAACAAGCATGGCTAAATGCTCACACCGAAGCTATCTAAAAACAGAATTAAAGAAAACGTAATATGGCATTAATAAAATCAGTGAGAGGATTCACTCCAAAGATTGGCAAGAATTGTTATCTTGCCGACAATGCGGTTGTGATAGGTGATACTACTATAGGTGATGACTGCAGTATATGGTTTGGTACAGTACTTCGTGGTGATGTAAATACGATTACTATCGGTAATTGTGTAAATATCCAAGACGGATCGGTGCTTCACACTTTGTATCAAAAATCGACTATCGAAATCGGTAATCACGTGTCGGTGGGGCATAACGTAACTATTCATGGAGCTAAGGTGCACGATTATGCGCTTATCGGTATGGGTAGCACGTTGCTCGACGATGCAGAGATTGGTGAGGGAGCTATTATTGCTGCAGGTAGTGTGGTAACGGCTCGCACTAAAGTTGGCGCATACGAATTGTGGGGTGGAGTGCCTGCGAAATTTATAAAAATGGTGTCGCCTGAGCAGGGAAAAGAGATAAATCAGAAGATAGCTCACAACTATTTGATGTATTCAACTTGGTATACAGCCGACGACGCAAAAACAGAAATCCTTTAGAATATTTGGAGAAAGCGGAAAAAAGTTGTATCTTTGTTCCGCTTTTCAAAAGACACAGTGTGTTTACCACGCTTAATCAGCTGAAAGAGGCTGCCCGGATGGTGGAATGGTAGACACGAAGGACTTAAAATCCTTTGGCTATTGCAGCTGTGCGGGTTCAAGTCCCGCTCCGGGTACTAATAAAGCCTGTTAATCCAAGATTAACAGGCTTTATTTTTTCTATCCAATATTATAAAAAGCCCTCGACAAAGTATTAGCTTGCGAGGGATTTAGGTCATTTTTAATGTTTGTTGAGGATGATAAGTGCTGCAATAACACCAGGAATCCAACCTAAACAAGTGAGAATTAGTACGATAAGGATAGAACCACAACCTCTGTCGTAAACGGCAAGAGGAGGGAAAATAATAGACAAGAGTACTCTAAATAGTGACATAGTGTTTATGGTTTTAATTAATTATTTCGTTATGCAAATATAGCTTGAATTTGCGATAAAAGCAAAAAAAGAGTGTACTTAGAGGGTGTACGTGTGAAATCTTTTTTGTAATTTCGGCGCATAACTAATAAATTAATGTGGAAATGAAGATTAAAACTATTTTACTGCTATTGAGTTTATGTTGCGTATGTAATGTGATGGCTCAAAATAAACGTAAGGATTGGGCGCAGTTCTATCGTTATGAGGCTAAGAATGATTCGTTGGAAAAGAGTCCGTCGGTTGTGTTTATGGGTAATTCGATTACTGATTTTTGGGCAAAGACTCGTCCTGATTTTTTTACGAAATATAATATTGCCGGTCGGGGTATCAGTGGACAGGTGTCGTCGCAAATGCTTGTGCGTTTTCAAAGTGATGTTATCAACCTGAAACCAAAAGCTGTGGTGATTCTCTCGGGAACAAATGATATTGCACGCAACAACGGTTTGATTACGCTTGAACATATCCTTGAGAATATTGTGTCGATGTGCCAAATAGCCAAAGCGAATGGCGTAAAACCGGTGATTGCATCAGTACTTCCGTGTGCCGGTTTTAGTTGGATTCCTGAAGTAAAACCTGCCGACGATATCAAGAAACTGAACGAGATGCTCAAGACTTATGCCAAGAAGAATAAGATAGCCTATGTAGACTATTATTCTGCACTTGCCGATGAACGTGGAGGACTACCCGAAGCATATAGCAAAGATGGCTGTCACCCAAATGCTGCCGGCTATGAGATTATGGAAACCGTAGTGATGAAAACTATTTCAAAGTATGTGAAATAATCAATTCCGATTCACAGGATATAAAAAAATAAGGCGAGCCGTAAGCTCGCCTTTGCTATGTTGTAATAGAGGATTATAGCCACAAGAATGTCGATACACTTTGCTTGCCAAGATAGAAGGCGCGTGCTTTCACCACCTTAGTACCGGCAGGGATAGCTATAGGTGCTGTCCATTCCGGAGAGCTCTCGGTAGGCTCGCTACCATCGAATGTGTAGCGTACTACTACGTCGGTGTATTGCTTGTTGGCATATAGCATACCATCCTTAGCGATGATACCGGGTTGTCCGATACGGAAATTAGCTCCACGTTTGGCAAGAAGAGGTAATTCCTTTTCTCCGATCAGTGCATTATATTGCGCGCGTTGGTCTAGATATAGCTTGCTATCTTCATTGTCGTCGCCCCAAGCCGGTATAGCATTCCAACCACGTTCTACAATACCGAAAATTTTAGGGAATGTGTAGTATTGTACTGTGTTGTAGCCACGAATTGTTTCAGCCCAAAGTTGTCCTTGTACGCCGATGATGTTTTCTTTCTTCAAGATAGCCGGTTTGTTGTTCTCAATTGTAGCGAGATTGTTTTTCTTTCCGTTGATGTCGTGGCGAGCCGAGCGATACACTTTAAAAGGTTGAGCTTCCCATGAAGTGAATTCATCAACTACACCTCCCCAATTGTGTCCCGGTTCGTCTTGATGACGGCTATACATAAAGTCGAGATAGAAATTATTAGCGTTGCTCAAAATCACAGGATAGCCATTGTTTGCAATGTGATAAGGGATAGAGTCGCGGCTACCCACAGTTTGCCATCCATTAATCATATAGAATCTCTTAGAAACCTTTTCGTGGAATTCTTTCGGGTGCTTCATGGCACTTTCTTGCCAAGCTCCGGCTTTGATTCCTTTACTTTCCATATATTCGGTGATTTGATCAAGATAGTATTCTTCAATTTGGCGAACCTTGGTGTATCCGTTAGTTTCCATCATCTTCTTGATAGCCGGAGAGTGATTCCATGCACCATCGGCTACCTCATCACCGCCAAGGTGAATGGTTTTTAGCTTAACGCCTGCTTTTGTATACATTGCGTCAAGTTCATCAATTATTAGTTTTACGAAGCGATAAGTTCCCGGTAAAGCAAGGTTTAGCACGTTGTCGCTGTAACCTTGTGCAGAAACGTAACTTGTAGTGTCGTTGATGTCCCACACAATAAATTCTTCGGCTTTCTTACGGTCGCTGTTGAGATATTTGTTGTAGCGGTTCTTCATAGAAAGGATAACAGCGCGAGCGTGTCCCGGAGTTTCTATTTCAGGAATAATTTCGATGCCAAGATAGTCGGCATATTTAATAAGTTCTACAAATTGGTCGGCTGTGATATAGCCGTTAGCTGTAGTCGTTAGGTCATCGGGATTTCCATTACCGGCATAAGTTTGCATTAGGAAGTCCTTTTCGTCAAGAGTCATACCCTTGCGTGAGCCGTAAGAAGTCAATTCCGGCAGACTTGGAATTTCGATGCGCCACGCTTCATCATCGTTGAAGTGGAAATGGAATATATTTATTTTGTAAGAAGCGAGAATGTCGAGTAGATCTTTAATTCCTTCATATGGAGTATAGTTGCGAGAAATATCAAGCATCATTCCGCGATGTAGTAGGTCAGGGTAGTCGGCAATAGTTACTTCCTTAAGAGTGTTGGTGCCATTGGTGCGTTCAAGAGCAGCAATTAGTGTTTTTACACCATTCAATACACCTGCCGGAGAATTACCTTCAATCTTTACACCTTTGTTTGTAACTTTCATTGTGTAGTATTCGCTATTCTTGCTTTTTTCGTTGATGAGTTTTAATTCAACATTGAAATCAGCCTTTTTAGCAACTTCAATACCACATTTTTTAGCTTTATCAGTAAGGTATGCAACAGCATTGCTAAGATTGTTATTTGCGGTCGCCTTGATGATAGCAGGAACCTTTACATCTTTGCCAAGATTGCTAACACTTTTTAAAGTGGGTAAGATGTCGTAAACGCCAAGATCGATGTTCTCGCCTGCGGGGTTAATAGAAGCATTCTTTTTATACATAAAATTACCATCGGGGTAATTTGCATATTGCTTTCCTTTTGCTGCCCATTGAAGAGGGTTGTTCATTGTAGGACGAATTAGTTCCACACCCATAGGCTTGCCACCATGAAAAGCAAAGTGACCGCCGTCGGGACCGAAGTGGATACCCGGGTGAGCACCATTAAGGAGAAGGTCGATTACAATACTGTCACCGGGAGCGAGAGGTTTGTAATTCTCGTTAGGAGTGAAATAATAGTAACCTTTCTTAACCACGTTGATAGAAAGAGGAGCACCTTCGTTGAGTGTCATTGTGCGAGGGAACTGGTTGAAGAAGAATGACCAGTTTCCGCTCAATTCTTCATCGCTCACATTGGTGAAAACGTATTTAGCACTATACTTGTTAGGTTTAACACCATTTTCACCTACTATCCATTTTACCGAAATAGGTGCTTGTGCAACAGCATTAGCGCTACAAGCAAAAGCTATAGCAATCATTGCACTATTAAAAAGAGTCTTAAGCATAAATGTTTATTAGTTGTGATAATGTTGAGAATAATTGTTCAAAATTATATAAATTTTGTAGTAATTTCGTCTAATTGCTTGAAAATTATCTTATTTCAATAGGTTATATTTTTGTTCCGACAATAATTCGGAAAATCTATTAATTACATTGCGTTAATGTCGCATCTTCATAAAATACAGTTCCAAAGTCAAATATGTTAAATTTTAATTTAGGACTACTGTATTGTATTTCGCTTAATTTCCCACTTATTTTATATGTTGAATTTACCTGTAATTTAGAAGCATCTTCTTGTGATAAATTTGTAATCCATACGCTTATTTTTGATTCGAAGTTTTCATCTGATATCCAACCATAAGAAAATAAAGCTCTATAACAACCACCATCTCCGTCTTTTTCAACTTTTTCCAAAAACATTGAAGATTGTAAAATCATAGGTAATTCTTTTCCAATATACTTATCAATATAAGAAGCCATTTCTGTTTCAATTAAATCTTGTGTAGCTTCATTATCTGTATAGTTTGGGTATTTTTTAATTAGGTTAAGAGGTATGCTATAAATATCATTACATAAAGATTCTTTGTTGCCGTAATTAGTTGTTTCGCCAACCATAGTTTCTTCTGCTTTTTCTGTTGATTTATTATTGCAACTAACAAAAAGCAATAATACGATGATAATACTAATATATTTCTTCATTTCTTCTATAATCTATTACATTTTACTTAATCTAATAATTTCTTGTTCTAATTCTTGTATCCTATTTGTTAGGATTGATTTCTCATCTTTTTGTTGTGTGATTATCTTGTTTTTAATATCAATCATTTCTTGTAAAGACTCAATCGTGCCTACTAAACTTTCAATTCGTTCATATAATTTCAATTGTGTCGCTTCTGGGGAATCGCTATACTTATCCAACAACATATTCCCCCTATCTCGCAATAACCATTCAGCCGATAGTTCACTAAAAGATGATAATACTCCTATAACTAAATCAATTGAAAGTCCACGTTTCCCTAAAAATTGGTTATTTAAGGTCGTTTGTTCCATTCCTATTGATGTGGCGAGAGTCGATTTTGACATTCCAGTGTACTCTCTAAATTCTTTGATTCTCTGAAGAATATCAGCTTTATTACAAGTATCCATATTATTTATAATTATTCTAAATAAGTCAAACGACCTAAATAATTAAGTCAAATGTTTGCTAAATTAGGTCAAACGACCTATCTTTGCAACATCAATCAAACATACAACAAAAATAATGCTTTTGGTTGATACTACAAAATTATCATAACACTAAAATTATCAACAAGATGGAAAAGCAAATTTTCAAAGATGATGTATTAAACTCACTTCTCAATGATGTGTTGGTCAGCAACGATGTTTCAGAAGATAATCTAAAAAGACTTGTATATGAACTTTATCAAGTTGTATGTGAACAAATAACCGAGCTTGACGAAATTCATACGGCTTGTGCAAGTATAGGTGAAGAAATTGAAAAACGAGAAGAACACGAAGTCGAATTAGAAAAAGAACTCGATAAAGCAAAAAATGAAATTGTGAATCTCAGACAGTGTAATAAATGGTATTACTCTGAAAAGGAAAAAAACGAACAACTCAAAGACGGTCTGAAAGCAGTCGCAACGCTTATCAATACAATCCTTGCCTAAAAGTCAAACCAACTGAGTACCTTATGGAAAAACAGTCGGTACTGCAAAATTAGTAATTATTTCAGATTATCCAAAACTTTTCGTATTGCTTGTGTTGCTAATTCAGGTGTTACACTGATATAATTATATAAGCTAGTACTATTTCGGTCAAGTCTATGCCCTAATATATAGTCTATCGTGCTTGTAGATATTCCAAGATTAAAAGCGTGTTGGCTGAATGATTTGCGAGCCGAATAATATATGAGCCTTTTTATACCGAGTTCTTTTTGAAGTATAGGCATATTATAGGTAAAGAAGTGGTGCATATAATTCTCATTCTGACTTTTTGAAAAATCAATATATCCGGTCTTGTCTTTATACTTGTTGATGATAACCATCGCTTCTTCAGGAATATCAAACTCCACAAACTTGTTTATTTTGGGGCGATGTTCCGTTTTGGCTCTAATATAGTGAATAGTGTTGCCACATTCGTTAAAATTGATGTTTAGCAAATCTTTCATATTAATGCCACCGAGATAGTATGAGAGCATAAACACATCTCTGCACTTGATGAGGTTTTGTCTTGTTGTCTGATAATCCCGGATACGCTTTATTTCATCAACAGATAGCCATACTTGACGCACTGTCATTTCGGGTAATTCATAACCTTTGAACGGGTCCACCTTAAAGACTGCATACTGACATCTTCGGGCATAGTTGAGCAATACCATAAGGAACACAAGACGATCGCGGATTGTGCATTGTGAAAGATTCTTTTTTTCTCGCAAATACTTATCATAACCGATAACCGTAGCGTGGTTTACATTCTCGATGAGCATATTTTCGCCTGTGAACTCCATCAACGAGTTATATTTGGTGTTGTAGTTGAGGATTGTATTAGGCTTTAATCTCATCAGTTCTATGTATTCTTTGAATACCGATGAGATTGTACGATGTTTGTATTGTTCTGCGTGCTGAATGTGGTACACAAGTTCCGGACACGTTAAGCCGTCGATATAGCCTAACTCGTCTATTGCAGTTTGATACTTTTGTAATAATGCTCTAATCTTTGTGTTTTTGATTGAAGCATCGGGGCGTTTGATTACTTGCCCGTTCTTAAATTCTTTTGCAGAATCGATGATGATGTCTGTTACGATGTAGCGAGTTTCCCCATTGTGTGCTACACTGATTCTTACTTTGTGCCTACCTCCTTTGAGGACTTTTGCAGGCACGATAACTGAGTTCAAAGTTGCCATTTTTTTGGACAATTTTAAGGAAATGTTTTGCACCAAAACGACAATATTTCGATTGTCGGAAAACGTCATAATTGGTGCGGATTCAAGTTTATTACTCACAAATCCTATTGAAGTTCAGTTATTTCAGTCAATTAGCCTTTATTTTCGTGGAAACATACGCAAAATATCCTAATAATCAAAATTCGTGATTTATATGTATGGTAGATTTGTAGGTGCTTATGAAGTCAAAAGTGAGTGCAAATAAAAGATTTAATAGATCGTTTTATGTAGTGTATAATTTCGTGGTGAATTCGAATAAAGAAGCCTTTAAATGTGGTTTGTTCTATATCTTTATTTGATAATGAAGCATAATGCTGAAGTAAATGAATGAAATGAATAGAATCAAGGGAGATGCGCTTTAGATTATTGAGTCTTTGTCGTTGAGTAAGTTTTCTACAGAATTGCATTCTGTTTATGTCGATTAATAGGAAGTCGTATCTATTGTTGCCAAGATTTTTGTAAAGAATGTTGTTGATATTCAAGTCGTGATGTAATACGCCATTGTTGTGTAAGAGAAATATAAATTCAGAAGTTGCTTTAATTAGAGAATAGTTTTGTGGATTTGAATTATACTTCTTAATCCCGGAAGAAACGCTTGAATAGTCGGAAAAAAGAGATATGAAAAAACTATGATGAAGTATGCCATAACTTATGTGCTCAACGTATGCCACTTCTTGATGAACATTAATACCGAGGGAATGGAGCTTTTGTGAGTGCTCGTATGCTCTTTGAGCTTTACTTTTTCTAAGTGTGCCATAAATGATTTTATTGAATAGAGTGATGTGCCCGTAGTATTTTACTACGAGACTTATGCCATCTGCATCAAAACGCTTAATTGTATTTCTTCCGTTATGAAGAATTTCACCATGTGAATTGAAGTAGTTTAAATTAGTGATTTTCTTAATTATGTTACTTATTGATGTGTAATGAGGATTGATAAAATATTGCATTTTTTATGACTTTTGTTAATGCAAAATTAGAATTAAAAATCTTCATAAGAATGTCTAAAAAGTCGCTGTAAATGTTCGATTAATTACCTATCTATGTTCAAAAGTCGTTATTGATATTAAAAAAAGAAGTAGAACGTATACATCCTTAATGATTGAGCTATATATTAGCCATAGAGGATTTTTAATGTTGAAGTTGTAAATTTTTAGGTATAAATTAAAAGTTTTTGCAACCAAACATTTTGTTCATTCGTCTAATGTGTAAACAGAGTAAACAAAAACTTAAAAATTGGAATATTCGTATGAGGAAAAAACATTTTGTTATCATTGCATTGAGTATAGTTTTAGTATTAGTGTTGACGGCTGTTCTCTCTGTTACAGTTTTTAAAGAAGAGTTGATAGAATGGGTGGTACAACAGAAAATGAAGGAATATGAAAAATATAAATCGTATTATGTAGCGGAAATACCGGTTGAATCTGAAAATTTTGCAGAAGATTTTGAGGATATTCACAAGCAAGTTGTAAAAGAATGCTCACTTTGGGAACATAAAGGAATCAATATGGATTCTCTGTATAACGTATTTGCTAAGCGTATTGTGACTGATGTTAAGAGTAAAACTGATTATGGTTTATTGGTTTGTGAATATATTGCGGCATTGAATATAGGTCACGCAAATGCTAAACTGAATGTTTTTTGGGCTGATTTTTACCCTTCGGTTATAGAAGGTAGAATATTTATAGATAAACCGAATGAATATCTTAAGAATTATGGTTTTTGTGATAAAGATGAGATAATTGCGATAAATCAAACTCCAATCGAGGAGTACGTTGATAATCGTAAGAAATATACTCACGCATCTACCGAAGAAGCAAGAATGTATCTTACTCGTCGCTGGGTATTACGTTCACATACTGATTCTCTGATAACTTGCGATATACGAAGAAATAATGAAATCTTGACATTAGATTTGCCTTTGAGACGATTTGTTTCGGATTTAAAAGGGAATAAACCATTAGTAAATTGTAAGGTGCTGAATGATAGTATAGGGTATATAAGTATAGAATTAATGTTGGGTAATGTGGTAGAAGATTTCAAACAAGCATATCGGCAAGTAGGTCATTATCCTTATTTGATAGTAGATATACGCAACAATGGTGGCGGTAATAGCAATAATGGTAGATTAATTGCCGAATATCTTGTATCTAACCCGCAAAAGCATTGTCTTGGTTCTGAAATTATTCCTCAATCAAATGCTTACAAAGGAAAACTCTTTTTACTTACAAGTAATTTGACATTCTCGGCTGCAGAAAGTTTTACGATTGATGTGAAAGAAAGTGGTAATGCAATATTGGTTGGTGAGGCTACTGCAGGAGATACGGGAAACGCACCTGATTTGTTTATGTCGAAGTGTGGTCTCAGTTTTAGGCTCCCTACGAGAAAACCTGCTACATCGCCTAAAGGCTTTCCGATGGAGGGCGTTGGCATCGAACCGCATTTTAAAGTGGTTCAGAGTGTAGAAGACTTTTTGATTGGTAAAGATTCTGTGATTGAATATGTTTTGAATGAACTTATCACAAGTAGGTGACACTGATTATATCAATAGGAGATTGATAGATAAAAGTAATATGTTTGAATGGTTCAAAAAATAAAAACGGTATAAAAAGAATTGCAGACCCATTGGGGCAACCCTTTATTGGCGGTGAATTGAATTTCACTGCCGATTTTATTGATATACATAGTGTTAGATTATTGTGTTGTGAAATGACTTTTGCACAAAAATGGATTAAGTGTTGATTTTACACTTTGCATGTAGGCTTCTATGTAGTATAAATTAAGTGCAATTAAATATAATATGCGAAATTATTTGTCGGTCTAAAAAAAATAGACATATATTTGCATTGCGTAAAAATAATCAATTCACTATGTAAAATGTAACTCCACATTCAATATGATTGAATATCAGGTTGTTAGTTTAATCCCACAAGAAAAGTAATCGTTCGTTGACTCTCAAAAAATAGCCTGAATCGTGCGGAATGTGTGATTTTTTGATATATTCCGCACGATTCACGACATTTTTAATACCCAACAAAAAGAAATAGTTGTGGCTATTTTGTGTATTTTGAAATAAAGTCATTATCTTTGCAATAAATAAGATGTTGTTTATTGATAAGTAAAAAAACAGATTATGAACAATATATTATCATTTAATATCGCAAATCCGAGCGATGTAGCTATACAGATTGCTGCAAGAGTCAAGTCTCGTCGTTTGGAACTGAATCTAACGCAGGAGGGACTGGCATCAAGAGCAGGAGTAAAGTTTGCGACCTATCGCCGTTTTGAGCAGACAGGTGAGATATCGTTGCGTGGACTTCTTCAAATTGGTTTCGCACTGAATTGCCTTGATGAGTTTAATGTGCTTTTTGCTCAAAAGCAGTATCAGTCGCTTGATGATGTGCTGAACGAACAAAGTGTCAATCGTAAACGAGGAAAGAAAAATGAATAGCATTAAGCAGATTGAGGTTATATATACTAACATAGTTGTTGGTCGTCTGGCATTAACCAAGGAGGGACTTTGCGCATTTGAATATTCAGCAGAGTGGCTTGCTTCTGGATTCTCTATTTCTCCATTTGAGTTACCTCTACGCAGTGGTGTGTTCATTGCTAAACCACAACCTTTCGATGGCGGATTTGGAGTATTTGACGATTGTCTACCAGATGGCTGGGGCTTGCTTATCCTCGATAGATATTTACAGCAACAAGGCATAAACCCTCGTAGCCTAAGCATTCTTGACCGCCTCGCATTGGTAGGCTCTACAGGTCGTGGCGCTCTGGAATTTAGACCGGATAAGAGTGTTGTTACCAAACAAGAGTATGCAGATTTCGAGAAGTTAGCATTAGAAGCTGAACAGATACTTGATAGTGATGATTATACAGGTGAGGGTATTGAGGAGTTTCAGCATCGAGGTGGCTCGCCTGGTGGTGCTCGTCCAAAGATTTTCACTCGCTATGAGGATAAGGAGTGGTTGGTTAAGTTCCGAGCAAAACGAGATCCTAAGCGCATTGGGCGAAATGAGTACAACTATTCATTACTTGCCAAAGAGTGCGGTATTGAGATGCCAGAAACACGACTCTTTGAGGATAAATATTTTGGCGTAGAGCGCTTTGACCGTACATCAAGCGGCAAGCTGCATGTGGTGAGCATCGCCGGTCTTATAGGTGCTGACTATCGTATGCCTAGTATTGATTATTCACATATCTTCCAGGTATGTGCTGTGCTCACCCACAATATCGCAGAACTTTGGAAAGTATATAGATTGATGGTATTTAACTGTCTGATTGAGAATAAAGACGACCACGCCAAGAACTTCGCATTTATCTATCGCAATGGTGATTGGCACCTCTCTCCTGCATACGACCTTTTGCCGAGTGATGGAATGAATGGTTTCCATACTACCTCAATTAATGATAGTATTGAGCCAACAAAGGAGGATTTGTTTGCTGTAGCGGTAAAAGCAGGATTGAATAAAAAAGAGGCAGAGGAGATATTTACATCAATGAAGTCTATCATTAATAAGAACAAGTAGAGATGAAGATAATACTTACAGGAGCAACAGGATTTGTTGGCGAGGGAATACTGCTGGCGTACCTTGATTGACCAGAGGTCGAGAAGGTTCTGAGCGTTAGCCGTCGCCCGTGTGGCATTTCGCATTCCGAGATTGAAGAGTATATTGAGGGTGTTGCAAAGCAATAATAAGCTGCGTAAAGTGCGGCTATTTCAAATGTATAGTTAATGTCAGGGATATTGATGCACTATCGAAGTGATGTAAATAGAGTTAAATTTTCATATATAGTAAGATAGGGGCATATGGATATTACGCAAGAATTTTATAACAATATAGCTTCTCAATATGACAAGCTCTTTCAAGATTGGCAATCTACTATTCACGAGCAGGCAGTCATACTGAATAGAATATTCAATGATAATGGCTTCGACACAGCAGCTCATATTCTTGATTGTGCTTGTGGAATAGGAACCCAGTCCATAGGACTTGCTGAGCTTGGCTACCGAGTGTCTGCTTCTGATATAAGTGCCGCACAGATTGCCGCATTGGAGAAGGAGTTTATGGAGACTTTCGAGACTTTTACTGTAATTTTGAGTTTAAGCAAGAAGTAATATAATATCTATACACGAAAATTGGTGCGTGTAGGGAACAATGTAGTCCCGTCACGCACCAATTTTGTATATACATACCGCATCTAGGGAAGATGCTTGATTTCAGTGCTTTACTCTCAAAAGTTTTATGAGCCTTTGCACTTGTGTTGACAAAGTTGTTATTCAGCTTTGTCGTTGTTGATTATACCTTCGTTGTATTTGTTGCGGTATGCCAACGGAGCTAATCCCACAGCCTTCTTAAAGTATTTTCCGAAGCTTGATTGGTCGCAGAAATTGAAATCGTAGGCAATGCGTTGCACTGATGTTCCCGATATAATAAGAGCATTCTTGATTTGAGCTATTACAGCGCGCGTGATAACTTCTTTGGCTGTTTTCTTTGTCTTTTTACGGCATATTTCATTGAGATATTTAGGCGTTATACACAACTTGTCGGCATAAAATGCTACGTTGTGCTGTGTCTTGCTGTGAATAGATAAGAATTTTAGAAAATCTCGGAAATAGCTGTCGGTTGTAGAGAATGCGCCCGAAGAAAAAACATTTTTTTCGTTTTCGCTTTTTGTTAATTCGGCAAGAGCAATAAGCAGACAACGGATAATACCGTAAACAAAATCGGTGCTACGGTCGAATCGTTTTTTGCTGTCTTCATAATTGTCGAGAGTTTGAAACAGGTGATAAAAAATCTGTTTGGAATACTCGTCGGTAATTGGTTTGTTGGGATACGCGAAAATGTTAGCCAAATAGTCTACTTGAAATCCTATGGTCGAATCGATTATCAAATCTTTGGAGAATAGAATCATCGAGGATTTGAAATCGTCGCTAAGTTCGATAACACTGAGTGTTGTGTTGGCGAAAATACAGAAAATACTATCTTTAAGTATTGTGAAATTTTCATTGTTATAGCACACCTTAGCCGAACCTTCAAAACAATATACAAGGCAAGGGAACGGAATTTGAACAGTTTCAGAACTTTTAGAAGTGTTTTTGGTGTGGAATATTTTATAATTCAGTCCTTCTTCAAAATGGAAATTATCATTCATAATACAAACGGTTATAATTTTTTCTCAAAATTAGTGCAATTATTATTACTTGGTGAAATTTAGGTGTTAAATAAACTAATTTTAGTGAAAAACAGGATAGAAATGAGAAGCCTTTTAAAAACGGTGTTTTGTGAGGAAATTTTGTAAGCAATTTATTATCTTTGCAAATCAAACAGTATATAACTTAATATATATGGCATCAAAACTTTGGGAAAAAACTGTGCAAGTGAATCACGATGTGGAAACTTACACTGTGGGACGAGATAGAGAAATGGATATGTACTTGGCACGCTATGATGTGCTTGGTTCGCTTGCTCACATTACAATGCTTGAGTCGATAAATCTGCTTTCGACCGATGAGTTGAAACAACTTACGGCTGCCTTGAGAGAAATATATACAGAAATTGAAGCCGGAGATTTTAAGATAGAAGATGATATAGAAGATGTTCATTCGCAGGTGGAACTGATGCTTACTCGCCGTCTTGGTGATGTGGGCAAGAAAATTCATTCAGGAAGATCTCGCAACGATCAAGTGCTTGTGGATTTACGTCTGTTTATTCGCAGTGAGCTAGAAAGTGTGGTGGAACAACTTACGGCTTTGTTTAAGGCACTTGTTGAGCAAAGTAATCGCTATAAAGATGTGCTTATGCCCGGTTATACTCATTTGCAGGTGGCAATGCCTTCATCGTTCGGGTTGTGGTTTGGGGCATATGCTGAGTCGCTTGTAGACGACTTGACTGTACTACAAGCTGCCTATAAGGTGGTAAATCGTAATCCGCTTGGTTCGGCTGCCGGCTATGGATCTTCATTTCCTCTAAATCGTACAATGACCACACGTTTGCTTGGCTTTGAATCACTTGATTATAATGTGGTGTATGCGCAAATGGGTCGTGGAAAGACTGAACGTATAGTGGCGCAAGCTCTTGCTAATGTGGCTGCAACTGTAGCTAAATTGGCATATGATGCTTGTATGTATAATAGTCAGAATTTTGGCTTTATAAAGTTGCCTGATGAGTTTACCACAGGCTCGTCAATTATGCCACATAAGAAAAATCCCGATGTGTTTGAACTGACTCGAGCTAAGTGTAATAAACTACAAGCATTGCCTTATGAAATTACGCTTATTACGAATAATCTGCCCTGTGGTTATTTCCGCGACTTGCAAATGATAAAAGAATCGTTCCTTCCTGCATTTTCCGATTTGAAGAATATTCTTGCAATGGTTACTGCAATGGTGAGTCAAGTGAAAGTGAACGAAAATATACTTGATGACAGTCGTTATGACTTGATGTTCTCAGTGGAGGAGGTTAATCGCCTAGCGAGCGAAGGAATGCCATTTCGTGATGCATACAAAAAAGTGGGACTTGATATTGAAGCAGGACAATTCGTTCCGGTGAAGGAAGTGTTCCACACCCATGAAGGTTCTATCGGGAATCTGTGTAATGATAAGATTGAAGAAATGTTTTGCTCGATTCTTGATAATTTTGATTTTGAAACATATCACAAAGCTTTTGAATCTTTATTAGGTCGTTAATTTTAAACCCCGAACTATGGTAGATGATATTTATAAAGCAAGCGAAGACCGGTACACCAAAGGTGTAATGGAGTATAGACGCAGTGGTAATTCGGGTATAAAATTACCATTGCTCTCGTTGGGCTTTTGGTGGAATTTTGGTGGAGTGGATAGTTTGGAGGAAAGCCGGGCTAAGATGCGTTATGCTTTCGATCAAGGAGTTACGTGCTTTGACTTGGCTAATAATTATGGGCCTCCCTTTGGTAGTGCAGAAGAAACTTTCGGATATGTGTATTCACGCGATTTGAAACCATATCGCCACGAGATGATTGTAACCACTAAGGCCGGATATAATATGTGGAACGGACCTTATGGAGTGGGTTCGTCGCGCAAGATGATTATTACGAGTCTTGAAGAATCGCTGAAGCGAATGAATCTTGACTATGTGGACATATATTACTCTCATCGATATGATGGAGAGACACCGGTGGAAGAAACTATGCAGGCGCTTGTTGATGTGGTGCGTCAAGGTAAAGCTCTATATGTGGGGTTGTCTAATTATCCGGTCGATGTGTTGGCTAAGGCAGTTGCTTATTTAAAGTCGGAAAAGGTTCATCCTTTAATATATCAAGGGAAGTATAATATGATGGTGAGAGATGTGGAGGTTGCTCATTTTGACTTTTTGCAAAAGGAGGGTGTCGGTTTTACTGCATTTTCTCCAATTGCGCAAGGAGTTCTATCGGATAAGTATCTAAAAGGAGTGCCTGCCGATTCGAGGGTGGGGCGAGGTCGCTATTTGACTAATGCCAATGTGACTCCGGATATATTAGCAAAGGTGTCGAAGTTGAACGATATAGCTCTGCAAAGAGGCCAATCGTTGGCTCAAATGGCTATGGCATGGATATTGTCGCACAGCGAGGTGACATCGGTTATTATAGGCCCGCGCACAGTGGATCAACTTAAAGATAGTTTGGGCTGTCGTAGTAATACACATTTTTCCGATGAGGAAATAGCAAATATTGATTCAATTCTTAAATGAAAACACTCCTATATATATATATAATATGTGTGGTTGTTCTCATTTCGGGAAATTCGTGCACAAAGATAAGTGATAATCAGATTCCTTCGTATCCGGTAAATTTGAATTTAAGTACAGCCGGATATTGGCAGACATATGGGGTGACGTCGCCCGGTAGTTATCGTAAATTTATTAAAAGTGAACGCATACCTGCTAATTATCCGTATAATGCAAATACCTACACCGGTTTTGGGGGGGTGTTGCTTGTGTGTGATATTTATACCGGTAATCCTGTTGCTTACGATTTGAGTTGTCCTGTAGAGCGTCGAGAAAATATAAGAGTGACGATAGAAGAAAATAGCTATGACGCAGTGTGTACTGTTTGTGGGTCGCATTATGATGTGATGGGCGGTTGGGGAACTCCAACTTCGGGCAAGGCTCTTACTCAAAAAGTGGGATTGACTCGTTATTCGGTGATAAAAACCGGTGGTGGTTATAATGTGGTGAATTAATGTTTGCGAGGTAATAAGATGTTGTCTCGGCTCCCTCTGTTATGAGGCTTGTTGTTGTGGCGTACGTCCCAATTATCACTATGATTGATCAAATTTGTTGTGTGAAAAATCTGGTACAATAATCCGCCCAAGTCAAATCCGAGTTTATTTCCGCCTAAATTGTAGAAAGGGCGTAACATCGGAATCGTTACCCATTTCCTTTGATATGGGTTGAAATATCTTTGTACTCCTATGTCCACTCCCCATTCATTATTATTGGTTACGGCTGTTAAATAACTTCCCGTATTTATGGAGTTGGGAGGATTGTATTTATTGTTATTGATAAATCGGTTTGATTCGTAAGAGCCGAATGCTGTAACACTTAAATTCTTGTTGAATCGGAAAGAAAATTGTCCAGTTAAAGCATAGCTGTTGTAGGAAAAAATCGGTAGAGCATATTTGTTGAATGATAAATTTCCGGAAAAATTGAATTGTTCGGTAAAGTTGTGGGATATTCCGAATCCTGCTGAACGGATATTGCCGATTATAGGATAAGATGTGTTACTGCTGAATCCGGAAATGCGACCATTGTCCCATACAGATAATGTGCCACTTTTTGAAAAATCATAAGAATAAATATTGCCATGCCATGAAAAAGTGTTTTTCGTCGCCGGCATTTGATGCTTGAGCGATAAATCGCTGTCGTTATATAATAAAGTGTCGATGTTGAGTAGTTTTTTTCTTTGTAATACTAAATCGTTGTGATAGGGTAAGTTCAGCATAGGAGCAGTGATGTGTTGCTGTATAGGCGGTATACCGTATCTGTATGCCGATTCTTGAGCCTTGATTGGTGAAACGCACATCGATATCACAATGATTATAATGTATAAATCTATTCTCATAACATTTGTTGGTATGTTCTCAATGGAACAAAATTATAAAAAAAGTGGGTATTTAAGAATAAATTGAATGTGAAATAAGAAAAAAATATGTATCTTTGCAGTCGATTTAAAATGAGAGGAGGTTGTGTTTACCCCTATTTAGAAAGTTAATTAGTTGACATATAAATGAATAGCGCGTGGTCACTGCGCCGGCGATTGTGGATAAGAAGACGCTTGCTGCAATGGCTGATTAGTGGCTATATATAGAAATTAAATCAGACAAACTTTTAAAAAATTAAATAAAATGATTATCGTACAAGTAAAAGAAGGTGAAAACATTGAAAGAGCTCTAAAGAAGTTCAAAAGAAAATTCGAAAAGACAGGTATTGTAAAGGAATTGCGTAGCCGTCAAGCATTTGAAAAGCCATCGGTAGCAAACCGTAAGAAAATGATGAAGGCTGTATACGTACAAAAGTTGCACCTTAACGAAGATTAATTGACGATTGCTTTCGCAGTGAGCGAAAAAATGTTGAAAAAATTTGGAAAATTCGATAAAATGACGTAAATTCGTAAGCGTAATGAAAAAACACGCTTAGCTATGTTGATCGAATTGTTTATAAAATATATACGGTATGAGTTGAATTATTCAGCTTGTACCGTTTTGTCTTATAATAACGATTTGAATCAGTTTAAGGAGTTTTTGACTGATGGCAAGCGTGATTTCGATGCGCATAGTGTGACTTCAAACGATGTGCGGGCGTGGTTGGCGAGTATGGTGATGGGAGGCTGCTCGATGTGTACTGTAAAGCGAAAGTTGCAAGCAGTGAGAGCTTTTTATAAGTATCTTATGCGAGTGGGTGAGATGGAAGTAAATCCTGCGGCTGAGGTAGAAACAGCAAAAGCGCCAAAACGATTGCCCGATTTTATAAAAACTGAGAATATAGAAAATCTGTTTGAAAGTCCATGTGAAAATAGTGACTTTGAGCAAGTGCGTAACAGATTGATAATGCTGATGCTTTATTCGACCGGTATAAGGCGTGGTGAATTAGTAGCCTTGCGAGATGCAGATGTAACAAAGGATGAACTAAAGGTGCGAGGTAAACGTAATAAAGATAGAATTGTGCCTTTTGGAATGGAGTTGAATGAAGAAATAACAAAATATAGAACTATTCGTGCTGAGCAGGTGGGTGGAGAAACCGAGATGTTTTTTGTTCGTAATAACGGTGAACCGATATATCCCACGCTTGTGTATCGCTTGGTGCATAAAGAACTGAATGAGGCTGGTGGGTGTAGTCGTTGCAGTCCACACGTGCTTAGGCATACATTTGCTTCGACTATGCTTAATAATGGCGCAAGACTTAATAGTGTGAAAGAGTTGTTAGGACATGAGTCGCTTGCGGCAACGCAGGTATATACTCATATAACATATAGAGAACTTAAATCAAATTATGAACACGCTCATCCGCGAGCATTAAAAAAAGGAGGATGATATGGAAGTAAGAATTAAATCTATTCATTTTGACGCTACTCAAAAATTAGAAGCATTCGTGAACAAGAAATTGGATAAACTTGCACGACGCAATGAGGAAATCTCGGAAGCTGAAGTTATATTAAAGGTAGTGAAGCCGGAAACGGCTATGAATAAAGAGGCGGGTATAAAATTAGTCCTTCCATCTTGTGCTGATCTTTTTGCCTCAAAGGTAGCCGATACATTTGAAGAAGCTGTTGATATGGCTATTGAGGCGTTGGAACGCCAATTGGAAAAAACTAAAAAAGATAAATAATCGAATAGGTAATGTTTTTATGTGGCGTGGAGTGTGTGGCTCCACGCTTTTTGTGTGAGCTGTGTTGAGTGGTGCGTCGGGTGAATGAATGTCTTGTTTGTGGAGTAAAATGTGGGTTGAAGATGGATTGAATTTTTGCTGTGATAAAGAGAAATAGGATATAAAAAATATATAATCATAATTTTTTTGTAAAAAAAAGATAGTCGAATATTTTGTGATTTAAAAATTATGCGTAACTTTGCACCCGCAATGAAACCTATGTGGTTTTTGAAATGCCTCTTTAGCTCAGTTGGCCAGAGCACGTGATTTGTAATCTCGGGGTCGTTGGTTCGAATCCGACAAGAGGCTCAAAAGTAGGGTAGGTAGGTAAGTGGTTAAAACGGGCAGACTGTAAATCTGTTGGCTTGCGCCTTCGGCGGTTCGAATCCGTCCCTGCCCACTACTTTTATGCGGAAGTAGCTCAGTTGATAGAGCATCAGCCTTCCAAGCTGAGGGTCGCGAGTTTGAGCCTCGTCTTCCGCTCTAAAAATTTGATTGCCTGTGTAGCTCAGGGGTAGAGCACTTCCTTGGTAAGGAAGAGGTCACGAGTTCAAATCTCGTCACCGGCTCAATTTTTTGAAAGACAAGGTTGGCGTAGCCGGTCTTGTTGTATTTGTGAAACTGAATTTAGAAAGTTAATCATTTAATCAAAAAAAATAACAAAGTTATGGCAAAAGAGAAATTCGAAAGATCATTACCACACGTGAATATCGGTACTATCGGTCACGTTGACCATGGTAAGACTACTTTGACAGCTGCTATTACTACTGTATTGGCAAAGGCTGGTCTTTCTGAGTTGCGTTCATTCGACTCTATCGACAACGCTCCAGAAGAAAAAGAACGTGGTATCACTATTAATACTTCTCACGTAGAGTATAAGACACAAAATCGTCACTATGCACACGTTGACTGTCCTGGTCACGCTGACTACGTTAAGAACATGGTTACTGGTGCTGCTCAAATGGACGGTGCTATCATCGTTTGTGCTGCAACTGACGGTCCTATGCCTCAAACACGTGAACACATTCTTCTTGCTCGCCAAGTAAACGTTCCACGTCTTGTTGTATTCTTGAACAAGTGTGATATGGTGGAAGATGAAGAAATGTTCGAACTTGTAGAAATGGAAATGCGTGACCTTCTTTCACAATATGAATATGATGGTGACAATACTCCAATTATCCGCGGTTCTGCTCTTGGTGCGTTGAATGGCGAACCACAATGGGAAGAAAAGGTAATGGAACTTATGGAAGCTGTTGATACTTGGATTCCACTTCCTCCACGTGATATCGATAAACCATTCTTGATGCCAGTTGAAGACGTGTTCTCTATCACAGGTCGTGGTACTGTAGCAACAGGTCGTATCGAAACAGGTATTATCAAGGTTGGTGAAGAAGTTCAAATCATGGGTCTTGGTGCTGACTTGAAGTCTGTTGTAACAGGTGTTGAAATGTTCCGCAAGCTTCTTGATCAAGGTGAAGCCGGTGATAACGTAGGTCTTCTTCTTCGTGGTATCGATAAGAATGAAATCAAGCGTGGTATGGTGCTTTGTCACCCAGGAGTTGTTAAGCCTCACTCTGAATTCAAGGCTTCAGTTTACGTATTGAAGAAAGAAGAAGGTGGTCGTCACACTCCATTTAAGAACCACTATCGTCCTCAATTCTACATCCGTACACTTGACGTAACTGGTGAAATTACTCTTCCAGAAGGTGTAGAAATGGTAATGCCAGGTGACCACGTGGAAATCAATGTTAAGTTGATTAACCCAGTAGCTTGCGACAAGGGTCTTCGTTTTGCAATTCGCGAAGGTGGTCGTACAGTAGGTTCAGGTCAAATCACTGACATCATCGACTAATCTGACGATTAGATAATGAAATAAAAACAAACCGGTCGCTTTGTCGACCGGTAATTTACGGGAATAGCTCAGTCGGTAGAGCACTGGTCTCCAAAACCAGGTGTCGGGAGTTCGAGCCTCTCTTCCCGTGCTAAAGATTATAAAGTAATGAAGAAATTAAAATTATTTACGGATATCCAAGAATCTTATAACGAACTTGTGTATAAGGTTTCTTGGCCAACTAAGAGTCAGCTAGTCGAAAGCAGTGTCGTGGTTATGGTAGCTTCCATCATAATCGCAATAGTGATATTTGCTATGGATTGGATAATCGACGCGATAATGCACTTAATCTACGGTTTGGGATTCTAATCGAGTTAAGGTAGTTATGGATAATCAGATTGGTAAAGCAAAGGCTGAAGAAAAACCAAGATGGTACGTATTGCGTGCTATTTCGGGTAAAGAAGCTAAGGTGAAGGAGATCATAGAAGCTACTATGAGAAACACTCGCCTTGGTGATGATGTTTTTCAGGTGTTGATACCTACTGAGAAAGTCTATGCTACACGTAACGGAAAGAAGGTTCTTAAAGAAAGGAATCTTTATTCAGGTTATGTGTTTATCGAGGCTAAGCTCACAGGTGAGACTGTGAATACATTGGTGAATACAACTAACGTGATTGACTTTATTCGTGATAGAAGCCCTGAAAGAAAACCAGAGCCGATTCGTGAGAGTGAAGTAGCGCGTATGCTTGGAGCAGCCGATGAGCAACAGGAAACTGATGATGCGGTAGTAAACGACTACATCGTAGGCGAGACTGTGAAAGTGAATTTCGGACCATTCAGTGGATTCTCCGGAGAAATTGAAGAGGTAAATCGAGAAAAACGCAAGCTCGTTGTTATGGTGAAAGTGTTTGGTCGAAAGACTCCGTTAGAGTTGGATAATTCGCAAGTAGAAAGGGAATAATTAGCAATTTTGTTACGGTGCAAAATTAGTCCCACCACATTAAACAAACAAAAGAAAAAAGAAAATGGCTAAAGAAATTGCTGGACAGATCAAATTGCAGATCAAGGGTGGAGCTGCAAATCCTTCACCACCAGTAGGACCTGCTTTGGGTTCTAAGGGTATCAACATTATGGAATTTTGCAAGCAATTCAATGCCCGTACTCAAGAAAAGGCTGGTAAGGTTCTTCCGGTTGTAATTACATATTACACTGACAAGAGCTTTGACTTCGTGGTTAAGACTCCTCCAGTAGCAGTACAGCTAATGGAAGCGGCTAAGGTTAAGGGCGGTTCGGCTCAACCTAACCGTAAGAAGGTGGCTGAAATTACTTGGGAACAGGTTAAGACAATTGCAGAGGATAAAATGCCAGATTTGAACTGTTTTACTTTAGACTCAGCTATGAAGATGGTTGCAGGAACAGCTAGAAGTATGGGTATCACTGTAAAGGGAGCTTTCCCTGAAAACAATTAAAAACTTAAATTGATATGGGTAAACTTACAAAGAACCAAAAGTTAATTAAGGAGAAGATTGAGCCAGGAAAAGTGTACACCCTTAAGGAAGCTGCAGAGATGGTAAAAGAGATTACTTTCACCAAGTTTGACGCTTCGGTAGATATAGATGTACGTCTAGGGGTTGATCCTCGTAAGGCTAATCAGATGGTTCGCGGTGTGGTTTCATTGCCACATGGAACAGGAAAGCAAGTACGTGTGTTATGCTTGTGTTCTCCAGATGCTGAAGCTGCAGCTAAAGAAGCAGGTGCTGACTATGTTGGTCTTGATGAATACATTGAAAAAATCAAGGGTGGATGGACCGATATTGATGTGATTATCACTCAACCTGCGATCATGGGTAAGATTGGTGCTCTTGGTAGAGTGTTGGGTCCTCGTGGCTTGATGCCTAACCCAAAGAGTGGTACAGTTACTCCAGATGTAGCTAAGGCTGTGAAGGAAGTAAAACAAGGTAAGATTGACTTTAAGGTAGATAAGAATGGTATCGTACACGCTTCGATAGGTAAAGTGTCGTTCGATCCTGAAAAGATCAAAGAAAACGCAAAAGAATTTGTGTCTACATTGATTAAGTTGAAACCAGCTACTGCAAAGGGAACTTATCTAAAGAGTATTTATCTTTCAAGTACAATGAGTTCAGGTCTAAAGATTGATCCAAAATCAATCGAAGAGTAAACACTTAATGATTAGAAGAAATGAGAAAGGAAGATAAATATACAGTAGTAGAAAATATAGCTAATATCCTTAAGGAATATAGTTGCGTATATTTGGCTGAAACTGCTGGACTTAATGCTGAAAAAACCAGTGAATTGCGTCGTGCATGTTCATCGGCTGATGTTAAGTTAGTAGTTGTTAAGAATACATTGCTTAAGAAGGCAATGGACCAGTCGGATGTAGATTATTCAGGTTTGTACCCTGCAATGAAGGGCGCTACTTCAATGTTGCTTAGCAACACTGGAAATGCTCCTGCTAAATTGCTAAAAAGCTTTATCAAGAAAGATGATAAACTTCCTGTATTGAAAGCTGCTTTCGTAGAAGAAACAGTGTATATGGGTGCAGATCAATTGGATTTCTTGGCAAGCTTGAAGAGCAAGAACGAACTTATCGCAGATGTTGTTGCATTGTTGCAATCGCCTGCTAAGAACGTCATCTCAGCATTGCAATCGGGCGGCAATAAGTTGCACGGTATACTTGAAACATTATCAAATAAAGAATAAAAACAAACAAATTAAATTATACAAAAATGGCAGATTTGAAAGCTTTTGCAGAACAATTAGTTAACCTTTCAGTAAAGGAAGTAAACGAACTTGCTCAAATTTTGAAAGAAGAATATGGTATCGAACCAGCTGCTGCAGCTGTTGCTGTTGCTGCTCCTGCTGCTGCAGGTGCTGCTGCTGAAGAAGAAAAGAGCTCATTCGATGTAGTTCTTAAGTCAGCAGGTGCTAGCAAGCTAGCTGTTGTTAAATTGGTTAAGGAACTTACAGGTCTTGGCTTGAAGGAAGCTAAGGAACTTGTAGACGGTACTCCAAGTGTTGTTAAGGAAGGTCTTGCTAAGGCTGACGCTGAAGGTCTTAAGAAACAACTCGAAGAAGCTGGCGCAGAAGTTGAACTTAAATAATATTGCCTGATTTTCAGGTAATTAGGTTAAGAACCATTAGAAAAATAGGTTCTTAACCTTTTTGTGTTATTATTTTATTTTGAGTTCACTTAATTTGATTTTCAATGTCAGTTACAATTAAACAACCTCGCATAAATTTTGCGTCAGTCAAGAATCCATTACCATTTCCGGACTTCCTTGATGTGCAATTGAAGTCATTTAGAGACTTCTTGCAATTGGATACTCCAACTGAAAAAAGAAAAAACGAGGGACTCTACAAGGTTTTTGCTGAAAATTTCCCAATTGCAGATACTCGCAACAACTTTGTACTCGAATTCCTTGATTATTATATTGATCCTCCTCGTTATACGATAGAGGAGTGTTTGGAACGTGCATTAACTTATAGTGTACCTTTGAAGGCAAAACTTAAGTTGTATTGTACCGATCCCGACCACGAAGAATTTGATACAGTAGTTCAAGATGTTTATCTTGGACCAATTCCATATATGACCGATAAGGGAACATTCATCATAAATGGTGCTGAACGTGTAGTAGTATCACAGTTGCACCGTTCTCCAGGTGTTTTCTTCGGACAAAGCACACATGCTAATGGTACTAAATTGTATTCGGCTCGTATTATTCCATTCCGCGGTTCGTGGATTGAATTTGCAACCGATATCAATAACGTGATGTATGCTTATATTGATCGTAAGAAAAAATTGCCTGTAACAACTTTGTTGCGTGCAATCGGTCTTGAAACAGATAAGGATATTATCGAAATCTTTGGTCTTGCTGAAGAACTCAAAGTAAATAAAACTAACCTTAAGAAAGCGGTTGGTCGTCGTCTTGCAGGTCGTGTGTTGAAGACTTGGTATGAAGATTTCGCTGATGAAGCTACTGGTGAAGTGGTTTCTAATGAACGTACTGAGATTATTCTCGATCGTGAAAAGGTGATTGAAGAAGAAAATGTTCAAGAAATATTAGATTCGGGAGCACAAACTATTCTTGTACACAAGGAAGATGCTAATGCTAACGATTATACTATCATTTTTAATACTCTTCAAAAGGATACAACTAACTCTGAACGTGAAGCGATTCAATATATCTATCGCCAATTACGTAATGCTGATGCTCCGGATGATGCGAGCGCTCGTGAAGTAATTCAAAATCTGTTCTTCTCGGAAAAGAGATATGATTTGGGTGAAGTAGGTCGTTTCCGTATTAATAAGAAACTCGGACTCACCACATCGATGGACGTGAGAGTGCTTACTAAAGAAGATATTATCGAAATTATGAAATATCTTATCGGTCTTGTTAATTCTAAGACTGATGTCGATGATATCGACCACTTGAGCAATCGTCGCGTGCGTACTGTAGGTGAACAATTATATAATCAATTTGGTGTAGGTCTTGCCCGTATGGCTCGTACTATTCGTGAACGTATGAATGTACGTGACAACGAAGTGTTCCAACCAATCGATTTGATTAACGCTAAGACAATTTCGTCGGTTATCAACACATTCTTTGGTACTAACGCATTGTCTCAATTTATGGACCAAACAAACCCATTGGCCGAAATCACTCACAAGCGTCGTATGTCGGCACTTGGTCCTGGTGGTTTGTCGCGTGAACGTGCCGGTTTTGAGGTGCGTGACGTACACTACACTCACTATGGTCGTTTGTGTCCTATTGAAACTCCTGAAGGTCCAAACATTGGTCTTATTTCTTCACTTTGTGTGTATGCTAAGATTAATGATCTTGGATTTATCGAGACTCCTTATCGTGTAGTTAAAGATGGTAAGGTGAACTTGAATAATGATGAAGTGGTGTATTTGACTGCTGAAGGTGAAGAGGACCAAATCATTGCTCAAGGAAATGCTCCTCTTAATGATGATGGTACTTTCATTCGTGATAAGGTAAAAGCTCGTTATGAAGCTGATTTCCCTGTGGTATTGCCGAATCAAGTTCAGCTAATGGACGTATCGCCAATGCAGATTTCGTCGATTGCGGCTTCAATGATTCCATTCTTGGAACACGACGACGCGAACCGTGCATTGATGGGATCGAACATGATGCGTCAAGCAGTTCCTTTGCTACGCAGTGAAGCTCCTATTGTAGGTACAGGTATTGAAGCTCAATTGGCTTACGATTCACGTACTCAAATTCAAGCTGAAGGTGCGGGAGTGATTGAATATGTTGATGCAAGTGTTATCCGTATTCGATATGACAGAACAGAAGAAGAAGAATTTGTGAGCTTCGATTCTCCTGTGAAAGAATATCAGTTGCCTAAGTTCCGTAAGACTAACCAAAGCACTACAATCGACTTGCGTCCTATCTGCGACAAGGGTCAACGTGTGGAAAAAGGTGATATACTTACTGAAGGTTATTCAACTGAAAATGGTGAATTGGCAATTGGTCGAAACTTGAAGGTTGCTTATATTCCTTGGAAGGGTTATAACTATGAAGATGCTATCGTGCTTAATGAACGTGTGGTGCGTGAAGATATTCTAACTTCGGTGCACGTGGATGAATACACTCTTGAGGTGCGTGAAACTAAGCGCGGTATGGAAGAATTGACTTCGGATATTCCTAATGTGAGTGAAGATGCAACTAAGGATCTTGACGAACGTGGTATTATTCGTGTGGGAGCTCACGTAGTTCCGGGAGATATCCTTATCGGTAAGATTACTCCTAAGGGCGAAAGCGATCCAACTCCGGAAGAAAAGTTGCTTCGTGCTATCTTTGGCGACAAGGCCGGCGATGTGAAGGATGCTTCATTGAAGGCTTCGCCATCGTTGAAAGGTGTAATTATTGGCACTCACTTGTTTGCTCGTGCAATGAAGAAACCTGGTAAGAAGGGAAAGACTGCAAATGCTCAACTTCCATTGCTCGATGAGGAATATGATGAAAAGAAATTGGCTTTAAAGAATCAACTTATTGAAAAATTATTGGTTCTTACTAAAGATAAACTATCTCAAGGAGTTAAGGACTTTATGGATACTGAAGTGGTGGCTAAGGGTGTCGAATTCTCAAAGGCTATCTTGGAAGGTATTGCATATGAAGTGGTTAACTTGAGTAAATGGACAAATGATGCTCACGCAAACGAATTGATTGCAGCTACTGTGGGTAATTATTTGCGTAAATATAAAGAACTTGATGCAGAATTGCGCCGTAAGAAATTTGATATCTCTATCGGTGATGAGCTACCATCGGGTATTATGCAAATGGCAAAGGTTTATGTTGCTAAGAAGCGTAAAATCGGTGTTGGTGATAAGATGGCAGGTCGCCATGGTAACAAGGGTATCGTGTCGCGTGTAGTTCGTCAAGAAGATATGCCATTTTTGGAAGACGGAACACCGGTTGACTTGGTATTGAACCCTCTTGGTGTGCCTTCTCGTATGAACTTGGGTCAGATTTTTGAAGCTGTATTGGGTTGGGCCGGTAAAGAACTTGGAGTGAAGTTTGCAACCCCAATTTTCGATGGTTGTAGCTTGGACGACTTGAACGAATGGACCGACAAGGCAGGTTTGCCTCGTTATGGTAAAACATATTTGTATGATGGTGGTACAGGAGAACGTTTCCACCAGCCAGCTACTGTAGGTGTTACTTACTTCTTGAAACTTGGTCATATGGTTGAAGACAAGATGCACGCTCGTAGCATCGGTCCTTACTCATTGATTACTCAACAACCTCTTGGAGGTAAGGCTCAATTTGGTGGTCAACGTTTCGGAGAAATGGAAGTTTGGGCGCTTGAAGCATTCGGCGCATCTCATATTCTACAAGAAATCTTGACTGTGAAGAGTGATGATGTAGTAGGGCGTAGTAAGGCTTATGAAGCAATTGTTAAGGGTGATTCTATGCCAAATCCAGGTATACCGGAATCATTGAACGTGTTGTTGCATGAGCTACGCGGATTGGGACTAAGCATCAAGTTAGAATAATAAGAAAAAGAAGAAATAATATATGGCTTTTAGAAAAGATAACAAGGCAAAAAATAGCTTCTCGAAGATTTCTATTGGTCTTGCATCTCCAGATGAGATATTAGAACAATCGAGCGGTGAGGTTTTGAAACCCGAAACCATCAACTATCGTACATATAAGCCTGAGCGTGACGGCTTGTTCTGCGAGCGTATTTTCGGTCCTGTAAAGGATTATGAATGCCATTGTGGAAAGTATAAGAGAATCCGTTACAAGGGTATCACTTGCGACCGTTGTGGTGTAGAAGTAACCGAGAAGAAAGTACGTCGTGAACGAATGGGGCACATACAGCTTGTAGTTCCTGTGGCTCACATTTGGTATTTCCGTTCATTGCCTAATAAGATCGGTTATCTGTTAGGTATACCTTCAAAGAAGTTAGATTCGGTAATCTACTACGAACGCTATATCGTTATCAATCCAGGTACAATTGAAGATGTTCAACCTCTTGACCTATTGTCGGAAGAAGAATATTTAGATATTTTGGATCGTCTTCCAAAGGAAAACAACAGTCTTGAAGATGGTGATCCTGATAAGTTTGTTGCAAAGATGGGTGCTGAAGCAATCTATGAATTGCTTACAAAAATCAATCTTGACGAATTGTCTTACGAGTTGCGCCACAAGGCTAGTACTGAAGGTTCTCAGCAAAGAAAGACAGAAGCTTTGAAACGTTTGCAAGTAGTGGAAAGTTTCCGTGCTTCAAGGAATCGCAACAAGCCAGAGTGGATGATTCTAAATGCAATTCCTGTGATTCCACCAGAATTGCGTCCGTTGGTGCCACTTGATGGTGGTCGTTTCGCTACAAGTGATTTAAATGACTTGTATCGTCGTGTAATTATCCGTAACAACCGTTTGAAACGTCTTATCGAAATCAAGGCTCCTGAAGTGATTTTGCGTAATGAAAAACGTATGCTTCAAGAAGCAGTCGATTCATTACTTGACAACTCACGCAAGTCGAGTGCAGTGAAGACTGATGCCAATCGTCCGTTAAAGTCATTGTCGGACAGCTTGAAAGGTAAGCAAGGACGTTTCCGTCAGAACTTGCTTGGTAAGCGTGTTGACTATTCGGCTCGTTCGGTAATTGTCGTAGGTCCGGAGTTGAAGATGCACGAATGTGGTCTTCCAAAATATATGGCAGCCGAACTTTACAAGCCTTTCGTAATCCGTAAGTTGATCGAACGTGGTATTGTAAAGACAGTGAAGAGTGCAAAGAAAATTGTTGACCGTAAGGAACCTGTAGTATGGGATATCCTTGAATATGTGATGAAGGGACACCCAGTGTTGTTGAACCGTGCTCCAACACTTCACCGTCTTGGTATACAGGCATTCCAACCTCGAATGATTGAGGGTAAAGCTATTCAATTGCACCCACTTGCTTGTACAGCGTTCAATGCCGACTTCGATGGTGACCAGATGGCTGTTCACTTGCCTCTTGGTAATGAAGCTATCGCTGAAGCACAATTGTTGATGCTTGGCTCACACAATATCTTGAATCCTGCTAATGGTGCGCCTATTACTGTGCCATCGCAAGATATGGTGCTTGGTTTGTACTATATAACTAAGCTTCGCAAGGGCGATAAGGGAGAAGGTTTGGTATTCTACGGACCAGAAGAAGCTGAAATCGCATATAATGAAGGTAAGGTTACACTTCACGCAGTGGTTTCGGTGATTGTCGATGATATTGACGAAGAAGGAAACCCAATCAAGGTGTTGAAAGAAGAAACATCGGTTGGTCGTATCTTATTTAATCAATATGTACCAAAGGAAATTGGTTATGTTAACGAAATCATCTCAAAGAAATCTTTGAGAACAATTATCAGTAAGGTAATCAAATCTTGCGGTGTGCCACGATCGGCTAAGTTCCTTGATGATATTAAGAACTTGGGTTACCAAATGGCGTTTAAGGGTGGTTTGTCATTTAATCTTGGTGACGTACTTATCCCGGCTGAAAAGGAAACTCTTGTAAATGAGGGTTATGCTCAAGTAGAAGAAGTTATGAACAACTACAGTATGGGTTTCATTACCAATACTGAACGTTATAATCAAATTATTGATATTTGGACACACGTAAACTCTAATTTGACTGAGATCTTGATGAAGCAGTTGTCGAGCGACAATCAAGGGTTCAACTCTGTGTATATGATGCTTGATTCAGGTGCTCGTGGTTCAAGAGACCAAATACGTCAGTTGTCGGGTATGCGTGGTTTGATGGCAAAACCTCAAAAGGCCGGAGCCGAAGGTGGTCAGATTATCGAAAACCCTATCTTGGCTAACTTTAAGGAAGGTTTGAGCGTGCTTGAGTACTTTATCTCTACTCACGGTGCTCGTAAGGGTCTTGCCGATACTGCGTTGAAGACTGCCGATGCAGGTTATTTGACTCGTCGTCTTGTGGATGTGGCTCACGATGTGATTATTACCGAAGAAGATTGTGGTACATTGCGCGGTCTTGTATGTACTGAGGTTAAGAAGAACGAAGACGTGGTTGCTACACTTGGCGAACGAATTGCAGGTCGTATTTCTGTTCACGATGTTATTGATCCAATATCAGGAGAAGTAATCGTAAGTAGTGGAGAAGAAATCACCGATG
The DNA here is from genome assembly GCA_015061055.1 of Bacteroidales bacterium. Lineage (GTDB taxonomy): Bacteria > Bacteroidota > Bacteroidia > Bacteroidales > Muribaculaceae > RGIG4576. Next base: position 155,694 of record SUXH01000004.1, read on the forward strand.
CAATGGCAAAACGCATTGAGCAATCTCCAATCGAAAGCGTAGAAATCCGTTCGGTGCTTACTTGTGAAGCTAAGAAGGGTGTATGTGCTAAGTGTTATGGTCGCAACCTTGCTACTAACCGTATGGTACAGAAGGGTGAAGCTGTGGGTGTGATTGCAGCTCAATCAATCGGTGAACCGGGTACACAGTTGACACTTCGAACATTCCACGTCGGTGGTGTGGCTTCAAATATTGCTGCGGTTTCAAATATCACATCACGTTATGATGGTATTCTTGAAATTGATGAATTGCGTAGTGTGCAAGCTGAAGGATATGAAGTTGTAGTGGGTCGTATGGCCGAAATGCGTATCCTTGAGCCTAAGACTAAGATGATTCTTACTACAGCAAATATTGCTTATGGTTCTAAGTTGTATAAGAAACATGGAGATACCGTAGCCAAAGGAGAATTGATTTGTGAATGGGACCCATTCAACGCCGTAATCGTTTCGGAAGTGGCAGGTAAGATTCACTTTGAGAACCTTATTGAAGGTGTGACAGTGCGTGAAGAAATCGATGACGCATCAGGTATTAGTGATAAGATTATTATCGAAACAAGAGAGAGAGGACGAGGTGTGCCAGAAGCTCAATTACTTGATGAAAATGGTCAGTTGATTAAGACATATTCATTGCCGGTAGGCGCTCACTTGATGGTAGAAGAAGGTGCAGAAATCAAGCCGGGTGAAGCATTCGTTAAGATTCCTCGTTCGGTAGGAGGTGCAGGTGATATCACCGGAGGTCTTCCACGTGTTACAGAGTTGTTTGAAGCTCGTAACCCATCTAATCCTGCTATCGTGAGTGAAATTGATGGTGAAGTAACATTCGGTAAGATTAAGCGTGGTAATCGTGAAATTTCGGTTACATCTCGCCTTGGTGAAGTGAAGAAATACTTGGTACCGATGTCAAAGCAAATTCTTGTACAAGAAAATGACTATGTGCGTGCCGGTACAGCTTTGTCGGATGGTGCAATCACTCCAACTGATATCTTGAATATTAAGGGACCGACTGCCGTTCAAGATTATATCGTGAATGAAGTGCAAGATGTGTATCGTTTGCAAGGTGTGAAAATCAACGACAAGCACTTTGAAGTTATAGTTCGTCAGATGATGCGCAAGGTGAATGTACTTGATCCGGGTGATACACGTTTCCTTGAACAACAAGTGGTGGACAAGCGTGAGTTTATGGACGAAAATGACCGCATATGGGGTAAGAAGGTAGTAGTCGACGCCGGTGATTCTCAGAATGTTAAGCCAGGTCAGATTATTACAGCTCGTAAACTTCGTGATGAAAACTCAGCATTGAAACGTCGTGACTTGAAACTTGTTGTAGTGCGTGATGCTGTTCCTGCAACATCGGAACAAATTCTACAAGGTATCACACGTGCTGCTCTTCAAACTTCAAGCTTTATGTCGGCTGCATCATTCCAAGAAACAACAAAGGTTCTTAATGAAGCTGCTATTAATGGCAAGACTGACACTCTTGAAGGAATGAAAGAAAATGTAATTTGCGGACACTTGATACCTGCAGGTACAGGTCTACGTGAGTATAGCGGACTTGTAGTAGCAAATCTTGAAGATATCGAGCGTGCTAACTTGAAGATTGAATCAGATGCACTAAATGATGAATTGGTAGGATAATAGTTATCTTAGAATCAATAAAAGTAAAAGCGCTGCACAAAGAGTGTAGCGCTTTTCTTGTTGTTGTGAGTTATTTTATGATTCCCAAACGTTCGCTTATTCCGTCTTTATAGGCTTTCCAGAGTTTGGGTATTTCATTCCACTGCCATGCGTTGGAGAATGGAGCTGTGATAAATGCTGTGGCAATATAGCCAAATACGTTGATAAAGCCTCTTAAATATCTTACGCTCCAATTTTTCCCATAGTGATGATTGAGGTAAGCCGAGTTACGAATTTGATAATAGCGTTTCCACTTCTTTTTCTTGCTACGTTCGCTCCAAGTGTCGTTAGAGAAGAATTTTTGTTTGTCCATAAGAGCTTCGGGAACGTAAAGTATCTTATATCCGGCTAAAATTGTGCGTAGACAGTAGTCGGTGTCATCACAGAAAATAAATAGTTCGCGAGTGGGCAGTCCAATCTTCTCAATAACATCTCTACGGATAAACGGACCTTCAAATGCTGTACCTGCAATGAATGTAGGAGAATTCACAATTTTCTTCGATAATTTATCTTTATACATAGAAGAGAACGGATTTGTCATATTGTAAGATTGGAAATCGTGACAAAATATTTCCCCATCCATAAGTCGTCGTGGAGCGATAATCCCAATGGTGGAATCGGTGGTGTGCAAAAGCATTTTTTCGAGGCAGTCGGCACGAGGAAATACATCATCATCCATACACCATACCCAATCGGCGCCATTCTTATATGCATAATCAATACCTGTATAGAATCCACCTGAACCGCCAACATTTTCTTGATGAATTACGGTTATATCGTTTTGTTCGTCTAACCATTCTTTAGTGCCATCGGTGCTACCATTATTTACGACGATAATAGAAGAAATTGGCGTGTTCTTGCGAAGACATTCGATATTGCGTTTTAATAATTCACGCCTATTGAAAGTTACAACTACTGCGATTATATTCATATTTTAGAGTTGAAAGTTTTTTTGCAAAGTTCGAGAGCAGCAGCGATAGTGTCGTCCATATCGGCGTATGTGTATTGCGCCAATCTTCTTCCAAATAACACATTGTTCAATTGTGCTGCCAGCTCTTTGTATTTATTCATTATTGAGGTGTTGCGTTCGTCGTTTATAGGATAGTAAGGTTCTTTTCCTTGTGAAAATGAATCAGGATATTCGTATGTGATTACCGAAGTGGGTTGAGTACCAAACTCAAAATGCTTATGTTCGATTACTCGTGTGTAAGGAATTTGTCGTTCGGTGTAGTTTACTACTGCATTTCCTTGGAAATTATCGGTGTCAACCTGTTTGTGTTCAAAGCGCAAACTGCGATATTCTAATTCACCACATTTGTAGTCGAAAAACTCATCGATACAACCTGTGAAAAGCATATTTTCGGCAATATTATCCCACTTGTTACGGTCGTCAAAGTAATTAGTATCGGTAATTACCTCTATGCCGTCGAGTAGCGCATCAATCAATTTGTTGTATCCGCCGATAGGAATGCCTTGATATGCATCATTGAAGTAGTTGTTGTCGAATGTAAATCGGAATGGCAATCTCTTGATGATAAAAGCCGGTAGCTCTTGAGCCGAGCGTCCCCATTGTTTTTCGGTGTATCCTTTAATCAAACGCTGATAGATATCCTTACCGCAGAGTGATAAAGCTTGTTCCTCTAAATTTGTGGGAGTGATGTTAGCATATTCAGCTCGTTGTTCCTTTATTTTAGCTTTAGCCTCTTCGGGTGTGGTAACTCCCCAAAGCGCATAGAACGTATTCATATTGAAAGGTAAATTATATAGTTTGCCTTCAAAATTTGCAACGGGGCAGTTAGTGTATCGGTTGAAAGGAACTAAAGAGTTTACATAATCCCACACTTCTTTATTGTCAGTGTGAAAGATGTGTGCTCCGTATATGTGAACATTGATACCATCGATACATTCGCAATAGATGTTTCCCCCTGTGTGATTGCGCTTATCGATAACGATACATTTCTTACCTGCTTTTTTTGCTTCGTGAGCAAACACTGCTCCGAATAGTCCTGCGCCTACTATGAGGTAATCGTATTTTTTCATTTTCAAAAAACTAATTGTTCATTACGCAAAGATAAGAAATTTATTGTATAACATTTTCCTTTTGAAATATGATAATTTGTTCATTAAATATCCTTTGTTAGGATGTTTGTTGCTTTTTAGGGTTCACCCATTGAAGTGATATAGGCAATGGTTATATTACTTTCGTATAATAGAAGATTTTTATTTATTGATGTAATTTGAACTTATTAATGCTTCGGCAAATATATTTGCCAAGATAGCTTGAATCTCGACTCCCGGTTTGCCTGTCAATGGATGCCACCCGTACACCACGTTGTCAATTACCTCAGTATCTTTCGAATATTGAATAGATACTTGTGTCCCATCTTCTAATGGCTCATCTTTAGTGAATCCTATATTAGTGTCGAATTCGCAAACGTGTACTCCCCATTTTTTAGCCAATTTTCTTATCGATTCGTTATAAGCTGTTCTTGCATCGTGCCAATGGGTAACGAGAATTACCTTAAAAGGCTTGCCGCCTTCTACGTTGAACCATTTCGAGTTGCTATTATATTGTTGTTGTTGGCACTTCTTTTGCCATGTTTTCAGGATATAGTCTAAGAGTTGTGCATTATTATATATAGTGAATGGATTCTCTTTGTTGAAACGGTTAAAGTCGCGAGTGTAGTCAGTAGCTGTTTCTTTAAGGCTGTCGCAAGTGAAAACGTCGCCTGCATTGGCAAATTGAATGGTAAGGATATCCGTGTTTTCAAATTCTTTATTAGTGCAAAATTCGTTTCGCCATAGTTTTTCGGCAAAATGTGCAGGCATAGTACCTTGTACCGCCTTATTGTAGGCACCACATTCGAGCATCGTACAAGCATCGATGAACCAATTGTTCTCAGGCGAAATGAGCGATGCACCCATTGCCATTACAACGGTGCTTGATTCAAGATAATCGTTAGTTACTTCATAATCATTGTTGCAAGAAGAAAATAACAAAGCAATGGCACATAGCACAAAGGATTTAATTTTCATAAAATAGTATTAGAGTCTGATGTTTTTGTTGTGGTTATATGAATGGGACAAAGATAGTGATAAATTACTTATTTACCCAATCGTTGTAACCGGAATCGAGTTCAACGACTTTAAAACCATTGGTAACAAGTATTTCTGAAGCTGTTTTGCTTCGTCGTCCGCTACGGCAATATACCGCAATGGTTTTGTCCTTAGGGAGCTGTGCATTAGAAATCGCTTCAAAGTCATCACGTTTTACGTCAATATTTGTAGCACCTTCAATGTGACCTTCCGAAAATTCTTCGGCAGTGCGCACGTCTAAAAGCACTACATTTGCAGTATCAGCAATATATTTTGCGAACTCTTTTACCGAAACTGATTGAAATGAATGAGTTTCGCTTCCGGTTCCTTTTGTATTGTTGTTGTTGGCGCAACTTGTGAAAGCGAATGTTGCAATAATAAGTGCATAAAAAGCACGAAAGATAGGATTATTCATAGCAATATCTGATATTAGGATTATTATTAATTGATTGATGCAAAAATAATAATTTTGTTTAGTATTTGCAATTAGAAAAAAAAGTATTACTTTTGCGATGGATATGGTGTCGCAAGGCAATGAATCTACGCTGAGCGATGAAAAGGGAATCAGGTGTAAATCCTGAACAGAATCCGCTGCTGTAATCTCCGCTAAGAGAGTTTGCTTCAGTCTTATGATCACTGAACCATAAGTTTGGGAAGATCGAAGCAAATGGAGAAAGTCAGAAGACCTGCCATTTCGATATTAATGTTTAACGGCTTTCGGTAATTAGAGCCTAAAACGACTAAAGATGTTACTTAAAAATTATTTTAAAGCTGTAGGCTTAGCTTTGGCAATTGTGTATTCAGTGGTAGAAGTATCGGCAAGTGAAGTCGATATGCGTGATTCCATTGTTTCGAAAAAACTAGAAAATATTACAGTATCAGCCAACAAGGTTACATCAAAGGTGTCGACTGCAACGTCTGTGCAAGTGCTTAATAGTGAGGATTTGAGAAACTTTGGTTTGCAAGATGTGGGTGAAGCTGTTAAACGATTTGCAGGAGCTAATGTAAAGGACTATGGAGGCATAGGAGGGCTGAAGACAGTCTCGGTGAGAAACCTTGGTGCGGCGCATACGGCTGTGAGCTATGATGGAGTGGCTGTGAGTAATTGTCAAGCCGGTCAGATTGATGTGGGGCGTTTTTCTCTTGATAATGTGTCGGAACTCTCGCTTGCTGTCGGACAGGACGATAATATGCTTCAGTCGGCACGATTACAATCATCGGCAGGTGTGTTAAAAATAGAAACTCAGAAACCATATTTTGAGGATAAAAATTACTTAACAGAGTTGAAAATCAAAGGAGGTGCATTTGGATATATATCGCCAACGGTACGCCATTGGCAGAAACTATCTAATGTGGCGAGTGTAAGTCTTAACGCAAATTTCCAAAGAGCTGATGGATATTATCCTTATGTGATAGAAAACGGTCAAGCCACAAAAGAAGAAAAACGGCAAAATTCGGATGTAAAATCGTATCAAGGGGAATTGAATTATTATCACACTTTTTGTGATGACGACGAGCTGAATGTAAAGGCTTATTATTTCAATTCTGAACGAGGATTACCTGGGTCGGTAATACTTTATAATCCGCAGTCGGATGAGCGACTATGGGACGAAAACTTTTTTGTTCAAGCCAGATATAAGAAGTTCTTTTCTTCAAAATTAAAGATGCTTATACAAGGTAAGTACAATTATTCTTGGAATAAGTATTTAGATGAAGGGGTGGAGTATGAAGGAGGAAAGCAAATCGATATCAATAAGCAGAATGAATATTATTTGTCGGCAACAGTGTTATATAGTCTGTTGAATGGTTTAGACGTATCGTTAGCACAAGATGGCGCGGTAAATAAATTAAATACAAATGGAGTAAATAGCCCGGAACCGTTGCGTTACACTTCTCTTACAGCATTTAGTGTGCAGTATAAGTATGAAAGACTAAAACTAATGGGCTCTCTTTTGGCTACGTATATCACTGATGAGGTGCAGAATGGCAATACTCCTGAGGATCGTAGTAAATTGTCGCCAACAGTAATGTTGTCGTATCGCTTGTTGCCGGAGCAACAATTTTATGTGCGTGTAATGTTCAAAAATACGTTCCGAGTGCCGACTTTCAGTGATCTTTATTATCTGCGTGTAGGTAATACAAACCTAAAGCCGGAAAATGCTACTGAATATACTGCCGGTGTTACTTGGAGTGGGAAAGCGGGTGTGTGTGAATATATATCATTCACTGTTGATGGATATTTTAATAAGGTAACCGATAAGATTATAGCGTTCCCAAGTACTTATGTGTGGAAAATGCAGAATTATGGGAAGGTTAATATCTATGGCGTAGATGTCACATTGGCTACGGGGGTTAAGGTTCGGAATGATATAAATTTGAATGTGTCGACTAACTATTCGTGGCAAAAAGCTATCGATGTAACCGATAAATCGGCAAAGAATTATAAGCATCAATTACCATACACGCCCGAGCATAGTGGAAACGTGGCATTAACTATTGAAATGCCATGGGTTAATGTGGGATATAGTGCAGGAATTGTAGGGAAACGCTATTATTTGGCACAGAATATCGATGTCAATAAAATTGACGGATATTGTGAACATACAGCTACGGTGTGGCGAGAATTTAAGTTAAAAGCTACTTCTTTGAGGCTACAAGCCGAGATAATAAATCTCACTGATTCTAATTATGAAGTGATAAAATATTATCCTATGCCGGGGCGCTCTTGGAGACTAACAGGAATTATAAAATTTTAAAAATATAGTTTGCTATGAATCTAAAAAAGTATTTTCTATTGGCTATAGCTACAATATTTGCTAATGTGGCGATTACATCTTGTAGCAGTGATGAAGATGAGCCTGAAATACCTGGCAATGGTGAAGTAACTCGAAAGGCTTTTATTCTTAATGAAGGCTCTTGGGGTGGAAATAATGCAGGTATAGCAATGTATGCTCCAAATGGAGATGCTGATTTTGTTGGCGATATATATTTTGCCAAAAATAATGCAAAATTGGGCGACCTTGCTAATGATATGATAGAAGAAGATGATCATTTATATGTGTTATTAAATGGTTCAAAATATGTGGCGCGCCTTAATAAAGAAGGTGTGGAGCAGGCTCGATATGTGGTAGGGGAGAATGATGGAACACCTCGTTGGGTAGATATTGAAGATAATTACTTATATGTGAGCCAATATGGTGGAAAGGTGAGCAAACTTGATGCCATCAATCTTACTCTTGTTGCAGAATATAAGGGTGGTAATAATCTGGAAGGTGTAGTGGTAGAAGATGGTAAGCTATATGTTGCTAATGCTTATAAAGTAGACGGCTCTGGTAACTATGAGTATAATACTGAGGTTCATGTGGTAGATGCTGTTACAATGAAGCAAGTAAAAACAATAGCGGTAACAGAAAATCCGGAAAGAATCTTTGAGATAGATGATAAAATCTATGTGATGTCTAAAGGTAATTATGTTGAAATCTCTCCATCGATGCAGGTGCTTGATGTAGTGGAGGGTAAGAGCATTTATATCACCAACGCCGATAAAATTACAGAAGGTAATAACGGATTGATATATGGTGTACGTTCGGCTTATGATGCTAATTGGAATCTTACAAACGAATTCTTTACATATAATCCAAAAACGGGAGCTGTTGAAGAACAATCATTCTTGAAAGATGCTCCAAGTATTTTTTCTACTATTGCCATTTATCTGCTTGAAGTAGATGAAACGACAGGGGATATTTATGTGGGAACAAGTGATTATGTGACTACAGGCACAATATATCGCTTCAATAAGAATGGAAATCTAATAGAAACATTTGATTCAGGGGGGATAAATCCCAAAACAATAGTGTTTGTAGACTGATATAGCTTAAGGAGAAACAATAATTAATTAAATCGTTGATTAACAGTGTGTTTGAGTGACTTTGTTAGAGCCGCTATGTTCGTTGTATGCCTTTTTTTAGCTAAACTAAGTGTTTTTGCCGATAAAAAAGAATTTATGGACACCACTTTAGCACTCGATGGCATTAATGTGGTAAGGGAGTATAAACCCTATATAGAAGTAATCCCGGCTCAAAAACTTGAGGGTGAACAATTACAACGACTCAACAGCCATTCTGTGGCAGATGCTGTACGTTATTTTTCTGGAGTACAACTTAAGGATTATGGTGGCGTAGGTGGTGTGAAGACTTTGGATATTCGTAGTATGGGTACTAATCATATGGGAGTGTTCTACGATGGTATCCAATTAGGGAATGCACAGAACGGGCAGATCGATTTAGGTAGGTTTTCTCTTGATAATATTGAGGAAGTCTCGTTGTATAATGGGCAGAAAAGCGATATTTTTCAGCCTGCTAAGGATTATGGTTCTGCCGGAACAATATATTTGCGTACTCGTCGCCCTCAATTCGATGAAGGGAAGCGCACCAATGCTAAATTTATTTTGCGAAGCGGCTCTTTGGGACTTATAGATCCTTCTGTGTTGATTGAGCAGAAATTGAGTGAGAATGTCAGTGCATCGGTTAATGCCGAATATATTTATGCTGATGGCAAATATAAATTTCGTTATAAGAAAGTGTTCAGCGATGGTACTATTGCATGGGATACAACTGCAGTGAGAGAGAATGGGGATTTGCATTCATTGCGTATAGAAGGAGGCCTTTACGGCAAAATGAAAGGTGGCAAATGGAATGCCAAAATATATTTTTATGATTCTGAACGTGGTATACCGGGAGCTATTGTGAATAATGTATGGAAAACGTCACAGCGCCAATGGGATAGGAATTTCTTTATGCAAGGCGCATTTCAGAAAAAGATTAATAGTTGGTATGAAATGCTTGTAAGTGCAAAGTATGCACTCGACAAGATGCGCTATTTGAATCCGGACACAACATTGATGTACCTTGATAATAGATTTAAGCAAGGCGAGGTATATGTGTCGCTTGCCAATAAGTTTAAGATGACTAACAGTTGGGAATTTAATGCGTCGGTCGATAATATTTGGAACACGCTTGATGCATCTCTTACAAATTTTGTGTATCCCACACGATATAGTGCGCTTGTAGCATTGGCAACAGCATATAAAAGTAAAGAATGGAAGGTACAAGCGAGTGTGTTGGGAACATTTGTAGTAGATAAAAGTACTGCCACAAGCGGAACGGGTAGCGAGACCGAACGAATAAAAAGATTCAGTGAATATACACCTGCAGTGTTCGTGTCCTACAAACCTGTAGAATCTTTTCCATTGAATTTTAGAGCATATTATAAGAAAATATTCCGTATGCCAACCTTTAACGATTTGTATTATACTGATATTGGTAATGCTAATTTAAAACCGGAATATGTGAGTCAATATAATTGGGGATTTCAATATCAATCGGCTCTTAATTGTGGAATTCTGTCTGGACTCAGTGCGCGGGCCGATGCATATTACAATGAAGTAACAGATAAAATTATTGCTGTGCCTAAAGGAACAGGACAATATCGGTGGATGATGATGAATATTGGTAGAGTGAAGATAAGAGGGATAGATGTGAATGCTCAAGCTCGCTTAATCTTACCCTATGATATAGAAAGCAGTATAAACGTTAGTTATACATATCAACGAGCACAAGATTATAGCGATCCTACCGATAATGAACCCGGTGCCGGAACATATAAAGGTCAAATAGCATATATCCCATGGCATAATGGTTCGGTAGTAGTGCATCTTGATTACCGAAAGGTGGAAATCAATTACAGTTTTATTTATGTGGGTGAGCGTTATCATAATTCCTCGAATATACCTGCGAATTATGAACAGCCTTGGTATACACACGATTTTTCTGCCGGATATTCGTTTGATGTGGGTAAGGCGAAAATGAAGTTATCTGCCGAAGTAAATAATCTGCTGAATCAATATTATGACGTGATAGTGAATTATCCTATGCCTGGGAGAAATTATAAACTCATTTTGAAGATAGAAATATGAAACCTATACAATTATATGTGATTATATTAATCATAATGGCATCGGTAAGTTGTAGAGAGGACGATGTGATATTTATTCCAGAAACAGTGGTGGTGTCTAAACCGGGATTAAGTGATGTGAAGGGATTTTATCTGCTCAATGAGGGGAATATGGGTAGTAATAAAAGTACGCTTGATTATTACGACTTTTCAATGGGAGTGTATACTCGAAACATTTATGGGAGTGCCAATCCCGATGTTCCTAAGGAACTTGGCGATGTGGGTAATGATTTGGCTATATATGGAACAAAGTTATATGCTGTTATAAATTGTTCCAATAAAATAGAGGTGATGAATACCTTAACAGCAAAGCGCATAACTCAGATTAATATACCCAATTGCAGATATATAAAATTTTACGATGGTTACGCTTATGTAACATCATATGCCGGTCCTGTGGAGATAAATCCCGAGTATGAGCAACGAGGATATGTGGCAAAAGTTGATACTACAGATTTTTCAATAGTAGACACTTGTTTGGTTGGATTTCAGCCCGATGAACTTGAAATTATAGATGATAAAATATATGTAGCAAATTCGGGTGGATATATGGTGCCGAATTATGAAAATACGGTTTCTGTGATTGATATTGCGACATTTAAAGAGGAGGAGCGTGTTCATATAGCTATCAATCTTCAATGCGTAAGTGGCGATAAGTATGGAGGGCTATGGGTGTCGTCGCGGGGAGACTATTATGATAATCCTTCAAGGTTGTATTGTTATGATGTGCGCAAAAAACGCATAGAGAAAGAATATGATGTTCCGGTATCGTCAATGTGGCTTGATGGAGATTCACTCTATGTGGTTAGTGTGGCATGGAGTAATATCACGATGAGTGATGATGTAACTTATGCAATTATAAATGTAAAAACACGAGAGGTTGTAACTAGAAATTTTATTACTGATGGTACTGATTTGAAAATTAAAAAACCATATGGCATAGCTGTAAACCCTATTACAAAAGATATATATGTTACCGATGCAAAGAATTATGTGAATCCGGGTACACTTTATTGTTTCGGACAAGATGGAGTGATGAAATGGAGCGTGCGCACAGGAGATATACCAGCACATTTTGCATTTGTGGGAGAATAGTCTATTAGTAATGAACAATAAACAGATATATTTATGAAAAAAATCATTTTTTTATTATGTGTGATGGCATTAGTTTTTACATCTAAAGCTAATAGCCCATATATCTCTAAGGTTTTCGATTTTTTGCCGGCTCCCGGACAATTTGTAAACGCAATGCCCGAATATGAGGAGGGAGATACAAAGGCTAATATTTTAGCTAAAGTTGAAGAGCAAATTTGCGGTAATGATGATGATGGAGCCACTCCAGGTATGATTTCGCTTGGTGCATGGGGCGGTTATGTAGTATTTGGATTTGATCACCCGGTGGTGAATGTGCGTGGTGAATATGATTTTAAGATTTATGGAAATGCTTTCAAAGCCACCCAAGCTTCTGACGGTGGTAGTTGTGAACCGGGTATTGTAATGGTGAGCTATGATGAGAATGGCAATGGTGAGCCAGATGATAAATGGTTTGAAATAGCTGGTAGTGAATATGGTAAAACAACAACTATTCAAGACTATAAACTGACTTATTATAGAACTCCAGTTGATCACGTAGCAGTACCAGATGAGAAAGATAAACATATTATAGACAATCATTATATAAGATGGGAGGATAATAAGGGGCAAACCGGTTATGTTACGAAAAATGTGTTCAATAGTCAATCTTATTGGCCTGAATGGTTAGAAGGAGATTCATTAATTTTTTATGGTACTCGTTTGCCTGATAATGCTGAAGACCAGAGCGGAAATGGAACTTATTATGTGCTTACATTCTTTGAATATGGTTATGTAGATAATCAGCCTAATACAGAAGATCCCGGGTTAAAAATAGAATGGGCGGTAGATGAGAATGGTAATTCGGTAAATTTACCGGCAATCCATTTTATAAAGATTTATAATGCGATGAATCAAAATTGTGGGTGGTTAGGAGAAACTTCTACTGAAGTTTGTGGAGGTGAGGACTTGCATCCGAATGCTGTATATTCAGGCATAAAAGATATTCAGACAGATGATAATAATCAAATTGAATATTATAATCTTTATGGAATTAAAATAGAAAAGCCTGAAAACGGAATTTTTATAGTTCGTAAAGGAAATGAAACTTATAAAGCTAACTTTAGATAGGAGTCGGCTAACAAACAATGTAAAGAGGGCAAGAGAGTCATAAAATCAAAATAATAATATTGAGAAACGATATAGTTGAGGCTTTTACGTAAGTCTCCTAAGATGGAATGAGGTGAGAATCCTCAACAGTCCCGCTGCTGTAATCCTATAAAAAAGTTTCACACAAAGTCACTGGGCATAAATGCTTGGGAAGGCGTGAATACGATTAGGAAAGTCAGAAGACCTGCTGTATCGGATTTAAGAATAATGCTTTCGAGGATTGAAGCATTCTTAGCTCAAGTAGAGTATAATTAGTACTCTTAGGGGTGAATACTATTATCTAAGTATGGAGGATAGTGGATTTCTTCATAAAAGTAATTATTCTTAATGGATTTGAATGAATTATATTTTATGTTTAATTATTAAAATAAAAACTGTATGAAGAAATTTTTTCTATTTGTAATGTTGGCTGTAGTAAGTATATCTGCTATGGCACAATGGACTGTTCAAGGGATTCCTTATAATAATCCTAAGATGAAAAATGCAATGCCAAAGGTTTTGCCAATGGCAACAACTAATGATTCGTTCTCTTTTGATGATATTCAAAATTGGACAGGAGAGGGCGAAAATCAAGCGGCGGTTGTAATTCAATTCAACACCGGAAAAGAAACAGAAACAAATGCTTTGGTGTTTGGTTATCGTTGGAATGGAACTGCAACCGGAACAGATATGATTGTTGCTATTGCCAAAGAAGATCCTCGATTTTATGTATTGGCAAATAATGGGTCGTATGGTTACTCAATTGGCGGTATAGGTTGGGATGCTGATGAAGATGGAGATATTTACCTTAAAAATGGAGACCAAACATTCACTTTGACTGATGGTATATATGAATGTGCTTCAGAATATGATTATGATAATTTTACCGCCGGTGATGCTGATGACTTATGGTCAGGAGGTTGGTTCTCCGGGTATTGGTCTTATTGGGTTGCTTCAGATTCTCCTGCTAATTTTGGTTATGCGTCAACTGGAGCAAGTGGAAGAGTGTTGACTAATGGATGTTGGGACGGATGGAATTTCTCTGCAAACTATGGGAGTTATGCATGGTTACCATTTGCTTCAGCTCCATCGTTAATTCCCGATGATGCCACTACTGAATTTAAGAAGGATGGTATATACTACACTTTGGGAAGTTATATGCAAAAAACTGTGTTAGTCTCAGCTCCATTTGAAATGAAAGGAACAGAATTGTCTTCGTATACAGGTAATATTACGATTCCTTCAACATTCACACACGAAGATGTAGAGTATACAGTAGTGGGAATTGCTGATGATGCCTTTGTTGGTGCGCAAATTGGTAAAGTGGAATTGCCGGAAACAGTTACTGCTATAGGAAAGCGTGCATTTCAAAACAGTACACTTACATCGATAAATATTACTGATGTTATTACTAAAATAGGCGTTGAAGCATTTAGTGGTTGTAGTAATTTAACTGAATATAAACTACCTACTTCACTAAAGTCAATTCCTGATGGATTGTATAAAGGAACAGCTATTACAACTGTGACTTTTGCCGAAACAATAGAATCAATCGGGGTAAGTGCTTTTGAACATTGTGTGAAAATCGAAACTTTGGACGTTACTACAACATTAAAAGCGATTGGAACAAGTGCATTTGCAGGTTGTGACGGACTGAAGAATGTCAAGGTGAATACAATTATACCTTTGGCTATTACTGAAGATGTATTTGGTGCAGTTACCTATGAAAGTGCTACTCTTACAGTGCCTGTAGGTTACACATCTGTTTATGCAGCAGCTACAGGTTGGAAGAACTTCAAAAAAGTGGGAGAAGTTGAGATTCCTGTTGCCGTAGGCGATAGTTTCTTTGTTGGTAATGTTGCATATACAATAACCGAATATGGAGAAACCGGAAATAAGGTAATGGTAACATATTTCCCGGTGGAATCGGTTAGCGACAACAATATTAAAGCTGCAAATTTGGTAGGATATGTGGGAGATGTAATAGTACCGGCAAAGGTGTCTTATCAAAATATCGAATTTACAGTAGATGGAGTAACTGCTCAAGCATTTATGGGTGCAGAAGAAATGACCTCAATTAAGTTTAATTGTGTATTGACTTCAATTCCGGAAAGAGCAATGTTTAGTTGTAAAAAACTTACATCAGTAGAAATTCCTACTACAGTTACATCAATTGAAAGTAAAGCTTTTGAACAATGTCAGACTTTATTAAACGTAACTTTGCCTGAAGGCTTGTTGAATCTCGGTTCTCGTGCATTTTATTCTTGTAAGATGTTGGAAAACATAAACCTTCCTTTATCATTGACTTCGATTGGAGATTATGCGTTTTACGATTGTGATGCATTAAAAGTCATTGAATTCCCCGAATCTATAACAGCTATTCCTGCCAATGTATGTTATGATTGTAAAGTTTTAGCTGAGGTTAAATTTGGTTCAAAGGTGGAATCAATTGGCGGTAGCGCATTCCAATACTGTGAATCATTAAAGACTGTTGATTTGCCAAATACTTTGAAGTCGTTGGGTAATAGTGTGTTTGCATCTTCTGGTCTTGAAAGTATTTCAATACCATCTTCATTGACAACGATTCCTAATCGTGTATTTGAAAAGACTCCATTAAAGAGTGTAACAATGAGTGATGATGTTACATCTTTAGGAGATTATGTTTTCAGTTCTTGTGCTTCATTGGAAAGTATAAAATTGTCTGCATCGTTGATTTCATTAGGTAAGAATGCTTTTGCAAGTTGTACTTCACTAAAATCAATAACAATACCTAATGGTGTTACTTCGATAGGAAATTATACATTCATGTATTGTATTTAGAAGCCTCTAACAACCAAGAATAATCAGAAATAACCAAATATAAACCTTTAATTATCAGTAAATTCTAAAATTTAGCATTTTTCGGCTGCTTTTTGATGCTTCCCAAATTTCCACA
>SUXH01000019.1 GCA_015061055.1 Bacteroidales bacterium
CATCGATGGCAATGTATCCATCGGTATCAGGCAACGGCGCCAAGATATCTTTCGTAACACCGGCCGGAGAGTTGTTCGTAATGAGTGTTAACAAATAAAAGGAGGACGTGATATGAAACTAAGAAAAGTATTAGCTACAGTAGCAATGGCACTATTCGTGGGTGCAAGTGCGTATGCTGTAACTCCACAAGAAATTCGTATTTACATTAACCCTGGTCACGGATCGTGGTCGGCAAATTGTCGCCCGATGGGTACAGTTAAGCACGGTGCAAACAATGCTTATTCAGATGTAAACAATGATACAGCCAACTTCTTCGAATCAAATACTAATCTTCAAAAAGCATTTGGAGTACTTGAAAAACTTATTGAGTATGGTGTTCCGTTTGATCGTACAAAGAATCAAACAAACAGCAACCCTCATCGTATCGGTGCGGCTCTTGATATGTCTCAAAATATCGTGATGAGTCACGTGAAGGTGGGTGGTTATCCTGCTTATACAGATTATAGTACACATACTGAGAACCCTGATAATGATTATTATGACCGTACTCTATCTGTAATCTCGGCTGAAGTAAATGCCAATGATTTCGATATGATGATTTCTATTCACTCAAATGCGGCATCAGGTATTGAAACAAACTATTTGTATTATGCAATTGATGGATATGGAAGTGATGATGCAAAAGATGCTCTTTCTAAAGAAATGAGTCGTTGTGGTTGGAATCACTCAATCCTTGACCGTCATCAACAATGGACACACTATGATTATACAATGACTAAGGAAGACCTTGCCGCAGGAAAGGGAAAAATCGGTAAGCAACAACTTGGTGTATTGCGTCATAATGTTCCTGGATACTTGGTTGAAGGCTATTTCCATACTTATCAACCGAGTCGTCACCGTGCGATGAACTGGGATGTTGACCGTATGGAAGGTGTAACTTATGCTCGTGGTATTGCAGATTACTTTGGTTGGACAAAGGAAAATACCGGAGATATTTATGGCGTAGTGCGTGACCTTCACGAAAAGTTCTCACACGAATTCTATACAGGTCGTGTTGGTACTCCTGATATCTATTTGCCTCTAAATAATGTGAAAGTTATTTTGAAAAAGGCAGGAGCAGAAGTTGCTACATATACTACAGATGATGAGTATAATGGAGCATTCGTATTTGCAGGCTTGGAACCAGGCGAATATACAGTGGAATTTGAACACGCTGATTATAAAGCTATCGACCCTGTGGCTGTAACAGTAGAAGCAGCTAAGACAGCTTATCCAACTGCATATCTTGAAAATGTAGCTTACATTCCTCCAAAGAATGTATATGTAAACTATCCAGACTCACTTGCCGGTAAGGATTATGCACTTGCTGATGCTTATAATGTAAAGGGCTCAGAAGTGTCTCTTCTTGCAGAACAACTTGCAGGTAAGAAAGTGCGTCGTCAACTTGTTCGCGATAACAAGCTATATGTTCTTGCTCTTGACGATACAAACGAACCTTATATCTATCTTGCTGACCTTGTAGCAGGCACTGCGACAGAACTTGACAAGGCTGCGGTGGTAATGGGAGCAAATGGAAGATTGAAGATTTCAGATATAGCTCTTACTGCCGATCACGTGCTTATAGCAAGTGGACTTTCAAAGAATCAATATGATGATAGCAATGTGGAAGACGGTGAAGTTCGAGGCTCTGTTCATTTCTATAAGTGGTCGCAAAACGCAGAAACAGGTCTACCTGAAACTTGCGAATTGTGGTTTACAACCGATTATTGCTGTAATTTCTTCCGTGGAAAACTTGGTAAGACAATTGCATATTCAGGAACATTAGAAGATGGTATTATTACTGCATCTTGTCCTCACGGTACACACACTTCAAATATTGCAATGCGTTGGGCTCAATTTGCTATTGTAGATGGTCAATTGTCGGGTACAGCGCGTATTGACTGTTGGGTAAATGAAGCCAATGAAGTTCACTTCTATGGTGATGCTTTGAGTGATTGTGATGATTATGAATTGACAACATCTCCATTGAATAAGGATAATTTTGTTCTTGACGGAAATAAGATTTCTCCATTTGAATGGTATAATGCCGATGGTGAAGGTCTTCTTATCGGTCGCAATGAATTAGTAGCTGCAAAGGTGAATGGTGCAAACTACTTCAAGTACAATGGTAAGACTGTGATGACAGCTCCAGCTGTTAATGAAGAAGGTAAACTTACCGGTCTTGTGGCATTTGATATCACAAATGGTTTTGATAAGGCAACAGAAATCAAGGTTAATGGTGCTCAAATCGATGCTGCTGATTATGTATATGCTTCTGCTCATGGTGAATTAGCACTTGAAATTGACGATAGCGACCGCGATAATCCTAAAACCGTAGGTGCAGAAATCGAATTCTTCTTGGTTGTAGATGGTAAGGTGTACAAGTATACAACTGATGGAGTAGATCAACCTGCAACTGCAAATGTATATGCACACGACCTTGAATTACTTCTTTCTGATGATGGAAATAATAATCCAAAACTTGCATTCTGCTTGACAGGCGCATCTTCTAATGTCGAAATTATTCTTACTCCTGTAGCCGGTGGTGAAGATGTAGTTTACAGTCTTGGCGCACTTGCTGAAGGCGCACATACTTATGAAGTAGATCTTTCAGCACTAAAGGGTGAATATACTTGGGCTGTATCAGTAGCTAATAAGACAAATATCGGTACAGATATTCTTTATACAGTGAAGACTTGGAGTGATTGTAATGGTGGTGTTGCTGTTGATAATGACCCGGAAAGTGATAACTTCGGTAATGTATATGTAAGTGCAGATGCAAGTGGTATCTATGCATTTAATGCAGATGGAGAGGCTTTGAGTGAAACTGCACTTTGGGCGAATCATGGTGGTTCTTTGCAGCGCGCTGCTGTATCAAATGGTAAACTATATGTAGCAGACAATAGCTCGGCTAAACCTGGCGTTTGGATGCTTGATCCGGCAAATCCTGCAACAGAAAATCAAGTAACTTCGGCTGCTGCATCTTGTGCAGTTGCATTCTACGGAGAAGGAGCCGATAGAACTATGTACACAACTTCTGCAGTAATCTCAGCTGTAGCATCAGGTGCTTCCGGTTATCAACTTTATAAATATGCAATTGGCGAAGCTGATACTTGGACAACCAATCCTACTTGGGTATCGGCTGCTGATGCTAAGATGTTTGGTTCTTCTATGCAATCAGTGATTGCTGTAGAAAGTGGTCAAATCGTGTCACAATATCGTACAGGTAGTTCAAATTATGCTCCTGCATTCTTCTTTGTTGACAATGCCGGTACTATTTACAACTATGCAACTGATTTGCAATCACAACTTCCTGGTAGTGAAAAGGGTGGTATGGCACTTTCTAAAGATGGTAAACTATTTGCAATTGCAGGTTTGAATGCTTCAATCCAAGTTTATGATGTGGTTTGGAGTGGTGGTGTTCCTGCATTTACTCATAAGGTATCTATCCCAACTAACGCAGGTTATATCTGGCAAATGGCATTCGACTATGCAAATAATTTGCATTGCTACAATGAAAGTGCAGGTTATAGTGTTCACGCAGTTCCATGCGATGCTCACAATGTAGTAACTCCTGCTAAGGCTATATATAAGGTTAATGCCGGTGCTTCAGCAATTGAAGTAGTTGGTGCTGACGAAAATGCTCCAGTAGAATACTACAACTTACAAGGTGTTAAGGTTGCTAACCCAGAAAATGGTATCTTCATCAAGAAGCAAGGCAACAAAGCAACAAAAGTTGTAAAATAATCATATGATGTTTAACTCCTAATAGGAGATGCTGATAATGAATGTGAAGCTCGGCGGTTACGTCGAGCTTCTTTTGTTGTGTAGTTATTCTTGAGAGGTATAATTTTTAATTTTGGTGAAAATAAAGTAATTTTGCAAATTGAAATACAACCTATTACGTTAAAAGAAAGAAATGATGGGCGAAAATACAAAAATACCAATGATTGGAATGACTCTGTCTCAACTAAAATGTGTTGTGGCGGAGTTTGGTATGCCCGGTTTTTCGGCGAGTCAGATTGCAAAATGGCTTTATGAGAAACGAGTAACCGATATTGATGAAATGACGAATCTCTCAAAGGCAAATAGAGAGAAATTGGCACAAAAATATTGTGTGGGACGCTATGCTCCGAGCAGTGAGATGCGTAGTGTGGATGGCACTGTGAAGTATTTGTTTACTACTGCCGACGATCAAGCGGTGGAAAGTGTCTATATTCCCGATGAAGAACGTGCCACATTGTGTATCTCGTCGCAGAAAGGTTGTAAAATGGGTTGTAAGTTCTGTATGACTGGCAGGCAAGGTTTTCATGGAAATCTTACAGCGGCCGAAATAATAAATCAGGTGTTAAGCATTCCCGAAAGTGAAACGTTGACAAATGTGGTGTTTATGGGAATGGGTGAGCCGATGGATAATTTTGATGCTGTGCTTCAAGTGCTTCAAGTGATGACCGAAAAATGGGGATTTGCGTGGAGTCCGAAACGAATTACAGTATCGTCGATAGGAAAACTTGACACGCTTCGCCGTCTGCTCGATGAAACGAATGTACATGTGGCAATAAGTGTGCATTCTCCATATCACGAGGAACGATTGAATCTTATGCCGGTTGAAAAGCCTTATCCTATTCGTGATGTAATTAAGTGTCTACGTCAATATGATTTTGCTCATCAACGTCGATTGTCGGTAGAATACATTATGTGGAATGGATTGAATGATGATGATATTCATGCTCAAGCTCTTGTGGACTTGTTGGCAGGAACAAATTCTCGTGTGAATCTAATTCGCTTTCATGCTATACCGGGTGTGAATCTTAGGACTACCGATGAACGACGAATGGAGGCATTCCGCGACTATCTGAATAAAAAGGGCGTGATAGCTACTATAAGACGTAGTAGGGGTGAGGATATTTTTGCTGCATGTGGTATGCTTGCAGGTAAAGTAAAGAAATCTTTAAAGTAAGAAACGAGATATTTGTATAAAAAAACAGATAAACATTTAAAAGGTGGTTTTTTATGAGACGATTGGCTTGGACTGTAATCTTTGTTTTGTGTGGTATAATTATTAATGCTACAATTCCGACCGGATATTATAATAGTGCAGAGGGTAAGAATAAAGGTGCGTTACTTGAGGCATTAGAGCTAATTGTGGGGGAGCATAAAACGCTTGGTTATGGCGATTTGTGGGATTTGTACTATGAAAGTGATGTTACATCGGAAGGCTATATTTGGGATATGTATTCAACATCGAAATATACTCCCGGACGTAACCAATGTGGTAGCTATTCTAAGATAGGCGATTGCTATAATCGTGAACATTCGTTCCCTAAGAGTTGGTTTGATGACCGCTCGCCTATGTATAGCGACGCATTTCACATATATCCTACCGATGGAAAGGTTAATGGTCAGCGAAGTAACTACCCTTTTGGTGAATGTGCCAATGGGAGTTATGTGTCGTCGAGTGGTGGAGTAAAAGCTTTGGGACGACTAGGTAGTTCTACTTTTTCGGGCTATAGTGGAACTGTATTCGAACCCGATGATCAGTATAAAGGCGATTTTGCACGTTCTTACTTCTATATGGCTGCTGCATATAATTCTTATATCGATGATTGGAGTAGCGCTCAACTTGCAGGAAATTCATATCCTTGTTTTAGTGATTGGAGCGTTAATCTGCTTATGAAATGGCATCGTGAAGATCCTGTAAGCGAAAAAGAAATAAATCGCAATGAAGTAGTATATCGTTGGCAGGGTAATAGGAATCCGTTTATTGATCATCCGGAACTTGCCGAATATGTGTGGGGAACAAAGAAAAATGAAGGCTGGACAGAGCAAGGGACAGTGAGCGATCCAATAATTATAAGTCCGGATGCAAACGAATTGTATGATTGTGGAGTGGTGGCTGTGAATAAGAGTATCTCCATTGAAATACCATTAAAAACAGTTGGAATAACAGAGGAATTGACAGCGGTGATGGTTGATAATGAGAATTTTTCGGTGTCACCAAGAGAAATAAACGTGGATGATGCAAAAAAAGGTATTAATCTTGTGGTTACGTTTTCTCCTCGTTCGGCAGGTACGCATACGGCAAAATTACAAATATACAATGGTGAGGTTAATACAGAGGTTACAATAAGAGGCATGAGTGTCGATGGAATACCTGCTCTTAGCGCTACTGATGTGACTTATGATGGTTTTACAGCTCATTGGACTGATGTGGACAATGGTGCGATATATAAATTAGTTGTTTTTGAGAGTGATGGAGTAGCTGAAGTAGCCGGTTATCCTATAGAAGTAGCTTCAAACTTACAGAAATATGTAGTGTCGGGTTTGAACTATGAAACCGATTATTTCTATCAACTGTTGTGTGAAAACCGAGTGTCGAATAAGGTTAAAGTAACCACTTCATCGCCAAATAGAATACTTACATTCAATAATATACCCGAAGGTGGGTTGGTGTTTACAGCTGCGCCTGGAGAGCCTTCGGCAATTCAAGAAGTGAGCATATATACCGAATATGTTGAGGATAAAATAAATGTTTCGGTAACAGGCAATTTTGAGTTAAGTATGGATAACGCAACGTGGAGCGATGTGTTGAGTAACATAGATTCGGACGGAGAAATATTCTTTGTGAGGATGAAGGCTACTGAAACTGAAGGAAAATATGCAGGAGTGTTATCGCTAAGCACAGCCACAGTAGAAGGTGCAGAACTTGATATAAAAGGGGTTGTAGAAGTTCCTCGTGCGTTTTTTGAAGATTTTGAAGCTATGGAGACGACAGGATATGCTACAGGAACTTATGAAGGAACTGCTTGTAGTTGGGTTTTAAAGAATACAGGAGCGTACGGACGTAGCTCACAAGACCATTTTAATGGTACAAAAGCCTTATGTACAGGAAAATCGGGAACACGTTTGGCTGAAATGGCAGAAGATAAGACTAATGGATTGGGTACGTTGTCTTTTGTTGCAGCTCCGTTTGGTAACGATGGGGCTGTGGTTGTAGATGTGTCGTATTCGATTGATGGAGGTGCTACATGGTCGAAAATAGCTACTGAAACTATCTCGTTGTCAACTCTTACCGAATATAGTTATGAGGTAAATGTGAAGGGAAATGTCAGAATTAAATTTGAACAGAAATCGGGTAAGCGACTAAATATTGATGACGTGGAAATTACCGACTATTCAGACAATTCTTCAGTGAATGAAATTGCTGTGTTGGATTGGATCGCTTATGGTGTGGAAAATGGCGTGGAAATAGAGGCTTCAAGCCCGATGCTTATCGAAGTGTATTCGATGGAGGGAATGAAAATATATAGTAGAATTGTGTCACCGGGGAAAAACAAGATACAACTTGATAAGGGTGTGTATGTTATAGTAAGTGATGATGATTCTAAAAAAGTTATAGTGAAATAAAGCGTAATTAGCCAAAAATGCTTAACTTCGCCAAATCTTTAAATTTGAAATAATGGCAGAAACTCAAAAAATACGCGTTGGGATAACCCACGGGGATACCAACGGGATAGGATATGAAGTGATATTAAAGACACTATCAAATCCTATGTTGATAGAATTATGTACCCCTGTGCTTTATGGCTCTACAAAGATTGCGACTTATCATCGCAAGGCCTTAGATATGCCCGGAATAAACTTTAATGTGGTACAAGATGCTGCGGGTGTGAAGGATGACGTGAATAATTTCGTTGATGTGATAAAGGACGAAGTGAAGGTGGAACTTGGTCAACCAACAAGAACTGCAGGTGAGGCTGCATTTCTTGTTCTTGAACGTGCGGTTGCTGATTTGAAAGCCGGAAAGATTGATGCGCTTGTAACTGCACCAATCAATAAAAGTACAATTCAAAGTGAAAAGTTTCATTTTCCGGGACACACTGAATATCTTGAAAATGTAATTGGCGATGGCAATAAGTCGCTTATGATTCTATATAACGATAGGGTAAAAGTGGCTCTTGTTACTACTCATCTTCCTATCTCACAAGTGCCAAGTGCAATTACAAAAGAAGCTGTGCTTGAGAAAATAGAGCTGTTTAATAATGCTTTGAAACAAGATTTTGCAATAGAATATCCTCGCATCGCTGTATTGGGACTTAATCCTCACTCGGGTGATAATGGTCTGATTGGGAAAGAGGAAGAGACAGTGATTATTCCGGCTATAGAGGAAGCTGCCGATAGGAAAATATCTTGCTTCGGACCATATTCTGCCGATGGGTTCTTTGGCAGTGGACAATATGAACATTTTGATGGTGTGCTTGCGATGTATCACGATCAAGGTTTAGCTCCTCTCAAAACAATAGGAATGGAGAATGGTGTAAATTACACTGCGGGATTATCTTTCGTGCGTACTTCACCCGACCATGGCACAGGATATGATATTGCAGGCAAGAATCTTGCCGATGAATCTTCGTTGAGGGAAGCTATTTATCAAGCGATTGATATATTCCGTAATCGTGAGATTTATCGTGAGATAACAAGCAATCCGCTTCGCCGTCAATATGTTAATAAAGGCGCTGACAATGTGGTGCTTGACCTTACTAAGGTGGAAGACGACCATCATAATGATTTGAGTATGTAATGAACTATGCAATAATAGCTGCAGGGCAAGGGAGTCGATTGGTGATGGATGGGCTAAATGAGTCCAAACCGATGGTGAAGATAAACGGAGAACCTCTTGTTGGCAGACTTATTAGAATATTTGCACAAAATAATGCCGATAGCATTAGTGTGATAGTGAATGAGGAGATGACCGATGTGAAGCACTATCTCGAGATGCTATCTGTAGATTGTGAACTGAATGTAGTGGTGAAAACCACGCCAAGTTCGATGCATAGTTTTTATGAATTGTCGAAGGTGATGAAACCCGGACGTTTTTGCTTGACAACTGTAGATACAGTGTTTCGTGAAGATGATTTTGCGGGATTCATAAAAACTTTTGAACAAATGGAAGGGGCTGATGGGCTTATGGCAATAACGCCATTTGTTGATGATGAAAAGCCTCTATATGTTGAAATTGATGATGATAAAAATATTAAGGCTTTCCTTGATGAATCGAGTGAAACAGAAATGTATGTGTCGGGTGGGGTATATGCCCTCGACGATAAAGCTCGAAAAATACTTGGAGAGTGTGTGAGCAATGGAGTAGCTAGAATGCGCAATTATCAGCGCACTTTGTTGTCGCAAGGGTTGAAATTAAGGTCGTATTCTATTGAGAAGATAGTAGATGTGGATCATTTGTGCGACATTGCAGAAGCAGAAAAACTATTGCTCGTGGAATAGAATATAAAATAATAAGATATAAATATGTCGGAAGTGAAAATTGCAGGAGTGATGCGCTCAAGAGATTATTCGCCTAATCATATAGGGAATGATGCTGCTATATTCAATGCAACGGCTGAGCAATTGCGAAAACGAGGCTTTGTTGTGAATGTGTATAGCGAAGAGAAGTTCAAATCCTGCGACATAGAAGAAGATGTAGTACTAAATATGTGTCGCGATGCAGCTTCGATAAAGAAGTTGCAAAAACTTGAAGATGCGGGCAAATTGGTGCTGAATTCGGGTTACGGAATTGAGAATTGTACGCGTGAGCGTATGGCTCGAATCTTGTTGGGCAGTGGTATTCCTTATCCTGAAAGTATTATCGTAAATACTGACGAAAGTGTTAAGGATATGCTTTCTCGTGTGGGAATGAATAACTGTTGGGTAAAATGTGGCGGACATTCTCAACATAAAGAAGATGTGAGTTATGTGCGTCATAGAGATGAAGCTCAAGAAATACTTCAGGAGTATTTCTATCGAGGTATTAATCGTGCTGTAATAAATAAACACATTGTGGGTGATTTGGTGAAATTCTACGGAGTGAAAGGAACGCCTTTCTTTCATTGGTTTTTCCCATTTGAACGTGGGCATGTGATGCAGGACTATGGAGTTGATATCGACTTGACAAAAGAACGTAAGCTCGATGAATCAAAACTGAAAGCATATTGTGAACAGGCTTGTGAGGAACTGAATGTGATGATATATGGAGGTGATTGTATTGTGGGAGTGGATGGTAAAATTACAATCATCGATTTCAATGACTGGCCAAGTTATGCACCATGTAGTAATGAGGCTGCACCCCATATAGCGAAAAGAGTACTTGCTGAGATTAAAGAATTTATATCAAAGAGAGAAAAATGAAAAAGTTTCCATTGTTTCATAAGCTTATTGCAACAAGTTTTGGCGCAGGATACTCACCGATAGCTCCGGGTACTATGGGAGCATTGGTGGCTGTGGCTGTATGGTATGTATTATGGCTTAATCTGGACTATTCTACTTTGCAGTGGGTTGTAGCAGCGCTTGTAGCAGTGTTTACAGTTCTTGGAACTTGGTCGGCATCGATAAGCGAATGTTTTTGGGGTGAAGATCCTAAACGAGTAGTGATGGATGAGACTGTAGGTGAATGGATTGCACTCTTGGCTGTGCCGGCATCAGGACATTGGGGATATGTACTTGCGGCTTTTGTGTTATTTCGTTTCTTTGATATAGTGAAACCGCTTGGAGTGCGTTCAATGGAGAAACTGAAAGGTGGGTGTGGTATAATGGGCGATGATATATTGGCGGGTATATATGCTGCATTATCAATGTTCATATTTAATTATTTTGTATAGAGATGGAAGAAACTACCAAAAATATAAAAATGCGGGGTAAAGGGATACTGTTGTTCTTAAAAGCATCAGTATCTTCACAGATTGCCTCTTGGGTGGATATGGGTCTTAGCTTCATCCTGTTTAGTGTGGTGAATCTTACATTGTATGATGGATTCTTTGCTAAGGCTATAGGTGCTGCCACCGGTGGGGTGATAAATTGTTGTATAAATTATAAGTGGACGTTCCGTCCTGAAGGTTGCAGTAAGCGTACAGTGGCTGTGAAGTATGCCATGGTGTGGCTTGGCAGTTTGTTGCTGAATTCATTCGGTACAGCATTTGTAACAGGCTTTGTGAGTGACTTACCTATATTAGCCGAATGGGGCGTTTCAAAGGACTCAGTGTTCTTTGTGGCTCAGCTTGCGGTGTCGCTCGTGGTGTCGATATGTTGGAATTTTATGTTGCAAAGATATTTTGTGTTCAATAATGTAAAGATAAAAGCTAAAGTAAAAAAAGTAACGACAAAACTAAAACATAATAATGGAGAATAAAAGTATGTTCAATAAGGTGCGCGACGCATTGCAGTTGGGTATCTATAAGGTGATTAATCCGCTTGTTCATGGAATGATAAAGGTGGGCATCACACCAAATGTTGTAACAACAATGGGATTTTTGGGAAATCTTGCTGCTGCTGCTATTTTTGTATATGCAGCTTTGGTTGAAAGTAGTAAGATAGATTATGATTTGGTGTGGATAGGTGGTTTGGTGCTTATTTTGTCCTCGTTGCTTGATATGTTTGATGGTCAAGTGGCTCGTATCGGTAATATGCAAACAACATTTGGGGCAATGTATGATTCGGTGCTCGATAGATATAGCGAGCTTGTAACACTTGGAGGTATCTGTTATATGCTTATGGCGGGAGGATATTTGGTTGGCTCTATCATAACATTTGTGGCATTGGTAGGCTCGTTAATGGTGAGCTATGTGCGTGCTCGAGCTGAAGGACTTGATATAGAGTGTAAAGTTGGCTTTATGCAACGTCCGGAGCGAGTTGTAATTACTTGTTTAGGTGCAATCGCTTGTGGACTATATGGCAGTTGCGCCGACAGTGTGGCATTTGATCCAATGCTGATAATGATAGTGGCGATGAGTGTGATAGCATTGTTTGCAAATGTAACTGCATTTGTGCGTATATCTCATTGTCGTAAGGAATTGGAAAAGAAGAAATAACGTTGAAAGCGTATGACTAATAGACTGAAATTGCCATCACGTAAAGAGTTCCTGATTCTTGTGGTGTGCTTGTTGTTGTGGCTTGTAGTTACGGTGGCATTTGTAGGTTTTCGTCCTGAACACCCGATGCTTGCTTTACTGATTGCATCAATGTTCTTGGCAAGCGAGAAAAGCCGTAAACTTGTGATGGCGCTAATGCCGTTTGCGGTGTTTGCTGTGTCGTATGATTGGATGAATATAGTGCCTAATTATGAGGTAAATCCGGTGGATGTACGTGACCTATACGAAGCAGAAAAAATATTATTTGGGATAACTACAGCTACAGGAGTTGTAACTCCAAATGAGTTCTTTGGAGTGCATAATTGCGCATTTATGGATTTTATGGCAGGAATTTTTTACTTGTGTTGGGTTCCTGTACCAATAATTTTTGGAATAGGTTTGTATTTTTCGCGTCAGCAAAAGATATATTTGCATTTTGCTTTAGTATTCCTATTTGTGAATCTTATCGGATTTGCTGGATATTATATTCATCCGGCAGCTCCACCTTGGTATGTTGCAAATTATGGTTTTGAGGCTATACTTGGCACGCCGGGTAATGTGGCAGGATTGGGACGATTTGATGAAATGATAGGATTACCGATTTTTGATTTCTTATATTCGAGAAATTCAAATGTATTTGCTGCAGTGCCATCATTACACTCGGCATATATGGTAATTGCGTTTTACTATTCATTGAAGGCAAAGTGTCCTAATTGGTTGCGAGTGATATTCTTTGTGATTGTGCTTGGAATATGGTTCACTGCAGTGTATTCGTTTCATCATTATTTGATTGACGTGATATTGGGTGCCGGTTGCGCTTGTTTAGGTATATTCTTATTTGAGAAATGCTTGATGAGATGGGGCGCGTTTGGTCGATTTATTGATGGTTACGTTAAGTATGTGTCGTAGACAGAAATGACGAGTTTTAAGGAAATAAAGGAACAATATAAGAATAGTTTAAAGT
Source organism: Bacteroidales bacterium (assembly GCA_015061055.1). Taxonomy (GTDB): domain Bacteria; phylum Bacteroidota; class Bacteroidia; order Bacteroidales; family Muribaculaceae; genus RGIG4576. The sequence goes on from SUXH01000019.1 coordinate 12,902, forward strand.
CGATGGATACTGAGGAATTCATCGATTTGGCTTTTTATCGACCTCTGGGTTATTTATGGGCATTGTTATGTAGTAAGCTGGGAATTACTCCAAACGTTATCACTGTTGCAAGTATCTTTTTGGGTGTCGGAGGAGGTGTTTTACTTTATTTTCATAGCGACTTATTGTGGCTGAATTATATCGGCATATTATTGATAGTATGGGCAAATACATTTGATAGTGCTGATGGGCAATTGGCCAGAATGACAGGTCAATATTCAAAACTGGGGCGTATTCTTGATGGTGTGAGTGGCGATTTATGGTTTGTTGCAATCTATGTTGCGGTATGTTTGCGTGTGAACGAAACAGATGCTGTATTTGCTGCCCAACCATGGATGATATGGGTTATTGCTGTGTTTGCGGGTGTGTGTCACATTAAACAAGCTGCGACAGCCGATTATTATCGTCAATTTCATTTGTATTTTCTCAAAGGTGAGGAAAGGAGCGAACTTGATAGTTGCAGGGTTCTTGATATGAAAATTCGAGAATTGTCGTGGAAAAAGGATTTTGTTGAGAAATTTATGTTATTCTTGTATAGAGAATACACAGCTAATCAAGAAAAGTTTACTCCTTTTATGCAAATGCTTAGAATGGAGCTTGTTAGCCGTTTTTATGGAAATGTGCCACAAGCATTCAGAGATGCTTTTCGCACTCATAGTCGCCCGTTGATGAAGTATACAAATATGCTTACATTTAATACCCGTATAATAGTGTTGTTTGTTGCAGTTATGGTTCAGATGCCTTGGTTGTATTTCATATTTGAACTATCTATATTGAATGTGTTGCTTGTGTATCTTATAAATCGACATGAAAAAATGTGTGATGGTTTTGTGTCGGAATTGTGCGATGGCAAATATGGGTGAAGTAAAGGGGATATTGTTTGATTATGGTGGTACTCTTGATAGCTGTGCCGAGCATTGGAGTGAAATCATTTGGCAGGGGTATTGTTCTGTTGGTTTGAATGTGGAGTGGGATGACTTTTGGGATGCTTATGTACATACTGAGCGATTATTGGAGAGGGAAACGATTATTGATGCCGATTTTGACTTTCTGAAATTGATGTTGTCGAAAATCGCAATACAAACAAAATATTTGAGTAGTAAATATGGAGGTGCTGTAAATAATCCGGATCTTGTGTCGAGTGTGGCATATATGTGTTATGCGAAAGCTAAGCAGTGTGTAAGCGAGTCAAGAGAGGTGCTTGAAAAACTGAAAGGTAAGTATAAACTTGGGGTTGTGAGCAACTTTTATGGAAATCTGAAAACAGTATTGGCCGATTTTGGAATATTGGATTATTTTGATTGTGTAATTGATAGTGCTTCGGTAGGGATAAGAAAACCTGATAGCCAAATATTTCAGATGGGGCTTAATGCCTTAAATCTCAATGCCACAGAAACGATTGTCGTAGGGGATAGCTATGAGAAAGATGTGTTGCCGGCGAGACAATTAGGTTGTTGTGTTGTGTGGTTGGGAGCCAGAGAGTGGAATGAATCAGCAGAAAATGGTATAAATGTAAAAATAGTGAATAAATTGAATGATTTGGTAAATACTGTATTAGTAGAGTTTAACTAAAATAGGCTTTTCCTGTATCGAAATTAACAAAAGATAAGTAAATAACAGCTTTGATTGCAATTATTAACAAAATAAAGGTAAAGAAATTCTTTAATTTATTTTTCTATTTAGAAAATAGGAGGTAATTTTACGGCGATTTTCAAAATAAGGGTGCAATTTATGGTTGTACACGTTTTTGTGTGCATATAATTGCGTCATCAAGGTTGATAATAAACAAAAAACTTAGATAATAAAAGTAAGAAATTATGGAAAATTGCAAAGTGCAAAAAGCTGAAGGTAAATTAGGCGTAATGGTAGTAGGTCTTGGGGCTGTTACCACTACTTTTATGACAGGTGTTTTGATGGCTCGCAAGGGTTTGGCAAAGCCTGTAGGTGCTGTTACTCAATACGACAAGATTCGTGTTGGTAGAGGTGCTGAAAAGAAATATCTTAAGTATAACGAAATCGTGCCAATGGCATCATTGAACGATATCGAATTTGGAGCTTGGGATGTTTATCCGGCAAATGCATACGAAGCTGCAATGAATGCGCAAGTATTGAAAGAAAAAGATATTGAACCAGTAAAGGACGAACTTGTTAAGATTGTTCCTATGAAGGCTGCTTTTGATAAGAATTATGCAAAACGTCTTGAAGGAAACAATGTTAAGGACGCTAAGAGCCGTTGGGATATGGTGGAACAACTTCGTGAAGATATCCGTAACTTCAAGAAAGAGCATAATTGTGCCCGTATCGTAGTTCTATGGGCAGCATCAACTGAAGTTTATGTTCCAATTAACGAAGCTGTTCACTATAAATTGTCAGATCTTGAAGCTGCAATGAAGGCTGACGATAAGGAAAACATTGCTCCTTCTATGTGTTATGCTTATGCTGCATTGTCTGAAGGTGCTCCATTTATTATGGGTGCTCCTAATACTACAGTTGATATTCCAGCAATGTGGGAAATGGCAGAAAATACCAAGTTGCCTATCGCAGGTAAAGACTTTAAGACAGGTCAAACTCTTGTTAAGTCTGGTTTTGCTCCAATCATTGGTACACGTAAGTTAGGTCTTAATGGTTGGTTCTCTACTAATATTCTTGGTAATCGTGATGGTCTTGTGCTTGACGAACCAGCAAACTTCCGTACAAAAGAAGTTTCAAAACTTTCTACTTTGGAATCAATCCTTGTACCTGAAGATCAACCTGATCTATACACTGATTACTACCACAAGGTTCGTATCAACTATTATCCACCTCGCAATGACGATAAGGAAGGTTGGGATAATATAGATATCTTTGGTTGGATGGGTTATCCAATGCAAATCAAGATTAATTTCTTGTGTCGTGACTCTATCTTAGCTGCTCCTCTATGTCTTGACTTGGTGTTGTTGAGTGACCTTGCTGCACGTGCAGGTCGTTGGGGTACGCAACGTTTCTTGAGCTTGTTCTTAAAGAGTCCACAACACGACTATACTCAAGGTGAAGTTCCAGTGAACCATTTGTTCCAACAATACGTTATGCTAAAGAACGCAATCCGTGAAATGGGTGGTTACGAAGCTGACGAAGAAATCGATTAATGTAATTTACATAGAATAATTTGAGGGAAAGAGATGCATTTGCATCTCTTTTCTGTTTTATGTCTTTTTATTTAGAAAAAAAATATCTAACTTTGTAAATTATAAATTATGTTTAATGATAGTTTGTTTTTGTGATGCAAGAGTTTGATAACAATCAAGTGGAAAATAGGGAAGTAGCAGGGAGTGAAATTTCAATGCGTGAATATTTTGCTGCTTGTTGGAGTAACTGGAAATGGTTTGCTTTGTCATTTGTGGTTTGTGCCGCATTGGCTGTACTTTTTGCAAAGTCAAGAACTTGTGAATATAGTTCTTCAGCATATGTGTTGATTAAATCAAGTGAAGGTGCCGGTAGTAATATGGCTACCGCAATGTTTACCGATCTTGGATTTATGGGAGACAATTCAAGTGCAGTAGAAAATGAGATCTATGTTATGAAATCAACTCAGTTGATGGATGATGTGGTGAAAAAACTTCGCATCAATAACTTGTATTTCATTAAACAAGGTTTGCGTAAAGTTAATATATATGGCAAGAATCCAATAGAAGTGATTCTTCCTGCTGAATTGAAATATACCGAACGTCCGAAAGAAGTCGTAGTGCGCCCATTAAGTGATACTGAGTATGAATTTGAAACCGATAGTTTGTCGTGGACTAAAGCAAAATATGGTGAGGTGAATAAGACCGAGTACGGTGATATGTCGGTGGTTAAAACGCCTTATTTTGCGGAGAAGTACATAGGAGAGAATATCTATGTTAGTGTTAGCGGCATTCATTCAAGAGCAGTTTCGTTCTGTAAGATTCTTGAAGTCAAGAAAGCTGACCGTGAGACGGTTGTGCTTCAGTTGTCTTTTAAAGGAAGCAATTATAAGATGTGTCAAGATGTACTGAATAATCTCATAGAAGCTTATAATGATGATGTTATTAATGATAAAAATCGTGTGGCGCTTGCAACAGAATCATTTATTGTAGATAGAATAAATGCCATAAGTAAAGATTTGGGTGGTATCGATTCTCAAATTGAACATTTCAAGTCGACTAATAATATGCCGGATTTGGAAAAGACTGCAGAGGTTTATATGAGAGAAGGTTCTGAATATGCTGCAAATGTTGCTGAATCCGAAATTCAATTATCGTTGGTACAATCGGTAAGAGACTATATGCAGGGAATGAAAGAGAATGATTTTATTCCTGCAAATACAGGTATTGCTGATGTAGGTATCAATGCATTGATAACAGCTTATAATACTGAATATCTTGAGTATGCAAAAATGGCGTCAATATCAGGCGAAGCCAATCCAGTAACAATCGAAGCTGCAAAAACATTGGCTTCAATGCGTGCAAATATTCTTCGATCAATAGAGAATCTTGCAAAGACTCTTGAAGTGAAAGTAGAAAAAGCCCGCTTGCAGGAACGTTCGGTAAATCGTCGAATAGCTTCGGTTCCTACACAAGAAAAAGAAATTATAGATGTACTCCGTCAACAAAAAATCAAGGAGGAATTATATTTGTATTTACTTAATAAGCGTGAGGAAAATGCATTACAACTTGCTATTACAGAACCTAATGCAAAGATTATAGAACATGCGGGAGGTGATAGTAAGCCAATTTCTCCACGTACGATGTATATTCTTGTAATAGGTGCTTTCTTGGGCGTTTTAATCCCTGCAGGTGTTATTTATGTGATTTTCTGGATAAGAACTCTTGATGTGAAAGTACGTCTACGTCATGATATTGAAAGTCTGTGTGATTTACCGATTTTAGGTGAATTGCCAAGTAAATCAAAGGCGCAAGCAAATGAGGAATTGGTAGTAACAGAAACCGGACGTGATGGAATGACTGAAGCTTTCCGTATTGTAAGAGGTAATTTGGATTATATGCTTGGTAAAACTAAAGATGGCTTAGGACATGTGATTCAATTTACGTCGACAATTCCGAGTGAAGGCAAGAGTTTTGTGGCTATCAACTTGGCGTTGACTTATGCTCAATTGGGACATAAAGTTATTGCAGTCGACTTAGATTTGCGTAAGGGTAACTTCTCTCGTTATCTTGGAGAGAGAATGAAGGTAGGTGTAAGTTCTTATTTGTCGGGTAAAATAGACAATATTGATGAAATAATTAAAAAGGGTACAATGCATACGAATCTTGATACACTTTCGTTGGGACCTGTGCCACCTAATCCAACACAGTTATTGTTGAGCGACCGATTAAAAGAATTGATTCAATATTTGCGTGAACATTATTCAATAATATTGTTAGATACTATGCCTTATAGTCTTATTGCAGACCCTGCTATTATTAATAGACGCGTTGATATGACTGTTTATGTAATGAGAAGTGGTAAGATTGATAAGCGTTATCTTCCGGAGATTGAAAAGATGAGCAAGGAAAATAAGATTAAGAATGTTGCATTCTTGCTTACTGATGTACCAATGGGACGAGGCTCTCGAAAAGGTTACGGATATGGTTATGGTTATGGCTATGGCTATGGCTATGGTAATGAAGATGGTGAAGATAAATCTAAGTAGTCAAGTAAGAAGATAAAAGAAAACCCAAGATGAACAGTGTGTTTTGTCTTGGGTTTCTTGTTTGTATACGTAAAGTTTCAGGATTATGAGGTGTCAAAAGTTTTAATTTTTTTTTAGTTTATCGGGATTCTTCTCAATAAAATCTTTCCATGATTTATATCCTTTTTGAGTGAGAGGCTTGGCCGATTCATAATAGTGACACACTGCAGCTGCGAGTCCGTCGGTGGCATCAAGAAAATCGGGCATATCATCTTTAGGGATATTTAAGGTGCGACGGAGCATCTCGGCAACTTGTTCCTTGGATGCGGCTCCGTTGCCTGTGATGGACATTTTTATTTTTCGTGGTTCGTACTCAGCTATAGGAATATCTCTGTTGAGTGCTGCAGCCATAGCTACTCCTTGCGCACGCCCGAGTTTTAACATAGATTGCACGTTTTTTCCGAAAAAGGGAGCTTCAATAGCCATTTCATCAGGCAGATATTGAGAAATAAGTCCTGTTACGCGTTCATAGATACGATGTAAGCGCATATAGTGATCTTCAAATTTGTTGAGTTGAATCACCCCCATAGCTATGAGTTCAAGAGTTTTCTTGTTGATACCCAAAATGCCATACCCCATCACATTTGTGCCGGGGTCGATACCAATGATTATGCGTTCATAATTGAGTTTCTCGTTCATTATGAGCTATTTAATATCCATTAGAGTCATAATAGTGGTGAATCCCACTACTTTTTGCCCAAAAGAGCCTTCCATTTCATGAAGGAGCTGTGCTCCATACTTGTGATACCATTTCTCGAGAGTATCAACGTTTTCTACTATGAATTGCAGTGAGAAACTATTGCTTTTGTCTTCGTTTGTTACCATCAGGTGTGCCAATCTAGGTTCTTTAAGCTCATTACTTTCGGTAGCAAACGGAATATAACGAGTACGTAGCCATTTGATGAAAGCTACAGCCTTGTCGTTAGTAACGTTGTATGTTGTATTGTATACTATCATAATAGTGCAAAGATAGTGAATAATTAGGAGTTAGAACTTAAGTAATTGCAGTTTTGTGGTTGAAAACGAGGTGTAACACTCTATTTCAGATATGTTAAATTTAAAATAAGGTTTACTAATGTTATTGAAATGTTAAAAAAATGTACTATCTTTGCGTTGTGAAAAGATTTAAAACAAGCAATTGAAACAAATATCTATAATAAACATCTTTATTATTAATTTCATTAATTAACATTATGATTAAAAATTTAAAGACGTTGCTTTCTGTGTTTATGCTTATGATTGCTATAAGCGTTAGCGCTCAAGTAACGAATTCATCTATTAGCGGTATCGTATTAGATGAAAATGGTCAAGCATTGACCGGTGCAACAATTGAAGCAAAGCACAATCCTTCGGGAACGCTTTATGGTGCAGTAGCTAATGTAGACGGTCGCTTCTCTATTCAAGGTATGCGTACCGGTGGTCCTTACACTATAAGTGTATCTTTCATTGGTTATCGTAAGATGGTTATCAATGACATTACATTGCAACTTGGTGAAAATTATAACATTACTGTTGATATGAAGCCGGGTGACAACGTACTTGATGATGTAGTTGTTACTGCTGTGAAGACTAAGTTTGCGGCAGAAAAGACAGGTGCTACTACTAACATTAGTAATGCACAAATCAATGCACTTCCAACAATCAATCGTAGTATTGCCGACATTGCACGTGTATCTCCTTATGCAGGTAGTGGTATGAGTTTTGCCGGTGGTGATGGTCGTTCTACAAACTTTACTGTTGACGGTGCAAACTTTAACAACAACTTCGGTCTTACTGACAAACTTCCCGGTGGAGGTACTCCTATCTCTCTTGATGCAATTGAAGAAATGCAAGTTGTTATAGCTCCTTATGATCTTCGCCAAACAAACTTCGTGGGTGGTGGTCTTAACGCTGTAACAAAGAGTGGTACCAACACATTCAAGGGATCGGCTTACACTTACCAATACAACGAAGATATGCGTGGTAATCGTGCAGGTGGTGAAGATCTTGGTAATCGTGGTGTTGACCGTAAGCACGTATATGGAGCTACTCTTGGCGGTCCAATCATCAAAGATAAGTTGTTCTTCTTTGGAAACTTTGAATATCAAAAGATACCTACAACAGCAACTGAGTGGAGAGCTTCTGAAGATGGCGTAGCTGATGCTGGTAGCTATGTATCTCGTACAACTCTTTCTGATATGGAGCGTGTTTCAAAACACGTTAAGGAGAAGTATGGTTATAATACAGGCTCTTGGACAGACTTCCCGGCTGACGAAAGCAATGTTAAATTCTTGGCTCGTATAGACTGGAACATTAATCGCGATCACAAGTTGGCTGTTCGTTACAACTATACTAAGAACTCTTATTGGAATGCTCCTAATGGAAACTCAAATAATGCTAGCTTCCGTTATCGTGCATCAAACCGTATGTCGGCTGAATCTATGTCATTCGCTAACTCGATGTACTCAATGGATAATGTGGTACACTCATTCTCTGGAGATTTGAATAGCCGTTTTGGAAGTAATATGAGCAACCAATTGCTTGTAACTTACACAAGTATCAAGGATATGCGCGGTTCAAACTCTGATATCTTCCCATTTGTGGATATTCTTGGAGGTTATGAAGTAACTGCAGATGGAAAGATCAACCAAGATCCAACTCCATATATGTCACTTGGTTATGAGTTGTTTACTTATAACAATGGTGTAAACAATAAGATTCTTACTATCAACGATAATTTCACTTATAACCTTGGCGCACACAAGTTGATGGCAGGTCTTAGTTTTGAGCATCAAATGGCTAACAACTCTTATATGCGTAATGGTACAGGTTACTATCGTTACCGTAGTGTTGATGATTTCATCAATGGTGCAGCTCCTGAATCAGTAGCATTTACTATTGGTTACAATGGTCAAACTAAGCCATCAGCACAAGTTCGTTTCAACCAATATGGCTTGTATTTACAAGATGAATGGAATGTGACTAAGAACTTCAAGTTGAACTATGGTGTTCGTTTCGATCTTCTCGCATTCAACGAAGATGATATTATGACTAACAACGCAATTCTTGCAGTAAACTATGGTGGTCGTCATATTGATACAGGTGTGTGGCCAGGCAGCCGTGTAAATATCAATCCTCGCGTTGGTTTCAACTGGGATGTATTTGGCGATAAGAGTTTGAAGGTGCGTGGTGGTAGTGGTCTATTTACAGGTCGTCTTCCATTGGTATTCTTCACAAATATGCCAACTAACTCAGGTATGGTTCAAAACTTGGTTACTTTGACAACTAAGTATAGCGGATATGTGTGTGATGCTACTCCAACAGATGCACTGAATAAGTTTGCAGGTGGTATGATCACAGACGTTTACAAGATGGCTGAAGTTGCAGGTGCGCAAACTACAATTTCTCCTGAGCAAGGTGCATTCCAATCAGCTCCTTGTGGCGTAGATCCTGATTTTAAGATGCCTCAAGTGTGGAAGTCTTCTATAGCAGTTGACTATCAGATTCCTGTATCATTCCCATTCTCTGTGACCGGTGAATTTATCTATACTAAGAATATCAACGCTGTTAAGCTTGATAACTACAACATCCGTCCTATAGATGAAACTTGGGAACGCTTTGCAGGTTCAGATAACCGTGTAATCTATCCTTCTGACTACAAGTACAATAGTGATATCAACACTGCGTGTGTTCTTACAAACACTAACAAGGGTTATGGCTACATCGGTAATATAACTTTGAATGCTAAGCCTACTAAAGACCTAAACTTGATGCTTGCTTATACTCACACTGAATCAAAAGAAGTATCAGGTATGCCGGGCTCTGACGCTAACTCAGCGTGGAGTGGTTTGTATACAATAGATGGTCCAAACTTTGCAACTGTTCAACGCTCAGAATATGTAATACCTGATCGTATCATTGCAAGTGTTGGTTATGACTTGCACGAAACTACTCACCTTAACTTGTTCTACTCTTGTTATTCTCCTTACGGATATAGCTACTATATGACAAACGATATGAATGGCGACGGAATAGCTACAGATCTAATGTATATTCCAAAGGATGAAAATGATATCGTTTGGGCAGGTACTCCTGAACAACAAGCTCAAGATGCGAAGGATTTCTGGGCATTTGTTAATCAAGATAGCTATTTGAAGAACCACAAGGGTGAATATGCTGAAGCTTATGGCGCTCGTTCTCCATTAGTACATCGTTTTGACTTCCGCATCGCTCAAGATATCAAGTTCCGTATCGGTAAGACTAACCACAAGATTGAACTTTCATTCGATTTTATAAACATCGGTAATTTGTTCAACTCAAATTGGGGTGTAGCTAAGAATATGAGTTCTTGTAATAATGGTGCTATCTTAAACTATGCAGGACAGAATGCAGAAGGAAAGCCAACATTTACTCTATATCGTGATAAGGCAGGTAATGCTCCTACTAAGACTTGGGAATATAACCGTGCAACTAGCCAATGTTGGCAATTGCAATTCGGCGCTCGTTACACATTCTAATAGAGATTTCCGAATTTAATAATAGAAATGCGACAATCAATTACGGTTGTCGCATTTTTTGTTGAGAGGTTTAATAAAAATTATATTTCCTTTTGCAGTCGTTTGATTTTTGTTACGCAAGTGGGGATTTCATTGTCGTAATGAGTGACGTAGATAAGTGTTTGTCCTTGTCTGTTAGTGATATGTTCGATAGCCTGTGCTACTAATTTCTTTTTCGTTATGTCGAGTCCATGTAGCGGTTCGTCGAGTATTAGTAGAGGAGCATTTTTAATTAATGTTCGTGCTATTAGTGCGATGCGTTGTTCGCCACTTGATAGAGTGGGGAATCGTCTTGACGCAAGATGCTCGATACCGAAACTTTTCAACCATAGCATTGCTATGGCTTTTTGGTCGTCGTTAGGTCGTCGAAAACAACCTACATTGTCAAAGAATCCCGATGCAACAACAGTAAGCATATCGGCTACGTCATTAAAATATAGGTGCATTTCGGGAGAAATATATCCGATACGTCGCTTAATATCCCATATACTTTCGCCTGTGCCTCGCTTACGGTCAAAAAGAATGAAAGAGTTACGATAGCTTTGAGGGTTGTCGGCATATACAAGGCTCAATAATGTGCTTTTCCCACTTCCGTTAGCACCAAGTAAAGCCCATTTCTCGCCCGCTTTTACAGTCCAATGTACATCACGTAGGATTATAGTACTCCCATAATTAACATTACATCCATTTAGCTCGATTGCTGTGTCGAAATCTATTGTGTTGCATTTAGAATCGATGGGCATATCGCAAAATGAATCTTTTGCGGGGAAAAGTTTGTTGAAGAAATCGTTGTTACATTCGTTGGCAGATATTGTAGCCCCGATAGTCATATCTTTTATAGGCAAAACGAAGTCGCAGAATTGAGGGATATCGGATGGATTGCACAAAAGCATTAGAACGGCTGTGCCCTCGTGAGTAATAGATAGAAGAAACTCGTTGAGCAGGTCGCGTGATGGAGCATCGAGTCCGATATAGGGGTTGTCGATAATTAGGATATCGGGTATTTCGGTAAACAAATTAATGATAAGGAACTTTCGTAGTTCTCCACTCGATAGGAAGTTGATGCGTTTGTGGATAATGTCGGAAAGCGATAAGCGTTGACACATATCATTCCAACGTTCGGAGGGGATGCGATTGGCAATTATTTCTCCAACAGTAGGTATATCATCGTTGTGTGTAGCTTCAAATCGTTGTTGGTAGTAACTTGCGTTGCTACCTGTAAGAGAATGTATATCGGAGAATTCAATGTTTTTGATTGTAAGCGAATTCTTGTCTCCACGAATCACATTGGTGCATATATTCCACCCTTTTTCGATGATTTGAGCAAGAGTGGACTTTCCGCTACCATTTTCACCTATAATGGCATAGCACTTGTTTCGTTCGATTGAGAATTGGTGAGGATTGTGCATTGTTCGCCCCATATATTGAAGTTTTTCGCTCACAGCTGTGAGTAATATGTCTTTTGCTTTCATAATAAAATAACTTTGCACAAAGTTACTTAAATTTGTTAACTTTGTAAGCGAAATCATTGTTGTGATTTTAATATATGAATGATAGTAGTGAAAATGAAATAAGAATGTCGCCATTGAAGTTCAAGAGTCTATCTCTTGAGTCACTTGATGAGATATATCCTTACCTAAAAGGGTTTAAGGGAATGTCGTGTGATTACACAGCAGGTGGGTTATTGATGTGGATAGATTATTTCAAATATCAATATTGTGTGTATGGCGACACGTTGTTTATAAAGAGTGTTGCCGAAGATAATCTTGAGCGTATAGCATTTGCTCAACCATTGGGTAATATGCCTATCGATAAGGCTGTGGCATTGTTGCGTCAATATTGTCAAGAAGAAGGATATCAGTTAATATTCTCGGCTATCACAGAGTTTAATCTTGAGAAATTTCTTGATTTACAGCCCCGGCAAGTGTATCCGCTCAAGGCGTGGTGCGATTATGTGTACACAATGGAGGCATTGTCAACCTTGTCCGGTAAAAAACTTGGAAAAAAACGCAATCATTGTAATCGATTTATATCGGAGAATCAGGATTGGAGTTTTGAGGCTATATATCCTAATAATATTATTGCAGTGCGTGAATGTTTTGCTCAAGTGTGTGCGAGTGCAAGTGATGCTCTAATGGCGCAATATGAACGTGAGCAGGTGTGGAAAGTTCTCGACAGATTGGAATATTATCCATTTGAAGCAATGTGCTTGAAATCGGGCGATAAAGTGGTGGCTTTCAGTATAGGAGAGGTGTTGAATAATGTGTTGCACGTACATATTGAGAAATCGTTGCGTGACGTGAATGGTTCGGCAGAGATGGTGAATTGGCAATTCGCGAGCTATATTGCTCACAAATATCCTCATGTGGAATGGATTAATCGCCAAGACGATGCCGGTGATGATGGTCTTCGCCGAGCAAAACAATCTTATTATCCGGCATTCCTACTTCGTAAATATAATGTGTTCTTTTAGTATTTTCAGAACGGACAGGGTGATGTAATCTGTATCTGCAACCCTGTGATAGGGTGACAGAATGTTACCGATTCGGCGTGCAGGAATAATCGTTCGGCAGGCGAACCGTAGAGTGTGTCGCCTATGATTGGTGCATTGAGTCCACCGGAATGTGCCGAGTGTACCCTTAACTGATGTGTACGACCCGTTTCGGGATAAAATGCTATACGTGTTTTATTGTTGTTGCATTCTAATACTTCAAAATGTGTGATTGCAGGTTTCCCGATAGTGTGATTGACGACTTGTAATGGTCGTTCTTGGGGATTTAGTGTGAGAGGTAGTGAAATTGTGCCATTCTTCTGCTTGATAGTGCCGTCGAGAATGGCAATGTAGCGTTTCTTTACTTTGCGCGATGCAAATTGTGATTGCATAGCCTTGTAGACTGATTGTGTCTTGGCAAAGATAAGCAATCCTGATGTAGCCATATCGAGGCGATGCACGATGAGAGGTTTCTCATTTTCGGGATATAGGCGTTGCACTTGTTCTTGGATAGAATCGACCGATAGTTTGCCTGGAACGGATAATACTCCTTCGGGTTTGTTGACTACAAGTAACCAATCATCTTCGAAAATGATGTCGATTGTAGATTTTATGGGAGATTCTGCGAGCGGATTAGGTTCTACATCGAGTCCTTGCATAGCCCAATTAAGAATAGGTTCGCACTTAGCTTTACACGAAGGGTAGAAATGACCATGGCGACGTATTTCTTCTTTAGGGGAGTTTCCTACCCAAAATTCTGCCATAGCAAGAGGCGTGTAGCCATTGTTGTAGGCATATTGAAGAAGTTTTGGCGCTGCGCATTCTCCTGCGCCTGCAGGAGGTGCTGATTGTGTTGTGGCAGCGAATATATCGCATAGGTCCTTGCGCTCACCACGAGCATTAAGTATAACGAAATGGCGGAAAATACGCTCTTGCAGAGCGGAACTGCGACCTTGTCGCTCGCTCTTCCATTCTTCGATTTTCTTGTCGTAGTCGCGTAGTTCGTTTTTAAGCAAGTCGATAGCTTGAGTCCAACGCGCTTGAATGCGTTTTAGCTCGGCTTTTTGGTGTTGGCTTTCTGCTATAAGTGGTGCAGAATCGGCACCATTGGCACGTAATATGTCGCGTTGAGTCTTAGCTTGCTTCATAAATGCCTTATAGTCATCAATCTCTTTTTGGGCATTGAGTTCAGCTGTTGATATACGCTCAATTAAAGATAGTCTTTTCGGCGAATTTATTTCGGTGGCTATTTTTCGATTTATGAGTGAGATGTTTTCCTCTTCTTGGCGAAAGAATCCTTTTTCGGAAAGCAAATCATATATAGCAGGCACGAAATACGAATGGTTGTTGCTATGAGCAAGATTTCCCGAAAAAGCTGCGATAAATCCTACCTCGTTCTCCTTTTTCACTACAAGTACTCCCATCATTTTGCCTTGTTGGAGTTCGGCGTTCCATTCGGTGTGCGAATCGAGATAGGTTTGTACGTGTCTACTCGCAATCACACACAAAGGATGAGGCGTGTAAAAAAACGGGAAAGTGAAAAGCTGAGGTAATGTTACCCCAGCTAATTCTGTATCGGAGAAGCAATGAAATCGCTTGTCGTGCATAAATAAAGCGGTTTGTTATCCTTTTTTTACCGGGTCGCAAGTTAGTCCTACACCGAGTTTTTGGAATATTTTACGGTCAACTTCGCTTAGCATTACGGTAGAATGAACTTGACATCCTTTGAGCCTAGGAAGTTGTTCAAGTGACTTGCGACAATTGTCGTCGGTGTTACTCAAAATAGAAAGAGCAACAAGTACTTCATCGGTGTGAAGTCGAGGATTCTTGCCATGTAGGAAATTTACTTTAGTGCGTTGAATAGGCGCAATCATATCTTCGGGTATAAGTTTTATTTCATCGGATATTCCTGCGAGATGCTTAGTGGCATTGAGAATAAGAGCCGCACTTGGACCGAGAAGTCCGCTTGTACGAGATGTTATTATAGTACCGTCGTGCAATTCGATGGCTGCTGCGTGTACTCCAGATATTTCTTTTCTCTGGCGAGCAGCGACAGTTGTCTTGCGGTCGTCGGTAGATAATTTTGCTTGTTTCATAATGAGGGCAATTTTCTTTACCTCATTTTCGTTATTCCCCTTTGAAGCAAGGTTGCATAAAGCATAGTAATAACGGCGAATGATTTCATCATTGGCGGCCTTGCAACAGATATCTTCATCGCTCAAGCAGAACCCAATCATATTCACTCCCATATCTGTAGGCGATTTATAAGGACTTTCTCCATATATGCTTTCAAATAGAGTGTTGAGGACAGGGAAAATCTCAAGGTCGCGATTGTAGGTAACAGCAATGTCGCCGTATGCTTCGATGTGTAGCGGGTCGATCATATTCACATCGTTAAGGTCGGCTGTAGCAGCTTCGTAAGCAAGGTTTACAGGGTGTTTTAGAGGTAGATTCCACACAGGGAATGTCTCAAATTTAGCATAACCTGCTTTTACTCCTTTCTTGTTTTCGTGATAAAGTTGGCTTAGGCATACTGCCATTTTTCCGCTACCGGGTCCCGGAGCTGTAACTACCACAAGGGGACGCTGAGTTTCCACATAATCGTTCTTGCCAAATCCTTCTTCGGAGTCGATAAGAGCCACATTGTGAGGGTAACCATCAATAGTGTAGTGGTAATAAACTTTTATGCCAAGTCGTTCGAGACGATTACGGTAGGCATCGGCACTTGACTGTCCGTTATAGTGGGTAATAACAACACCTCCCACAAAAAGTCCGATGTTGTTAAATTCATCGCGTAGTCTCAGTACATCTTCATCATAAGTGATACCAAGATCACCTCGCATCTTATTCTTCTCGATGTCGATAGCACTGATTACCATAACCACCTCTGCATACTCGCTCAATTGTAAAAGCATTTGCAACTTACTATCGGGCATAAATCCGGGTAATACACGGCTTGCGTGGTGGTCGTCGAATAACTTGCCTCCAAATTCGAGGTACAATTTGTCGCCGAACTGAGCGATACGCTCTTTGATACGTTCGGATTGTATCTTTAGATACTTGTCGTTGTCAAAACCTACATTCATCATAATGTATGCAAAGATAACTCAACTTTCCAATCCACACAATAAGCAAAGAGTTATTTTTGGTTATCTTTTCTAATTGAAAATTGTTTTGTATTTTTGCATTAAAGAATAAAGTATTTATATGGCAAAGAAAAAGGTAGATGCAAAATATGCGGCTGAGTGTCGTAAGTTCTTGGAAAATATAGCCGTACAACCTGATGTACGCCATGTGAGCCAAGGTGTGTTGATGAAATATATCGAGCATGGCAATGGAGATGTGTGTCCTCGCTCGAATAATGTGGTGTCGGTAAATTATCGTGGCACGCTTATCGATGGCACCGAATTTGACTCAAATATGAACGATGGTTATCCGGCGGCATTCCGCTTGAAAGACTTAATCGTGGGTTGGCAGATTGTGCTTACTCAAATGGTGGCAGGTGATAAGGTGATGGTGTATATTCCATCAGAAATGGGCTATGGCGACCGTCGCGAAGGGAATATTCCCGGAGGTTCGGCTCTTGTCTTTGAGATTCATCTTATCGGTGTGAACTGATTGCTTTAATTGTCGATTGGTTTTGAATCAAGAATTTTTCGAGCGAGATCAAGGTCACGTCGGAATACGAGTACTCTAACCATCCCGTAGTTAACTGGTGCAAGACTGAGTACCGTCGACATAATTTCATTAGTGAGCATTGCCGGTACGCCGTTGGTTTCGAGAACACCTTTTATCATTGAAGCTTCAATGGCATTTTCGTATTCGTTTAATACAGCGAGTTCATCATTGTCGTACATAAGCGAAAGTGTTTTTGGTTATATACAAATATAACGTTATTTTGTGGCTTGGGTTGCGAAAAGTAGTAAAAAATCTCTTTTTCTGAAAAAAGTTGTGAAAAACTGTTGACAAACGCTCTCGGAGGTTGTATTTTTGCAGTAGAATGGGTGGTATGTGCTCATTTATGATAAAATGGAAGAAAAGAAATCAAAAATTTCATATTTTAGTGCGAATATTACGCCAATAATCAGCGTATCGCTTGTGTTGTTGCTTCTCGGAATAGTGGCTATGCTTGGTTTAGCTGCCAATAGTCTAACGGACTATGTGAAAGAGAATGTCGGGTTTGACGTGGTAATGAAAAATGATGCGTCACAACAAGATGTGAAAGAGTTAAAACAACTATGGACTCAGGCTGTGTATGTGAATAGTGTGAAATTCATATCGAAGGAAGATGCTTTGAGTGCATGGGAGAAAGAAACAGGAGAAAACCTGTTGGATGTGTTGGGCGTTAATCCACTAAGCTCGGAGTTTGAGGTGCGCGTGAAACCTCAATATGCGAGTGTAGATAGTTTGAATAAGATAGAGTATGATTTGAACAAATATAAGTCGATAGATAGTGTGAAGATGCACAAAGATGTGGTAGAAAAAATAAATAGCAACATTAATAGTGTGGTGCTTGTACTTGGAGCTGTGCTTGTGTTGCTTGTGATTATCTCGTTTGTGCTTATTAACAATACAGTGCGTTTGGCAGTGTATTCAAGACGATTCATAATTTACACGATGAAGCTTGTCGGAGCAACGTCGGGCTTCATTCGCCGTCCTTTTGTGATGACAAATGTGTTGAACGGATTTATAGCATCGCTGTTGGCAATAGCAATGCTTAGTGGATTGATATGTTATGTGGTGGAGGTGAACTATGATTATTCCAACCTGATAAATATAACACAAATAGCCTTGGTGTACTTAGGACTTATAGTAGCCGGTGTGGTGATGTGTGCTTTAGCTGCATTATTGGCGGCTAATCGCTTTATTTCGCTCAATTATGATGAGCTTTATACTAAATAGAATAAATTATATATAGATATGGCAATAAATAACGACAAAAACGTAAAGAAGACAGCAATTAATTACAATGCATTTCCGCTTGCTCCAGCCAATTTTATTCGTATGGCTGTGGCTGTAGCTTTGATAGTGATAGGCTTTGTGCTAATGGCAGGAGGTGCTAATGACGGTGAGGTGTTTAATAGCGATATATTCAGTACTCGTCGTATTGTTGTAGGTCCCACAATCTCATTTATAGGATTTGTGTATATGGCTTTTGCGATTAACTATAAGAGTAAAAAGAAAAAGTCGGAATAAATATGGATATACTTCAAACGATTATCATAGCTATAGTAGAAGGACTAACAGAGTTCTTGCCGGTGTCGTCGACAGGGCATATGATTATAGCTCAGAATGTACTTGGTGTGGAGAGTACTGATTTTGTGAAGGCATTCACGTTTATCATACAATTTGGTGCAATATTATCGGTGGTGGTATTGTATTGGAAGCGATTTTTTAAATTAAATCACACTCCTGTACCCGAAGGAACATCGGCATTGAAACGATTCCTTCATAAATATGATTTTTATTGGAAACTGTTTGTCGCATTCATTCCTGCAGCAGTATTGGGCTTGCTATTCAGCGATGCTATCGATGCAATGCTCGAACGAGTGGAAGTGGTGGCAATTACACTCATTTTGGGAGGTGTGTTTATGCTTTTCTGCGACAAGATATTCAATAAAGGCAGTGAAAAAACTGAGATGACCGAAAAACGAGCATTTATTGTGGGGTTGTTCCAATGTATATCGATGATACCCGGAGTATCGCGTTCAATGGCTACAATCGTAGGGGGTATGGCACAAAAGATGACTCGAAAAGTAGCCGCCGAGTTCTCGTTCTTCTTGGCAGTACCTACAATGTTTGCTGCTACAGTATATAAAGTCTTTAAGCTTGTTAAGGATGGTGGAACAGAAATATTGGTAGAGAATATGTCGACACTTATAATAGGAAATGTGGTAGCATTTATTGTGGCATTGTTGGCAATTAAATTCTTTATCAGTTTTGTCACAAAATACGGATTTAAGGCTTTTGGATGGTATCGCATCATAATCGGTGGAGTAATACTTGTGATGCTTATGATGGGATATGACTTGACAATAATGTAATGAATTTCACAAAAGGAGAAATATTTCATATAGATAAGCCTTATGGCTGGACCTCGTTTGCGGTGGTGGGTAAATTACGTTACCACATAAGTCGACGTACAGGCATAAAGAAAATAAAGGTGGGACACGCCGGGACTCTCGACCCGCTTGCGAGTGGAGTACTTGTTATCTGCACCGGTAAGGCGACGAAACGAATAGAGGAATTGCAGGCAGGTGTGAAAGAGTATGTGGCAGAAATAAAACTTGGTGCAACAACACCTTCGTTTGACCTCGAAACAGAAGAAGATGCTACATATCCTTGGGAGCACATCACTCGCGAACAAGTGGAACAGGTGTTGAGTACACAATTTGTGGGAAGCATTTCGCAAGTGCCACCTGCTTATTCGGCATGCAAGATAAATGGCAAACGTGCCTATAAAATGGCTCGACAAGGCGATGACGTGGAGCTAAAGGCTAAAACTCTTGTTGTGAACGAGATCGAAGTGCTCGAAATGGAAGGACAACGCCTCGTGATAAGAGTGGTGTGTGGTAAAGGTACTTACATTAGAGCATTGGCTCGCGACATTGGTATAGCTCTTGGTAGTGGAGCACATCTTACGGGTTTACGTCGTACCCAAGTGGGCGATGTGCGCGTGGAGAAGTGTATGAGTATAGATGAAGCGGTGGACTTGATAAACACCGTAGCGATAGAAACAGAAGAAAATTAATAAATAGAGGATTTTTAATTCTCTAAAGACAAATAGAAAAAGATGAAGTTATCGGAATTTAAATTTAAGTTGCCTGAGGAACTTATTGCAAAGTATCCTGCTCCTGTGAGAGATGAATCAAGATTGATGGTGATGCACAAGAAAGATGGTAGCATCGAACATCGAGTGTTTAAGGAAATACTTGAATACTTTAATGAAGACGATTTGTTTGTGTTCAACGATACTCGTGTGTTCCCAGCCAAACTCTATGGAAACAAGGAAAAGACTGGTGCGAAAATCGAGGTTTTTATGCTTCGCGAGTTAAATAGTGAGCAAAAACTGTGGGATGTGCTTGTGGAACCTGCTCGCAAGATAAGAATTGGCAATAAGTTGTATTTTGGTATTGATGATTCGATGGTAGCCGAAGTGATTGACAATACAACTTCTCGTGGTCGTACATTGCGTTTCCTTTATGATGGCAACCACGATGAATTTAAAGAAAATCTCTTCGCTCTTGGAAATACTCCTCTACCTTATTATATCACTCGTGAACCGGAAGATGACGATGTGGAACGTTATCAATGTGTGTATGCAAAGAATGAGGGTGCTGTTGTGGCTCCTGCTGCCGGATTGCACTTCAGTCGAGAATTACTCAAGAGAATGGAGATTAAGGGCGTGAATAGCGGATTCTTGACTTTACACTCAGGTCTTGGCAACTATCGTGAAATAGATGTAGAGGATTTGACAAAGCATCGTATGGACTCGGAACAAATGGAGGTTAGTGAAGAACTTGTGGCTCAAGTGAATTCTACTAAAGATGCTGAACATAAGGTGTGTGCTGTGGGTACTTCTACGCTTAGAGGTATTGAAAGTACTGTGGCAATGAATGGACACATTAAGCCTTATTCGGGTTGGACTAATAAGTTTATCTTCCCTCCTTACGATTTCACGGTATGCAATGCGCTTGTGAGCAACTTCCATATGCCTTACTCTGTGATGTTGATGATGGTAGCGGCATTTGGCGATTATGACCAAGTGATGAATGCTTACAACGTGGCAGTGAAGGAAGGTTATCGCTTTGGTGCATACGGCGACGCAATGCTGATTATAGACTAAATCAGCTAATCATACATAAAAAGAAAAATCCCGAAAATGAATCATTCTCGGGATTTTTTATGTGTTATTGTGAAATTATCGGCGGCGGACTGAGCGTGTTACGTTGGAAGATTTGCTTACTTTTGTTGAAGATTTCTTAGGCTTGGCTTCGCTCTTCTTATTATTTGATTTCTTCTCACCTCGTTTAGTCTTGGGTGTTGATTTACTTTCTTTAGCCTTGTTGTCGGCATTTAGTTCCGGATTCTTGGCTGCTTCGATAGAGTCACGTTTTGCTGCCATTTCTTGAAGTTCTTCACGAGTAGGAACCCAGATGTTGGCGTCGAATGAGGCAAGGCGTTTCTCTATACTATCTTGAGCGTGCTTGCGCTTAGTTTCATCGGGGAACATTTGCATCATCGACAAGTTACGCAAGTTCTTGTATTTATATATTTCGCCTTTGTAGTTGTTGTTGGCGAAGTAGTCATCAAGATTGGTCTTGAGCAAGTTGTTATCGTTGTCGGTGAAAACATATTGATGCACGATGTGTGGGCGTAGATCTTCCATTTTCACCCAGAACATCGGGTATTTTATTGCTTCGCCTCCGAAGTCGTCGCTGCGATGAAGCACCGGGCAAATAGCATCGACTTTACGAGTGACTTTGCTGTTGAGACGATTGAATTCGTATTTTTCAAGAATATAATAGCTTAACACTTCGTTAGCAGGAATGTCGGCATTTTCAACTGTGTATTTAGGGTTCTTTTCGGAACTTCCTTTCGCCTTGGCATACAAGATGTGGAAACGGTCGAACATATCGCTCACTTTAATCTTGTATTCGTCGGTGAACATTTCACGCCCGTCGAGATATTCGTAGGCAGTTAGTGAATTGTCGGCAAGGTGCGTCATAATAATGAAGAAAAGATTCATACCATCGGCTCCCGGCTCTTCAGGGTAGTATAATGGCATATTCTCAGCCTTGTTAAGGTCGAGTGAGCGGTAGATGATACGTTGCCATTGAAGGTCGGAATCGGATGCTTTTTTTTGCTCAAAACGAGCCTGTAGACGTTCCGATACTTGTTCAGATTTTTGCTTTCCTTTGTCGTTGTCGGTTCTCTTTTTTACCACTTGCGCTTGAGCACTCAATGAGAAAGAGGCAATAAAAAGAGCTGTTGATATGTATTTGATTGCTTTCATCATAGCATTTATTATATTCGGATTAGAATTTTATCAGTTTACGATTACTTCCATTGGGGCAAGTATGCGTTCTATGCCATCGGGTCCTACGGCTTTCACTCTTGATATATAGAAACGCTTGCCACGTGATAGTCGGCGGAAACTTGCTCGTTGACGCTCAGAGAAGTTACTTCCATTAGACACTTCGGGTATTGCATTACCCATAGAGTCGAAGAACACTGTTTCAAAACTTTTCACTTGATATGCAACGTTGAGCATATCATCGTCGATAGCCGCTTCGATGCCAGGCGATTGCAAAAGAAGAGTTTTAGAGAATGGTTTTCCTCCTTTGTATCGTTCAGGATTACCCTTAGCGTCCTTGTAAGTGATGAAAGGAGTAGGGTCGGGCAGTTTACGCACGCGGAAGTCGGTTTTTGCCACTGTTTGAGCGCGTCCGTTCATATTGGCTGTGACTGTGATAACACAATTTGTTCCTACTTTGGCAGGTCGTGCAATCCATCCATTTCCACTTCGTGAGATAGAACCGTTGGTGATAGTGGCATTAATAGCAGAGTTGGGTACGCCCGGCACAGCTATTGATATAGGGTTGTTAATACCGGCATAAAGCACGTTGACCATTGTTGCCGAAACCGATGCCATAGGCTCGATAACGGTGTAAGATGATGTAAACTCGTGCTTGGTGATACTTCCATCTCCATGAGGCACTTCAATGTAGCCTGAATAATCGTATGTTCCGGCTCTGCCTGTTCCAAATTCGTAAATTCCACGATCGTTGTCGAGAGGCTTGTTGCCGATTACCACAAGAGGACGTTGTGTCGTGTCGACAGCAGCAAGCACAATGTTTGCTTTGTAGTTACTACCGCTCATTACGATGCGAGATTCAGGTATTACGAAAGCTTCAACTTGGTTGACGCGTATATCTCCGGCATCAACATTGGCTATTAGAGAATTTAGTACTTCGCCTTCCACATATCTCAAGTCGTTTTGTAACTTGGTGAGAATTGTAATAGCTGCGATAGCAGGCATATTGTCGAATTGACGTTCTTCCCACGATTGACTTGCTCCAATAGTTCGTTTTTCTTTGAAAGAAGCAGTCGCCAATACCTTTTCGATGTTATTTTTCTTAATGGAATCGTTGATGAATTGTTGCGCAAATGTGCGATATTCATCGATACGATTTTTGAGGTCGGCACCTTTGCTGTTGACAGGTGCGAGCATAACAGCCGCCGCCGCTTCAAGGTCTTCTCTGTTCTCAAGATTACGAGGGTCGCCATCCTTTCCGTCGGCTTGCTTGGCAATTTCGAGTTTGAGGTGACTGATGTGATTGAAAAGACTATCGGTCTTTAGGAAAACATCTTTAGCTTTTTGTAGCCATATCCCCCCCTTTTCGGGGTTGGTTTTGTTGAATTCTTCGAGTTGTGCAAGAAGAGCCACATTACGCTCGGTAGCAGTCTCGTTTGAACGTGCCAATCCGTCCTCCACTTGCTGGAAGCCGTTTAGTACGTCGCCCGACACGTTTAGCGCAAGCATAGCAGTGAGGACGATATACATCAAGTTTATCATCTTCTGTCGTGGCGACATTCTGCCTATGGTTTGAGAGTTGGCCATTGTCGATGAATTTATGCGTTGTCTTCGTTGTTGTTATTAGTGCGGCGACGGTATTCTTCGGCAGCCGATAGATTGTTGTCGTCGGTTTCAAAAGAACCCATTGGGCGATACATATTTACAGTGAGCGCTTTAACCATTTTTTCGTAAACGCTGTTGAGCTGTTTCATATTGTGAGCCAAACGTTCGGTTTCGTTGCAATAGTCGGCACTTTCAGCCGCCGATTTTTCGTACATATCGCGAATGTCTTTCAAACCGCGATTTACTCGGTCGATATTGTCGAGTTGTGAAGAAATACTCTTCAATTGTATTTCGTAAATAGTGTTAAGACCTCCAATATTGCGATTTAGAGCTTCCATTTGTTCAACATATCCGGTAGAACCTTGTGAGATTGTTTCGGAATTGTCGGTAATAGCGCGATAGCTGTTGAGCAATGTGGTTGATACATCGTTGAGAGCTTGGGTGTTCTCTTTGAGTTGTGCCATTTGGTCTGATATGCCGGCAATTTGATCAAGGTAGCGTTGAGTAGCTTCGGTCATTTCTGCCATACGAGCGAGTTGGTCGCTTGCAGCAGCCATTTTAGCGATACTTTCGCTTAGGCTGCGAGTATCATTATCGGATAGCTCGATAGTATCGGGAATTCCTGCAGCGCGTCGTGCATGATCTTCGCTTACATTGTAGCTTCCTCCATTTATTACGATACCACTACCTGAATTGAAATCGGGACGATCTTCGGGATTTTGAGTGGCGAGAACAGGGAACACTTCTTCCCACTTGTAAGGTTTCTCAGGGCGGTCGAATGCTGTGAGCATAAACATCAAAACTTCCGTACCCATACCAATACAAAGTAAAGCATTACCTCCAGGAAGGTGAAGAATTTTAAAAAGTGCACCAAGAATAACGATAGCAGCACCTATACTATATGCGAAGTTGAAAAAACGTTGTCCTTTTTCGCCTGAGAGGAATTTCTCAACGATATTTTTATATCTTTTTATTTTGCCCATATCAATTGTAGTTTATAAAAGGATTAGTCTTAAGTGTTTATTTTCTTTTGCTTTTTACGATACCCGATTGTGAACGTACGCAACGGAATCCGATGTAAGAACGTTGTTCGTTTTGGTATTCCCACATACGAATATCGCTACGAATGTTGTGTGCCACATCTTTCCACGAACCACCGCGCACGATTTTTCGAGTCATTCGGTAGGGATCTTTCACGTTGTCGCCTGTGGCAGCATTGTAACTGTATTCGGGATTTATGTCGTTAGTGATTTTGTTTACGCTCTCGGTGTAGGCGGTAGAAGTCCATTCGCTTACATTACCTGCCATATCATATAATCCGAAGTCGTTAGGAGAATATGTTCCGGTTGCTGATGTGATGATGTTACCATCTTTTACGTAGTTGCCATCCATAGGTTTGAAGTTGGCATAAAAACATCCATCTTGTTCTGTAAGAGGAAGATTGCCTTGCCAAGGATATTTGTTGGCTGTAACTCCTGCTCGAGCGGCATATTCCCATTCTGCTTCAGTAGGTAGTCTGTAAGGTTCGATTTGGTAGCCTATTTTGCCTAAAGAGCGGCGCAAGAAATCGGTGCGCCACACACAGAATGCGTTAGCTTGCTCCCAACTTACTCCTACAACAGGAAAGTCGCTATAAGCACCTTGAGAGAAGTAGTTGCGTACGTAGCGTTCGTTAAGAGAGTTCTCGAAGTCGTTTACCCAGCAAGTAGTGTCGGGATAAACATTTACGATATATGTATTCAAGAAATCGTATTCACTTGACAGAGGACGTGTTATAACTTCACGACGGATATTACCTTCGTCGTCAACAAAAGCAGTGTCTTTAGAAATTGTAGGCATTTCGTCGTCGATAGGGTTGTCGGTGTTGTAATCGCGACGTTTAGGGTCGAGCCGATTTTTGCGTTTCACTGCTTCGGTCATATTATACACTTCGTAGCGATAATTGAGCTGTGTGGGATCAAGTTCTTTAACGCCGGTGATAGGGTTAATGCGGTAAACGCTTTCGATAGCTCTCGCTTCATCTTCGTTAGGGTTACGCCAAGGAATAGGACGACTCCAATCGAGATAAGGTTCTACAGGGTTTCCGTCACGATCTTCTTCAATTTTGAAAGCTTCGTTGCCACCATAAGCAGGGTCGGCAAGGCGTTCGCGAATGATAGAGTCGCGTACCCAGAACACAAATTGCTTGTATTCGGCATTGGTAACTTCGGTTTCGTCCATCCAGAATGCATCTACCGACATTCCTCGTGAATCGGCTTTTACGCCCCATATACTATCGTTTTCTTGTGGTCCTGCTTTTATAGAACCTCGTTCGATAAGTACCATTCCATAGGGAGTAGGTTCGTTCCATGAAGTCCCGTTTATCCCTGTAACTTCACCGCCCATACTTGAACGGCTGCCTTTTGATGACATACACGATGATATTGCAATCGTTACTATTATAAAATAAAATATTCTTTTCATAAATTACATTATACGAATACTTTTATGTTTATTCTTGTTTTTTTCTCTCAAGTCAAGTTTTACTTTATATCCTACAAATATTTCGTGACTTCCGCTCGTACCTTTCGACACGTTAGATAGAGGATAGTCGTAGCTGTAGCCTACGGATATATTCTTAAATTCTGCCCCCACCATTATTGAAACGGCATCTTTCCAACGATAGGATAAGCCTCCTGTGATGAATTTCTTGTAACGGGCGCGTGCTGTAAGTTCGCCGGTGAAGAAATTTGTGTCGGTTTTTATCAAAAACGATGGTTGTAATTCTATTAACGTATTTTTGATTGGAATATTGCTCCCTCCCATTAAATAAAATGTGCGGTCGGTGGCAAATTCATAATATTGTTCGGTATTTGATTCTTGGCTAAGAGTGATTTTAGGACTTGTGATGTGCATAATTGATATACCTGTCCAAAACCATTTGTGGGTGTAGAAAGCTCCAATATTCAAGTCGAGCGATGAGCCTGCAATGTCGTTGGTGGGAATGGCATCGTCGGTACCTTCGTGATAATCGTCATCTCCTGGGAGTATCACCTCTGAACCTTTGAATGTTTGATTGATTATTCCTGCTTGGATACCTATTTGAAGTTGTCCTTTGAAGAAATTCTGCTTGATAAAAGCTAATTGAACTCCAATATTGAGTGTGCTGAACAGTCCGGCACTTTCTTGGTGCAATGCAAGCCCTGTAGCAAAACGTTTGTCGAGAAACTTGAATGGCATATCGGCTTGTGCTGTAAGTCCTTGAGGTGCATTGTCGATGCCCACCCATTGCAAGCGTCCTATGGCATGAATATCGATGAAATCGGTGCGTCCTATGGCAGCGGGGTTATAATATCCCGGTATGGCCCAATATTGAGAGTATTGTGCGTCAATCTGCGATTTGGCAGTAGTGGCATTTAGCATTACCAAGATGGTAAGTGCAGTGATACGTAATATGTATTTAATAGCCTTGTTCATAGATTGCACAATTATTCAAAGTAGAAAGTGAGAACAATCATATTCGATTTGATCTGCGAAATTGATTGGGTGTATTTCTGCATATCTTTGTTGTCTTGCAAGTCGGGGCGGTTGGTCTCAAGAAGATTGCGGAGTCCGAAACAGAATTTCACTTCGGGACAGAATTTGAAGTATGGAAGATAGAAATCGCAACCCATACCGATAGTGAGCATTGCATCGGTGTTTTTTAGCTGAATCTGTTCGGAACGTTTCTTTGACACGTCAAGAATTCCCATAACACCTCCCACAAAATAGGGGCGTATATTCTTGTATCTCAAAGCCGAGTATTTGATGTCGATCGGTATGACTACATAGTTGCTTTTAATGTCTTGTTTGTTGATGTCGCCGGTGATAGAGTTGCGATAATGCACTTTCTTGTTGCCGAAATACATACCGGGTGATACACGCAGATTAAAGTAGCTGGACAATCTTAGGTCGGCAAGCACATTCACGCAGAATCCCGGAGAATAAGCCGGAACATCGGCAAACCATGCTTCGCCCTCAGGAGTAACATATCCGTTGTTGGATATATTGAGGTCTTGCATATGTAATCCTACAGAGAACCCGAAATGAATAGGTTTCAAGTCGGCATAAGGTCGGTTAATGGGCCCTTCTTTATGCCTTTGTGCCGACACATTAGTCCCAATAGCAAGGAGTAGAAACAGAATGATATGTTTTACAAACAATTTTTTCATAATATGTATTAAATAACGCAGAAAAAGTACAGATATTGCAAGAATGCGGGAAAAACCTTAATTTTGGTGTATAAAACAATAAAAAAGACTATGGATTGGAAAGAAAAACTTGGAATGGCGTTTAATATAGACCCGGATAGTGTAAGTAATGAGCCGGAAGTGGAAGAACCTGTTGAGGAAAAACAATGTACTCAACGTCTTGATGTGATGCTCGACAAGCGCAACAGAAATGGGAAAAAGGTTACATTGGTGGTTAACTTTGACGGTAGCGAGGAGGCCTTGAAACACTTGGCAAAGGAGCTTAAACAGCATTGTGGTGTAGGTGGTTCGGCTCGTTGTGGCGAGATTTTGATTCAAGGCGATTTCAGGGATAAAATTCTTGCCTATTTGAAGGATAAAGGATATAAGGCTCGTATAATATAATTGGAGTAGAAAATACGGGATGGCAAAAAGACATTGGTCGTTAAGGAACAACTAAGTGCCCGATGGTGGAGATGTGCTAATTAATGGACTTGTTGTTGTTACTTATATCCATTAAAAATTCAACAGGTGTTTTACCCATTATGTTCTTGAATGCTAGAAAGAATGCTTTGCGAGAAGTGAAGCCACTTTGGTACGTGAGGGAGTCGATGTTTTGATTGTTTTCGATGTCCTGACTCAGAGCTTTAACAGCTCGTTCGATTCGTAGTTTGTTCACAATGGTTGTGAAATTGGATTTATCTATTGTTTCGAGAGCTTGCGATATTTGATTATTTGAAACACCAATAGCATCGGCAACATCCTTGATTGTTAATGCCGGATTTAAATAAGATTGAGAAGATTTCAGATATTCCTTTGTTATATTGCTGATTTCTTTGGCTTGACTATTGCTGAGTGGTTTGCCTCTACTTATTTCATAGTCGAATTGGATGTCGGTGAGGGTGTCGTTAATATATTCATTTTGTGTTGTATAGGGGGAATTTGTAGAATTGTAAGTAAAATAAAGCATTATTATGATATCGAATATATTGAGGGTCC
Organism: Bacteroidales bacterium; assembly: GCA_015061055.1. Taxonomy (GTDB): domain Bacteria; phylum Bacteroidota; class Bacteroidia; order Bacteroidales; family Muribaculaceae; genus RGIG4576. Next base: position 41,505 of record SUXH01000019.1, read on the forward strand.
AAGTCCAACTATAATCAAATGTGCTATGACATATTAGTAATATTATGAATGTAATAGTAATTGCAATGAGTATTTTGGGAATCCAGAGATTTCTCTTCCAATCGGCAAAGGTGTAGTTTTTTTCAATGAATTGTTTTACCCTGTGTAAGTATAACAAGATGATAGAGAAGTATATAATGATTTGTGTTATGAGCATAATAAGATTTAATCCGTCAATAAGATTAGCCCAAGGAGTATTCTTGTAAACAAAGAAGTTTATTTGTTCGGGAATCGTTAAGCGATTAATATAAGCTGAATAGATTAGAAAACAAATGAAAGCCGGGAAAAAGTGAATCAAGCGAATCTTGCTGAAACGTGATTGGCTGTTGAAATACTGATGGATAGAAATCCATAGTGCCGGCAAAAAGCACAATCCTACAGAATATGTGAAAGGTGCTATATATAGCATAGCTTTGAAAGATTCGGTAATAAAGAATATGTTGTAGAGATAGAATGGAATAGTTATTGTGATAACAATTATTTGAGGTAGTGTCTTTGCTTTGTTATTTCGTTTGATATATAATAGTAGTATTGCTAAACCGAGTAAGAATAAAATACTTACGATATTGATAATCAATATGATTGTTTTATATTGGTACATAGTATTTGGAATAGGATAATAAATTGTGAGTGCTAAAGTATGAATTTTTTTTGGCTTTTGAAAAATAATGAGTTATTTTTGAAAATAATTTTGATAAGGACTAATGATAAAGGTAATTAAAGCGTCGGCAGGGTCGGGAAAAACCTATAAATTGACGTATGAATATATCAAATTCCTTTTGGGTGTTAAGCGCAAAGGACGTTATGAATTAGCTGAAGATGGAGATGTGGAGCGTCATCGCCACATCTTGGCTGTGACGTTCACCAATAAGGCTACCGGTGAAATGAAAGAGCGAATTATCAGAGAATTATCGATTTTGGCAGGAGAAGTGCCTGACAAAAACAGCGAATACCTTGATAATTTGTGTCGAGATTTAGGTAATGTGTCGCCCGAAGATGTAAAGAAAGCCGCATATCGTGCTATGATGGAAATTCTATTCGATTACACTAATTTCAATGTGAGTACGATTGATGCATTTTTTCAACTTGTGTTACGCACATTTGCTAAAGAGTTGCGAATGTCGTATAACTATGAAATTGAAATCGATGACGAGTATGCCATAAAAGTGGGGTTGAATGATTTCTTTTCAAGTTTGGCTCACTCTAAGTCCTCATTGCCTGAAGAAGCGCAACGTGCAAGGCGTGCAAAGATGTGGATTAGAGAGTTTGTGCGTGATGAGGTGCAGAGTGGCAAAACGTGGAATATATTTACAGCTACCGAGACCAATACTACGAATAGAAAAAGGTCGGGTTTCTCTTTCGGTACGTTTTTGGAATGCTTGAAACAAGAAGATATGCGCCAATATCTTGATGAGTTGGTGAGATATATAGATAAGCATGATAGTTCGAGTAATCCACCATATTATATAAATAAGTTTAAGAGTGCGTTGTGTGAGGAAATTCAACGGCATAAGCATATTGTAGATGGAGCTAAGGAAGCCATATTTAAATTGGCTGAAAATGAAGGATTCTTTGTTGACGATTTGAGTGGTAATGGTGGAATGTTATGGCTGGCTAAGCTTGATTGTTCTTCCAATGACAATGGAATTGAATCATTGAATATTGATAAGATAAACAAATGTATTCACAATGCGGAGACCGGCAGTGTAAAGTGGTTCAAAATTAAAAAAGTAGGAAAAACTCAATATCGTCTTGAGGCTGATACCATAAGTAAGATATGTGAGCAACTGAAAGTGATGGCCGAAACGTGGAGTAGCTATCGGCTATGCGTTGATATACATCGCAATATATATATGCTTGGCTTGCTTGGAGAGGTAAAAAGGTATATGGATAAGTATCGCAGTGAGAATGAAATGATTCTTCTTGGTGATACAAACGACCTTTTGCGAAAGATTATAAATAATGATGAGACGCCTTTTGTGTATGAACGTGTGGGAGTGTGGTTGAGCCATTTCCTGATTGATGAGTTTCAAGATACGTCGCGTTCTCAATGGGAGAATATGCGTCCGTTGCTTTTTAATAGTTGTGCTGAAGGATGTGATAATCTTATTATTGGCGATGAGAAGCAATGTATTTATCGATTTCGCAATGCCGACTCATCATTGTTGCGTACCGAGGTGGCTAATCATTTTACGGTAACTCAAAATGATGGTGGCAGTAGCTATAATTGGCGCAGTATGCCCGAAGTGGTACATTTCAATAATGATTTTTTTACTTATTTATCAAGTTCTCTTAAAGTAGATGAGGAATATAGCAATGTAAAGCAAGAACTGCCCCCCAAAAAGGAGTATAAGAATAGGGGATATGTAGAAATTAATTATATCGACGAGAAGGCAGAAAAAGATGTTGCATTGGCTGATGGAGGTGATGGCAAGTATCGCACATCGGTACTTAAGCGATTGCCCGACTTGATAACGGATATTGTGTCTCGGGGATATAAATATAAGGATATAGCAGTATTGGTGTTTTCTAATTACGAAGGAGTGGAGGTAGTGCAGCATATTCTTGATTATAATGCAACCCGAACCGAAGGTCAATCGGCTATTAATGTGGTGTCGAGTGAATCGTTGTTGCTTAGAAATTCGGCGTCGGTGCGACTCATAATCAGTTATTTGCGCTATCTTGACACAAAACTTCTTGCCAATAAAGAAGAATACACCGATGCGAATGAGGATATACCTGTTGACAACGAAGGTTATGTGCATCGATTGTTGCGCAAGTACTCCCACATGGTGTATAGTGAAGGATGTGAGCCGGGTGTTGCGCTTGAGAAAAGCTTTGAAACTGAGCCCAAGAATGAGGTGTCGGATAATATGTCGTTAAGTTCATTGTTGCCCGAAAATACCGAATCGTTCAATTTGGTTTCGATAATTGAACATATTATAGCACAAAATATATTTGGGAAAAAACTTGAATGTGATAATGCATTCATACAGGCATTCCAGGATTGTGTGTTGGAATTTAGCAACCGCTCAAATGCGTCGATTCACGAATTCTTGAAGTGGTGGGACAAGGTGGGTTGTAAAAAGTCGATAGATACTCCTGAGGGACAAGATGCCATTAATGTGCTTACAATTCACAAGTCGAAAGGTCTTGAATATAAGTGTGTGATATTGCCGTTCTGTAATTGGGAACTCACAGGAAAGGAAGAAACTCTTTGGGTATCTAAAGAAGAATTGATGAAATCGAGACTTTTTGTCTCAATAGATGAATCGATAATCCCACCTGTGGTACCTGTGCGTCCTAATTCATCGAAGATGATTGTTAATAGTCCATTGAGTGATTGTTATAATGTGAAATTACGTGAACGCATAATAGATGCCTTAAATAAAACTTATGTAGGTTTTACTCGCGCTGTCGACGAAATGTATATCTTCACACCATTGATAGAAGAAGGCAAAGATATGAAGCTTCAATCGTTCTTGGCAAAGTATAGGAGTGGTGATGACTTAGTGTTCACTATAGGTGAGAAGGGGTATAATAGTGAAAAGAAGAAACCTACCCCAAAGTCGGAAACTACTAAAAAAGACACATTGAAATTGCCTGCAACTATGCCTTTGTATAAAGTGGATAATATCAAACTTCAATACAAGGTGGAAGATGAATATACAAATGAACGCAGGGAGCAAGGGATTCGTCTTCATAAAGTAATGAAGCGTGTGAAAGTGAAGGAAGATGTAGATTTTGCATTGTCTTACTATAGGGCTAAAGGTCTTATCGGCGAAAAACATTATGAGAGTGATAGTCGTATTGTGAAAGATGCACTTGCTTGTGAACGTGTACAATGGTGGTTTGATCCTCGTAATCGTGTGTATAATGAGCGTTCTTTGCTTGATGATGATGGCACGATAACTCGCCCTGACCGTTTCTTTGTTACTCCTGATGGTCGCACTGTGGTAGTCGATTATAAGTTTGGCAAGAAAACCGCTAAAAATGTAAAAGAGTTCTGTGAACAGGTGCAAGGGTATATGAATGTATTAAGAAAAGTGGGAATGGAGAACGTGGAAGGTTATTTGTGGTTCCCGCTTGAAGGTGATAGTGATGAAGCAATAGTAAAAGTGAGTTGATGGAAATGAATTCAATATCATTATTGGAATATAATGTAAGGATAAAGAGGTTGCTTGCATCGCCCGAAGTGCAGAGATGCTGGATTACGGCTGAATTGAGTGATGTGGCTGTGCGTGGAGGTCATTGCTATTTAGAACTGGTGCAGAAAGATGATAGTAATACTCGTATTCTTGCAAAAAATCGAGCTGTAATATGGGCAAATATATTTGCTCGACTGAAATTTGAATTTGAAAGTGCTACGGGAATGGCATTTACCGGTGGCTTGAAGCTGATGGTGGAGGTTACAGCCAATTACCATGAGCAATATGGGTTGTCGCTTGTGATTAGTAATATTAATCCTGAGTACACTCTTGGTGGTATGGCAATGAAACGTCGTGAAATTCTGCGCCGTCTTGCCGATGAAGGGATAATAGATATGAACAAGGAACTTGCATTCCCCGAAGTACCTCAGCGAATCGCCGTTGTGTCGGCTGAGGGAGCTGCCGGATATGGTGATTTTATGAATCAGCTTGAGAATAATCCTAACGGGGTGAAATTCTATACAAAGTTGTTCCCCGCAGTGATGCAAGGAGAGCGCACTGTGCCAACTGTTATGGTAGCGCTTGATAGAGTGAATGCAAACTTGCAACATTTCGATTGTGTGGTGATTATTCGCGGTGGTGGGGCTACTTCGGAACTGCATTGTTTCGATGATTATAATCTTGCTGCATGTGTGGCTCAATTCCCACTACCTGTGATAGTGGGAATCGGGCATGAACGTGATGTTACGGTGCTTGACGATGTGGCGGCAATGCGTGTGAAAACACCTACGGCTGCTGCCGAATGGCTTATTGCTCAAGGTGAAATGGCTCTTGCTCGCATTGGCGAATTGTCTAATTCGTTAGTGTCGTTGGCAAATGGTTATATGGCTCGTGCTAATGAACAGTTGGCTTATTATAGCAGCACTATTCCACTTGTAACTCAAAATAAGTTGGATGCGGCAAATATGCGTCTTAATCATTATGCGCAGTCAATCCCACTTAGTGTGCAGAATCGTATATCGGCATCGCGAAGTCAACTCCTGTTTATGTTTCAATCGATGAAACAGGCTGTGGGACAGCAAATGTTGCGTGAAAAGATGCGTGTTCGGTCGATTGAAGATAAGGTACACATTTTATCTCCTCAGAATACATTGCGACGAGGCTATTCGTTGACCTTAAAAGGCGGTAATGCCGTAACTAAAGTTGACGACTTGAAAAAGGGTGACTATATTACAACTGTTTTTGCCGACGGCGAAGTGACGTCTATTGTAGAATAATAAGAAACTAAAAAGATATGGAAGAAAAGAAAAAAGAAATGACTTATTCGGAGGCGATTTCCGAACTTGAGAAGATTGTTGCTGAAATGCAAAGCGAGAATTGCAGTATCGATAATTTGTCAGCCTACACATCTCGTTCGCTTGAACTATTGAAAGTGTGTAAGGCGAAACTCCTTGCCACCGACGAAGAACTGAAAAAAATCTTGGAAGAACTGAAGTGATATTCGAGAATTGAAAAATAATGAAGTAAACTTCATATTTCTCGCTCGTTTGTGCGTATCTTTGCAAGATATGAAAGGATTTTTGATTGGGATAATAGGATTTGTGATGCTGTTGGCGGGGTGTGGGCGCTCGGTCGACAGCCGTCTTGCGAGTGTTAATGCTCTGTGTGACAGTAACGAGGTGGATAGCGCTATGACAGTGCTTCGTGGAGTGTGTCGTGATTCGCTCGATGAACACAATCGCCACTATTACGACCTTATGAGCATAAAGATTCGCGACAAGGCGTATCAAGACATCGCCACCGACACTGTTATCACCGATATTATCGACTATTTTGAGCGAAACGGTAGCGAATCTGAACTTGGCGATGCCTACTATTACGGAGGACGAGTGCGCCGAGAGCAAGGCGATGCGCCACAAGCACTCGACTATTTCCAAAAGTCGCTCGACGCTCTGCAATCGCCCGAATACTTGTATCGCAAAGGCAAAATCGCAAGCCAGATGGGGCAAATCTTCCTCGAACTGTATATGTTTGAGCAGGCAAAGCCAAAATTCCAAGAAGCAATCGCCTACCAAACAGCCTGCGGCGATTCAGTAGGGTTGATGTTGAATTTACGTTCACTCGGAGATGTATATTGTAACTTAAATAAAACCGATTCTGCATTATATAGTTTTAATAGAGCATTAATGTTATCTCAACAAGATTATAAAAATATCAATAGAGAAATTGATATCAGATCAAGTATAATAGACTTATATATATCACAAGGTGAGTATGAAAAAGCACGAAAAGAATTTGAAATTTTTGATACGCTAAGTAATCATAGCATAAAAGATTATGTGTTATCAACAAAAATAAATGTTCATATAATAAATAAAGATTATTCAAAGGCAATAAGATTAGTGCAAGAGCTAAAAGAATCTCAATCATTGAATTCTAAAGAATTTGCATATTCTATACTTTTAGATTATTCAAAAGAGATAGGAAATAAAGATTCTGTATATTATTATGCAACAGCACATAAACAGTGTATAGATTCTTTGAATTCCCAAATGTCTTCAAATGCAATCATTCACCAAAATTCATTTTATAATTATTCTCAAAAAGAAAAAGAGAATTATAAACTTAAAGAGCAGAAAAATAAAGTAATTACAAATTCTTTAATTGTAATAATATTGTTCTTTATAGCTATTATTTTTGTAATCCATATCAATAGAGCAATAAGAAAGAAAAATGTCTGTTTGATTAAAGAAGTTCAAGAATTAGACTATGAAAATGAAAACTTAAAATTAGAAAAAGAAGATTTACTTTCAGTTCAAGAAAAAATGCGAATTGAGTTATTGCAACAACTTGACAAAGTTAAACTTCTAGAGAAAAATATAGAAACTTTAAAAGAAAATGTAACAGAAGTTGAATTGTATGGAGAAATTACAAATCTTATAAAAGAAAGAATAAGTAATATAGATTCTGAAACATATGTAGTAGATTATAAAATAACAAGTTCTGATACATATATAAAAATACGTAAAGGCCTTGAACAAAATAAGGGGGTATCAAACGATAATATATGGATAGAATTAGATAATGTCGTGAAAGAAGTATATCCAAATTTTAAATCACAATTATTCTATTTATATAGTCGTTTAAATACTTTAGAATACAGAGTATGTTTGTTGTTAAAGTGTAAATTTACCCCCAAAGAAATAGCAATATTGGTGTTTAGGGATAAAAGTTCAATATCAAATATAAGAGTTAGGTTAAACTATAAGTTCTTTGGGGTTAAGGGTGTACCATCTGATTTTGATAAATTTATTCTCTCATTATGAGTATGTTAGTGATGGATTTGAAAATTGTTTCGAAATATTCTGTTAAAATGAAAACTATTTGAAAACCTTTTTATTTGTAAATTGAGCTATTAGGGATTTAAATTTGTTGCAAACTTAAATTAAGAATAAATATATGAGAAAGTTTGTAACACTATTATTGATTATTTTGTTCTGTGCACCTATTCTTTGTGCAGAAGAAATAAAGCTAAATCCTAAAGACCCTCCAAAAGTTGGGAATGGGAAGGAACTTGACAGAGAATTAATTAATGTTCCAATAGCTTCTATTGAGAACGGAGTGATTAACATTGAAACCGAACTTGCATCTTGGGGAGTTGCTGTGAGTGTATACGACGGCGATGGAGTTGTGGTGTATTCATCAGTAAGCAATACTGAGAGCAAGGAGCATTCGTTTGCTATCGGTTCACTTTCTACCGATGATTACATTATCGAAGTGCAAATAGGTGACGATTATTACGAAGGAGATTTTACCATTAACTAAAAACAATTAAACTATTATGAAGAAATTAGTATTATTTGTATCATTATGTGTAGCTATGTGTGCGTGTAATGATAATGCGTTAATGAATGAACCCATTCAAGAATCGGAAACAATATTGTCTCGCTCAGGAGAAACAACATCAGCAGAAAACTATACAGTAACACCTGAAATGGTGTGCAAGTACCTTAATATTGCACGAAAGGGAAAAACTATCAACAGCATTACTCCTGTGATTGAAAACGGAGATACCCTTGCGTATGTGGCTCAGTATGCCGACACACTTGGCTGGGATTTGATTTCGGGCGACCGACGATTATATCCTGTTCTTGCTAATTCAGAAGCCGGTGT
>SUXH01000020.1 GCA_015061055.1 Bacteroidales bacterium
CCCTTTGGAATTGATGGTTTCTGTGCCATATTTCTTTATTTTTCAAATCGAATGCAAAGTTAGTCATTTTTTAGAAGAAGAACAAAAAAAGAGTATATCCAATATACCGATATACTCTCACTACTTTTTTATTCTTTTACCCCTATTCTACGTAATTTGGATCGTTTAGGAGTGTTACTTGATCGGTAATTTCGGCTGCTTTCACTTTTATCTCTAAGATTTGTGTTTCAAAACCATCAGCTTCAATCTTTACTTTATATTTTCCCGGCTTTATATCCCAGAACACATACACTCCGTTATAAAACTCGTCGGTAATATATGTTTGTAGTTTCTTACCATTCTTATTTAATAATGTAACAACCGCTCCATTTATCGGAAGCAGACAATCATGAGTTCCCTCAACACAATTACCGAAATTCTTATCGACAAGTATCTTCTTGTTATGCTTCACTGCACCTGCCACTACTCCTGTCGATGGCATATCGGCTTTAAAATAATCGCAAAAGAAACGATACATATTATAAGCCGAAAGTTTGCAATAATCATCGTTTAGCAAACGATGTGTTTCCGGTGCATAATCATGAAAACTACCTTCTACAAGGAACCCCGGCACATCCAAGTGACGTAGCACACCAAGTGTAAAACCCAAGAACTTATTATCTTCCCACACCTTTGGTGCTGATGGTTTCCACACTGTTATCTCATTGTCCATCAACCATAGAGCCGATTCATTGGCCATAGTTTTACCCAACTCCATATAATCGGCATTTTTGCCCAATGTGTCGGCGTCCATATTATAAAGGTTCAAGAAATAGTTGATTCCTCGATTATTGCCTCCCAACGCATTCGAATGCACTGCTATAAATGCCACATTTGCAGGATTCTCGGCTGCCGCCTCTCCAAGAAATTCATTGGCATCGAGTCCTATATGTTCCAAGTCCTTATCATCAATCTCTCTGTTTCTCACACGCGACATCTTCACATCACAACCTGCAGCTACCAGCAAGCGACGCAATTCAAGGCTCTTCACAAGGTTGCTCTTCGACTCCCAATATCCGGTTTCCGATTCATCAGGAAATGGAATAGTGGCAACAAATCGGTCATTTCCCTTACGTGACGTAATTATATTACCCAGCGAGTCGGTTTCGGCAGCCACATATCCTCCATTCCAATATCCACCATGACCGGCATTAATATAAACCTTTTTTCCTGTCATATCCTTTGCACCTGCCATTGTTGCACCTGCCAACACCAAAGCAATTCCCAAAATCAACTTTCTCATAATATATCTTATTATTTAATTTATATCTCAGTACAGCACTTTAATCTCTTCGTCCTAAAAATATCATAACATAATATATCAACGTAGCTAACGAACTTAAAGCTGCAACAACATATGTATAAGCTGCCGATTTCAATGCATCTTTTGCAGCCTCTTGATCACGCCCCACAGCTATTCCGGTACGATCAAGCCATGCAAGCGCTCGTTGACTCGCATTAATTTCCACCGGAAGCGTAACAAAACTGAAAATTGTTGTCATCGCAAACAATAGAATACCAATCCCAAGCAACACCGGGAACACATTGATTGTCAGGATTCCACCAAGCAGTAACCATGAAATCCATGGAGATGCGAAACTCACTATCGGCACAAGTGCCGAACGCATTTGCAATGGACTATACTTTGTTGCATGTTGCACAGCATGACCACATTCGTGAGCCGCTACAGCTGCAGCTGCCACACTTCTACTTGCATACACACCTTCACTCAAGTTCACAGTCTTATCACTTGGATTATAATGATCAGTTAGCATACCATTAGTACTCACTACCTTCACATCATATATTCCATTATCGTGGAGCATCTTCTCAGCCACTTCTTTACCGGTCATCCCGATTGGCATACGTGAATAACGCTCAAATTTATTCTTCAACGAAGATTGAACAAGATAGCTCACAAGGGCTATCACAATAAAAATTACATAAATACCCATAGTCTATTAAAATTAAGTTATTTCTTTCACTTCACAAAAATACACAAAAAATGTGCCATTGTTGCTGTTTCTGCAATTTTGCAATGGCACATTTCATCTTATTTCACAATTTAGGGACTATTTATAAGATAACTTTTGTAACCTTGTTTCCTCGTTTCTTGATAAAAATACCATTTTCAGGATTAACCACTTTCACTCCTTGTAAGTTATAGTATTCTACAGGAGCATTATCTTCAGCTTCAATATTTTCCACTCCGGACTTATCGGCTACAAGTGTAAACTTCACCTGTTTTCCCCACACTTGAGATTTATTTGTTACATCGTAGCGACGCAATGCCATAGTATACTCCTTACCAATTATAGCTTCTGGAAATGAGCCTTTGAAGGTTACTGTTTCCGTTTCATTTTTATCTATTCTAACTTTTGAATATATACGACGATATATTCTATTATCTCCATAAATCATCAATTCAAGTTCTCCCTCATAATAATCTCCTGTATTTGTAATATTAGCTGTTACCTCTATATCAGAAGGTGTCATTTCTGTTGATTTAGGTACAATTTGCTTTGCGATTGACAAATTAGCAGCACTCATCTTTTGCACATAAATACCTTTTACTCCTATAAGATTATCATCTATATCATATACACCTATTTTATATGTTCCTTCAGTTGCAATGGCATCTAATTCACACTTAAACTCAGCCGTTTCGCCACTTTTCACAAAAACCATCATTGGTAATGATACTGATAACACACTATCACTCATATCTAATACTCTCATACGCATTATATTATAATATTCCATTCCGCCATCATTCCGAACAGTTGCAACAGGATATAATTTTCTATTAGTTCCTATCACTGTCCCTGCATTCAATGCTTTCAGTTTTAAAGAATAGATTGTAGATTCGAATGATAACGTCACTTTTCCATCTTTAACAACAGCATTTACATAATCTGGTGTTACTTTATCTGTATACATATTCTTAAATGCACTATCAGGCTCATGTATCAACTTATATTGTGGATATAATTTATATTCTCCTTCTTCTATTCCAGGCATAAAATAAGGTTGTACTATAGTTGCACCAAGCCCCATATTAGGTGGTGTGACTTCTCTTTTTACTATAGTAGTCTTTCTAACCAATTCTTCTCCTTTATACATATTTAATGAGAATTCCAATGGCAATGTATCTGATGATTCATTCCACATTCCTTTCATATATATTTTTGCCACTCTCCCAACATATACCTCTGGTGTTTCAATCGTCCAACTATCTAATCTAACATACCAATCTTCTTCATATTCAACACCTTCATTAGGGTAAATATTGGTAATTATAGTTTGATTAATAGTATACCCTTCTTCTTCCACTTGCGTAGGAGACAATGATGTCAACAAGAAATATCCATCACATGTTCCAGTCCAACCCCAGTTAAAATGGAAATAGCCATTTTTATTATAGCCATCACACACAAATGCGTGACCTGAATGATATGAATTATGACCACTATAATAGATAGGACGACCTGCATCTAATTCGTTCTTAAGCAATTGTTCCCATTCATTACTTAAATAATTAGTTCGATAATCCATTCGAGCTTGATATTTAAAATAATTAACCAATGCCTTTCTTGCTACAATAGAATTCGCTCCACTTGATGTATTATAGCTCATATTCACCGATATACCTACATCACTCATCAATTTTGCTACTGCTTGTTGAGATTCTACACTACTTTCATTATTGTAGGTTGGTAGTATCAAGTCCCATTGATATGTAGATTTACTAAAGTCTGCACTTAGAATAGTTTTGGTTTCATTATATTCCCATTCGTATGAATTACTACCTACACCCACTTCTGGCCAACGCCAATAATACATAATCTGAGCCATTGCAGTAGCCACACAACCGGCAGCAGCCTTATTTCCATTACTCAATGTAGGACACATTAAATTATAAGGTGCGTCTTGTCCCCACTTTATTTCACCAAGAAGTGGTGCAACACTTGTAGTCCACTCTTTTGGTGCTACCGATGAAGATTCTACACCTTTTTCTTGCAAATACTCTATTTGACGTTGATATTCATCAAGCCAATAGCGCATATTTTCCGGTATTTTTTCATAATCGAATGTCCCGTTTTCTGAATAACCAAGCACAGGAGTTGCCACAGCATCATCACCTGCCACTACCACATAGCCATCTCTGGCACCTCGATTAAACACATAATAAGCTCCCTCAACACCGGTAATTTTATTCTTTGATTTATATGCCAAATGCAACTCAGAATTTACCGATTTCAACATTCCTTGTTCTGTTTTGTCGACAAAGAAACTCTTAGCAATACTTCTCGCATCTTGTTCTCTCAATTGTTCTGCATTGCCCACTGCACAATAGCACAACACTGCAATAATTATTAGTAAAAATCTATTCATATTAATACATTGTTAAATTTCTATCGCAAAAGAAGATAAATCACAACTTTTTTGCAAGTTTTTGAGTACGCAAAAAGTACGCAATTTATAACTCACTGATACTCAGTATGGTTTTTATTCGATTTACAAAATATAATTTTACATCTTTTGCATCTTTCGTACTTTTACATCGCCGGCAGCATTCACTGTACGCACTATGTAAAGTCCTTTTTCAAGTTTTGACATATCCAAATTTACAGTTCTATCTATTGTTCTTCTCTCTTTAGCCACAAGTCTGCCACTAAGCGTGTAAATCTCAACTTCAACCACATTATTGTCATTCACTTCTTCTACATTAGACTTGTCTGCCACTACAGTAAACTTCACTTTGTTACTCCAAACCTTATTTTTGTCAACGTAATGCAATAACACCATTGTGCATTCCGAGCCGATTTCAGAATCACTAAGTTCACCTTTGAAAGTCAGAGTTTTTTCTTCATTAGTTTCTAATGTCAAATATTTATAAAAATGATAATTTGTTACATTACCCCAAATATACAATCGCATTTCTCCGGCAAAATAACCTCCCGTATTCTTGAGCTTCACAGTAGCTTCTATATCATTATACAACATTTCAGTTGAGACAGTAGCTAAATCATCTACGATTTCAATTTCAGGTTCTCCTATAGAATAATCTAAAAAGAACTCCTTTCTTGATATCACATTACCTTTTGCATCACACAACACTAAATTAAACTTATCATATACATCTTTTATAGCCGGTAAGTCACATATAACAACAATCTCATCTCCGGTTTCCATATATGCAAAACTTGAAGTTTCGCACATCTTTCTCATTTTAGAGTCCCATACCTTGAAATACAATTTATCGCAATATTCCAACTCTCCATGGTTTTTCACAGTGGCACGAACTCTGAATTCTTGTCCTGAGACAGCTCTTGATAAGAATTCAATTTCCGATGCAGAAAGAACATAATAATATGGAGGATTTGCTAACGTCCCTACACCATCTTTCACTGTAATATTTAAATACGGACAAGCTCCTGCTGTTTTAGGCCTCATATTTCGAAAACAAGCCGTATCTTCACCTATAAATTTATATTGAGGATAAAGTTTATATTCACCATCTTCAATGTTCTTAGGTAGCTTTATATCTTGATACGATGTTGGCAAACCTGCTTTGGGAGGTGTTATAGGTCTCGACAAAATGTTATGAGACATCACCAATTCTGTTTCTTTGTATAAATTCAATGCAAAATCAAAGCCAAGTGTATCACTATAACAATTTCTTGCTCCAGCAATATAAATGCGAGCAGCCGTATCGGCACTGCATTCAGTAGTTTTTATGGTCCAGCCATTCAATTCCACATAGCCATTTAATACTCCGCCTTGATTTTCAGGCTGAATACCAATCACAGCACCTTGTCTATAGCTATATCCACTATCATAATCAGAATCATTATGTATACTCAATATTTGCAACAAAAAATAGCCATCGTGTGAACCGCTCCACCCCCAATTTATGTGGAAATAGCCTTCTTCGTTATAGCCATCACACACAAATGCGTGTCCACCACCGGCAGGTCTAAACCCACTATATAGCACAGGACGTTTCGCATCAAGTTCAAAACGAATCATATCTTCCCAATCCGAATATATAAATCCAGAACGCTCTATATACTTTACTCCATTTTTATATTTAAAATAATTCATTAATGCATAAGGCACATCTTTAGAATAAGCTCCGCTCGTATATCCATATTTCATATCAATAGAAATACCTACATCACTCATCAACTTTGCTACTGCCATCTTTGATTCCAAACTACTCGAAGTGTTATATGTAGGCAACATCTTACTCCATTCATATGTTGAATAAGCAAACATTGCACTCAATGTTTTATTACTTTCTCCGTTATTCCACAAATATGATCTACCTCCCATTCCAACATCCGGCCACTTCCAGTATCCCATTATTTGAGCCATAGCAGTTGCTGTACAACCTACAACGGTTTTTCTTCCATCGGGTAATGTAGGACATAGCAAATTATATGGTTCTGATTGATCCCACTTTATTTCACCAAGTAGTGGTGATACCGATGTAGTCCACTCTCTTGGTGATACCGATGTAGTCCACTCTCTTGGTGATACCGATGTAGATTGAATAGAGTTTTCCTGCAAATACTCTATCTGGCGTTGATATTCATCAAGCCAATAACGCATATTTTCCGGTATGTTTTCATATTCGAATGTTCCGTTCTCGGAATAACCAAGCACAGGAGTTGCCACAGCATCATCACCTGCCACTACCACATAGCCATCTCTGACACCTCGATTAAACACATAATATGCTCCCTCATTACCTGTTGTTTCATTCTTTGATTTATATGCTAAATGTAAATCCGTATTTACCGATTTCAACATTCCTTGTTCTGTCTTGTCGGCAAAGAAACTCTTAGCAATACTTCTCGCATCTTGTTCTCTCAATTGTTCCGCATTACCCACAACCGAGTAACATAATACAGCTATAATTGTCAGTAATAATTTGTTCATAGTAATTATTCCTAAATTTCTATCACAAAAATAGAATTTACACAAGTTTTTTGCAAATTTTTGAGTACGCAAAAAGTACGCAATTTATAACCCACTGATTATTAACACATTTCTCACAATATTTATAGAACATTTTTTTTGCTTTTGCAAAAAAAAATGTGAGAACAAAATCATTTCTGCCTCACATTTCGCATTAATTTTATCGTATAATTACTTTAAATTATCAAATCCAAGCCTGCTATATTTGATTTTATATCTTCCTCCGGCACCTCATAATTTGTGAGGTCACCCATTATATACTGGTCATACGCTGTCATATCTATCAAGCCATGTCCCGACAAGTTAAAGAGTATCACTTTTTGTTTACCTTCGAGTTTTGCTTGTTCGGCTTCTCGTATTGCCGCAGCAATAGCGTGCGACGATTCAGGTGCAGGAATAATTCCTTCAGCTTGCGCAAACAAGGTAGCAGCCTTAAATGTTTCTGTTTGTTGAATATCAACAGCTTCCACAAAACCATCTATCTTCAGCTGACTCACGATTGTTCCCGCTCCATGATATCGCAACCCACCTGCATGGATATTAGCCGGCGAAAATTTATGTCCGAGTGTATACATTGGCATCAAAGGGGTATAGCCTGCTTCATCACCAAAGTCGTAACACAATTCACCTCGTGTGAGTTTCGGACAAGATGACGGTTCGGCGGCTACAAATCGAGTGTTTCGCTCTCCGGTGAAGTTATGTCGCATAAATGGGAATGAAATACCGGCAAAGTTACTTCCTCCACCAAAACAACCAATCACCACGTCAGGATATTCTCCGGTCATTGCCATTTGCTTTTCTGCTTCAAGACCAATCACTGTTTGATGTAACGACACATGATTCATCACCGAGCCAAGTGCATATTTACAATTTGGAGTGGAACGAGC
Source organism: Bacteroidales bacterium (assembly GCA_015061055.1). Lineage (GTDB taxonomy): Bacteria > Bacteroidota > Bacteroidia > Bacteroidales > Muribaculaceae > RGIG4576. The sequence continues at coordinate 7,914 of SUXH01000020.1, forward strand.
AAGTTCTACCGCCTCCGAAATAGCTGTTCCCAACGAACCTTGATAATTTGGGGTATCGGTCAATATTCTGCGACCTGCCTTAGTCGACATACTTGGCGACGCAATCACTTGTGCTCCATAAGTTTGCATTATAGAACGACGATATGGCTTTTGATGATAAGACACCTTCACCATATATACAGCAAGTTCCAATCCAAAATGCTTTGTAGCCATCGACAAAGCTGCTCCCCATTGTCCTGCACCCGTCTCGGTAGTAACATTAGTCACACCTTCCTTTTTACAATAAAATGCCTGAGGTATTGCTGAGTTAAGTTTGTGAGAACCCACAGGGCTTACACTTTCATTCTTGAAATATATATGTGCAGGAGTATCAAGCATCTTTTCCAAACCGTAAGCTCGCACAAGGGGTGTGGGACGCCATATCTTATACATATCTCTCACCTCTTCGGGAATTTCCACCCAAGCATCAGTCATATTTAGTTCTTGTTCCGATGCAGCCTTTGTAAACAAAGTTTGCAAATCATCAACTGTCATCGCCTGCTTTGTTTGAGGATTTAAAATTGGGCGTGGCTTATTCTTCATTTCAGCCATTATATTATACCATGCTGTTGGAATTTCCTTTTCTTCAAGTAAAAATTTCTTTGATTTCATCGCATTAAAATGTATGATTATTATTCCATTCTGTAAATATATACACAAAAGTAGTATATTTGTTTGAATTACACAAATTTTTAGTTCTAATTTTAGATATTATTTCATTTCATACAATAAATCCACACACAACTCACACAAAAGCAAGAGCTGCTCACGCAGCCCTATTCTTCTAAAATTCATCACATTATGCTTAGTGCTAATTTACAACTACGCTCACGCGCTACTATTATGAGAAAAGTACGAATTTTATTATTACACCTTTATTAACACTCAAAAATTCATAAAGTTCAGTCTGCCACAAAAAAAATACTTAATTTTGCATTAATTTTAATACAATATTTATGACATCCACTCGTAAAGGACTTTTGGCTCTTTCGCCAATAGCTGTTTTTCTAATATTTTACCTCACTGTTTCTATTGCTGTAAACGATTTCTACAAAATGCCTATTTCGGTAGCATTTATCATTGCTTCAATTTGGTCGATAATCACCACATCCTCACATACATCCTTTAAGGAACGCTTGGACGTATTCTCGCATGGCGCCGCAAATCCCGACATATTATATATGATTTGGATATTCATTTTAGCGGGAGCATTCGCATCTATCGCCAAATATATAGGAGCAATTGATGCTACGGTAAATCTCACATTGAAGATATTGCCACCTCAACTCCTCATTCCGGGTATATTCATAGCATCTTGTTTTATTTCATTATCCATAGGTACATCGGTTGGAACTATAGTCTCACTTACACCATTCGCTTTACAACTTGCCGAAAGCACAGGACAAGATATTCCATTCTTTGTGGCAGTTGTCATTGGTGGTTCTTTTTTTGGCGACAATCTATCTTTCATTTCCGACACCACTATTGCATCTACACGCAGTCAGGGTTGTAAAATGAACGATAAATTTAAAGCTAATCTATGGATAGCAATTCCGGCATCAGTCATTACCCTGATAACATACTTTATATTAGCTCAAACCGAAAACTACTCACTCTCTTTCGAGACTCAAGCATCTTCATGGCTGATACTGCCTTACATATCGGTAATAGGTATGGCTATTGCCGGTATAAATGTGCTCGTTGTTCTCACAGCAGGTATTATCATATCAATAGTTGCAGGATTTTGCTTTACCGACATTCACCTTATTGATATGTGTAACTCTATGGGAGCAGGTATCAGCAGTATGGGTGATTTAATTGTCGTAACACTCATTGCTGCAGGTATGCTTGCAATAATTAAGTTCAATGGTGGTATAGATTACCTTATGAAGTTCCTCACAAAGCGTATCAACGGAATTCGAGGAGCACAAACCACAATAGCTCTACTCGTTAGTTTTGTTAACATTTGCACCGCAAACAACACTATTGCCATCATCACAGTAGGAGAACTAAGTAGACAAATAGCAACACAATACAAACTCGACCCACGCAAAGTAGCAAGTATTCTCGACACTTGTTCTTGTATTGTACAATGCATTATTCCTTACGGAGCGCAAATACTTTTAGCAGCCGCACTGGCACAAGTATCACCAACATCATTCCTACCTTATCTATATTATGCTTGGGCGTTGGCATTGATGGTAAGTTTGTCAATCATTTTCCGGTTCCCAAAGCCACATCACATAACTTAAACATAAAAAAGCACCACAATGTGGTGCTTTTTTACTAAATAGTACAGCTATAAGCCGGGTTATGTAAGCCTCTCATATATAGAAGCCCGTTTGTCATTTATCTGAACGCAATGTCACCATTGCGCTTACGCTGTGTTACCACAACTGTAGCAGTCTACCCCTCGGCAATGGACGAGCAACCCTTAAATGCCGATATACTTGACCTTGCAACTCATAAGATGTGCCACGAAATATGTCACCATACTCGTCCGTAAGCTCTTACCTCACGTTTTCACCCTTACCTCCATAAACGAAGGCGGTTATTTTCTGTCACATTACTCTACCGTCACCGATAGCTTCTCGTTAAGAAATATGATGCTCTATGTTGCCCGGACTTTCCTCACACCGCTCAAGTCGGTGAGCGACAAACCACCATACTATTATGATGCAAAGTTACAACGATTTATTGATATTGCCACACATCACAACTTATATTTTCATAATTTGTTATATTATACCCACCCTATCACACAAAGATATATTTTTACGTAATTTATAGAACTTGCTTTTTATTATAAATATTACTTAAATCACCGTATTCACTATTAAAATAGCTTAAATTCTAAACTATTTTCTTCGTTATATTAAACAAAACATATACTTTTACGTCAAATTTCAAAAGTTAATTTTTAACTATTTAAAATTTAAAATAAAGTACAAATTTAACATTATAGGATTATGAAAACAACTGGAAAATTATTTTTAGCTCTATTTGCAGCTGCGGTTCTCGGCTCTACATTGACCGTAGTGGCAAACAACTATTACACACAACAAAACAACATCGATAAAAACTTCATTCGCACAAGTGGACGTGTTCCCTCAAGTAACACCGATTTCACAGTAGCAGCCGAAAACACCATAAATTGCGTAGTAAGTATCAAAACTTTCGCCACTGCACGCCAACAATATCAAGGCAATAGATATTTCGACCCATTTGAGTTCTTCTTTGGTCCCGGATATGGCAATAACACACCACGTCGCCAACAACAGCAACCTAAAGAGGAGAAATTGCAACCTCTCGGACTTGGTTCAGGTGTAATCATATCTTCCGATGGATATATCGTTACTAACAATCACGTTATTAAAGGTGGAGAGAAACTCGAAGTTACACTTAACAACAATGAAAAATATGTTGCTAAAGTTATCGGTAGCGACGAAAATACCGATTTGGCACTCCTAAAAATTGACGCTAAGAATTTGAACGCAATCACATTCGGAAGTTCCGACGATTTAAAAGTAGGTGAATGGGTACTTGCTGTGGGCAATCCGTTCGGTTTCACTTCTACTGTTACTGCCGGCATCGTAAGTGCTAAAGCGCGTAATATTGGCGAAGCTACTTCACAACGCGCCAATTCAATCGATTCGTTTATTCAAACCGATGCTGCAGTCAACCAAGGTAACAGCGGCGGAGCTCTTGTCAACATCAATGGTGAACTCGTCGGTATCAACACTGCCATATATTCTCAAACAGGTAACTATGCAGGCTATTCATTTGCAATTCCTTCATCAACCGTAAGCAAAGTTGTTAAAGACCTCAAAGAATATGGAAGCGTACAACGCGCTGTTCTTGGTATCAGCTATCAACCTTTGAATGCCGAACTTGCAAAAGAGAAAAATATCACAGCTACCACCGAAGGCCTTTATGTAGCATCAGTAAGCGATCGTAGTGCAGCTATGCAGGCTGGAATTCAAGAAGGCGATGTTATCACAAAAATCAATGATGCGACTGTCAAGAGTAGCGGACAAATAATGGAACAAATGAACAAACTACGCCCCGGCGATAAAGTAAAAATCACTTATATACGTGATAACAAGACTCACACAGCTACTGCTACACTTCGCAATGACCAAGGCAGCACAAAGCTCACAAAGTCATCTTCAGTATCATCTCTTGGCTGTGGATTCTTGGCTATCGACGACGAAAAAAAGAAAGAGTTACAAATTAAGAATGGTGTTGAAGTTGTAGGACTGAAAGCAGGTAAATTCCGTAACGCAGGAATCAAGGAAGGTTTCATCATAACTGAAATCAACAACACTCCTGTCAGCAGTCGCGACGATGTAGAAAACATATACAACTCTATTATGAGCAGTTCCGATAAGCGAAAAGTAATGATTGTATTCGGCTATCATCCCGACGGAACCGAAGACGTCTACGCCGTAAAACTTGCAGATTAGCCCCCTCAAATATCAATTAAAAAACATCTTGGATTGATTTCCAAGATGTTTTTTACACATTACACCTACTAATATGACACTACAATTTAGCAACCTCGATAATTCTTTCAGTAAAACATATACAATAAAAAAGTAGATAGCGGTTTAAACCACTATCTACTCATTACTTTTATAAAATCTTTATAGAAATCAATTCAAAGCTCCTTCAAGAGCTGCATTTGTATTCTTACAAGCAGCAACACTTGCATCAAATAGAGCCTTTTCTTCTTCGTTAAGTTCGATTTCAACAACCTTTTCAACTCCGTCCTTACCAAGGATTACAGGAACACCTACACATACATCTTCGTGACCATATTCACCTTCAAGCATTACACTGCAAGGAAGAAGAAGTTTTTCATTGTGAAGAACAGCCTTAACAACTTGTGCAGCAGCAGCACCTGGAGCATACCATGCACTTGTTCCAAGAAGACCTGTAAGAGTTGCACCACCAACCATTGTATCGGCAGCAATCTTATCAAGAGTTTCCTTTTCCAATAGAGTGCTTACCGGCACACCACGATAAGTAGCAAGACGCTTCATAGGAATCATTGTTGTATCGCCATGACCGCCGATTACCATACCATCAACATCATTCACGTTAGCACCAAGAGCTTGAGTCAAGTAGTAACGGAAACGTGCGCTATCCAAAGCTCCACCCATACCGATGATACGATTCTTTGGTAGACCGCTTGTCTTGTGAATCAAATAAGTCATTGTGTCCATTGGGTTACTTACACACACGATAATTGCGTTTGGAGAGTGAGCAATCACGTTGCTTACTACGCTCTTCACGATACCGGCGTTAACACCGATAAGTTCTTCACGAGTCATACCAGGCTTACGAGGAATACCTGAAGTGATAACTACTACATCAGAACCGGCAGTTGCAGCATAGTCATTAGTAACACCCTTAAGAACTGTGTTTACCTTTAGGATATTTGCAGTTTGCATAATATCCATTGCCTTACCTTCTGATACACCTTCTTTGATATCAAGAAGAACTACTTCATCTGCAATTTGGCTTAGTACCAATACATTAGCAGCTGTTGCGCCCACATTACCAGCGCCGATAACTGTAACTTTTGACATAATTAGTTTTGTTTTATTTAAATCGTTATTATAAGTTATTATCTTTTAATACTCCTACAAAATTATAGATTAATTCATTATTAATGAAATTTTTCAAGATATTATTTTATAAAATCATCATTTTTCATCAAAATATTATTTTGACGCTCAATCTTACCTCTTGATTAGAGCAATTCCCCCTTCCCTTGTCTTATTATCTCAGGCTCACTACCTGTACAATCCACAATAGTAGAAGGCTCACTCCCCGACCGCCCGGTATCAAGTATCAATTCAACACCATTATCATAACATTGAGCTATCAATTCCGGTTCACACCCATAATCTTCGTCATCACATTTCACCGATGACGATAATATCGGATTGCCAAGCCTTTCCACTAGCAATCGAGCTATATTATTGCCGGGCACTCTGACACCCACAGTTTTTCTGCCCTTGAATGCCTTAGGCAACTTCGACAAAGCAGGAAAAATAAAAGTGAATGCTCCTGGCAGATTTCCTCTCATCATCTTAAAATCGTCATTGCTAAAACGAGCATATTCTGCCACTTGTGAGATATCCTTGCATATTATTGACAGATTAGTTTTTTCGCTTTTTAATCCTTTCAACTTACATATTCGCTCTATTGCCTGGTTATTCAACGCATCACAACCAAGCGCATAAAGAGTGTCGGTGGGATAAATTATTATTCCTCCATCGCGAAGCACTTCTACCGCTTCATCTATAAAACGGTCGTTAGGACTTTCAGCATAAATCTTTAAAATTCTCATAGCAATTTCTATATATCAAAAAAAAGCGACATAATTATCTCACTGAAATTATATCACATTCCACTTCAGTCGCATTAGCATACTTTCTCAATAGTTCCACACTCCAAGACACTGCTTCTTCCATCGGCATTTCAGGACCGAAACCATTAATATTCATCTGCAATGTACAGGTATCGATAGTGATTTTAGTTCGTTCTTCATCGCTTGTGGGAGTAGCTACACCACCCACAGCATCACGATAGACAGGCATTCCCGCAATATTAAGCAACCCACGTCCTATTCCACAATATTCTTCACCGTCTTCGCCGACACCCATTGTAAGCATATCACCCACTAATTTATCTCCATCAAGCCCACTTATTGCATATCCGCTCTTCATCGACACAAGATTAATCATATCTACAAGGGTGTCAATACGATATAATCCTAACCCTCGAATAACTCGACGGCATAAAGCCTCGCTCGCCACTCTATAGCGATTAGGATCTTTACCAAGCGCACGATACAACGCACGAGTCTGTGCCACTGCAGGACGCTTATTTATCTCTAAAAGTTCATATTTAGCCACAATCTCATCGGCTTCACGCTCTATTTCAGCCCACAACTCCGACGATGTTTCACAATTAGTAACTTTTGCTCTGATAACACCTATTCTCATCTCAGGGCAAATCTTTTTTATACGCTCATCAATAATTATCCTTGGTAACACGATATTTCAATTCAATAGTTTGCTGTAAAAGTAATAAATTCTTAAATTTGTAGCAAATTTTTTTCACTAAAAGCTAACACTAATGACTATCGCTATAATTGTTGCAATGGGGAAAGAACTTAACTTACTCCTTCCTTTGCTAAATGAAACAAAAACCCTATCAGTCGACGGTTTCACATTCCATTCCGGTAAAATTGACAATAATGATATTATTGTAATGCAATGTGGTATCGGGAAAGTAAATGCTGCTATCGGAACACTCTCGTTGCTCAATCACTTCAAACCCGAACTTGTAATTAACTCAGGTGTGGCAGGCGGAGCATCGAAAAACACTCACATTATGGACGTTGTTGTAGGTAGCACTATCGCTTATCACGATGTGTGGTGTGGTCCCGGCACTCAATATGGCGAAGCTTCGGGTTATCCACTCTATTTTGAGAGCAGTAAGCAATTTGTCAATCTTATTCCTGATTTACCCCACATTAAAAAGGGACTTATCTGTTCGGGAGATAAATTCATTGCGTCACTCGAAGAAGTGCAAGCAATACAGAAAGTATTCCCCGAAGTGCTTGCCGTAGATATGGAATCGGCTACTATTGCACAAGTGTGTTATCTCCGTAAAGTGCCAATGCTTGTGATGCGTGTTATCAGCGACTCGCCCGGTGCATCCAAAGACAACGTTTTGGAGTACAACGACTTTTGGCAGGACGCTCCTGCTCACACATTCAACCTCGTTCAAGAACTTCTTAAAAAGATTAACTAACACCAACTCATTTTTATCTTTTTGCCAAACTGATTATGGAAAAGATTGCAAGTTTCACAATAAATCATCTCACAATGAAACGTGGTATCTTTGTCTCGCGTAAGGATAAATTACCTAATGGAGATATCGTTACCACATTCGACATCCGAATGAAAGAGCCCAACCGTGAACCTGTGGTACATCAAGATGCGTTACACACCATAGAACATCTTGCCGCCACATTTTTACGCAACCATCCCGAGTGGAAACACAAGGTTATCTATTGGGGACCTATGGGTTGTTGTACGGGCAACTATTTGATTCTTGAAGGCGACCTGCAATCAGCCGATATTTTAACATTGATGCAACAAACATTCTCATTCATCAGCAACTTCGATAGCGAAATACCCGGAGCCACTGCGCGTGATTGTGGAAACTACACACTCAACAACTTGCCTATGGCACGTTGGGAAGCAAATAAATATCTGACCGAAGTACTGCTGAATCCTTCTGTTGAAAATTTAAACTATCCTAAAGACTAAAAGAACTGTTTGGCAGTGCCAAGCAGTTTTCTTATTCAATAGCAATGAGTCACGAACTCCCATATACCGGATAAGAAATTTCACACCTAATTGATACGATTCTATCGTATTTATGCATTTATCTCAACGATTTTGCGTATATTTGTGATAGAAACATTATTTGATGATGAAATACAATCATAACTCACATAAGGAAATCACAGAAGAAGTTGTAATGAACGATTTACGCTATCTTCAATTATTATCTCGCAGCTTTCCCTCTATTGCTGCAGCAAGTACTGAAATCATCAACCTTGAAGCTATATTGAACTTGCCTAAAGGAACCGAGCATTTCCTTGCCGATTTACATGGCGAATACGAAGCAGTTCAACACGTGTTACGTAATGCGTCGGGTAATATCAAGCGAAAAGTGCGCGAGATATATGATAACGAACTCAACAAAGAACAACAAAAAGAACTTTGCACACTAATTTACTATCCCGAACAGAAGCTCAAACTTGTAAAAGAAGAAGTCAAAGCCGAAAACTTAGATGAATGGTTCTTTAGCACAATCAATCGCCTTGTTATGGTGTGTCGCACTGTTTCATCTAAATATTCACGTTCCAAAGTAATAAAAGCTCTGCCGGATGATTTCTCATATATCATTCAAGAGCTTCTCCACGAAAATGCTATTGAGCCCAATAAGCAGGCTTATGTAGACGTTATAGTACGTACAATTATATCTACAGGACGCGCAGAGGATTTCATCACTGCTATCAGCACTCTCATTCAACGTCTTGTAATCGACCACTTGCATATTCTCGGCGACGTATTCGATCGAGGTCCAAGTCCCGATAAGATAATGGATATCCTATGCAGTTACCACAATTTCGATATTCAATGGGGTAACCACGACATATTGTGGATGGGAGCAGTAAGTGGTAACGACTGCTGTATTGCCAATGTTGTGCGTCTGGCTTTGCGCTATGCCAACCAGTCGGTACTTGAAGATGGATATGGTATCAGTCTGCTACCTCTTGCTACTTTTGCTATGGAAGCTTACGCCAATGACGACTGCACTAAGTTTGTTCCTATCAACAACGAAGGCGACACATTTAACGAAAAAACACTTCGAATGCTTGCACAGATGCACAAAGCTATAAGCATTATTCAATTCAAGCTCGAAGCACAAATCATCAATCGTCGCCCCGACTTTGAAATGGAGAATCGATTATTATTGCATCGCATCGACTTCAACAAAGGCACTATAAACATTGACGATAAGGAATATGTTCTTAACGACACACTATTTCCTACAATCGACCCGCAAAACCCTTATGAGCTTACGCCCGAAGAGCAAGAAATCGTACATAAACTACACAATTCATTTGTCAGTAGCGAGAAATTGAATCGCCACACACTTTGCTTGTTCCGCAATGGTTGCGTGTACACAGTGATGAATTCAAATTTGCTATACCACGCATCTATTCCACTCAATGAAGATGGCTCATTCAAAGAAGTATGCATAGAGGGTAAGACATACAAAGGAAAGTCATTATTCAAGAAAGTCGGTTCACTTTTGCGCGAAGCATACTTCAACGACAAGAACGATCAGCAGCCCACCTATGCCCTCGATTATGCTTGGTATCTATGGTGCGGAAAAGATTCACCTGTCTTCGATAAAAATAAAATGGCGACATTCGAAAGCTATTTCATCGATGATAAAGAAGCCCAAAAGGAAATCAAAGGACATTACTACTCACTTCGCGACCGCGAGGATATATGCGATATGATTCTTGATGAATTTGGTGTGACAGGAACTCATCGACATATTATTAACGGACACGTACCTGTAAGAATCTTAAAAGGAGAACAACCTATTAGAGCTAACGGAAAAATGATGGTCATCGATGGTGGTTTCTCTAAGGCATATCAACCTAAGACAGGCATTGCAGGATACACTCTTGTATATCACTCTCGTGGATTCCAACTTGTGCAACATGAGCCGTACACATCCATCGAACAAGCTGTACGCGAAGGGCACGACATCAAGTCAACTACACAAATTGTGGAAATGAGTTCTCGACGTATGCTCGTAAAAGACACCGATAAAGGTAAAGAAATAAAAACTCAAATCGCCGATCTCAAGAAATTGCTATATGCCTACCACACAGGGGTGATTACCCGGGAATAGGTCTTTATTCGGCAAGTACCACCACGCAACGACCTTCGCGATAGCGAATAGCAAGCGTGCGCACCATACACAGCTTTACAAGAGTGTCTTCGGCTGTTTGTTTCGACAAATGGGCAATTTTCATATATTCTTCGAGTGTAATTTCAGCATTCTCGTTTAAATAATCTATTAAAATCTGTTCCTTTTCTGAAAATTCAATCAGCGAAGGAGCAGTTTTTTTCATTGCATGCCACACCTTTATATGCAACACACTTGCAAGGATATTTTCATCAGCTACTCTATAATAAGCGCACCACTTTTTATCGTCATCTTGTGCTTTTACCGGCAATTCATTGGCAGGATGCACATCAACTTTCAGCACACATTTTCCTTCAACTCTATATGACTGAAAACTCACTCTTTGAGGAGGGCGACAATAGATTTCGGCAGCTTGTTCTATCATATACATTTCTTCATCACTCTCCACACCTACTACTTTTCCATTATCTTTAACTCCAACAAGCAGACTACCGCCACGATTGTTTGCAAAGGCCGATATGCTACGAGCTATCTTCCGAGCGTCCGAAATCTTAAACTTAAAATCCTGACACTCGTGTTCACCTTCCTCAATTAGATTCTGTATATAATGCTTACTTTTTATCTCTTTTATAACCTCCATATAATTAAGTAGCTCGTTTAGGACAACAAAGTTAATAATGTTTTCCGACACAACCGATATACTAAACAAAAAAGTGGCATATCTCATCTATAAGACACGCCACTTCATTTCTATCTAAAAAGTTATTATTCTACTATGTATTTTAAGATTTCATTGAGTTTATCAGCATATGCTCTGAAACCAAGATCGGTAAAGTGAATACCATCAACAGTTCCTTCGTTATCGTATCCGCTCAATCCTTCACAAGTCACATAATATAAATTATTCGGATTATCAGCCTTCAACTTCTCATAATTCTTGCGCCAAGCATCATTCTTTTGTGCAAGGTAGTTCTTTGTAAACTTGTCATATTTAGTGTAACTATACATTGGACCTTCAACCATAATAATTGGAACATTTGGGCACAATGTACGCAATGTATTCACAAATCCATATGTCAACTTTTCACACATATCCTTAGTACAATTTGGTATCGGATCAAGGACAAATGCTGTTACATTTGGAATTGAAGCCATAGCAAGAGCCATATAATTATCCATCTTACCTTCTCCGCTAAATCCAAGATTTATACACTCAACATTTAAATCTCTTTGAATCATATTTGTAGCCACCATACCGGTGCGAGTAGCACAGCCACCTTGCATTATACTTGTACCATAGAACACTACTCTCTTTTCCTTACGTGGATTATTTAGAATTGGCTTTTGTATTACCGCCGAGCTATCAACTCCGATTTCCATCCAATTCACACCATCATACAACGGCAAATATATCATATATTCACGCATTTCCTTAGGTAAACCATCGGCATAAACCTTAGTTTGTATTGAATCTTTCTTGTATGGACGATTTGTGTTCACATATTCCCAATTACCTTCATCGTTTAGGATATATAAATCTGTTCCCTTAATTCCTGTATCAGCCATATGAGCCATATGGAAATTCCAAGTAAGATTATAACGTATACCTATACGCTCCGAATTTGAAGCAAAGCGAATTGCAAGACCGGCACAATTTCTACCTCTATCCCACAATCCCGCACGAGTCTTATCCTTCATAATACTATCTTTCAAATAGCCGGGTAGACGATGATAAGGTGACAATGTGTTGTCAAATCCCTTATTAATCATTCTAAACTCTAGAGCATTTACATACTTCAATTCCTTTTTTTCTTCGGCCTTAATCACAAAAGCCACACACACCATTGCAATAAGCAATAGCATTGTCTTGATTGTTTTCATAATGCTTATATATTTGTTATTTTTTAAGTTATATCTCTTTTGCCCATTCTAAAATGCCTAAGTATCGCTTTTTACTATCACATAGGCAGTCATCAACACATTATTAATACCATAACAATTTTTATCAATATACTAACTAAAAAAATCGTTACAATTGAATTATACAAAAGTAACGATTTTAATAATTGTACACAAGAAATACAGCATTATTATTTCAACTCTACATATATCTCAACCGAGCGATTCATTGCACGTCCTGACATTGTTCCATTATCAGCTATTGGACTATCGCTCCCCAATCCCTGCACTTTCACTCTATTGCGGTCTATTCCACATGCAATCAGATATCCGGCAGCGGCTCTTGCTCGTTCCTCCGACAACTGTTTTGAGTAATCTCTACTCTCCACATTGTCGGTGCTGCCATACACATATATATCACCTTTGATTTCCTTCAACTTACGTGCAATAGCATTCAACGAACGTTTTGAATCTTCAGACAATTTCGACTCACGCACATTAAACATAACAACATTATCATCTGTTGCTCGATAATAACACTTTCCATTACTTTCATCTATAAACACTTGTGACTTTACAGATTGATATTGATAATTCTGTTCCAAATGATTCTCATTTGCAATACGACGTTTTTTAGCATCTTCTTCTGCACCTATTGACGAACCAACTACAGTTCCAATCGAAGAACCCAACTGCGCACCTAAATATCCTGTGTAACAATCACCTAAAGCTGATCCTATACCGGCTCCAACAACAGCACCACCGATACTGCCTATTATTGCACCATTTGTCTGATTGCTCCATGATGCACAACTACTCACCGACACTGAAACAACCAACACTAATATATAACAAGTCTTTCTCATATAACTATACTTTGTATAGTTCGACTTTTATACTTAAAAATAGTTTAATGACAATTAAACTACAAATATCATAAAAAAGTTGTGCAAAGATTTACATTTTCTTGCACAACCTCTTAAATCTATGTAATAATAAGAATGTTATCTTATTTCAACGTGCCGGCATTAGCCTGATTTACCATATCTTGATTTGCAGTAATATAGATTTCTACTCGACGATTTTGAGCACGTCCGGCTTCGGTATCATTACTTGCCACAGGATTATCCCAAGCAAGACCTTGAGCTGTCATACGTGCAACCGGAACACCAGCATTAGCCAAATATGTTTGTACAGCTTGTGCTCGTTGGTTTGACACCTTCTGATTTGCTTCAAGAGTACCCACATTGTCTGTATATCCATAAATAGTAACATCAGTTGATGGATTGTTCTTTAATGAAACAGCAAACTCACTCAAAGATTTCTTTGCCGATTCACTCAAAGTACTCTTATTGAATCCAAATAGGATTCCACTTTCAAAGGTAACTTTAATAGCTTGAAGTTCATTTTGATCGGTTACTGTTTCTACTTGAGCTCCTTCTATCTTTGCTAATTCTTCCTTTTGCTTATCCATCTTCTTTCCAATAAGAACACCGGCTGTTGCACCTGCTGCAGTTCCAAGCACACCTCCTATCAAAGCTCCCTTACCACCGCCAATAAGAGCACCCACACCGGCTCCTACAGCAGCTCCACTTGCAGTTCCAATCACTGCACCTTTTTGAGTATTACTCGCATTTTGAATTGATGCACAACCTGTTGTTCCAATCAACAACGCTGCGCTTACTGTAACACATAGAATCTTTTTCATAATTACTCAATTTTGTTTATACATTTAATTCTTTAGCAAATTTAAAAATTTCCTGATACATTTCACAACATTTTTTCATTAAATTGAGTTTTTTCGTACTTTTGCACTATTAAATTTAACCAATACATACAAATTTATGAAACAATATGCTTATATAAGTGCAATCGCACTTGCATCAATAGCATTTTCCACCAATGCGCAAGAAGTGGTGAATGCCGATAGCACAGGATTTAAATTCACCGATGTAAAAGTAGCAAAATCCACTCCTGTTACCAACCAAAACAAGTCAGGAACTTGTTGGTGTTTCTCTGCCAACACATTTCTTGAAAACGAAATACTCAAAGCAACAGGTAATAAAGTGAATCTATCTGAAATGTTTGTCGTATACAAATGCTATCACGACAAAGCTGTTCGCTACATTCGTACCGATGGTCAAATCCATTTCGAGCAAGGCGGAAGTCATCTTGACGTTCCATATATATGGCAACGCTATGGTATGATGCCCGAAGAATCCTACAAAGGTCTTGAATATGGAGAAAAAAAGCATGATCACTATGAAATGACTGCCGGACTTATTGGCTATATAGATGCCATTAAAAATCGTCAGAAAACTAAGTATTCTACAGCTTGGCTCAAAGGAATTGACGGAATCCTTGATGCATATCTTGGTGAAATCCCTGAAACATTCATCGTCGATGGCAAGGAGTACACACCTGAAACCTATGCTCAATCACTCGGAATCAATATGAACGACTACGTAGCTATCACATCATTCACACACCATCCATTCAATACAACTTTTTCTCTCGAAGTTGCCGACAATTGGATTTGGGGACAATATCACAATGTTAAGATGGAAGAAATGAAAGCTATAGTTGACAATGCTATAAAAAATGGATACACTCTTGCGTGGGCAGCCGATGTGAGTGAAAAAGGTTGGAAATGGAAAAATGGTGTAGCTTTAATGCCTGCCGAAAAATCAGCCGACACACTCGAAGGAACCGAACTCGCTCGTTGGACTGCTCTTTCCGATAAAGATCGCGAAAAAGAGCGATACGACTTCCATGGTTACGTTCCCGAAATAACAGTTACGCAAGAAATGCGCCAAGAATGGTTCGATAATCATGAAACAACCGACGACCATGGTATGGTAATCGTGGGTTCAGCAGTCGACCAAGATGGGAATCGTTACTACAAAGTACAGAACTCGTGGGATACAAATCAAGTATACAAAGGATTTATTTATGTGTCTGAAGCATATTTCCTTGCAAAGACACTCAACATCACTGTAAACAAAAATGCAATCCCTGCAAAAATCCGCAAAAATCTTGGATTGTAATATAATCTCATATATTGAATAACAAAGGAGGTGTTTGCACACCTCCTTTGTTATTCATACTGATTGAAATCTTAATTTATGTTTCCCGATTCTACGCCTATTTCCTCACCTCGTAACTTCGGTTTCATATACAAAATACTAATTTATTTTTCCTGTTAACAATAATGCGAGCAACTTACTTCGGCTTATAATATAATTTACACAAAGCGTTACTGCTATTATAATTGAAGCAAAAAACACTGCTACAATAAGAGTTGGTACGACATTGAGATTCATTGCAATTAAAGGCTCGCGGAATACAGCCATTGGAAACAAGAAAAAATAATGTAACAAATATATCGCTAAACTTTGTGTTCCTAAATAAACCCACAATCGTAACATAAAAGTACCATTTGGATTGTTATCTTTAAATGCATCTTCACTCCACGGCTTCACCACAGCTACACCTACCACAGCTACACATATATATAATATCTGCCTTGATATATCTAAACATATTGAAGGCAAATCAACTTCCCAAGGCCAACAAACATAATACATCATTACACCTCCAACTAATAATGCCACTGTTATCCAATTACTTGATATAGTGATTTTGTCAAAAGTAGTTTTTCCTTCTCTAACTAAAACGCCAACCATAAAAATTGGGAAAAAGTCAAACACCATAGACAATCCTAACAATGCACAGGTGACTTCAGGCACAATATCTTTAGATATTCCAAGCAAAATCCACACACATATCATTAACGCCACTTTACTTATTATCTTCTGACACATTGAGAACAAGGGTGTTAAGATAGAATATAGCAGTATTATCTCAAATAGGCACAAAGTAAACCAATAGCCGTTTTTACCTACACTAAAATACAATCCTTCCCAAGTAGAGATAAACGGACTTTGTAACCCACTCTTTGGAAAATAAAAAATCCATAATGTACTCACCACAAAAAAAGGAATCAACAATTGCTTTGCTCGTGATAACAAATTAGGCATTTTCAAACGCCCCTTCTCATTTAACTTGTAAGTAAAATATCCACTAATAAAAAAGAATATTGGCATATGTATTTTCTCTACAAATTTAAACAATACAGCATTATCAATATCACGAATGCACATTGTCAACACATGACCTACTACCACAAGAAATATTGCGATACCTTTTAACATATCAAAATGATGAAGTCGCATTTTTGCCATAGTTTAGCTTTTTTATCATTGTTACAAAGTTAGCTTACAAGCATCAGTATGCATTCTTCTCGCCTCGGAACACATTCCACACTGTGAGGAATATTATCTTCAAATCAAGGAAGAAGTTCCAATTTTCTGCATACCACACATCATATTCCACACGCTTTTCCATTTGCCATAAGTGATCAGTCTGTCCTCTATATCCATTCACCTGCGCCCAACCCGTAATTCCAGGCTTTATCGTGTGACGCAACATATATTTATCAATAAGAGCACTATAGTCCTTAGTATGCTTGAGCATATGTGGACGAGGTCCAACAACCGACATCTCACCTTTCCACACATTGTAGAACTGAGGCAATTCATCTATACTTGTTTTACGTAAAAAATCACCAAGTTTTGTTTTACGTGGATCACCCTTAGTAGCCTGTTTCGTATCGGCATCTTTATTTACTTTCATCGTGCGGAACTTATAACAATAGAATTCTTTACCACGAAATCCGGTACGCAACTGTTTGAAAAATATAGGACCCGGCGACGTCAATTTTATTGCTATTCCAACAGGAATAAACACCAATGGAGAAAAAAGCAACACTATCGAAGAGAACACAAAGTCGAAGACTCGTTTCACAAAACGATTCAACGTACTGCTCAATGGATTGGAACGTATCGACATCACCGGCACACGTCCCACCGAATCAAGCGTAAACTGTCGCATCACAGTACGACCAATCTGTGGCAAATAATAGAAATCCACTGCATTCGATTCTGCCAAATGTATCATTCGTGTCACCACAAATTCCCCATCAAGCGCACAGTACATCTCATCAATATTGTATTCTCTCAAGAACGACTCCACATCGCCAAGTTCACCCTTGTAGCAATCGCTATTCTTTGCATTTTCCTTATTGTCAAACATTCCAAGTACTTTGTATCCATACCCTTGGTCCGATTTGAACTCTTCATATAATCGCTTCCCTATCTCATTGCATCCCACTATAACTACGCGTTTGAAATTAAATCCACGTGTGCGATATGCTTTCAATATCTTGCGCGACACAAGCCACCACACCACAAGTGCCAACGCAAACATAGAATAAAATACGATCAGAAGTTTATAACCCATCTCACCATCGAGAAACCATAATATCGATACAAATGCCAAAGCGTGAATTAACACAAGTCGCAACGTATTAATCACCACTTTGTCGGCATATACCACTCGTTTACCATGAATATCGGGTACTACAAGGTGAGCTATTACAAAACATACATTTAGAACAAACCACACTTGCTTGGTAAAAAACGAATCAATACTTACTCCTATTTCGCACACTCCCATCAATAAAAATATTGCATTGAGTACAACAAAATCGGATACGATGAGTATTCCACTTATGAAATGTCCGTAACGTCCTTTTTTACTCATTTCTGTTATATTTAGCTTTTTTTTTGCAAGTAATATAAAGACATAACCTTTAAACTTGTTTTTAATCACTTGCTAAAGCCTTTTTATCTTAAAAAACATCGGGCTGCACCTTACAGATGAGGTGCAGCTCGACTATTTCACTCACACCCATTTAAGTGGGCATTACACTAATCACATTTTACTATCGATAAGCTCAATCTTCTTTTCGATAAGAGCCAAATCATCTTTGATTTTCTGGATTCTACGTTCCATTTCCTTAACCATCGAGTTTCCGCTCTTTGAAGTTGCATTAAAGAAGCCCATATTATTTTCAAACGTCTTGAGCTCGTTACGTTTTTGTTCGTAGCTTCTCATCAAATATTCGCGTTCACGATATATTTTATCCTTATCGGTCATTTGGCTTATTGAATTTTCATAATTACTCAATGTAGCCTTCACTTCCTTCATATCAAACTTATCGAACGCCTTATCGATAGCCTCTTTATATTCTGCGTAGATTTTATCCTTTTCTTTGAAAGGCACATGACCCACTTCTTGCCATTTCTTCATCAATTCTCGCACTTTCTTTCCACCTTCAGTTTCAGCATCATCAGCAAGAATTGCATTTATTGCAGCAATAATTTCCTTTTTTGCCTTCAGATTATCGTGTTCCACCTTGCGTGTGTTATTACTTTGCTTATTCTTTGCTTCAAAGAACGCATCACATGCAGCAATAAAGCGTTTCCACACAGCATCACTTTGTTTCTTAGCCACTGCGCCAATTGTTTTCCATTCCTTTTGTAATGCTACAAGTGCATCAGCAGTCTTTTTCCAATCGGTAGAATCCTTCAAAGCTTCTGCCTTTTCACATAGAGCTATCTTCTTTTGCAAGTTCTCCGAAAGTTCTTCTTTCATACTCTTGAAGAATGTTGCTTTGCTTGCAAAGAATTCATCACACGACTTACGGAATCGTGTAAACAAATCGGAATTTACCTTGCGTGATGCAAATCCGAGATTCTTCCATTCTTCTTGCAATGCAATAATTTCCTTTGTGGCCTCATCCCATGCAGCATATGTTTTCAACAACGAAATATCTACATTTTCCACTTTTTCGCATATTGCGATTTTAGCTAATTCGTTTTCTTTCTCTTTTGCTTTACGATCTTCAAAGAAAGATTGATATTTCTTATTTATTACCGATGAAGCTTCTTTAAATCGGTTCCACAAGTCCTCACGCAATTCCTTTGCAACCGGACCGGTTTCACGCCATTGATTATGCAGTTCTTGTAAACGACGGAATGCTATCACCACATCTTCTTTTGTACCAAGTTCTTCAGCTTCAGTACACAATTGTTGCTTAATTTCAAGATTCTTCTTGAAATCGTAATCACGCAACTCCTTATTTATCTTCAACAAGTCATAGAAACTTTCAGTTGCTTGCTGATAATCTTTCCACAAGTCGGTAGTTTCAGTTGCCGGAACTTCTCCAATAGACTTAAACTCTTGTTGTAGTTGCTGTACACGATTATATTGTTTATTCACGCTATCCGGATCTACTGCGATAGCTTTTATTTCTTCAATGATTGCACGTTTTTTTGCGAGATTTTCTTGACGGATTGTTTCTTGTGCATTATTAAATTCAGCACGTTTTTCCTTAAGCTGGTTCAACACGTCTTTCATTCGAGCTTCTTCGGCATCTTCTTTAGCTTCAAACGATGTTTCATCATTGCCTGCTGCAATAAATTCAGCCTTTTCCGCTTCTACTTCGGCTTTTCTCAACGCATAGAATGCCATCTTGATTTGTCCCACAGCTTCGCGCACAGTTTCCACCGGCTTGTCAAGCAACGAAATCAAAGCATCTACAAGTTCACTCTTGCCAAGCGAACTATAATCAGCCAAAGTTACAACTTCCGAAACAGCTTCGGTATTCTCATTCACAGATTCCGCAGTAATTTCTGCAGCTTCATTCAAGGTTACATCTTTTTCCAAGTTTTCATTGGTCAAAGATTCTTCACGCAAATCCATATTAATTTTATTTTATAAGTGGCAACATCGCCATTCATTTGTTCAACTTACAAATATACAAAAAACCAATTGTTTAAGAAATTTTTATACATTTTTTTTATTATTTCACTCTAAAATATCGAGTTTTCACTCCAAATTGCCATAAAATAGCGTCGTACAATTATTCTCCTCAAGAATTTCGTTTGCCACTCGCTTTATATCTTCACACGTTATAGAACGATATTTCGACTCCTCAGCATTTATGTCAGCAGCATTCGATTGAAATTCGTATGCGCACAATTTGGTCGCTTTTTCCAAATAACTTACATTCTCAAACAACTCGCGCGACACCAATTTGTTCACATATTTCGTAATCTCATATTCACTTGCTCCTTCTCTCAAGAACGCATCAAGTTCTTTCTGTATAACAGCTTCTCCTTCTTCAAAACTTACTCCATCACACAAATATCCGCGCACATAGAACAGTCCGGGGTCAAGGCTTCCGCCTATTGATGCATCAAGCGACGAAAATACATTGCTTTCCATAAGCACATTACGAAAGAATCGTGCCGAATTTCCATTTGCAAGCACATCACTTATAATATCGCTCGTTTGATAATCTCTGTCTGTACGTCCACACATTCTGTATGCCTTCAATATCATATTCTTTGGCACATCGCGATGTATACTCACTCTGCGTGGCTCGCTCAGTATAGGTTCCACAGGTATGATTTGTGATTTCACATTGCGTCTTTGAATGCTCCCAAACCATTTCTCGGTCAATTCCACAGCACGCTCATATTCAATGTTCCCCGACACACACAAAATAAGATTATCAGGCGAATAATGAGTGTAAAAAAACTCCCAAGCATCATCAAGCGTAGCCGACGCTATCACATCGGTACTCAACCCTATCACCGGCCACCTGTAAGGATGCACTTTATATGCATTTTCTCTTATTATATGCCCAACATCGCCGTAAGGTGAATTCAAGCATCGTTGCTTAAATTCCTCTATCACAACACTTTTCTGTGCTTCAAATTTCTTCTCCGTAAGCGATAATTGCAGCAATCTATCACTTTCAAGCCAAAATGCAGTTTCCACATTATGTGCAGGCACTATATCGTAATAATTCGTAACATCATTACTCGTCCAAGCATTACTTTCTCCTCCTGCTGCCTGTAGTGGTTCATCGTACGATTCCGCATTTGCCGAACCACTGAACATCAAGTGTTCAAATAAGTGTGCATATCCCGTCTTTTCCGGATTCTCATTTCTTGCACCCACTTTATACAATAAATTTAACGCTACCATTCGTGTGGTAGCGTCTTTATGGTGAATAAGTCTCAAGCCATTAGCAAGAGTATGAGTTTTTATCTCTATCATTCTATTACTTTAGCTGAAATTATCTTAATATCTTCTGTTGGGCGATCATTACGGTCGGTATTTACAGCCTCAATCTTTGCCACTACATCCATTCCTTCAAGAACTTCGCCAAACACAGTATACTGATTATCCAAGTGAGGAGTACCACCCACTGTGGTGTAAGCCTCACGTTGAGCATCAGTGAATTTCACAGGATTCTTTGCTGCTTCGGCTTCCGTTTCTGCAATAAGTCGTTGACGTAAAGCCTCTGTTCCCGCAGTGTCTCGAGCCATTCTCAATTTCATTATTTCCTTTTGATGAGCAGCAGCCTTTGTTTGGAAAATATTTTGCATATTCATCTGTTGCATTTGGTGTTCCATTTGCATAAGTTGTTGCTCATTATACACCTTTCCTGTTACGATATAGAATTGCGAACCACTTGAGCGACGTTCAGGATTCACTTGGTCACTTGTACGAGCTGCAGCAAGAGCACCACGCTTATGGAAAAACTTGGGATACATAAACTCAGCCTCTACCGTATAACCGGGGTCGCCTGTTCCAAGCATTTGCCCCGCTTTTGCTGTCTTAGAGTCACCATCACCTGTTTGAATCATAAAATTATTTATCACACGATGAAATAGTACTCCATTATAATAACCTCCATTCACCAACTTCACAAAATTATCATGATGTTTTGGCGTTTCTTTATACAGTCCCACTATTATATCTCCAAGTGAGGTTTTCAATTCCACTTTTGTCATATCAGGTAAATTTACTTCTTTTTTTACAATGTTTTTTATCTCGGTTGTCGACTGTTGAGCTTTTGAGCCATTACCACATGCAGCAAAAACAAACAACATTGCCACTGTCAACAAAAAATTATTTTTAATCATAGTTTTCACCCTTTTATATTCCTACTGCATATAGTCGCTTATAAATACGACGGAAATTATCATCTTTCAAGCTCAACTCCTTGGCATATTCTTTATAGTCGGCACCCCAAAGGCTTACCATTAAATCATTCAAATACTTTCGCTCACGATCCTTCTCTATCGCAGCTTTCACAAGCACATCGATACTTGTGGCATATTTTTCCTTATCAATAGCATTAAGATAACGAGCCGCACTCACTACAAACTGCCCCGACGAGTCTACTTTTATAATATTTTCTGCCAATTCAGGCATAATATCATCTATCGTATCTATATTATTTGCAATATATTCGTATGTCAACAACCCATCAGAATCTTTTGATAATTGTTTCTTTAAATCTTCATCCATATAAATCTATATTTTCAAAAGCAACTGCAAACTTAATCAAAAAAAGTGACTTTTACATTACTTGAAACAAAAAAACATCAATCTCTCTATATTTTAGTCTATAAAGATTTTCTGACGATTTTAGAATCAGCATTCATTAATTAATAGCAAACAGCCACACTAAAAACAAAATAATTAGCATCACAATTCCGGCTATGCCATCTGCTCTATTTGAAGTAGTACTTGACGACAGTCTATTTCCGATTTCATCAAATATTATTGTAGTCGAATCATCCGGAAAAATTATACGCATCACACACGATATAAAATATAATCCTATTCCGACCCAAGCTCCAATGCCTGCTCCTGTTCCACCGGCATCTGCGGTAAGCCAACCTATAATAGCTCCAAATATTACACACATCAACACAATCCCCAACATCATAAAGAACTCTTTAATGATACCGGTAGCCGACAAAATCGCAAAAACTACAATCCCGATTACAATATACAATATCCATTCCATAATTAATTAAACTTAAGATTCATATTTTATCATAAGGCAAAATTAACTATAATATTCTAATCGAGCAACAATAAAAGAGAATGCCTGCGCACTCTCTTTTATCATTACTATTTGAAAATTATTTCTTTTTTACGATTTTCCCAGTTCCATGACACTTAGTACATTTTCCTGTTCCTTTACAGTGATAGCACTTTCCACTACCATTACAATACGAACATAGCCTTGTACCAAATGCATCTTTTACTAATCCATCTATACAATTATGACATTTTCCTGTTCCTTTACAATACGTTTTAAACAAAGTAAGATTTGATGTAACTTTAGTACACTTTCCATCTCCGCCACATTCATCACAACGCACTACACTTGAACCACTTGATGTTGAACTATGGCTGTGGTTATTGGCACTACTTCTTCTTACATTATTGTTATTGTAAGTATATGTTTTTGCACGTTTTCTCGACTTACCTGAATTAACCGCAGCATTAACATTGTCAGCCAGATTTCCAAGAGCAATAGCCAGATTTTCCCATTGTCGTTGACGTTCTAATCGAGCCTGCTCAGCTGCAATACGTTGTTGACGACGTTCTTCTTCATATTGTTGTTGTTTCAACGCTTCCATTCGTTCTGCGTCTTTTTTTAAATTGGCAATAGTCCCAAAACTTGACTTGAGATAGTCGTAGAGCTCATCTTTCATATCTAAATGATAATATGCCATTTGCGCAAAACTCGTTAGTTCTTCATCTATACCATTACACCAACTAATATAATGACCATTTGAAATTTCATCTGACAATTTAGCTTCTTTCTCATGCAAAGTAGCATATACAACAGCCTTCAAAAATGGTTGATAATCGGTATATACAGCCAAATTATAACTATGCTCAAATAAATATATATCTAAAAAACGATCCCAATTATAACTGCTAATAAGATCTTCTCCGTTTATAGATATATCCATTTTGAATTTAATTTTATACACATCATGAACATCTACACCCTTCACACTCGGTATTTCTTTTGTCCAAAGTGTTATTGTATCGGCTTTATATTCAATATCGGTAAAATATGGCAAGGTTATAGTTGCTTCGGGCGAAATCATGCCAATTCTACCATGATAATACGAAACAAAGAGATTGTTAAAGCTATCATCTACCTTTTCCACTAAGCTTTTAAGTGGTTTTATGCTATCATATATACAGGGTACAACAAGCCCACTCTCTTTATCTGCTAGACCATAAACCCCATCTTTTTCGGCTATGGATAAAGTTTTATCAATAGATGTTAGTTTCGCATCTTTATAAGCGTCTTTCTTGTTTTTGAGAAGTATTACCGAATCTTTATTATTTGTGATATAGGCATAATAACTTTCGGTTGAATCTTTTTCAACCAAGAAAAATCCGTCATTTAGATTGGTTTTCAGAATTTTCGTATATACGGGGGATAATATCTCTTTTTTCAGTTTTGCATTATATAGACCATATAATGTGTTTTTGTTTCTACGATTCTTCACCTTGAATATTTCAGTGCTATCGCTTGGCATCGGCTCAAAATTTTCAATATTATCGCCATCATATTTTGCCTCTATCTCATAACCGTTATCAATAACAAATCCGTTTGCTATTCCATTGTTATATTGATAATACAAATTCCGTTTAGTCCTTAATATGCTTTCGCTCTTAACATTTTCCAAGATGATTTCGCACCCATTGCTCATATCATATAAAACTCTTTTACCATCTTTTTTCAACAATATTGTTTCTCCAAAAAATAACGTAACATCATCACTTCGAACAGCGTTAAAATATTCATCAGATGTTTTGAGATATAATCCATTATAAAGGTGATGATAATAACCTGATTGTTTAGTTTTTTCTTTATAATATCCTAATTCAAATGAGTTTTGATTATAAATCGGTTCAATTATTTTATTTTCAATCCTATCATATAGCCCATATTTATCCCCTTTTCCGATAATGAAATATTGTGCATCACTATATTTTAGGCCCACGTTCATAGGAACATTGTAGCAATAGTAGTTTTCATGAAAATATTTACCTGTCCACACATCTGCAAAATTAACCCTACAATTATTGTCGGGTATATAAATATAGTCATATTCAAAATCTAATATAGTTTTAGCAACCCAATTAAATTCAATTATTCCCTTTTTCCCATTTTGATTTTTAGCTATTACTATATCGTTATTCTTTATATCCGACCTCCCTACATAACTATCTTTGTCATCGAAGTGATATTCTTTAGTAAAATACCACTTGCCATCAATTTTTGTCCCACGATTCATTTCATCATATAAACATGGTACAACTTCTTCCCCGTGGAGATTGATTATCCCAAATTTATTGTCTCTTTCTACAACAACCCATTGGTGCTCAAAGTTAACTCCACTAAAAACTAAAAGGTCTTCTTTTTTCCCTCTTTTACTCACATCATAAATGTAATCTGTCACATAATAATCGTCATACCCTTTTAATTTTCTAACTAAAGCGTATTTACCTTTTTTCTTTTTCCAACAGAATGTCATTCCTGGTTCTAACTTTTTGATAAATGACCTTTGTCTTTCTGCACAAACTTCACTTGGTATTAATAGAGTTAACGCAATGATGATAAATAATATAATATTTTTCATATCTAAGAAAATTTTATCGTGAATTCAACTTTTAATATGTTATTCTCTATTATTAAATCGTTCCTTGTTATTTCTTTTTTACGATTTTCCCGGTTCCATGACACTTTGTACACTTTCCTGTTCCTTTACAGTGATAGCACTTTCCACTGCCATTACAATATGAACATAATCTTGTACCAAATGCATCTTTTACTAATCCATCTATACAATTATGACATTTGCCTGTACCTTTACAATATGTTTTAAATAATGTAAGGTTAGATGTAACTTTTGTGCAATGTCCATCTCCGCCACATTCATCACAACGCTCTACACTTGAACCACTTGACGATGATGTTGAGCTATGACTATGACTGTGGCTGTGGGTATTGGCATTACTTCTTCTTATGTTGTTATTATTGTAAGTATATGTTTTTGCTCTTTTTCTTGACTTACTTGAATTAACTGCAGCGTTAATATTATTAGCCATATTACCAAGAGCGGCTGCAAGATTTTCCCATTGTTGCTGACGCTCTATGCGAGCCTGCTCAGCAGCAATACGTCGTTGACGCTGTTGCTCTTCATATTCTTTATATCTTGCTTCACGCTCACGATCATCTTGTGCTTTCTTCTCTGCAGATATTGCATCAGAAGTGGCAAGAATAGCATTCATATAGTCCATATGTTGATCTTTCTCCTCATCTGTGCGATATTCAATCGCAGCATAATACATAGCAATAAATTTAGTTTTCGTCTTAGAATAGGAATATACACTATTTTTTGCATCATTAAGCAAAACTCCCTCAACCACTTGCCACTGTTTTAACATAGCAGCATATGTTAACATTTGATTATCTATATACTTTGAAAAAGAGATTACATCTGAATAATCATCATCATTATTAGACTTATTTTTTGCCACTATATCCAAAATCTGATTCCAATTAAAATCTATAGCATAATCACCATTTTCCTTGGTTATATACATTTTAAACTTATTTTTATTATAATAGCCATAAAGAATAGGCCATTTATTACAGATTAAATTTAATGTATCATTTTTAAATTCCAAGTTATTGTAATATGGTAATGTGATAACAGCATCTCGTGACACTACACCTTTTCTATTATTTAAATAAGTTACAAACAGCCCATTATAATCAGATTTTATATTTGAAACAACATTCTCAATAGGTTTAATACTATCATAAATACAAGGTAACATTAATCCACTCTCACTATCACATAATCCATAAGCTTTGCCATTTTTCAATAATGACAAAGTACTATCAATTTGTATTGCTTCTGCATTTAGATAAGCGTCTTGTTTATTTTGGAGAAGTACTACCGAATCACGAGTTTGTGATATATAAGCATAATGGCTTGCTGTGCTATCTTTTTCTACCAAAAAGAAACCATCATGCAAATCAGTTTTTATAATCTTAGTATATTCTGGAGCTAAAATTTCCTTTTTCAGTTTGGCATTATAAAGTCCTAATAGGTTCTCATTTTTTGCATTTTTCACTATATAAATATCTGCGGAATCTGTTGGTGTAACACTCAAACATTCAATTTTTTCACCATAATGAGCAGGTATAGTATATCCATTTTCAATCACATAGCCAAAACTTCCCCCAATACTATATTGGTAATAAAAGTTTCTATTAGTTTTATTTATTTTTTCTTTTTCGGGTTTACCTATACAAATAGTTTTAGCATTTTTAATATCATACCACATCTTCTTGCCATCTTTCACCAATAGGTACAAGTTCTTATCTAATACTAATATTTGAAATACATTATGTTTTGGATTATAATTATATTCTTCTTTATACACAAAAGGTTTGACATTTGAATAAAGAAATGATTCTTTATCATACAATGGCGGTACTATTTCTTTTTCTGTAGTTGCCAACCCATATTTGCCTTTTTTCTCAATTATGAGTTCACTTCCATAATCATAATCTTTTATATAATTTACTGGACTATAACCAAGCCACATACCTTCTTTATTCTGCACCCATCTATGGCGAGGTATATATATCTTATCATATACAGGTTTTATTCCACCTCCTTTACTACTACTTATTGTACCCCATTTACCATTCTTTCCTTTTACAACACAATCAGGTGAAAAATAAGTCTCATGACCTATTTCGCTATATTTTTCCTTAGATTTTTTAATAGTATATGCTTGACCACCACCGAAACGCAACACTTCAGTATATTCACATGGTGCAACTACTAAACCTTGAGCATTTATTACTCCAAGTTTACCATCCTTCTCAACATATATATATTTCTCGTTAAGCCATTTATTTTGACCATAGAATTCTAACTTAACCCCCTGTTTCTCAGCGTTCTTACTCACATTATAAATGTAATCAGTAAGAGCATAATCTTGATAACCAGGTTGTTTTACTACTAAAGCATACTTACCTTTTTTCTTTACCCAACAATACTGCATTCCGTCTTCAAACTTGATTGGAGCACTATATCTTTTTATTAATTGTGCGCCCACACACATAGGCATCATCATTGCTAATGCCATAATTAGAAATGATACACGTTTTTTCATAATATAATATTTTAAGTTACAATATCGATATTCTCCTCAAAGTTAGCAATAATTTATCTGAATAACTAAAATTTTGAACCCTAAAAACATTATTTCCGATATAATGTTATATCAGTGTAAAATTTTCAAGTCTCGTGATATGAAAAACAGAACTATCAATCTCAGCACAAACTACATAAGTTGGTTGCGTCTCCTTTTTCTATCAGCCATTATTATGTTTTCTTATGGTTTTTCCCAAGCTGAGGAACAATCACCTCAAGCACCTCTCGAAACTATCTCAGGATTGGTTATTGACGAGAAAGGGGAACCAATTATAGGTGCAACTGTGCTTGAGTTAGGTTCAACACGCGGTACTCAAACCGACCTTGAGGGGCGTTTCTCTTTGAGAACCACACTAAATTCTATTCTGAAAATATCCTACATAGGCTACACCACACAAGAAGTG
Source organism: Bacteroidales bacterium (assembly GCA_015061055.1). Lineage (GTDB taxonomy): Bacteria > Bacteroidota > Bacteroidia > Bacteroidales > Muribaculaceae > RGIG4576. Next base: position 36,847 of record SUXH01000020.1, read on the forward strand.
AAGGCTGTCAACGATTTGACTGTAACCCTGAAAGAAAACTCTACTGCACTCGATGAAATTGTGGTAGTGGGCTATGGTCAACAAAAGAAAGTCAATCTTACCGGTGCTGTTTCCACCGTCGACATTGCCCGCAATCTGGATGGTCGACCACAACAAGATGTAAGCAAAGCGTTACAAGGCACTGTGCCGGGGCTATCGGTGGTAAACACACAAGGCGGCATCAACAATGAGCCTACACTTTCCATTCGTGGCGTAGGCACTTTGAGTAACAACGCACAGAGTGCCCCCTATATTCTTGTCGATGGTGTACCTATGGACGATATTTCTTTTCTCAACACTCAAGACATTCAAAGCATTTCAGTCTTGAAGGATGCTGCTTCTTCATCAATCTATGGAGCACGTGCGGCTTTTGGTGTTATCTTAATTACTACAAAATCGGCTAAAAAGGCAGAAAAACTTACTGTAAGCTATTCCAACAATTTCGCTTGGAGTTCGCCAACTTATCTCCCCGATTATCCCGATGTCCCCACTCAGCTACACGCGCTATCTCAAGCCAACAATCGTGCCGGTATCGAAAATGAACTTTTCGGTATGTACCTCGACACTATGCTCCCTTATGCTGAAGCGTGGAAAAAGCAAAACAACGGAAAGAAAGCCTCTTATCGAGAAATGCGTCCGTTTCAGAGTTGGGACGATGTGGGCGACTACTTTGTCAATCCCGACGGCACTGGGGCAATGTACTACGCCGATTGGGATGTACAAAACATAATGTTCCGTAAATGGACTCCCTCGATGAGTCACAACATTTCAGTGCAAGGCTCAAGTGGAAAGACCAATTTTTATGCTTCATTCGGTTACAACAGCAAAGATGGGGTTCTCAAATTTAACACCGATAATCTTAAAAAGTACAATGTGAATGCTAACATAAACTACAACCTCACTTCTTGGCTACAATCGGGGATTCGCTTCAACTACAGCGATAAAAAATACACTCAACCCAACACACGCCGTTCTACATACACTTATCTATGGCGCTGGGGGTCTTTTTTCGGTCCTTATGGCACTATCAACGGCATTGATGCCCGCAACGATATCGCATATCTGAAGCAAGCAGCCGATGCTGTCGACAACACTTCATTTACAAAACTCTCTGCCTACATTAAAGCTAATGTTACTAAAGATATTTCCATCAACGCCGACTACACTTTCGACATCACAAATCGCAACTATTCCGAACCCGGTTTTCCTGTTACATTTTACAACACTTGGGGTGGAAATTTAAATTCTCCAACCACTGTAAACAGTGGCACCGGTACTTATATGTATGAATCTAATGCCAAAGAAACAAAATGGACGCTTAATGTCTATGGTAATTATTCTCATTCATTTGGTTTAGACCACAATATCAACATAATGATAGGTGCTAATGGAGAAAGTGAATTATATCGTTTTTTCTGGGCAAAACGCACTAACCTTTATTCGACCGACTCTCCTCAGTTAAGCCTCGCTTATGGAACACAAACCGCCGGGAATTCAGCTTCTCAATGGAGCGCAGCAGGATATTTCGGACGTATCAATTACGATTGGCGTGGAATATGGTTACTCGAACTCAACGGACGTTACGACGGTTCTTCACGTTTCCCGAAAAACGACCATTGGGCATTTTTCCCATCAGCATCCATTGGCTACCGTTTCAGCGAAGAAAAATATTTCGAGAAATACAAAAGCACCATTAATAATGGTAAATTACGTTTTTCTTATGGCGAAATAGGCAACCAAGCTGTGGGCAATTATATGTTCTTATCAACAATCGCTCCTATTTCAATCGGCAACACCTATTGGCTCGATACTGATGGCAATAAGGTTGCTGCACTCGGAGCGCCTACCTACGTCGACCCTTTACTAAGTTGGGAACGTATCGAAACTATCGACATTGGATTCGATATCGGATTGTTCAACGACCAAGTATCACTCACGTTCGATTGGTTTCAACGCACCACTCGTGATATGCTTGCTCCGGGAAAAGCGATGCCTGCCACACTTGGAACCGAGGCGCCATACACCAACTCAGGTTCACTTCGCACACAAGGATGGGAACTGAATTTGTCGTTACGCCACAAATTTGGAGAATGGGATACCTATGCAACTTTTAATCTAAGCGATGCAACTTCAAAAGTCACTAAATGGAACGATGGATCAAGACTCCTAAACTCCTATTACAGCGGTATGACCTACGGAGACATCTGGGGTTTTGAAACCGAAAGATACTTTACCGAAAATGATTTCAATGCCGACGGTTCCTACAAAAATGGTGTCGCTTCACAAACCACGCTTGAACAGGGGACTTTCCATTATGGCCCGGGTGACATAAAATTTAAAGATCTCAACAACGACGGGGTTATCAATGGAGGTAAAGGCACCGCCGAAGACCATGGCGACCTTAAAGTTATTGGGAATTATCTTCCTCGGTATGAGTATAGTTTTCACGTCGGCACTAAGTGGCGAGGATTTGACGTTGATTGCTTCTTCCAAGGAGTGGGAAAACGTTCACAATGGACTCAATCAGCTTTTGTTATGCCTTTTATGCGTGGAGCCGATGCCATCTATTCCAATCAAACGAGCTACAACTACTACGACTACTCCACAGGCACTTACCACATCGATCAAAACAACGAATATCCCATAATGTATCCGGGAAATGCCGGCTACGGAACAATTTCAGTACTCAATCGAGGCAACAACAATTTTTACCCACAAACCCGTTATCTCGTGAATATGGCTTACCTTCGATTCAAGAACTTCACCATAGGTTACACTATTCCTAACGAGTTAGTCAGAAAGGCTTATCTTTCAAAACTACGACTTTATTTCAGTGCCGAAAATATTTGCAATATCATCAAAAAAAGCAAGTACCCTATCGACCCCGAAGTAAACACATCGGAAAGCTCAACCGACCTTGCCAATGGTACTTGGGGGCGTGTCGCTCCAATCACTCGCACAATTTCATTCGGTATTCAAGCAACTTTCTAATACACAATAATTATGAAAACTATTTCTCACTTACATATCTTGATTTTATCCATAATAAGCATTCTAAGTTCGAGTTGCAATGATATGCTCGACAAATCACCACTCGACCGATTCGAAAACGACCCTACATTTTGGAACAACGCAAGCAACGTAGAAGGCATAACCAATTCTTTTTATAATTCTTTTACCGGCTATGGCAATAATGGCGGATATGGACTTTTCTATTTCAAAACCATCAACGACGATCAAGTGGGCAATCCATTCAACGAATGGGAATACACCACCATTCCTTCTACAAGTTCATTTTGGACTAATGGTTGGGAACAAATACGCCTTGCAAATATTATAATTAGCAACGTTACAGCATCAACATTATCCGATAGCGACAAAGTCCGATTCTCGGCTATTGCTCGCCTTATGCGAGCTTGGCATTATTATAATATGGTAAGATGTTTCGGCGACCTACAATGGATTGATAAGCCCCTTTCAATATCCGATACCGACATTCTTTATGGTGAACGTATCAGTCGTGATTTAGTTATGGATTATGTTCTTGAGGATCTCGACTATGCCACAACCAATATGCCTGTTTCCGCAACCAAAATAACTTGGAGTCGAAATATGGCAAATGCAATGAAAGCTGATATTTGCCTATGGGAAGGCTCTTTCCGAAAATATAGAACCGAAGCCGAAAACCTCCTTGCACCCGACCCCGACGGAGCTAATCGTTATCTTAATGCTTGTGTTGATGCCTGTGAATACATTCTTTCTCAAGGATTCAAGCTCAATGATAATTATCAAGGTAATTACAACTCTATCGAACTCGCCAACAACCCCGAAATGATATTCTACAAGCAATATAAACAAGGTACATTGTCACATTCGCTAATAGCCTACACTTCTTCATCTACCACTCAAAGTGGAATGACTAAAGATGCTTTCGACAGCTACCTTTTCCTCGATGGAAAGCCTCTTGCTCTAACCTCACTTGACACCAACGATGCCGGGAAGATTGCTTATAACGACGACACAAAACAATACAACATCAACATTTCCTCTGTGCTGGCAGTTCGCGACAAGCGTTTAAGTGTCACCATCGATAGCGTTTTGTGTTTCAAAGGGAGCACATGGGCTAGGACTTTCGATGGTATGCAAATGACTTCAACCACAGGATACACCTGCCGTAAATACGATAACACATCAATACCAATCAATTACCGTAACCAAACTGCCACCAACTACACTTGCTCTCCTATATTTTGGTTGTCGGTTGTTTACCTCAACTATGCCGAAGCTAAAGCCGAACTCGGAACAATTACACAATCCGACCTCGACAACTCACTGAACCTGCTTAATGCTCGCGCAGGATTACCCAATCTCAACGTCATTCCTGGATTTACCGATCCTGCCAACAACCACAATGTCAGCGACCTTGTGTGGGAAATACGACGCGCACGACGTTGCGAACTTATGTTCGACAATTGGAATCGCTATTGGGACCTTATTCGTTGGCATCAACTCGATAAACTTGACACATCTGATTATCCTGATGTTATACTTGGTGCAAATATTACAAATGCAGTAAATCCACAAGTCGACACACACAGCGGATATATTTATGCGACAAAGGTAAATCGCTCGTTCCAACCTCGTTATTACCTTTATCCTATCCCATCGGCAGAAATCTCACTTAATCCTCATCTTACCCAAAACCCTCATTGGTAAAAAAATCTCACAATCAAATAATAGATTCTAACCCTTATTTGCTTTTATTCTAAGAAAACTTTATCTTTGCATTATGAAAGAAAAATATGTCATAACAATAGGGCGACAATTTGGTAGCGGTGGTAGAGAAATTGGTCGAATAGTTGCCAATAAACTCGGTATCAAATATTACGATAAAGAGCTTCTTGCTGAAGCGGCAAAAGAATCGGGGGTTAATACTGATTTTTTTGAAGCTTCCGATGAGAAAAGCCCTAACATATTTACACATTCAAACTTATGGGCATTCAATATTGGATATAGCATTGGTAATTTCTTCTCAGCCGATATCTCTTTCTCCGATGATAAGCTGTATCAAGCACAAAGCGAAGTGATAAAAAAATTTGCCGAACTTTCACCTTGCGTAATTGTGGGGCGCAGTGCCGATTATGTACTTCGTGAACACCCTTGCCTAATTAGCATTTTTATTTCAGCATCAGAAGAAGCTTGTATCAAACGGGTTATTGAAAGATGTGATTGTAATAACAAAGAAGAAGCTCTTATCCTTATTGAAAAGAAGAACAAACTACGATCAAACTACTACAATTTCTATTGCGACAAAGAATGGGGAAATGCAACAAGCTATGACTTATGCATCGACTCCTCAAAAATAACATCCGAGCAAGCAGCCGACATTATTGTAGAATACGTTAAAAAACGTATTTCTTGACACAAGAAAGCATCAATAAAACTCATTATGCCGACTACTGAAAAGAAAACATTATTAGCTATTATAAATCCTATTTCGGGAACTACCAAGAAAGAATACGTTCCCGAATTACTCGATAAACTCATCGACAAGGAGCGATTTGACCTATCTGTAAGATTTACACAACGAGCAGGACATGCAACCGAACTCACGAAAGAAGCCATCAACAAAGGTTTCTATGGAGTTGTGGCTATTGGTGGAGATGGTACCATAAATGAAGTGGCATCAGCATTATGCGGTTCCAACACAGCTCTTGGCATAATTCCTTGTGGCTCAGGAAACGGACTTGCTCGACACCTTGGAGTACCTTTTAATATCGAAAAAGCTATACTGATTCTAAATGACGATAATGTAGAAAGCCTTGACTATTGCACTGTCAACGACCACCCTTTTTTCTGTACTTGTGGCGTGGGTTTTGACGCTCACGTTAGCGAAAAATTTGCTCACAGCGGGAAACGTGGGCCTCTTACATATATTCAAAATACGTTAGTTGAATATCTAAAATATCGACCCCAGAAATATCACATCGAGATCGATGACGAAATCATCTCCGAAGAAGCGTTCCTTATTGCCTGTGGCAATGCATCACAATATGGTAATAATGCTTTCATTGCACCCAAAGCAAGTATGCACGACGGACTCATTGACGTAACTGTTATCCATCCTTTTACTCCGTTTGATACTGCCATAATTAGCTTTCTGCTTTTCACCAAGCATCTCGACCAAGACATCAACATCACTACTTATCGAGTGCCCGAATTGGTTATTCGTCGTTCCAAACCGGGAGTAATGCACATCGATGGAGATCCTATTATGATGCAAGCCAATTTACACATCAAATGCCACAAAGGGGGAATTAAAATGCTCCTTCCTATCACCGACAATATTGAAAAGTCCTTTATTTCATCACTTGAAGATTATTTTTGGGATTTCGTAAATACTGTTCGAGGAGAACTTAAAATATAACCTCCGACATCTAAAACAGGCATCCAAAGCGTCAATCTATGTTCTAAAGCACTGTTTATAAACACATTTTAGGAAGTTTAGAATTTTAAGCAAAAAAATGTCAAAAAAGGCTTGGCATTACCACCTTTTTTGCGTAAATTCGTAACGAAGATAAAGCATTTCTCTTTAAATCGGAGAATATGCTTAGTTTTCGTATTATATTACCTATAAAACAACTAATAACAATAATAAACTTTAGCATCAAGATGAGCTATTTAAGATTTGAAAAAACTCTGTTAACGAATCTTGAAGAATCACTTCCTAAAGAGATTCTTCGTACTAATCGTTCCGGAGCTTATCATTGCACTACTATCGTGGGGTGTAATACACGCAAATACCATGGATTGCTCGTCATTCCTATTCCTGAATTGGACGACGAGAATCACGTGATGCTCTCTTCACTTGATGAAACCGTTATTCAGCATGGAGCTGAATTCAACTTAGGGCTTCACAAGTACCAGGGCAATAACTACAGTCCTAACGGGCATAAATATGCGCGAGAGTTTGAGTGTGAAAAAGTGCCTACAACCATTTATCGTGTAGGTGGCGTAATTCTAAAAAAAGAGAAACTTTTCGTTCATCACGAAAATCGTATTCTTATCCGCTACACTCTCCTCGATGCACATTCCAACACGACATTGCGTCTGCGTCCTTTCCTTGCTTTCCGTAGCGTGAGAGAATACACTCACCAAAACTCGCAGGCAAGTCAAGAATATCAAGCAGTCGACAATGGAATCAAGACTTGTATGTATCCGGGATATCCTGAGCTATATATGCAGCTCAACAAGAAAAACGAATTCAAATTTATTCCCGATTGGTATCGAGGCATTGAATATCCTAAAGAACAAGAACGAGGATACGACTTCAATGAGGACCTTTATGTTCCGGGATATTTTGAATTCAACATCAAGAAAGGCGAAAGCGTCGTTTTCTCTGCAGGAATTTCAGAAGTAAAGACTCGCACTCTCAAGAAAACATTTGAGGACGAACGAGAAGAACGTACACCTCGCGACACTTTCCAACATTGTCTTATAAATGCTGCTCATCAATTCCTCAACAAGCAAAACAATGAATATTATATTCTTGCCGGATATCCTTGGTTTAAATGTCGTGCACGCGACTTGTTTATATCACTTCCGGGGCTTACTCTTGCAATTGATGAAGTAAAGAAGTTTGAAACAGTGATGACTACAGCTTGTAAAGCTGTCAAACAATTCATCTCCGAAGGGCACACCGACCTCAAAATTTACGAGATGGAACATCCCGATGTTCTTCTATGGGCTGTGTGGTGCATTCAACAATACGCTAAAATGGTTTCACGCGAACAATGTCGTGAAAAATATGGTGTCCTTCTCGAAGAAATCATTGATTTCATAAGAAAAGGTGGACACAACAATCTACACCTTCATTCAAATGGACTTCTCTACTCTAACGGACACGACAAGGCTATCACTTGGATGAACTCCACTGCGAATGGTCGTCCTGTGATTACTCGCACAGGCTATATTGTCGAAACAAACGCACTTTGGTACAATGCGCTTCGTTTCATAGCCGACCTTCTTGGAGAAAAAGAAAGCACAATATTCACTGAAAGTCTCAACGAACTTGCTGTAACAACTGCCGAATCATTCGTAAACACGTTCCTTAACGAACATGGCTATCTATTGGACTATGTTGACGGCAATATGATGGACTGGAGTGTTCGCCCAAATATGATTTTTGCGGCAGCATTCGATTATTCACCTCTTAACGCACGACAAAAGAAAGGCGTTATCGACATCTGCACAAAAGAACTTCTCACTCCTAAAGGGCTTCGCTCATTAAGTCCTAAGAGTGGAGGATATAATCCTAACTATGTAGGCCCACAAAGCCAACGTGATTATGCATACCACCAAGGTACAGCTTGGCCATGGCTTGCAGGATTCTATTTCGAAGCTTATCTGCGCATCTACAAGATGAGTGGTGTGGGATTCGTGGAACGACATATGATTAGCTACGAAGATGAATTATCTTCTCACTGTATCGGTTCAATCCCTGAAGTTTTCGATGGAAACCCACCTTTCAAAGGACGTGGTGCAGTGTCGTTTGCCATGAACGTAGCAGAAATACAGAGAACACTTTATTTATTAAGCAAATACAACTATTAAAATAAGGAGGAACCTATATGAAAGTATTAATGTTTGGATGGGAATTTCCTCCCAAGATATTAGGTGGATTGGCGGTAGCTTCCTATGGTATCACTAAGGGGCTTAGCCTTCAAGGCGATGTAGAAACCACATTTTGTTTACCAAAACCCACCGGAGAAGAAGAAAACTTCTTGAACATCATCGGAATGAATCAAGTGCCTATTGTGTGGAAAGACGTTAATTACGACTATTTGAAATCTCGTCTTCCCAACTACACAAGCCCTGAGCAATATTATGCATTCCGCGACAAGATTTATGCCGATTTCTCTTATATGTGCACCAACGATCTTGGCTGTATGGAGTTTGCCGGTGGATATCCCAAAAATCTGCATGAAGAAATCAACAATTACTCTATCATTGCAGGTGTTGTGGCTCGCCAACAAGAATTCGACATAATTCACGCTCACGACTGGCTCACCTACCCGGCAGGCGTACACGCTAAAATGGTAAGTGGAAAGCCATTGTGTATTCACGTACACGCTACCGATTTCGACCGCTCACGTGGTCAGGTGAACCCTACCGTTTACTCTATCGAAAAAAATGGTATGGACTATGCCGATTGTATTATGTGTGTATCCGAACTCACTCGTCAAACTGTAATCAACCAATACCATCAAGATCCTCGTAAGTGTGTAGCTATGCACAATGCTGTATACCCTCTTTCACAAGAGCTACAAGACATTCCACGAGTAGATCACCCTAAGGAAAAGGTTGTTACATTCCTCGGACGTATCACAATGCAAAAAGGACCTGAATACTTCGTCGAAGCTGCTGCACTCGTTCTAAAACGCACTCGCAACATTCGTTTCGTGATGGCAGGGTCGGGCGACAAGCTCGAAGAAATGATACATCTCGCTGCTGTTCGTGGTATTGCCGACCGATTCCACTTCCCCGGATTCCAAAAAGGCAAGCAAGTATACGAAGCCTACAAGAATAGCGACGTTTTTGTTATGCCTTCGGTATCCGAGCCTTTCGGTATTGCACCGCTCGAAGCTATGCAATGTGGTACACCATCAATCATATCTAAGCAGTCAGGATGTGGCGAAATCCTAACTAACGTGATTAAAGTAGACTATTGGGACATCAACGCAATGGCTGATGCAATATATTCTATCTGCACTAACCCTTCTCTTTTCAAATATCTGCAAGAAGAAGGTATAAAGGAAGTAGACCAAATCACTTGGGAAAAGGTGGGATTGAAACACCGCGCTATCTACGACGAACTAATTAAAAACAATCGGTAAAACCAAATAACAATTAATCGATATGAAAACAATTTGTTTATATTTTGAAATACACCAAATAATACACCTAAAACGCTACCGCTGTTTTGACATTGGTCGCGACCATTACTACTACGATGACTACGAAAACGAACGTACCATCAACGAAATAGCCGAGCGTTCTTACATCCCTGCGCTCAACACACTCATCGAAATGGCCAAGAACAGCAACGGAGCATTCAAAGTGGCTGTATCTCTTTCGGGAGTGGGACTTGAACAATTGGAAATGTACGCACCTACAGTAATTGAGTTGCTTCATCAACTCAACGACACAGGCTGTTGTGAATTCCTTTGCGAGCCATACTCTCATGGACTTTCTTCTCTTGCAAATGAAGAATGTTTCCGCGAAGACGTTGAAGCTATGCGCACCAAAATCACTCAAATGTTTGGTAAAACACCTAAAGTATTCCGCAACTCAGGACTTATCTACTCAAACGAAATCGGTAGTATGGTTGCTGATATGGGATTCAAAGGTATGCTCACCGAAGGTGCTAAGCACGTTCTTGGGTGGAAGAGTCCTCACTACCTATATCACTGCGCGCACAACCAAAAACTGAAACTTTTGCTTCGTGATTACAAACTATCCGATGATATAAGCCTTCGATTCTCCGACTCCGATTGGGCTGAATATCCGCTATTTGCCGATAAATACATAGGTTGGATTGCCGATATGCCCGAAGAAGAACAAGTTATCAACATCTTTATGGAACTGTCTTCTATCGGTATCTCACAACCACTTTCATCCAATATCCTCGAATTCCTTAAAGCTTTGCCACAATGCGCCAAGGAAAAAGGTATCACATTCTCTACTCCAAGCGAAATCATCAGCAAGCTCAAATCAGTCGACCAAATCGACGTTCCTTATCCTATGTCTTGGATCGACGAAGAACGCGACACAAGCTGCTGGCTTGGTAACATTATGCAACGTGAAGCTTTCGACAAGCTCTACAGTGTTGCCGAACGAGTCCACCTATGCAACGACCGCCGTATCAAGCAAGACTGGAGCTATATGCAAGCAAGCAACAACTTCCGATTTATGACTACCAAAAACACCGGTATCGATGTAAATCGTGGCATCTATGACTCTCCTTTCGATGCATTCACTAATTATATGAACATACTTGGTGATTTCATTAGTCGTGTCAACTCATTGTATCCTGTGGATATGGAAAGTGAAGAGCTAAACTCACTCATCACCACCATTAAGAATCAAGGCGATGAAATCACATTATTGAACAAGGAGATAGCTAAGTTGCAAGCGAAACTCGAAAAAGCTCAACCAAAAGAAGCAAAAAAAACTACTAAGAAAGCTAAAAAAGCCGAAGAAAAAGCAGCAGTAGAAGAAGCTCCTAAAAAAGCTAAGAAAACGACCAAAAAGAAAGCTGAATAATAAGTATAGCTTCTAAACTCAAATAGAGGGTGGCTCACGATTGAGTCATCCTCTATTCGTATGTTTGGCATATACGTCTCCTGTTTCTCTTTCATGAGGTACCGGCACACAGCTAAGACAATGCTGAGCGCGCCCTGTGGGCGTCATCTGTGGTAACCGGGTGCTTCAGCTCCCGGTGGTAAGCATAACCCCAAATAAGTGTGCTGTTTAGGTACACCACCTATATAACCCGACAAAAAAACCTTCTGCGTAGATTATTCCGTTGGTTCTCTATATAATGAATGCCGTAGGCATTTTAGTTGCTTTCAGCCAACTAAAGTTTTTAATCACTCACCATAGTGTACCGATATACTCTACTTTCTGCCGTAGGTGAGTATACCAATACCCATTCGGTTAAGAAACATATCTCATAGGCAAAACTGAGTCGTTCCGGAACAGTCATAAATTTAGGTCGTGGAACAAAAAATCTTGGTGGACCTACTTCACCGCCTCCAAGTTCAACAACTGGGTTTGGTAGTTTTATTTTTCTTTTTATATCACGATAGAAATTGATAAACCTACCTCCCTCATATTTCTTATCCAAATGTCCCATACTGAAATTCTTGTGCTCAAAGTCCGACAGATAATATGGCTGTGTTTTTATACTTGCATTCCACACTCTTTTGAATTCATCATACACAAAATCAGCGGTAGCCCATAAGCTATCGGTAAAATACCACCTTTGCCATTTCGACATTCGTGGATTTGGTTTCTTCGCAAATCGCCATTGGCGACCCGATAAGCGGTCAAGGGTTGTTTTTCCTTTTATTGAATCCATTT
>SUXH01000021.1 GCA_015061055.1 Bacteroidales bacterium
GTGTGAAGTTTGTGTGAAGAAGTAAAATAGAGAGAAACTAAAATATTATTAACCAATTGGTTGTGGTTGATTGGAAGATGCCTTACAAGCAGAGGGTCGGCGGTTCGAATCCGTCAACGCCCACAACAAGAAAATCAAGGAGTTACAGAAAATGTAGCTCCTTTTTTGTTGCCCAAAATCGCTTGGTTAAAGTCTAATTCAGGCTCAGTGGATAAAGTTGGTTGGTAAACGCAGTGCTATGTGCGGTTATAAATCGATACCTTATAGCACTTGAAAAGTGTCATTTCATCCCTGTGATGTGGTTTCTTTCAGAAACTTATTTTTGTGTGTTCCTTTCCGCACGTGGCACTACGTTTACGCGCGGTTAATATGTGATTTTAGGCCTTCGACATAATGTTTCGTTAATATGTTGGACTTTCAGCCCGTTTTGTTTGGTGTGTGCATTTATCCCGGAGTGTCGCTTCGCTCTGCGCCGGGCTGTTTTATATATCGCTTTCAGCGATATTACATAATGAAACATCTTCGATGTTTTCTTTTGGTGGTGATACCATTTCCCTAAGATTGAGGCAAGTCTCGGTCGGTTTCACCGAATGTGCGCTTTGCTTCGCTCAACATACACTCCTCGCTTGCCTTGAGCTAAAGGTTCGCTTTGCTCATCTCAGGGTTTACGACGCAGTCGTGAGCTTAAGGTTCTATTGCGAAACACCCTTCGGGCGTTTTTCCTTGAGCTAAAGGTTCGCTGACGCTCATCTCAGGGTTTACGACGCAGTCGTGAGCTTAAGGTTCCTTTACGGAACACCCTTTGGGCGTTTTCTTTGGGCGCTGAAGCACCCGGCTATTACTTAAAAATAGTCTTTCAGGCCAATGTAAAAAATGCTGCAGGCATTGAATTGCGTATTAACCGTACGTAAATATAGTGTTAAATCAAATTTTAGATATAAAACAAAAAACAAAGAGTTAATAACGCCCGAAGGGTGCGATTTCGAGTAACCAATGGTGAACGAAGTGAAACCATTGAAGAACCCTAATAATAAGGTTAGCTCTCGCAGAGTGCGAAGCTCGCATCCTAACAGAAGCTGCTAATGATGATACATCAACTCCGACAGCTTCGCTAACGCTTGCAATCGGTTACTCAAAATATCGCCACAAGGGCTTATTTATCTTTATAACTTCATTTAATCACTTCTTTAATTTATATTTTACACCTTTCTACAAGAGAGGTGGAGTTGCTGTGTGATTCATGTTTGTTGACATACCAGTTGGTTTTATAGTATAGTGATGTTGGGGTTGAGTGATGTGAGGTGGGAGATGAATTGAGCCTTGTTTTGGGGCGATATGACGACTTTGTTGTATCGACCTACACTGATTTCTATTCTATCCATAGAAAGGGCAGGGGAGCTAAGCCAAGTGCGTGTGTTGCGTATCTTGGTTATTTTGTTTATGTCGTATTTGCTGTCGACAAGAAATCCACTCTTCACTCTTAATGTGAGTTTCTCATCATCTATTGTATAATATGTATTCGTGTATATGTTGATGATGACGAGTGCAGGTATTACTATGGAGAGGATAAGCATCAATAGGGCGGTTGTATTAAGATTAGGTTCCTTAATGATTGGCGTGAATAAACAAGCGAGTATTGATATTAGGATAAAAATCCATATCCAATGATCGATTTTTGAACGGTATATTGTCATAATAGTATTGATTTGGTTTCTGCAAATATAGTAAGATTAAAGGAAAAAAAGAAATGCAACCATTTATTTGGTTGCATTTCTAATATGTAATACCCGATTAGGTATTTTTCAAGATTGTGATTAGTTCAAGCCTTGAAGTTTGAATGTGATAGGCAATGTGTACCATACGTTCACAGCCTGTCCGTTCATCTTACCAGGGATAAACTTAGGAAGAGACTTACATAGACGGATAGCTTCCTTATCAAGGTCGCGGTCCACACTACGGATAACCTTCACTTCGCCTACCGAACCATTCTTGGTTACAACGAATTGAACGATTACACGTCCTTGTACGCCATTTTCCATAGCTACTTGAGGATAGTTGATATTGCTGCTCAAGAACTTCATAAGAGCTGCATCACCACCAGGGAACTGTGGCATCTGCTCAACTGCAGTAAACACTTGTTCCGGTTCCGGTTTCTTTTCTTCAACGATAACCTCATTCTTGTATTCACGTACTACGTTGCGGTCGTCAGTACCCTTGTCGAAGTCGGTAGCACCGAAAGCTGTTTCGGTTTCTTTCAACTCGTCTTGAGTCTTGATTTCGTCTTCCGCTTTTACGTCTTCGTCCTTAGAGATAAGAAGCTCAGTTACCTTAACTGTGTTAAGGATTTCTTCTGGAAGAGCTTCTGGCTCTGGCATTTCAATCTTTTCTTGGATTTCTTCTTCTGGTTCTTCTTCAGCTTGGTCGGCCAATTCTACCAATTGTTGGTCAAGTTGGTCGGTGATGCTAGCTTCGCGTTCAGCGATGTAAGCTTGTACGCTTAGATAAGAAGAAACTGCGATACCAATGATAAGAAGTCCGATTACAGTGAAGATGAATGCTTTCAAGTGGCGACGCTTAGAGTTGATGCGAAGCACATAAGCACCATATTCTTTATTTCTGCCTTCAAATACTATATCGCTCCATTCTCTCGACGTTAGATCTACATCTTTTGCCATAATAAAATTCCTTTCTGATTTTTAAATTACACAATTACATAGATCTCACATTACTTTTGACGAGCTACCAAGAAGTCAGCCATCATAGCAGAGTCGGTACCGTTGATACGGTCGATTTGGTAACGGCTGATGTTATTGATTTGCATTTCGTCGAGTGCAGTCACCAAGCTCTTGTAACTTGCGTTAGGAGTAGCTTTGATGATGATAACCGGACGAGTCAAAGTTGAATCGTTACGAATCTCTTTAGCGCGTGCTTGATAGATACTGTCGTTGATAGCTTTGTTCTTGTGGAACTTTTTAGCTTTCCAGTCTTCTTTCAATACTGCGATTTTCTCAACAACTTGCTTATTACGATCTTGAAGAACGGCGCGGATACCTTGAGCCTTACCATTTTCATTACCCAAGAATTGGATTTCTTTCATAATATTGTTGTCGATTTTACCATCTTTGTCGGCATCTTCAACGTTAGGCATACCTTCGTAGTAGTATACATAGTCCTTAGTAGGGACACCTTCGTCGTTGAGGTCGCTGTCGACAATGATAGTAACAGCTTCAGATTGTTTTACCTTGTTCTGTTCTGTCTTATCCACCTTTTCGTTTGATGGCAAACTTATTTGCAAAGTTTGAGATTTGATCATAGTGGTACAAAGCATGAAGAAGGTAATCAAAAGCATGTTCATATCCACCATAGGGGTGAAGTCAACGCGAACATCTTTCTTTTCAGAATATCTTTTTTCTTTTGCCATAATTAATCTTCTTCAGTTTTTAGCGCAGTCATCAAAGTGAATTTGTTCATCTTCAAAGTCTGCAAGTTGTCCATAACCACTTGAACTACAGAATAAGGAGTTGTTGCGTCGGCCTTGATAGCAATACCCTTACCACTCTTGATCGCTTTAGCAAGATTTGGGTTTGAAGTATTGTAAAGAGCTAACATCCATTGTTGGAATTCGTTGCGGTTTTCTACGTCCTTTCCCATATCGATAGGAATACCGGCTCCCTTGTTCTTAGCTGGATCCAAAAGAGCATCTCGTTTTTCGGCTGGCAATTTGCACCAGTCAGAAAGTTGAGATAGTGGTAATCCGAACATATAAGTATTTCCAAATACGTTTACATCGGCTTTAGTCAATGTAATCTTTTTGTTTGGATGTTTCTTATTATATTCTTCAACTACATTCAAAAGAACTTCTTCACGCATCTTTTCACTTGAGTAAGTCGAATCACGGTCGCCCGCAATAGACATAAAGATTTGTGAATCCTTTGTAATCAAAAGAGTAACCAAGTTCTGTTCAGGAACCTTTTCTTCAGAAACTGAAGCAGGAGTGATAACAGTGGCAGGTTCTTTTTGAAGGAATGTAGAAGTCAACATAAAGAAAGTAAGCAAAAGCACAGTAACGTCACTCATCGCAGTCATATCGATGAATGGGGCTTTTTTCTCGGTCTTTACTTTCATAGTTGTACTTTAATTAAATTGTTTTACCGTTAGATAATTTTTGGTAATCAAATTAATACTTGTTTTCGAATGTAGCAACGATAACAGCACCAGCTTCGTTGATCTTATAAGTGATGTCGTTGATCTTAACATCGAAGTAGTTGTAAGCGATAACTGCAAGAGCACCTACAGCGATACCAGAAGCAGTATTTACAAGAGCTTCAGAGATACCAGCAGAAAGAGCAGCTGAGTCAGGAGCACCAGATTGACCAAGAGCTTGGAAAGACTTGATCATACCAAGCACAGTACCGAATAGACCCATAAGAGTACCAAGAGTAGTGTTGGTGAAGATAAGTGGCATGTTTTGTTGCAATGTAGGCATTTCCATGTTGATTGCTTCATCAAGAGAGTTGCGGATTGCAGCAATACGGTTTTCTTTCTTAAGATTTGTTTCCTTAGCCATAGCAGCGTAAGTTTCAACACCAGCAAGAACTGCATTACCGATAGCACCACCTTGCTTAGCGCAGATAGCCTTAGCTTCTTCTACCTTGTCAGCTTCCAAAGCAGCTTTAAGTTCCTTAACGAATTTGTCAACAGACTTAGCACCTTTAGCTTTGCTAAGAGCGATAAGACGTTCTACAGAAAGAATAACAACCAATACCAAAAGACCTTGGATGATAGGTACCACGAAACCACCTTCGTGAATAGTACCAAGAAGGTCAGCTGGGTGTCCTGCTTCGTCGAAGTGACTTGGGTCACCAAGAACGAACATGTAGAAACATACTGAAATCGCGAAACTTAGAAGAATTACAACGAATGCGTTGAAACCGCCCTTCTTAGCGTTTTTTGCCTTTGCGGCACTCTTTTTTTGAGCTTCCATAATTTAAATGAATAAAAAGTTAAAAAAATGTTTGTTTGTTGTTGATAATTACTTATAATTTAGTTTGTTAATTTTTTTTCGCAGTGAAAAGGACAAGACATATAAGACCCGCCTTCTCTTTTAATTATGCATTACCTGCTAATATTTATCTACTTAATCGCACTTTTCTAAATAATAATATTTGCAGTTTATGTAAAACATTACGCAAATGTATTATAAAAATTTTAAAGCTACAACCTAACGGGCTTTTTTTTAGTCGTAATATTTCATTTTTTTTAGATATTTGTGGGGTTTTGGTGAACCTTTTTTGATGTAGATAAATTTTATTGTGAAGTTGAAAAGATGTGTAATAGTGTGATTTGTGTTGTTTTGACGCGTATAAAATGTATATTTTATATGTATTTGAGGCGAGTGTGAAAATCTTTTATGTTTTTAGTTTGAAACAATATATATAATGTTAAGAATGTGTTTAATTTAAGAATTTAGGTGCTGTGAATAGGAGACCGAAACTGACACCGAAGTTCCAATTGTTGTGAGGAAAACTTAAATGGTTGCCATAAATACTGAATGAGGCAAATGGGAGGTTGTAAACAAGTGATGCTTCGCCCATATAACTTAGATCATGGAACCATTTGCCGTATTCGGCTTTGAAGTTTTGACCTTCGTTGATTTTACGGAATGGTAGAAATGCGTAGAACTCAGTTCGGAATTGAAACTTGTCGTTTAACTTTATGATAGGAATTAACCCTCCGGCAACATAAGAGTTTGCTCGGAATGCGGGGTTAAAGTAGTTCTTGGTTGCCGGTGTGGGGCAGAATGCCGGTGCTTGTACTATGTTGGCTGTGTAATTATCCAATAATGGCTTAGATGATGCTAAAGCCTTGAACTTTGTCCCAAATGTGAGATGGGTGTTTAGCTTGAAATAACTTTCGATATCTATTTCGGCTTGCGCCCATGTGAGGTTCCTGCACTCGCTGTTGATGGTGATTTCATTGTTTGGCGCCGGATGGAGAGTATATTTGCCTGTTACTCCCATAGCTTTAAATGCCAATCGATTGCCCTCTACAGGATAGAGCATATTATTGAGAGAATTGCGCTCGATGCTTATTTTTGCTTGCCCGAGTTTGTAATCGGCTTTATCTTGCTTGGTTGATGTGAAGTCAATTATGTTTGACTGATAGAAATGGTCTTTCAGTTTGCCGTATCCCAATTTGAAATCAAGTTTTGCTTTACGTCCGATGGCCATTGCATAGGATATGTGTACGTGGTTGTCGTAGTTGATGATAAATGTGGGTAGTTGGTCGCTATAGAAAAGCATATCGCTCTCGTAGAATTTTTGTTTTGAAGCGACTGCGCTCACTTCGATGTGTGAAGGGAAACTTGTGCGGAGTGATATTTTTGCATTTAATTCGCCTGCATGGTATGATTGTCCAAGCCATACTTTGATATTGGCATCGAAGGAGTTTAGGCTTAGTGTGCTATAGCGAGTGTCGAGGTACAGCATACTATTGGTCGATGATGTGAGGAATCCTCCTACGCCTACGTAATAGTTGTTCTTGGGTGTGGCTTTGAGGTTGAGAGTAAATTTCTGAGTGGTGTCGTTGAATGTGGCAGTAGGTACCAAATCTTTTATTTTCTGTGAGGATATGGCGTGATAATAGGAGATTTTGGCTTCTTCAATGTCGAAAGTAGAATCGTTTTTGAATCGGAAAAGGCTTTCGATGTATTCGTTTTGTTGTGGATTGTTGGAGCCTGTTACGATTACGTCGTTAAATGTAATTTGGGGAGTTTTGCTTTTGAATGTGTTGCGTGCGATGGCTCGTGAAGTCTTGGATATGCGTGCCGGTACTCGTCCTTTTATGGAGTCGATGAGAGATATGGTATGTTCGTATCCAATGTTGTAGATCTCTTGTGCTTTGTTGAAATCGAGGAGCCCGAATTTGCTTAGGTTTAGGTTTATTCTGATACCTAATGAGTCTGGTATTGTCGCACCATGGTCTTGTATTACCATAGCTTCTATTTGGTCAATTGGGTTGTTGACGTTAATTTTTGAACTTTCGGTGGAAACATCTATGCCGATGATGAAATCGGGTGCAAAATCTTTGTTCATAACATCGACAGGAAAGTTGTCGTAAATGCCGCCATCAAAAAGTGGTAATCCGTTGTTGTATATGGGCTTGAATACTATAGGGAACGACATAGATGCTCGAATGGCATCGCCTAAATCGCCTGAGGAACATACTAATTTTCGTTTGTTGAAAACATCGGACGCAATACAACGGAATGGAACGTAAAGATTGTTGAAGTCTCTGTTGCATTGTGCGGTGTATGCTGCAAACAGTTCCATAAAAGCAAAATTCATCGGTATAGGATTGATGATGCTTGTGGGTATAATGCCCGCTTTGTTTGTTGCTGTGTCGCGTAATGCGAAATTGATTGTTACGAATGCTGGAGATGGTGCGCTCTTGTCGAAATAGTAGGTTAGATCGGGGTCGATGACGCCTGTAGACCAATCAGCAAAACTTTGTGACATTAATAGCTGCATCATCTCTTGTGGAGTATGGCCTGTGGCATATAGTCCTCCTACGATGGCTCCCATCGAAGTGCCTGTGATGTAATCGATAGGAATGTCGTTGTCTTCGAGTGCTTGAATCGCACCTATGTGTGCGATACCTTTAGCACCGCCACCGCTGAGAACGAGTCCTATTGATTGAGTGTAGGCGATGTTTGCAGTAAGTAGTAATGCAATGATGTTGATGAGAAACCTCTTCATATTGTTGGAGCTTAAATGATGGTTATTGATATGTGTTGTTGTCGGTGATAAATGAGTCTTTGAATCCCATAAAATATAACACACCATCGATGCCTATAGTTGAAATGCTCTGCTTTGCACCTGCTTTTACTTTAGGTTTTGCATGGTAGGCAATGCCAAGTCCGGCTGTTAAAAGCATAGGAAGGTCGTTGGCTCCATCGCCTACGGCAATAGTTTGTGCTATGTTTACGTTTTCTACTTGAGCAAGAAGTCTTAATAGTTCGGCTTTACGTTTGCCGTCAACAATCTCGCCAACATAGCGCCCGGTAAGTTTTCCGTCTTCGATTTCAAGTTCGTTGGCGTAAACGTAATCGATACCAAATTTCTGTTTTAAATAATTCCCGAAATAGGTGAATCCTCCCGATAGAATGGCGATTTTGTATCCTGTTCGTTTGAGAACCGACATAAGTCGTTCGATACCTTCGGACATAGGCAGGTTTTCGGCTATGTCTTGCATTACGCTTGCATCGAGACCTTTTAGCAGCGCTACTCGTTGTGTGAAACTTTCTTTGAAATCGATTTCACCACGCATAGCTGCTTCGGTGATGGCTTTTACTTGATCTCCCACACCGGCTTTGATTGCGAGTTCGTCGATAACTTCGGTTTCGATTAGTGTGGAATCCATATCGAAGCATATTAATCGTCGGCTACGGCGATATATAGTGTCTTCTTGCATTGAAACATCAAAATCGAGTGTTGAGGCTAGTTCCATAAGCTCTTTTTGCATAGTTGCCTTGTCGGTAGGGGTGCCTCGTACGGAAAATTCTATGCATGATTTGTTCATAGCTTCTTCGCCTTCGTGAAGTGGCATACGTCCTGTGAGGCGTTGTATGGCATCAATGTTGAGGTTTTGCTGTGCGACAACTTTAGAAACGGCAGCGATTTGTTTTGCTGTGATTCTTCTTCCGAGAATGGTAATGATCCAACGATGTTTGCCTTGTCGAGATACCCAATTGTTGTAAGCTTCGAAAGTGATAGGTGAGAAACGAATGGTTACATTCATTTCGCTTGCTTTGAAAAGTAGCTCTTTCATTATTGTACCACTTTTTTCGCTTGTGGTCTTAAATAGGATACCTAGTGAAAGAGTGTGATGAATGTCGGCTTGACCTATGTCGAGGATAGATGCGTCGTGTGTTCCGAGAATTTCGGTGAGGGCGGAAGTGAGACCAGGGCGATCTTCTCCTGCTATGTTGATAAGGATTAGTTCGAATTTGTTTTGCTCAGTGCTCATAATCAATTAATATGTAAAGTTTCTCAAAGATAATCATAATTTTTAGAACTTTTATTTATTGTGGGTTACATTTTTAATTTTATGCTTTATGCAGATGTGATTAATGTTAAAAAAATAGTTATTGGCAAGGGGGAATGTGATGAAATAAAGCGATGAAATCGCAATTTTAACACTAAAACCAAAAATGT
Organism: Bacteroidales bacterium; assembly: GCA_015061055.1. Taxonomy (GTDB): domain Bacteria; phylum Bacteroidota; class Bacteroidia; order Bacteroidales; family Muribaculaceae; genus RGIG4576. The sequence continues at coordinate 9,216 of SUXH01000021.1, forward strand.
GTTTAAATGTTAAAATTTATGCTTTATGCTTATTGAATAAGTGTTTGTATTTCAGTGTGTTGTAATGACTTATCGTGGGTTGTGATTTGTGTAATAAAATATTTTGTATTATCTTTGCATCGACAAAAGATGCTGTCGTGTGGAAAAAAAGTATACTCGATGGTAACTATAGCCGAAACTCGGCGAGGCGTGAGCGATGGAGATTGCTCGAGTAAGCCTAATTGATGACTTAAAAAGGAAGATATGAAGAAAACGCTATTGACATTTGCGTTAGCTTGTCTGTTTCTTGTTTTCTTTGCTGGAAGTAGTTCTAATCCTGTTGGCGTACGTTTAGGGTATATTGCTCCAAACTTTGTGATTGAAAACGGGGATAATACAATGGAACTGCAGCAGAAAAAAGGGCGTTACGTGTTGCTTGCTTTTTGGACTTCGACCGATGCGGAATCACGCATTGCAAATGTGGTGTATGACCGTAATGTGCGAAATTTGAAAGGAGTGGACTATGTAGCAGTGAATTTTGACCGCTCATATGGAGTTTATAATGAAATGGTTAAAATTGATGGACTTGATGATGCAAAGCAATTTTATGATTGTAATGGAATTGAATCGAAGGTTTATTTCCGTTATGGGCTGAAAAATGGAATGAAAACACTATTGCTCGATAAATCGGGGCGAGTGATTGCGGAAAATCCTACTCTTCACGAGTTGAAAAGATTATTGGAATAATAAAAGATAAAAGCAACAAAGTACACTTTGTTGCTTTTATCTTTTATTTTGATTTGATGTTTGTTTATCTCACTCGAATTACTTTACCTACTTGTAAGGTTGAAGTTTTGCTCAATCCGTTCAGGCGACAAAGTTTTGCTACAGTTGTGCCGTTACGAGCGGCAATTTTACCGAGGCTGTCTCCTTTGCGAATTCGGTATGTGCTTTTGCCCTTGTAGTTGTTCTTGCTAGATTTGTATTTAGAAGATGGTGAATAGTTACGTGATTTTTTGAATGACTTTTTGTCGAATGTGTAGCTGTCGGTATGGGTGGTTTTGTTTGTAAAGTCAAAAATGGCTGCAGGATTTATAGCATAACCCATATAGCGAGTTTCGAAGTGTAGGTGTGCTCCAAAACTACGTCCTGTATTGCCACCAAGTGCAATTGGCTGACCTACTTTCACGTCTTCTCCGTCTTTAACGAGGAATTTAGACAAGTGCCCATATACTGTTTCGAGTTCGTTTTCGTGACGTAATATGATGTAATAGCCGTATCCGCGACGCTCGTAATTGGTTAGTCGAACGCGTCCGCTAAAAGCTGCATATACAGTGTCGCCTGTGTTAAGTTTTAGGTCGACGCCTTTGTGCATACGACGGAATCGTGGGCGATATCCATAAGGGGATGTTACTCTACCTGGGCAAGGAATAGCGAATTTGCTAACATCAATAACCTTAGTGTCGGGTACTTTAGATTGGTCGTATGGATTAACCAAGCGACTATCCCAACCTTCGGTGTAGATGTCCATTTCAGGTTCTTCTTCTTCCAACCATTTGTTGGCAAGTTCTTCTGTTTCGTAAAGTTTTATTTGATCTTGTACCTTGGATTGTGATGCAAGAAGTCTTGCGTGTGTGTTGTTGTATGATGAAACAGACTGCAAATTTTGAGCTTCAATATTTTGTGTTAACAAAATGGTTGAAACAGCAGTAAATCCTATGATTAAAATCTTTTTTAAATTCATGCTTTTTTGTTCCTGATTTAGTTGTTGTGTGACGTATTATAACTCATCGTCGGCATAAAGCAAATGCATTGCTGCAGGAGTGTAATCAAAGATTTCTTCGGGTTTGAAGAATCGTGCAACTTCGATAACTGCATTTTCCGAAGTGTCGGAAGCATGAATTATGTTTTCTTGTCCCATACTATAGTCGCCTCGAATAGTACCTGGAGTTGCATTTCTACCATTGGTTGCTCCTGTCATAGAGCGAACTACTTGCACTGCATCAATACCCTTTAGACACATGACGATTACCGGTAATGCCTTCATTGATGTCTTTATTCTATTGAAAAAAGGGCGATCCTTCAAGTGAGCGTAATGCTCATCAAGTAACTCATCGTTGAGCTGAATTAGTTTCATCCCTGCAATGATAAGTCCCTTTTTGATAAAACGGTCAATAACTTCACCGGCGATTCCTCGTCCCATAGCGGATGGTTTTAGTATAACTAAGGTCTTTTCCACAATGATTTTAGTTTAGGGTATACGTCAATATTAATTTTTTTCAAAGGTAAGGAATTATTTTTGAATTAAAAACAAGAAAAAGTTTGATTTTCAGCTATTTAAGATTGGTTTGATTGTTGAATTTTTAGCTAAATTGTTGAGTATCAGGGATATTTTGGGTATGTAGAGATTTTATTTTTATGAATTATTAACTTTTTGAGGATGTGGTAAAGAACTTATCAGTGTCGTATTCAACTGATTAAACTCCAATTTGCTTGTTTTTGGAATAAAAAAGACAATTGGCGTGTAAGAGTTTGATTCTCGGGCAAAGATAATGTAGGGTCTTTGTCAATAATTTCGTTTGCTATATCACGAGCTAATTGTACTATCTGTCCGTCGTGGGCCAGATTTGCAATTCTAAGATTGAATGAAATACCGCTTTGTTGTGTACCTTCCATATCACCCGGTCCTCGCAGTTTCATATCTTCTTCGGCCACAATAAAACCATCGTTAGTGTTGGTCATTACATTAAGACGATGTCGTGTGTCTTTGCTGAGTTTTTGGTGAGACATCAGTATGCAGTAAGATTGATCGGCTCCACGCCCCACACGTCCTCTTAGTTGGTGTAACTGAGCGAGTCCGAATCGTTCAGCATTTTCAATGACCATAACTGAGGCATTAGGAACGTTTACGCCTACCTCTATTACAGTGGTTGCCACCATAATATGTGCTTGGTGTGTAACGAAAAGTTGCATCTGATGTTCCTTTTCGGCAGGCCGCATTTTTCCATGGACAAAGCACACCCTATAACTCGGGAAAGTTTCTCGAATGGTGTTATATCCTTCTTCAAGATTTTGTAGGTCAAGTTTTTCGTTTTCTTGTATCAGAGGATATACGATGTATATTTGTCGTCCAAGTTTAAGTTGCTCGCCAATGAATCGATATACCATTTGGCGGTGTTCGTCGAAACGCAGTACTGTGGTAACGGGTTTTCTGCCGGGAGGCAATTCGTCGATGACGGAAACATCAAGATCTCCATAGACAGTCATAGCGAGAGTGCGTGGTATAGGTGTTGCAGTCATAACGAGAATGTGAGGTGGTGTTGTGTTTTTTTGCCACATCTTTGCTCGTTGTGCGACTCCAAAACGGTGTTGCTCGTCTATAACAACAAGTCCGAGATTGTTGAAATTTACTGTGTCTTCAAGGACTGCGTGTGTACCTATAAGAATATCGAGTTCTCCATTCATCAATTGTTCGTGAATCCTTTCTCGTTCCGATTTTTTTGTGGAACCGGTGAGAAGAGCTATGTTTACTCCTATTGTTGAAAGCATTTCGCTTACTGAAATGTAGTGCTGTGAAGCAAGAATTTCGGTGGGTGCTATGATGCAAGCTTGATAGCCGTTGTCGAGCGCAATTAGGGTTGACATTACCGCAACAAGCGTCTTTCCGCTTCCTACATCTCCTTGTAAGAGTCGGTTCATCTGTCGTCCACTGCCAACGTCACGTCTTATTTCTTTGATAACTCTCTTTTGTGCTCCTGTGAGAGGAAAGGGGAGAGCATTGTTGTAGAAATTATTGAAGAAGTCGCCAATGTGTTCGAATTTGTGTCCTAAGATTTTGCTGTTACGAGATTTGGCATATCGGAGGATATTTAGCTGAAGGAAAAACAATTCGTCAAATTTAAGCCTTAATTGTGCTCTTTGTAAATCGTGAATAGATTGAGGCTTATGAATGTTGTATAGAGCTTCGTGAAGCCCCATCAACTTATATTGGTCTAAAATGAATTTAGGCAGTGTTTCATCAATGTTTTTGATAGTAGATAGCAAAGAGTCTTCGAGTTGTTGGAATGTGCGTGAAGAGAAGTTGCTATTTCTCATTTTATCGGTGAGGGTGTATATCCCGCGTAGACCTTGAGATTCGCTGTTTGGTTTGTAGTCCTCAATTTCAGGATGTGAAATGCTGTAACGATTGTTGAAAAGAGTAGGTTTGCCGAAAATTATGTATTCTTTACCGACAGAAAGTGATTCTTTCATACGTTTCACTGAGTTGAACCACACAATCTCGATGTTGCCTGTTCCATCGGTGAACAAAGCATGAAGGCGTTTGCGTGCGCCTTCTCCTTGGGTGGTGAAAGTGAAGAAACGACCTTTTAGTTGAATTGAGGGCATATCCCCCGAGATTTCTTTAATGGTGTGTATGTGAGTCTTATCGATGTATCTGAATGGTAAGTGATACAGCAAATCGTAGTAGGTGTGTATTCCAAGTTCCTTACCGAGTATTTCGGCACGCTTGGGACCAACGCCTTTAAGGAATTTTATGTCGGTTAATAAAATGTTATTCATTTTTGAGGATCTCTTCGGCTATAATGAGGTCGATAGAGTGGGTTATTTTAATGTTTTTAGAACTACCGTTTGTTAGGGTTATGTTGTGTCCGAGAGCTTCTACTACAGATGCGTCATCGGTAAAATCATCGGAAAAAGGAGTGTCGTATGCTTTTTTTATCAGTAAAGCTTGGAACGTTTGAGGCGTTTGTACTGCGCGTAATGAAGCGCGAGGTAATGCTTTTGATGTACTATTGTTGTAGAGTTGTCGAATAGAATCGGTGAGTTCGATTGCCGGTATTGCAGAGCCTTTGGTTAATGCAATGTCGAATGCTTCGTCAATAATGTTTTTGCTGACGAGTGGGCGTACCCCGTCGTGAATGGCAATAAGGTCGCATTCGGCAGGTGTTATGGAATCAATAGCATTTTTTACAGAGTGGAAACGAGTTTGTCCCCCGGCTATTATAAGATGAGGAATGGAAAATGAGTGCTTGTAGCATAATTGTTTCCAATGGCTTATTTGTGATTCGGGTAGCACAACGATAATCTTACAATTACATTCGTTGAAACGATTAATGGTGTGCATAAGTATCGGAGTCCCATTGAGCGGTAAAAACTGTTTTGGTGTGTCGCTACCGAAACGAGAACCTTTTCCCCCTGCAACTATAATAGCATATTTAGTCATTCTTTTAAACTTTTTCTTGCAAAATAAATAAAAACTGAGATTAAAAACAAGTGTAATTGAATACAAAAAAGCGACTTTTTCACAAAGTCGCTTTTAAGGTCTTCAATAGGTATAATTTTTAAGGTAAAAAAGATTGTTTTAGGTTTGTGCCACAAATATAAATTAATGTTTTGGCTTGTAGCAAATAAAAAAATATGTTTTAAAATATGTTTTTGAATATACAATGAAAATGAATAATTGTGTGATTTGTGTAAGTGATTGATTTAAAGAATAGTAGTGTGTATATTTTTGAATATTTAAAGAATGTTAAAATGTTGCTTGGCGAGAGAAAATTCCATTTTTTTCAGCTTAACGTGAATTTAATTTGCTTTTCAGAATGAAAGTAAATTGATGCTGAATTGAGCTGTTTTAATGGTAATAGTGTTGTGCTTTTTGTGTAACTGGGGCGTGCTTGTAGCAAAATGATAGTTGTTGCTATTCGCTGAAATGTTCGATTGATATGTTTTGACCATTAAATACAGCATAGGAAAACTTGTCAATCCAATCTCCTAAAACTATGCAAAATGTATTGTTGTTAATTTTATCATTTGCAATTATATGTAGATGCCCGAATATGTAGTAGTTAATGTCGGGATTGGTCTTAGAATGCTCCTTTACAAAATCGGTAAGATTTTGCAGTGCAGAGTTTGAACAGTCGCCGTTTTCTGAATTGCGACTATGATTCGACCAACTATGTGCGAAAGGTATTGTGAGGCGTGATGGCAAAATTGAATACAGAAATTGACACACTTTATTGCGAAACAACCACCTTATAAATAAGAATGAGGGCTTGCGCTTTCCAACAGCATCACCATGATTAAGGAAAAACCGTTTTCCGAGTATTTCTTTAACTTCAATACCATCGATGACTTGTATGCCAAGTTCTTTAGGTAAGTAGTCAAATATCCATATATCGTGATTGCCGATGAACCAATAGATTTTTATTCCACTATCGGCAAGCTCGGCGAGTTTGCCGAAAAAACGAACGTATCCTTTAGGTACAACATACTTGTATTCATACCAATAATCAAGTATGTCGCCAAGTAAGTATATTTCACTTGCCTTGTCCTTGATAGAATCAAGGAAACGTACCACACGCTTTTCGCATTCTAATTGGTTTTTAAGGTAGGACGCACCCAGGTGAAGGTCGGAAAGGAAATATACGTTTTTTGTCATAGAGGGAATGTGAGTTTGTTGAAAAAAATTATAGAAATCCGAGTTCGAGTTTTGCTTCTTCACTCATCATATCTTTGTTCCATTCGGGCTCGAAAACGAGTTGAATATCAAGATTTTTTACACCTTCAACACTTTCCACTTTCATACGGATGTCTTCCATAAGGAATTCTGAAGCCGGACATGAAGGAGCAGTTAAAGTCATATCGATGCGCACGTTCCCGTTTTCTTGCACATCTATATTATATATAAGTCCGAGACTGTAAACATCAACCGGTATTTCAGGGTCGAAAACGGTACGGAGCATTTTTACAATGTCTTCTTCTATTCTTAATTTTGTATTTTCGTCCATAGTGTTGCAAAGTTAAGTAATTTCGAGCATAATTTTGTTATTATTACATAAATCATAGTTGTAAATTATGAAAAACTGCTTATATTTGTACAGAAAAGATGAAAAAATCAATAAATGTTTAATAAAAAGAAATTAATTATGAAGAATTTTAAGAGACTATTTCTTGTTGCAGTTGCAGTGGTTGCAATGAGTTTGTCTGCATCGGCAGGTGGTTTGAAGTGGGGTGTAAAGGCAGGTGTGGCATTGAATAACATTCACTTTAGCGAAGAAATCCTAAACGATTTTACTAACAATGATAATCAAGCAGGTTTTACAGGTGGTCTTATGGTGGAATTTACTGTACCTGTGGTGAATCTTGGATTTGATGCATCGTTGATGTATGTTCATAGAGATGCTATTGAAGACGGTTTGGGAAATAAGATGAATCGTGATTATATTGAGATTCCTATTAACTTGAAGTACAAACTTGGCTTGCCTGTTGTTGGGAATGTTGTAACTCCTTATATCTTTGCCGGTCCAAGTTTTGCGTTTAAGATGGGCAAAAGCGAAATTGAAGATTTTATAAAGAGTCAAAAGTGCGATATTGCATTGAACTTAGGTCTTGGAGTTGAATTGTTCAATCATTTGCAATTGAGTGGAAGTTATAGCTTTGGTATGACAAAAGCAGTGGAATATCTTGGCGCAACTGTTAACGAAGCAGGAATTGAAGGAAAGAATCGTTATTGGACAATAACTGCAGCTTATTTGTTCTAAATATTTAAATAAAGATTAAAAATCGGCGTTTTTACCTTATAAATAAGAGGTGGAGATGCCGATTTTTTTGTGGTTACAATAAAATATCTTAGCTTTGCATAAGAATTTGAATAGAAATAATAAAAAATGAAGAAACAAATAATTTCATTGGTAGTGCTATGTGTGGCATTTTTTAGCTCAAGCATAGCTGTGGCACAAGGACGTTGGGGTGTGACTGTAGGAGCCGACTTGACAAGTATTAAGTTTGATCAAAAGTTGTTTAAAGTAGATCAAAATGTGGGTGCTACTGCAGGTGTAATGGGAGAATTGATGATGCCCGGCATAGGTTTCGGTTTTGATGCAAGTGTGTTGTATACACAACGTGGCGCAAAATTGCATTTGGGAGAACGTCCTGTGTGGGCTTCTCAAGGCTATGATAAAGAAAATTGTGTGTTGCACTATATTGAGATACCTATTCACTTGAAGTTTAAATTCAAGAAATTGGGTGGTTTTGAAAATACTCTTATGCCAATACTTTTTGTGGGTCCTGAGTTCTCATTCCTTGTAGGTCATAGTGATATTCCTGCAATTAAATATCCCGGTGGTGAATTTGGCTTAGATACCGGTATTGGATTTGAAATATTGCGTAAGTTGCAGGTGAATGCAAGTTATAGCTGGGGTCTTAGTTATTCGGTTAAGACCAAGCAACTAGATGATTATATTGGCAAGAACCGCACTTGGAAGCTAGCATGTACTTATTTTTTCTAAGAGTTTAAGAGTATATAAATTAAATATATTGCAGATGTAGTGGTTTTGCTACATCTGCTTTTTTTTGTCGGGTAAAGGTTTGTGTGTTGCTGGAATTATTTGTAATTTTGGCAAAGAGAACAATAATAGGAAATATATCAATAGTAAAGAGAGTATGACACAATTTGTCGATGTTATTTTGCCATTGCCACTTTATAGCACGTTTACTTATCGTATTCCCGAGTTAGTGGAAGATGTTAAGATAGGTAGTCGTGTCCTTGTACCTTTTGGAAGGAAGAAATTTTATACTGCGATAGTGGTGTTGGTACATCATAACGCCCCCCAAGGCTATGAGGTAAAAGATATTGTGTCGGTGCTTGATGAAAAACCTATTGTGCGTCATCCACAACTGAAATTTTGGTCGTGGATATCGGAATATTATTTGTGTTCGCCGGGCGAGGTGTATAAAGCTGCTGTTCCTGCAGGGTTAAAAGTGGAAAGTGAAACTGTAATTACAGCAAATCCCGACTACGAAGATACGGAAGAATGTAAACTATCAGAAAGGGAACGAATAATATATGAATTGGCGACGTCGCGCGACAAGGTACAACTGAAGGATATAGCCAATGCAACAGGATTTAAGAATGTGGAAGCAGTGGTGAGTCGAATGCTTGAAAAAGATGCGATATATGTTGCCGAAAAGGTGGTGGATACGTATCGAGCAAAGACTGAGGTGTGCGTGTCACTAAATCTTGAACATGGTGATGAAGCTGGATTGCATCGCTACTTTGATATGGTGCATCGCAGCAACAAACAAGAGGCTTTGTTGCTTGCGTATCTTGATTTGTCACGATGGCTACAAAGTGGCGAACCGCGTGAGGTGAAAAAGCAAGAATTGTTAGCTCGTGCCGATGTATCGACGGCTGTTCTTAATGGTATTATAGGAAAAGGAATCTTAAAACTATATAAAAAAGAGATAAATCGTTTTGCAAATAGGGTGAATAGAGTGCAAGACAAACCAAACCTGAGTAAAGAGCAAGTTCGTGCGTTGCATGAAATACGTGATTCGTTCAGGGAAAAGAATATTACATTGTTGCATGGAGTAACTTCGAGCGGAAAGACTTCAATATATGTACATCTTATAGATGAAGTATTGAATAATGGTCATCAAGTGTTGTATCTTGTGCCTGAAATTGCACTGACAACACAATTGACACAACGATTGCAACTTGTGTTTGGTGATAGGTTACTGATATATCATTCCAAGTTTTCGGATAATGAGCGAGTGGACATTTGGAAGAAGTTGTTGCACAGCAATGAACCTTGTGTGGTGATAGGAGTGCGATCGTCGGTGTTCTTGCCATTTGCCAATCTTGGGCTTGTGATAGTAGATGAGGAGCATGATACAAGCTACAAACAACAAGATCCCGCACCACGTTATAATGGTCGCAATGCAGCTATAATGCTTGCATCGATGCATGGAGCAAAAACCTTGTTGGGGTCGGCTACTCCGGCAGTTGAGGTGTATCATAATGCTGAAATAGGGAAGTATGGACTGGTGTCACTGCTGACTCGCTATGAAGATATAGAAATGCCAGAAGTGGAAGTAGTGGATACACGTGAAGCCCGTCGCAAGAAAGAAATGAATGGGATGTTTTCGGGTCGTCTTATCAGGTTGTGTCGTGAGAGTCTTGAAGCCGGTGAACAGGTAATTTTGTTTCAAAATCGTCGAGGTTATGCACCTATGGTGAAATGTAAGCAGTGTGAATGGATTCCGAAGTGTGAAAATTGTGATGTTTCGCTTACTTATCATAAGAACTTGCGCACACTTTCATGCCATTATTGCGGATATACTATGCAATTGCCTACGGTGTGTCCGGCTTGTAAAATGACCGATATTGAAATAGTGGGATATGGAACCGAACGCATAGAGGACGAAGTGGAGGCTGTGTTCCCTAATGATAAGATTGCAAGAATGGATCTTGATACTACTCGTAATAAAAATAGTTATGAGAAGCTTATTGAAGATTTTTCATCGGGCAAAAAGAATGTGCTTGTAGGTACACAAATGGTAACCAAGGGATTGGATTTTGCAGGAGTGAGTACGGTGGGAATCTTAAATGCCGATATAATGATAAATTTTCCTGATTTTCGTTCAGATGAACGTGCGTTCGATATGATGGAGCAAGTGAGCGGACGTGCCGGACGCAAAAATAAGCAGGGAAGAGTGATAATTCAAACCAGTGATGTGCGTCACCCTGTGATAGGATTTGTGAAGTCGCACGATTATCTTGGATTTTATCGTTATGAACTCGGAGAACGTGAGAAATTTAATTATCCTCCGTTTTCAAAGATTATAAATGTGTATTTAAAGCATCGTGATGAAAGGGTGCTTAATGAGTTGTCGGTGAGATATAGCAATATGTTGCGTCAAGTGTTCAAGCATCGAGTGCTTGGGCCTGAAGCTCCGATGGTGGCACGTGTTCAAACATTTTATATTAGACAAATAGTGCTAAAGATGGAAAATGAAGCATCGATGCCTAAGGTGAAGGTAATACTTCGTAGAATATATGAGGATATGCTCAATGTGGATAGCCGAATGAAACAAGTTATCCTATACTATGATGTAGACCCAATGTAGTGGTTTAGAAATCGAGTAATGGGAAATTCTGTCGTGCATACTTGATACGATAACAATCATAATGCCACCATTCACAGCGTTCGGTGTTGAATCCCACTTTCTTCATAATGGAACGTAGGAGTTTTCGGTTGTTGTAAGCTTCTTTGCTTAAAGTCCCGTTTTTAAGATTGGTATCTTCATTGTCTATGTGAGATAGAGTGCTGAATGAATCGAAGTCGGTACCCATATCCACCGGTTTACCTTGATATAAAATTGTAAGATCGACAGCACAGCCAAAGTTGTGGTGCCCGCCACCATTATAAGGATTGGCTACGTAGCGTTGATATTTTGTACCCTTAACTTTGTTGAACATTGATTTTTGTGCACTTATGGGGCGTGCCGCATCATAAATAATCAATGAATAATCAGAATTTATCTCTTTAAGTAATTTTTGTGCTTTTGCTACTTTTTTTGCAATTTCAGGACGAAGATAAGCTTTGTGTAAGTCGCCATACATATTGATTCCCATAAAATTGTCGGTAGAAGAATACTTCAAGTCCACTACAATTGTACTATCTATCTGTTGGATATCAATGAATCCAACTCTTGCAAATTCTTTGTCATAATCAATAGCCCATACTATCAAACAGCATAGTGTGAGACTGAAAGTTAAAAATATACGTTTCATGGGAGCAAAGGTACGAAAAATATTGTTATTGAAGTAAAAAACATTAAATTTGCAGAAGTTGAAGTTACATAGAATAAAAGTTGTGTTAGATTGATATGGCTAATGAAATTAAAAATAAAATAAGTGTTGTGTTTCCGGTGGTGGGAATGCAGTGTGCTGCTTGTGCAGCGCGCATAGAGAAGGTGCTCGGACGGCAAGCAGGGGTGGATAGTTGTGCCGTTAATCTGGCTGCCGGTAATGTAAGAATAGTCTATGATGCCGAAATGCAATCGCCACAAAAACTTGCTGAAGTGGTGGGGAATATGGGCTTTCAGCTAATAGTGTCGGGAGGCAAAGAGGCTGAACAAGAAGTAGAAGAAAAAGAGCAAGCAAGATATAAAGAGCTGAAAAATAATGTGGCGTGGTCGGTAGCATTGTCGTTGCCTGTGATGTTGCTTGCGATGGTGTTTCGTAATATCCCTTATGCCGATGTGATAATGGCAGTGCTTGCGGCGCCGGTGGTGTTCTATTTTGGTAGAGGATTCTTTGTGAATGCGTGGAAGCAGTTAATGCAGAAAACTGCAAATATGGATACACTTGTGGCGTTGAGTGTGGGGGTGTCGTATGTATTCAGTGTGTTTAATATGGTATATCCCGAATTCTGGATAAAAAGAGGCGTAGAGCCACATGTGTATTTCGAGGCATCGAGTATGATAGTAGTGTTCATTATGATAGGAAGAACACTCGAAGAATGTGCAAAGGGTAAAGCGTCGGTAGCCATAAAAAAACTGATGGGGCTTGTACCAAAAACAGCGATGGTGGTAACCGAAAGCGGGGATTTGCGCGAAACACTGATAGAATATATCAAAGTGGGTGATGTGGTGGCTGTTCGACCAGGGGAGAAGATTCCTGTAGATGGTGAAGTGGAGAGTGGTGTATCGTATGTAGATGAGAGTATGCTCTCGGGCGAATCGATTCCGCAAGAGAAGAAGGAAGGAAGTGAGGTGTTTGCCGGAACAATAAATCAAAAAGGAACGTTCAAGATGCGAGCAACGAAAGTGGGTGCTACCACTATGCTCTCGATGATAATAAAACTTGTGAAAGAGGCTCAAGGAAGCAAAGCTCCAATACAGCGAGTTGTGGACAAGGTGGCAGGTGTGTTTGTGCCTGTGATAGTGTCGGTTGCGTTGATCTCGTTTGTGGTATGGAGTGTTTGTGGGGGTGATGAAGGCGTGGTGCGAGGCGTTCTCGCATTTGTGACAGTGGTGATAATAGCCTGTCCTTGTGCGCTGGGTCTTGCTACTCCTACGGCAATAATGGTAGGCATAGGGAATTGTGCTGAGCGAGGAATCCTTATAAAAGATGCAGAAAGTATTGAAATTGCAAAGAAAATAGATGTAGTGGTGCTTGACAAGACCGGGACGATAACCGACGGACACCCTGAAGTTGCCGATGTGGTGTATGGAAAAGATGTCGATGTGGATTTATGCGCCGATGTGCTGTATAGTCTTGAAATGCACTCTGAACACCCACTTGCTGAAGCTATCGTGCGACATTTCAGACAAATCAATGCGAAAAATGTGTCAATTAAGGATTTTGAAACCATTATTGGAGGTGGAGTTAAAGGCGTAGTTGAAGGAAATACTTATTATGTGGGAAATGCCAAGTTCTTGAAGTCGCACGGCGTGAAAATGGAATATGATTTGGAGGTAAGAGCAAATGAACTCGAGGAAGAGGCGAAAACTGTGGTGTGGCTTGCCGATACGGAACGTTCACTTACTTTGGTTGCAATTACCGACAAGGTGAAACCAACGTCGGCAGAGGCTGTGGCACGACTGCACGAAATGGGAATCAATGTTTATATGCTCACCGGAGATAATCGAGTTACAGCCGAAGCTGTGGCGAGACAAGTGGGTTTGCAATACTACGAGGCATCACTGCTACCGCAAAATAAAGCCGAATTTGTGAGACGACTACAAAGCGAAGGACACCGAGTAGCAATGGTAGGCGACGGAATAAACGATAGTGCTGCACTTGCGCAATCAGATGTTGGGATTGCAATGGGGCAAGGTAGTGATATCGCCCTTGATATTGCAAAAATGGCAATAGTGCGAAATGATTTAACCAAGATACCGGAGGCAATAGCGTTGTCGAAACGAATTGTGCGCACCATTCATCAAAATCTATTCTGGGCATTTATTTATAATTTGATAGGAGTGCCTGTGGCAGCCGGAGTATTGTACCCTGTGTGTGGATTCTTACTAAATCCGATGATAGCAAGTGCAACAATGGCAATGAGTAGTGTGAGTGTGATAGTTAATAGCCTTGTATCAATAAAAAAAGAAAAATAATTAAGTAAAAGTACTTGTGGAATAGGAAATTATGCTTACCTTTGCATTTTGAATGACCAGCGATGAGAGCTGGTAAGAGATTATTAACTTTTTTTATTAACTAATTAGATGAGCGAAATTAAAAACTCTCCAATCGAAGATTTCGATTGGGATGCCTATGCTAAAGGCGAAACATTTGGCGATAAGAGCCAAGAAGAATTGGTAAAAACTTATGACGAATCTTTGAACACTATCAAGGACAAAGATGTAACTGAAGGTACTGTTATCGCACTTAACAAACGTGAGGTAGTAGTTAACATCGGCTACAAGTCGGACGGTATTATTCCATTCAACGAATTCCGCTACAATCCAGACCTTAAGGTAGGAGACGTAGTAGAAGTATTTATTGAAAACCAAGAAGACAAGAAGGGTCAACTTCTTCTTTCACACCGTAAGGCACGTGCAGCTAAGAGCTGGGATCGCGTGAACGCTGCTCTTGAAGCTGACGAAGTAATCAAGGGTTATGTTAAGTGTCGCACTAAGGGTGGTATGATTGTTGACGTATTCGGAATTGAAGCATTCCTTCCAGGTTCTCAAATCGACGTTAAGCCAATCCGTGACTACGATGTATTCGTAGGCAAGACTATGGAATTCAAGGTGGTTAAAATCAACCAAGAATTTAAGAATGTTGTTGTTTCACACAAGGCTCTTATCGAAGCTGAACTTGAACAACAAAAGAAAGATATTATTGCTAAACTTGAAAAGGGTCAAGTACTTGAAGGTACAGTTAAGAACATCACTACTTACGGTGTATTCATCGACCTTGGTGGCGTAGATGGTCTTATCCATATTACCGACCTTTCTTGGGGTCGCGTAAATCACCCAGAAGAAATCGTTGCTCTTGATCAAAAGTTGAACGTTGTTATCCTTGATTTCGATGACGAAAAGAAGCGCATCGCTCTTGGTTTGAAGCAACTTCAAGCACATCCTTGGGACGCACTTGATGCAGAACTTAAGGTAGGTGATACAGTTAAGGGTAAGGTAGTGGTTATGGCTGATTATGGTGCATTTGTAGAAATCGCTGCAGGTGTAGAAGGTCTTATCCACGTTAGCGAAATGTCATGGTCACAACACCTACGTTCAGCTCAAGACTTTATGAAGGTGGGTGATGAAGTTGAAGCAGTAGTTCTTACTCTTGATCGTGATGAACGTAAGATGTCGCTTGGTATTAAGCAACTAAAGGCTGATCCATGGGAAAAGATCGAAGAAACTTATCCTGTAGGTTCTAAGCACACTGCTAAGGTTCGCAACTTCACTAACTTCGGTGTATTCGTAGAACTTGAAGAAGGTGTAGATGGCCTTATCCACATTAGCGACCTTTCTTGGACTAAGAAAATCAAGCACCCATCTGAATTTACTCAAATCGGTTCTGAAATCGAAGTTCAAGTTCTTGAAATCGATAAGGAAAACCGTCGCTTGAGCCTTGGTCACAAGCAACTTGAAGAAAATCCATGGGACGTATTTGAAACAGTTTACACAGTGGGTAGTGTTCACGAAGGTACTATAATCGAACTTCTTGACAAGGGTGCAGTAATCGCTCTTCCTCATGGTGTAGAAGGTTTTGCTACTCCTAAGCACCTTGTAAAAGAAGATGGTTCACAAGCTACAGCTAATGAAACATTGAACTTCAAGGTTATCGAATTCAACAAGGAAGTTAAGCGCATCATTCTTTCACACAGCCGTATTTTCGAAGATGAAGCTAAGGCTGAAGTGAAGAAAGCTGCTAAGAAGGCTGCTAAGGCTGAAGCTAAGGCTGAAGAAGCTAATGCAGCTACTGCAATGGAAAAGACAACTCTTGGTGATATCGAAGAACTTGCTGCATTGAAAGAAAAACTTTCAAAGAAGTAATCCAAGAATTGATTTAATACTATGAGCGTCGAGTTATTTTTTACTCGACGCTTTTTTTTGTTAAGGAAAAAATGTATTTTTGTTGTTGGAATGATAAAAAAGATGATGATGAGAACAGCAAGATATTTTCTTTTGGTGATAATAATGATGGTGTGGTATGTGATGATTGCACAAGAGAAAAAGTTTGCTTTGCCGAGTGTGCCAGGAATGCTTACCGAGCCTACCGATAGGGCGAATTATCTTGCAGTACATTATTGGGAGAATTTTAATTTTGGTGATAAGAAATTGATAGGCAATGCTGATGTTACGGAACAGGGGTTTTCGAATTTTTTGAGCATAATGCCTTATGTGACGAAAAAAGATGAAGCTTTTGCTAAAATGTATGATGGCGCAAGTGTAAATTCAGAAATGCTTGTGTATTTTATTGACTTGACCTCTAAATATCTTTATGAAGCAGAATCTCCACTTTATGATGAGGAATTATATATTGTAGCACTGAATCAGTTGTTGGTTTCTCCAAATGTGCCTACTGAAGAGAAAGAGCGATTGAGGTATGCACTTGCAACATCAATGAAAAATAGGGTGGGGCATAAAGCAGCAAATTTCAGTTATGTGATGAAAGGAGGTAAAAGAGGAACTCTTTATACTGTGAAATCGGATTATATTTTAATATATTTTAATGATCCCTCTTGTGATGGTTGCAAAAAGATGAAGGAAGAAATGATTTCGTCGCCTGCAATTAATAAGGCTATTGATGATGGTGTGTTGAAGGTGCTCTCTGTGTGTGTTGAGGGTGTAAAAGAACAATGGCAAGTTCAAACCTTACCTATTGAATGGATTGATGCTTGTGATGAAAGTATGACAATAACCAATCGCGAGTTGTATGATTTGCCAAGTTTGCCGGTGTTATATCTTCTTGACCGAAGTTATAGAGTGGTGCAGAAGAACACTGATATAAAAAAACTTGAAGTGTTTTTGACAAAGAAAAGTAGAGGACGATGATTTAAGTAAAACATCAAAGAGAATAAGAATAATCACATATTATCGGTATATTCGGCGAATTGTCGCTGTGGATGATTTGCTAATAGTACTTTTGAGGAAAAATAGGTGATAAATAAGAGAATTAGAACAAAAAAATAATTACGGAAAAATTTCTTTAATTAAGTATTTAGGGATAACTTTGCACTTCCAATATTGTAGTGCAGTGAATACCGGAACAAAGAAACATATAGGAATTGTAACTCAATTAGAGGAGAATGGCTCGGTGAGAGTGAAAATATCTCGCAATCAGTGTGAAGGTTGTAAATTAGGTGATATTTGTGGCGTAACAGGTGATGAGCTTGAACTTATGTGTGGAAATATGACCAATGATGATATAATCATTGGTGATAAGGTAATAGTTGAAGAAGAACAGAGTTTGGAATGGAGAGCTATATTATTCTGTTTGTTTTTGCCTTGTGTATTATTTTTATCGGTAGTTATCGGTTTATCGTATGTAGTGTCGATATTGTGGGGAAGTGTTTTAGGTATAGCAGTGCTTGCAGTGTATTACGGATTGTTTTATGCGCTGAGTAATAAACTTAAATTCAATAAAGTTAATTTTGTGATAAAAAGATTGAAATAATATGGATTTGGTGGTATTATCAATTATTATATTAGGTGGGATAGGCATAGTGAGTGCGCTGATGTTGTTCCTTACAGCGAAAAAATTTGCTGTAAAGGAGAATCCTAAGATAGCTGAAATAGAAGAATTGTTACCCGGAGCTAATTGTGGAGGTTGTGGGAGAAGTGGATGCCATGATTTTGCTGTGGCATGCGCTTGTGCAAAATCGCTTGAAGGATTACATTGTCCATCGAGCAGTGCCGAAACAATGGCTCGAATTGCATCAATCGTGGGACTTGCCAAAGTGGCTCCTACTACACCTAAGGTTGCTGTGCTACATTGTAATGGTACATGTGCCAACCGTCCTAAGAAATCGGATTATGACGGTCCGAAATCGTGTCATATAGAACATTCTCTCTATCTTGGAGCACGTGGTTGTGCATATGGATGTCTTGGAGGTGGTGATTGTGTGAGTGCGTGTAAGTTTGGCGCTATGGTGCTTAACCCGATTAAGGGAATTGTTGAAATTGATGATGAAAAGTGTGTGGGATGCGGTGCTTGTGTAGAGATGTGTCCACGTAAACTCATCGAATTGCGAAATAAAGGTCCTCGAGGAATGCGTGTGTATGTCGCTTGTGCCAATAAAGATAAAGGCGCACTTGCAATGAAAGAGTGTAGCGTGTCATGCATTGGTTGTGGCAAGTGTGTGAAAGAGTGTCCGCATGGTGCTATCACGTTAGATGATAATCTTGCATATATAGATTATGCTAAGTGTAAGTTGTGTAAGAAATGTGTGCCTGTGTGTCCTCGAAATGCAATAATTGCGGTTAATTTTCCAGTAAAGAAGACAACGATAGTAGAAAATAAAGAACAATAGGATAAAGTAATATGCTAAGGACATTCATAAAAGGAGGTATTCATATTCCGGAAAATAAGATTACAGCAGGTGCTCCTATTGTAGATGTACCGGCTCCTCGAGAAGTTGTGGTAACATTTTCTCAGCATATAGGTGCAATAGCTGTGTGCTGTGTGAAAGTGGGCGACCAAGTTAAGCGTGGTCAACTCATAGCAAAAGCAAATGGTGTGGTGAGCGCCAATGTTCACACTCCAATCAGTGGAAAAGTAAAGAGTATAGGTAAGTGGAAAACTGCATTTGGATATCCTTGCGACACTGTAACGATAGTGGCAAGCGATGAAGATGTAGCTTTTGATGCAGAATACCAACCTGAAGCGCGAACAGACGAAGAAGTGGCTGCGCTTACTCCCGATGAGATAAAAGATATAGTGGCCGAAGCCGGAGTCGTAGGACTTGGAGGAGCTGCGTTTCCAACTAAGGTGAAACTCACTCCACCTGCCGATTCTCATGCTGAGGTGCTGATAATAAATGGAGCTGAATGTGAACCTTACCTAACTAATGACCATGCACTTATGCTCGCATGTGCCGATGAAATTATAGAAGGTGTGCAATATATAATGCGTGCTACAGGCGTGAAGAAGGCTATAATAGGTATTGAGAATAACAAGAAAGACGCTATTTCAATATTAAAGCGTAAATTGAAGGGTAATAAGTCAATTAAGGTTCAATCGTTGCTCACCAAGTATCCACAAGGAGGAGAGAAGCAATTAATAAAGGCAATAACAGGAAAGGAAGTGCCTGTTGGAGGGCTGCCAATATCGGTTGGTGTGATTGTGCAGAATGTGGCTACAGCTTATGCTATTTATCGTGCTGTACGTTTGCGTGAGCCACTTATCAGTCGTATTATAACAGTAACCGGTAAGAGTGTGGCTAATCCAGGTAACTTCAGAGTATATATAGGAACTCAACTCAAAAAGGTCATAGAGGCTGCAGGCGGTATCCCTGAAGATACAGGAAAAATAATTATTGGAGGACCTATGATGGGACGAGCTATCGTGAGTGTTGATACACCTACGATAAAGGGCGTGTCGGGGATTCTGTTTATAAACGAAACCGAGTCTCGCAGGGTAGAAGAGGAACCTTGTATACGTTGTGGAGCGTGTGTACGTGATTGTCCGATGGGTCTTGAACCTTATCTACTTATGCCGTTGACCGAGAATAATGAACTTGAACAACTCGAAGAACATGGGGTGCGTAATTGTATTGAATGTGGTTGTTGCGCATATGTGTGTCCATCACATCGTCCGTTGCTTGATTTCATAAGATTAGGCAAGACTAAAGTGAATGAAATGATTCGTAAAAAGAGATAATATTTAGAAAATGATGATAAATAAGAGATTAGTTGTTTCGGGCTCTCCACACATACACGCATCAGATAGTGTAAGCCGAAGAATGTGGGGTGTAGTGATAGCTCTTATGCCGGCTGTGGCGTATTCAGTGTATTTGTTCGGGCTTGGAGCATTGGTGGTACTACTCACATCAGTAATAGGTTGTGTCGTTGTAGAGTATCTTATTCAACGATTTATGATAGGAGGAAAAATGACCATTGGAAACGGCTCGGCTGTGATAACAGGTCTTTTATTGGCTATGAATCTGCCAAGTAACCTGCCGATATGGATAATTCTCATTGGTTGTATTGTTGCAATAGGGTTGGGGAAGTATGCGTTTGGAGGTCTTGGTCAGAACATATTCAATCCTGCCATATTGGGACGTGTGTTTCTTCTTATTTCATTTCCACAGCAGATGACATCGTGGCCATTGCCGATGGTAAATAGAACTTGCTATCTTGATGCAACAACAGGAGCTACCTATTTGAGCAAAATGAAGATGAACGCAATGTCTGCAGTAGACACAAGCACAGGAGCTACAGTTGTGGATAATTCTACAGGTGCATCTGTGGTAAATGCTATGAGTGAATCGGCTTTGGATAGTTTGAATTGGGTTGATGCATTCATAGGTAATATGGGTGGCAGCTTGGGTGAAGTGAGTGCCATAGCATTAATATTGGGAGGCGTGTTTATGTTATGTCGAGGTATAATTTCTTGGCACATACCGGTATCTATCATAGGTACAGTGATGTTGATAGCATGGGCAGCAGGTGTTGATCCTGTGATGTCGGTTTTGAGTGGTGGCGTTATGCTTGGAGCTATTTTTATGGCAACCGATTATGTTACTTCACCTATGACGCGACGTGGAATGGTAATGTATGGAATGATGATCGGCATTATCACTATGGTGATACGTTTGTGGGGAGCATATCCTGAAGGGGTATCGTTTGCAATATTGATTATGAACGGTTTTACTCCATTAATCAATAAATTTGTCCGTCCTCGTAAATTTGGAGAAAGGAGGATAAACTAATATGGGAAAATTACAATCGTCATTGTTGAATATGGTGCTGTCGCTTGGTGTAATTACTATTGTAGCGGCATTGATACTTGGAGGAGTGTATGTGCTTACGAATGAAACCATAGCTGAAGCCGAACGAAAAGCACAAGTACAGGCAATAAGCGAAGTGGCTCCCGAATTTGACAACAATCCTCTTGAAGAACAGTTTTTGTATAAAGCCCACGCGGGAACAAAGGATAGTATTGACATAGTGGTGTATCCGGCAAAGCGAAACGGTGAGTTGGTGGGCGCTGCTGTGAAAAGTGTAACCAAGAACGGATTTGGTGGAGAAATTGTGGTGATGTGCGGTTTTGAAACAGATGGAACTGTGAGAAATTATAAAGTGCTTAAACATACTGAAACAGTTGGTCTTGGTTCGAAAATGCAAGAGTGGTTTCGTACTGATAAAGGCTCACAAAATGTGATAGGGTTGAATCCTAATAGAGATGATGTTCGCGTGAAGAAAGATGGAGGACAGGTAGATGCAATCACAGCAGCCACAATCTCATCGCGAGCATTTTTGGAAGCTTTGAATGATGCATATAAGGCATTTGTTATGATGCAAAATAATAGAGAGGAGGGCGAAAGAAATGAATAAGTTGAAATTTATAATAGAATCAGCAATAAAGAATAACCCTACGTTTGTGTTGCTGCTTGGAATGTGCCCTACATTGGGGACAACAAGTTCGGCAATGAATGGAATGAGTATGGGGCTTGCGACATTATGTGTACTTGTGTGTTCTAATGTCGTGATTTCGATGTTGCGCAATGTTATTCCTGATAAAGTGCGTATACCTGCTTTTATTGTGGTTATAGCATCGTTTGTAACAGTACTTCAAATGGTGATGCAAGCATATATGCCTTTACTTTATGAAACATTGGGAATCTTTATTCCGCTTATCGTGGTGAATTGTATTTTGCTTGGTCGTGCCGAAGCTTTTGCTTCAAAAAATGGTGTGATTGACTCGTTATGCGATGGTTTGGGGGTTGGCTTGGGTTTTGCAGTATCGCTTACCATACTTGGTGCATTGCGCGAGTTTTTGGGAACAGGCAGGATATTTGATATGGTAGTATACGACGAGGTATATGGCAGCCTCTTGTTTGTACTCGCTCCCGGGGCATTCATTGTGTTAGGTTTACTCTTGGCTATAGTTAATAATATTAAGGCGCAGAAATAAAGATAGGGGAGGACGGAAATTATGTTGGAATATTTATCGATAATAATTACAGCGATATTTGTTAATAACATTGTATTTGCTCAGTTCTTGGGAATATGTCCATTCTTAGGAGTGTCGAAACGTATTAGTTCGGCAGTGGGGATGGGAATGGCTGTGATGTTTGTGATGGTAATAGCAACGGCTGTTACTTATCTGTTGCAGATGTATGTTCTGGAGCCTTTTAATGTGGCCTTTTTGCAGACGATAGTATTTATATTGGTGATTGCAGCACTTGTGCAAGTGCTTGAAATAGTGATGAAGAAAGCAATGCCTGCGCTTTATCAAGCACTAGGTGTGTTTTTGCCCCTTATCACTACTAATTGTGCTGTGCTAGGTGTTGCTATTCTTGTTGTGCAAAAGAATATGGCATTTGTGGAGGCGTTGGTGTATAGCGTGTCGACAGCTGTGGGGTTTACTATTGCTCTTGTGATATTTGCAGGAATAAGGGAGCAACTAAGCATATCTCGAGTACCTAAATGTATGCAAGGAGTTCCAATTGCATTGATTACTGCCGGTATTCTTGCAATGGCATTTATGGGTTTTGCCGGAATCAAGATAGGTTGATTAAGGTAAATTGATAACATAATAATGGGGCTGAAAATTTTCAGCCCCATTTATTGTATGTTACAAAATTAATGTTGATAGAGGAATCTCTTGATACTGCGCTTAGGCGTTTTTTCAAATTCTTCACTCTGCATCTTAACGCTTGCAATCTTAGAGTAGGCAGGTAATTCTTTGTTGAGTGTGGCAATGCTTGATTCCATAAGTTTGGTAAGAGCTTCAATGTCCATACCTTGTTTTGTACCGTTTTCAAGATCGGGATAAATGAGTGCTACGAGTTTTCCACTGTCTTCGACAACGAGTGATTCGCACACGTAAGGAAGGTTGTTGATTTTTTGCTCGATTTCTTCGGGATATATGTTTTGTCCTGAAGGTCCCAAAATCATAGTTTTGCTACGACCACGTATGTAAAGGAAACCATTTTCGTCGATTTCGCATAAGTCGCCGGTGTTGAGCCAACCATCCTTCATTACGGCATCGGTAGCTTCTTGATTTTTGTAATATCCGAGCATAACATTGTCGCCTCGAACCCATAATTCACCGGCTTCGAAATCGCCATGCTCAATCTTTCCTTCCATTCTTGTAACTATGCGACCACAAGAGCCCACAGGATTAACATCCCAAGGCGCATAAGAGATAAGAGGAGCACATTCGGTCATTCCATAACCCACCGTTACAGGGAAGTTTATGCGTTTTAGGAAATTGGCTACATCATTATTTAAAGCAGCTCCACCGATAATCATTTGTTTGAGGTTGCCTCCAAATGTAATTTCGATTTTTTCCTTGATTTTGCCCAAGAGGAAGTCGTCGACAAACGGAACTTTCATCATAAGGCTCATTATAGGTTTTTCGAGCAAAGGGAATACTCTTGTCTTAATAATTTTTTCAAGAATAAGAGGAACTGCAATAATAACCTTTGGCTTTACCAAAGCAAAAGCATCCATAATCACCTTTGGCGAAGGAACTCTTGTTAAGAAGTGTATGTGGCAACCCATAGCGAATGTGTGAAGCATTTCGATGACTAAGCCAAACATATGTGCAAGTGGGAGCATACATATTATGCCGTCGCCCGGTTGTAATATTTTGAGCTCTTCCATACAGAACTTAACGTTGCTGTGTAGAGCTCGGTAAGGAAGCATTACTCCTTTTGAAAAGCCTGTAGAGCCTGAGGTGTAGTTGATAAGAGCAAGTTCTTCGGGTTCTGGTTCGTAGTATGTTACGTCGTCTTGAGTGAAACGTTCGGGATATTTTTTACCGAAAAGTTCATTCAAATGATGACGTGAATTGGTTAGTTCATCACTATTTGAATAGAATAAAGAGAAATCGCTTACTTGCAAAACCCCAATCAATCCGGGCATACTTGCGACGTCAAGATTTTCCCAAATAGAAGAGTCGGTAAATAGCAACTTAGCCTCGCTGTGGTTTACAAGATGGTGAATATTGTCGGTCTTAAATTCGTGAAGAATAGGGACTGTTACAGCTCCGTAGGTAATAGAAGCTATTATAGCCACCGACATTTGAGCGCAATTTTTACCACAAGTGGCGATCTTGTCACCACGTTTTATTCCGCAATTTTCAAAAAGGATGTGTAGCTTTGCGATTTTTCTCGCTATATCACGATATTGGTAAGATACACCGTTAAAATCGGTAAGAGCTAGTCCTTCCCAATTATTTTTAATGGATTTTGCTAAAATGAAATTTAAAGAATTATCCATAGATTTAAGTTAACATAGTTTTTTATTTAGACTGAACAAAGTGAATAAGGTTTATTCACCCTTATTCACTTTGTTGGTCATTTCTTTTTTAATCGTCCGTTTTTTTTCAACGCTTCTGCAATGATCCATTGCAATTGGCCATTGGTAGAACGAAATTCATCGGCAGCCCAAGCTTCGATAGCATTCATTGTATCGGCATCTATACGCAATACAAATGATTTTATCTTTGAGTCCTTTTTCTCTTTTTCTACCATAATGTAATATTTTGATATTATTGCAGATGTGTCGATTATGATTAATGATTTAATGTTCCTGTATTGATTACAGGTTGAGCCGATTCGTCGGCACAAAGAACCACAAGAAGATTGCTTACCATTGCAGCACGCTTTTCTTCATCAAGCTCGATATTTTCTTCTCCGAGTTTGTCGAGGGCAAGTTTTACCATAGATACAGCACCTTCAACTATCTTTTCACGAGCGGCAATGACTGCAGTAGCTTGTTGGCGACGAAGCATTACTGCAGCAATTTCAGGGGCGTAAGCAAGATAGTTTAATCGAGCTTCTTTTACTTCGATACCAGCAAATTCGAGTCGCTCGTTGAGTTTGGCTACTAACTGTTCGTTAATTTCGGTTCCTCCGGAACGCAATGTAAGTTCGTTGTCGTCGTCGATGGTGTCTTTGTTGTCGTCGTAGGCATATAATCCGGCTACTTCACGAAGTGCAGCATCACTCTGGATACGTACGTATTTTTCGAATGCATTCATTCGCATAGATGCAGTAGCTCCAACGGTTCCGTTAGCTCCGGTTACAATGCTTTGTGCGTCAATATCAAACATAGCTTTGTAAGTGTCTTTTAATTTCCACACCATAACAAGACCGATAAGAATAGGGTTACCTTCCTTGTCGTTCACCTTTATAGGTTCGGCATCAAGATTGCGAGCACGTAGAGTTAGTTTTTTACACGACATAAAAGGATTTGTCCAGTAAAAGCCATGTTTGGTGAACGTACCTCTATATTCTCCGAAAAATATCATTACGATGGCTTCATTGGGCTCTAAGGTGAAAAAACCGAACATTCCAATAAAATCAAGAACCAAGAGTGCAATTCCTCCTCCAATCAACCACTCTCCGTTAGATTCTGCATTTGCTCCTACCACTATTGAGTAAATGCCAAGTGCAATCAATGCAATAAGAATGATTAGTCCTAAAAATCCGTTTAATTTTGTACCTGAGTATTCAAACTCTTTCTTTTGTTGTTTTTCCATAATTAAGTTGTTTTGAGATGATATTATTTTGATATCACAAAGATATAATTTTATTTGTGATAATATGATAATATTTCGAATGGTTTAAATTATTTTAACACAAGAAAGCCGGTTAACCATTCGGGGGTAACCGGCTTTCTTATTCTCAAACTTTTATTGTTATAAGCAAGTGTGTTCCACAAGGATTTTGATGCCCATAAGTACAAGAACAACACCTCCCGTAAATTCTGCCTTAGATTTATATTTAGTCCCGAATATATTGCCAATTTTAATACCAATTGCCGATAGGATAGCTGTAATAATGCCGATTGTTGCTATAGCAAGCCATAAATCTACTTTTAGAAACGCGAATGATACACCTACTGCAAGCGCATCAATACTTGTTGCAATTGCAAGCGACAACATTATTTTGAATGAGAAATTGGCGTCGTGTTCATCATCATCTTTAGCGAATGAATCACGAATCATATTGAATCCGATAATGCCGAGCAAGAAGAATGCAACCCAGTGGTCGAAATCGTTCACTATTGAGGCAAAAGAGTTTCCAAGCAGGTAACCTATAAGAGGCATAAGAGCTTGAAATCCTCCAAACCAAAATCCTACGCTCAAGTAATGGCGAGGTTGTATTCTCTTTAAAGAAAGTCCTTTCCCGATGGATACAGCAAAGGCGTCCATTGCCAATCCTATTGCAATAATGATTAATTCGGCTATTCCCATTCTTTACAGCTAATGTGAAATATTACGAGATTAAATTTTCAAAAGATATTATTTAGCAAGGATGAGAGCAGAGCGAGGAGTGATAGTGAGTTTACCGCCCTGGCTCTTTTCGAGTCCTGCTTCATTAACTTTTCCGTCTTTGACAACTACAATCCATTCTCCTGCGGGTATTTCCACTTCGTTTGCCTTTTTAGCACCATTTAGAATCACTTTAATTTCATTCCATGTGTCGCCGTTTGCGTTATTCTTGATAGAATAAGAAATCAAATTGGGCTCAGTGACTTCGTCGAATACAATATTCTTGGCTACATCTTCGGCAGTAGTCATACGGAATGCAGGGTGAAGTTTGCGCAAGTTGATAATTCCTTTGTAGTAGTCGAATAATTCACGATATTGTTTCTTTTGGTTCCAATCGATAGCGTTGATAGAGTCGGGTGAGCAATATGAATTATGTACTCCTTTTTTGTTGCGGAACACTTCTTCACCTGTGAACATAAAAGGAATACCTTGTGAAGTGAAAACTATGGTTTGAGCTAATTTGGCCACAGCAATTCGCTCCTCAATGGTGCTTCCAGGCATAGATTTAGCAAGTTTGTCGGTCAAGCAGAGGTCGTCGTGACAAGATACATAATTAACTACTTGCACAGGATGGTTGGCATAACCAAATTTAGAGTTGTTGCACTTTGTGAAGTCAATTTGAGGATGTGCAGTAGCTCCCACGATACCGAATTTTACTGTCTCTTCATTACCCGGTTTACCCGAAGCAAATCCGGGATCGGCAGCATTGCTGTAATGACCTTTTACTGCATCGCGGATATCATCGCTAAACACAGCCACTTGTGGCATCTTATTTACGTGTTCCTTCAATGCGCGTCGTTCAACAGGAAGAGGTGAATCTCCGGCTGTCCATCCTTCGCCATAGATGATAACGTCGGGATTAATGGCATTGGCTGCTTCGGCTATGGCATTCATTGTTTCAATGTCGTGAATAGCCATTAAGTCGAAGCGGAAACCATCAATGTGGTATTCGTTCATCCAATATTTGATAGAGTTTATCATAAAGTTGCGCATTTGTAGGCGATCGCTTGCAGTTTCGTTGCCACAGCCCGATGCGTCGCTGAAAGAACCGTCTTCGCGTTGACGATAGTAGTATCCCGGAGCAGTAAGTTCAAAGTTGCCTCCGTGAGTGATTGCAGTGTGGTTATACACTACGTCCATAATAACACCTATACCGGCATTGTGTAGAGCTTGAATCATCATTTTCATTTCACGAATGCGGGCAATAGGGCACACCGGATTGGTAGAGTAAGAACCCTCAGGCACATTATAGTTTACAGGGTCATATCCCCAATTATATTTGTTGGAAGGTAATTGAGTTTCGTCGACACTGTTGTAGTCGTAAGAAGGCAGAATGTGAACGTGTGTGATACCAAGTTCTTTCAGGTGATCGATACCTGTTTTTTCTCCGTTGAGTGATAAAGTGCCGTTTTCAAGCATTGCGATGAATTTACCTTTGTTGGTAATTCCTGAATTAGAATGTACTGAGAAATCGCGGTGGTGCATTTCGTATATCACAGCATCGGTGTTGTGAGCCAGAGCAGGACCTTTGTCGTTTTCCCAATCTTGAGGGTTGGTTTGTTTAAAGTCGATAATTGCGGCACGAAGTCCGTTTACACCCACTGCTTTAGCCCACACTCCTGGTGTTTCATCGAGCCACTTTCCGTCAATCATTATTTGGAATGTATAGAATTTTCCCAGATAGTTGCCTTTTAGCGATGTTGCCCAAGTTCCATTGGAATTGTCGGCAACGAGGTAATGACGACTTAGAACTTCACCTCCTGCTCCATTTTCATAAATGTTAAGAGCTACCGAATCGGCCATTGGCGACCATAATTTAAAGTCACAGCCATTGGCACGAACAACTACGCCAAGGTCTTCACCGTCATAGGTCGGGTAGTTTGCATAATCAGTAATGTTGGTAGGTTTTGTTGGCATTTCGTTTGTTTCAGTTTTAGAGTTAGATTGGCAAGCAGTTATTGCAGTAAGGCTTGCTGTTGCGATACATAGGTTAATAGCTAATTTTTTCATAAATGAATCTATTTTTTTGTCTTTGTAATAATTAATACAAAGATAGAATATCTAAAGCATACCAACAATTTTTATAGGATTCTTTTGCTATTTTCTTGGCTGATATTAGTTCAAGGAAATTGCATAAATCATAACAAAGTATTTATAGACGCTCCCAATAATAAAGACAGAAACCTCGCCAAATTTAGGCAAGGTTTCTGTTAAAATAAAATTTATAAAAGAATTATTTCTTGATAACCTTTGTTGTAGAGATAGCTCCATCGGTATCGATAACTCTTAGAATATAGATACCGGCAGGTAATGCTTCAACATTGATTTGTGATACATTTTCACCACCGAATACCATTTGTCCTGACAATGTCACAAGTTCGGCTTTTGCCGCTTCTTTGCTTAGGAACAATGTAGATGTTGTTGGGTTAGGGTATGCCTTAACTATATTGCCAATAGTGACTTCTTTAATGGTTGAAGTACCTTTGGTGAATAGCATTTTGATATCGGGAACTGTAGTGTTACCGGTGTAACCAATATTATCATTTACATCGATAGTTTCATCTTCATAATACACAGAAGTGTAGCGAGAACGCTTATTTTCATCACTATAGTTACCATATACGCCATAGAATGTTACGCCATAAGAACTTGTACCCGGAGCTTTTTTGTGAATCATTACCACAAGATTTTTACCGGTATACTTATATGGGGTATTAAAAGGAATATCCCAACTTTCCATACCGGCAGTTATAGGGCAATTACCTTCATACACAAGTGTCATCTTATTGGCAGGAATTGAAGCTACAGCAAGGCTGGTGCTATCAATTTCAGTTACCCACACTCTTACAGGTACATTAGCATAATTGGTTGTTGCAGTACATAATGGGTAAGAAATCATTGTTAAATCCATATCTTTCACACCAATTTCTTCAGCAAAATAGATTACTTGAGATGCACTTTCATCTGCCATAAACGATGCAGGCACTACATAGAGTTCTTCATCATTCTCCCTTACGACTACAAATTTACTACCCTCAGTAAGTACATTTAATGTTATGGCAGCCGACTTATTATTGGTGGTGTTCTTATCATCGGCATATACAACTTCAGCACTTATGGCTATTTCTCCTGTTTCAGAAGGGGCAAAACTCAAATCGATACTTACTGATTGATTTGATGCCACATCGGCACCTGACGTTTCAGCCAATACATTATTGTTAGCATCGATTAATCTTACCTTATATGCGCTACCTGATACCGATTCAATACCCTTATTAAAAACAGTTATGTTATAAGTAGCGGTAACGTTCACTTCGGGATATAGATTGCCCGAAAGATTCTTAACAGCTAAGTCATTTGACAACTTTTCTACAGCAGTAACTTTTGCAGCCCAACCTTCATCTCGACTCATAACATCACTGAAGAATACAAATGTCAAAGCACCATCAGCACTTGTTGATTCCACTTCAATCAAGTCGGATGGAACACTTGTAGCAGAATATCTGCCGATAAGAGGAGCTTTGGTGCCTATACCGTTGTAAACGATTAGTGAGTCGGCATAAGTATCGAAGCTAAAAACAGAGAATTCGGCTTTTACAACAGAATTTTCTTTTGAAGGACGCATAACAAGTGTGTCGTTTTGGGAATTTGGATAATAGCTGTTAGGACCTGCTACATCGTAAAAAGAGTATTCCTTGCCCACTTCAATAGTAGCTTCACCGGTTGTCATTAGAATCCAATTACTTGGTTTTACTACTACCGGACCTACAGTAGTTTCAGCTCCACGTCCCATATCGTTCACTGCAGCTATTGAATAAGTGTATTTGCCAAATCCGGGAGCATCGGTATAAGATGTTGCTTTTGCATCTGTAATTTCTATTTCAGTAGCAGAAGAACCAGATTTGCGAGTGACGATGTATTTAGTTACACTATTCACATCATATTCACCTCCATACATACCTTTGGTTGGAGCTGTCCATGACAAAGTGGCATTGTTGTCGCCACAAACAACATTAAAGTTATTTACAGGACCCGGGTTGTTCTTTCCTACATATACATCTACTGTTTCGCTATCAGCACCTCCATCACCATTGCTATTTACTGCAACAATACGGTATTTGTAAAGACCGTCCGATAGGTTGGCATCAGTGTAAGTTGCTGCTTTACCTATGTTGTCGTTAGTAGCAGCTACTGTTGTCACCAATTCTTCACCGCGGTATATTTTCACACCGGTAATCTCAGTTAAAGGATTTCCTTGAGCATCGATACTTGGATTAGTCCACGATAGCACAACATTTTTACCTTCGGCTACTACTTTTCTATTTGTTACGCGGTCGGGAGCACCCTTTGCCACATTAATATAAGGAATAATCATTGCGCAAGTGCTATCATCGCCATTTTCACCGAGAAAACCGAGTGAAGTTGCTTTACCTGTCTCTAAGTTGATAGTGTAAAGGTTATAATCGCCATTATTAGCCCAATATAATATGCCTGTATTGTGATCGAAAGTCATACTTTGTGTATATGCAGCATTTGCTCCGGTAGAGCCTACAAGAGTACACACAGCATTAGTTTTATCAACTTTATAAAAATTATCATCAGTACCTATGGCATACATTTGTCCGTTAAGGTCAATAGCCATAGCCAAGATATACAGATATTGATAGCTGGCTGTTTTGAAATATCCGACATAAGATGTTGCGCCTGTAGCCATATCTACTTTCACAAGTTCTTCGCATCCATTTCTCACGCCATACATAGTTCCTGTAGAATAGTCATAATCCATTTCAGCAAGGTGTGAGCCTCCCGATGAGATAAATGTGCGACTACCATCAGTTAAGTCCATAGTGTACCAACCCTCAACGGTAGATTGTGTTCCCGGTTGGGTAACTTGCACATACCATTTGTAGTTATAATATGCACCGGCATACACCGAACCAAGTTTTGTTTGATCGGCAATCAACTGCGGATTTTTGAGGTCGGTGGTGGAATATTTCACAGGACCTTTCTTGGTTGATTGACCGGCACTCTGTTGGAAAGAGCGATAGGCATAAATTGTAGTTTGAGCCGTTAAAGCGCTCATAGATACAAGAATACCTAATACGGTAAGTAAAAGTTTTTTCATAAATGTATGATTTTATTAATGTTTGTGTATAAAATTACTGCGAATATACGTATTGTTTGTGAGAAGATAAAGTTTTTTGCATAAAATTTAAAAAAAATAAAGTTCTCAGCTGTTGTGCCAAGAACTTTATATGTTGAATCAAGAGCGAAAATCACAGAAGAACTTTGCTCGTGTGTGAGCCTTGCTTCTTGATGAATATCCCGTTTTCGGGATTTTCAACCTTTATGCCTTGTAAATTGTAATATTCGGTAGTTGTATTTCGATTTTCTTTAATTTCTTCGATTGCTGAAGAATCGTATTCTTCTATTGTGGCAAAAGCTCCCCAATAATTGGCTTCTTGATATAATTGTTTTGAGCCTTTGGGTACATATAAAACACCATTTGAGGTTGTAGCCCTGCCAAATGCGCCATAATCTTCGCATACCGGAGGGGTGGGGTTTTTAGAAATTACTGATGTGAGATTTCTGCAATTGGAAAAGCAATAGCTATCAATATACGAAACAGAACTGCCAATCACAACACTTTTTAATTCGCTACAACCATAAAATGCTTCAAATCCTAATGTTGTGGTCTTGTCGGGGATTATAATTTCTTCGATTCCGGTACAATTCTTAAATGCATCGTCTCCAATCTCGATAATATTATCGCCAAGAGTGAATTCATAGATGTTGGAACAATTTTCAAATGCACCCATATTAATGTAAAGAACACTATTAGGAATGATTGCTTTGTATATGGTGGTTTGTGTGTAATTACTGAAAGCAAATGATGCAATCAATCGTGTGCCTTCCTTGATTCTTAAGATATAATCGGGGTCTTTAATGGTTTTTTTATATCCAATACAATAGTTATTCAAATAGAGGACTCCATTGGGTTGGCTATTGTACCACCCTGTACCGAGAAACGAGCCATACCCTAAAAGGGCGATATTCTCGGGTAGAGTTATGTCGTTTAGATTCGAGCATCCGGAAAAAACATAACTACCTAAAAAACTTACCGTATTGGGAATTGTTACATTGGTGAGATTGGTTGATAATCGAAATGCTGAACTATTGATTGATGTTACTGTGTAAGTTTCATTGCTATAAGAAACCGTTTGAGGAATTATAACATTACCGGAATAAGAGTTGGTGCCATTATCGGTTACAAGAACGGTAGAATCTTCTTCCGATTGTATATTGTAATAGATATTGTCAACTTTAAAATCATACGCACTTGCGGAAAATGCCGATGAAAATACCACGATTGTAATGAATAATTTAAAAAGCTGTTTTTTCATATTACTGATTTTTTGTAGAACGACATAGATGTTTTATATCAATTCAAGGTTATAAAATTATATTGGCACAAATATAATAATAGTAATAATAATGTGCGATTTTTAATGTTCCTTAACGGAAGAATCGTTGAAATAGCGCTTGTAGAGAGCTTTGTGTTCGGGAGTTTGTTTTACTGCTTCGAGCCAAGAATTTATGCTGTCGCAAAATACACTGTCTTCGCGATGCAAAATCCACGATTGGAATTGAGTGAAACTTACGCTTGTGGAAATGTCGACATTAGGGTAGAGAGATGCCATTTTTCGGGCTATATGTTCGTTCATTACCGCTTGTTTGATTTCGCCGGTAGCAACTCTCAAGAACAATTGTTCGGCACTATATTCTTTGTCGGTGTTCACATAAATTGTATCTCCAATTTCGTGGCTTAGGTTTAGCAATCTGTTTTCGATTGACGAGCCGTATACAACCCAAACGGTGTCGTGTGCCAAATCAAGCAGTGATTTCACTGTAATAGTGCTGTCGGGCAGAAGGTGCTGAACAAGCACTTGGCGATCGACATATATAGGATTGGTAAATAAGTATTCGTCTTTATTCTCCTTAATGACAGGAAATTCGGCACACACCATTCGATATTCGCCATTTTTTAGTTTGTTGAGCGATGTGGAAAGTGTTACCATAGGTTGATATTTAAGTTCGATGCCGGCTTTCTTGGCAACCAATCGTAAAAGGTCGTAGCTATATCCCCCAAGTGTGTCGGAATATGTGTATAATGATAGGGGAGAGTATTCGATAGCCACTATCATATTGTTTTTGGGGCGAGAGTCGGGAGTGCTGAACAATTTGTCATAATTGTGTAATACAATCATTGCTATCAAGGCCAAAATAAGGAGTGTGAAATATATAGCCAAACTGCCTTTCTTGATACTTTTTTGCTTCATTGCACTCATATTATTCTTGATTCTTTTAGTTTGCGAAATCTACTGATATTCCAAATTGGAATTTTCGTCCGTTGAGCGGATAGTGTGGCATTGAGAAGTAGTTGTTACCTCCAAATAATCCTTGGTTGACGTGTGAAAACAGCACAAAGAAACGTGTCTTTTTCAATTTCACGTTGGCATAGGCGTTCATCCACAAGAAGTTACCGCATTTTATCTCGTTTTGTGTGTGGAATACCATTGTGGCAGGGTTGTAACCGGGAGCATAATAGTTGGTGTAATAGTTTCC
Organism: Bacteroidales bacterium; assembly: GCA_015061055.1. GTDB lineage: Bacteria > Bacteroidota > Bacteroidia > Bacteroidales > Muribaculaceae > RGIG4576. The sequence goes on from SUXH01000021.1 coordinate 43,072, forward strand.
GTCAACACCCAATTGTACATTCATCACACCGGCAACTTTGAATTTAAGATAGAGATTGGAATACACTGCAAATTTTGGTAGTGATATCACACTTTCCTCAGTTGAAGTTTGGTAAGATAATTTGTTGTCCCAATGTAGAGCCTTGAATGCAAGATTTTGTTGCAAATCAGCACTTATTATTTGAATGTTGTCTCCGTATTGAGAGGGGAGAGCCGAGTTGTCAAAATATACGTAATCGGTCAGGTTTTCTACACCTATATTAATATGTGTGTGGGTGTGAGGAATTACTAACCGCCCTCCGATTCTCACTCTGCGCACTTTGTTGAAATCGTTTTTCCAAATGAAGTGATTCGAAACGAAATTTTGAAGCAGATAGGGTGCTTCTTCGTTGCGGAAATATCCATAACCGGTAACTTTTACGCTATCTCCGAATAGGGGAATACGTGTGGTGATGTCGCCCGAGATATTGATGTCGCCTGCCACGCCGCCAAGTACCCCGAATCGAGCATCGGCACTATAAGTTAAAATCGAGCCACGTTGTTTGGTGAGTTGTCCGCCAATCCATGCCACATTCTCGGTTGTTTTGCTTGGTATGGAGAAATCGGGGGCAGGGGATAGGTTCACATCTCTATTTTCGTCATATAGCATAGAGTCGGCAACTTGCTTATATTTTCGTATCTCATAAGTGGCATAAGCAGCAAGTCCAAACTTGGCATATTTGTTGAAACCTTCGAGTAGTGATATACCTAACGTGTTGGTGAAACGGGAGTATTCTGTGCGCTCGTCGGTTCCATTGAGCGATAGGTAGCAATCTTTGAAAAAAGATTTGTCTTCGGTAGCATTTTCATTCAAGAAACGATGAAAATTAGTTTTGTAGTCCATCGTCCAGATGAAACTTGTAACAGGAATATATTCTCGGTGTTCGATAGTGTCGTTTATACTATCTTTCCAAGTACGATAGTATCCTACTTTGTATCGGTGGTTCATATAGAAATTATGTCCGACCAATCGAGAGTGTGCATTGGTAAGATTGGTGGGTATCGTTTTTGCATCAACTTTGGTCTCGCCACCTTGCACTTGTGCCGGATTGGTTATGTAGCGGTCGTCGGTAATACCGCCATTCTCCTTGTTGAGCATATTGTAGTTGTTGTAGAATGCGTGCATCTCATAGCGATCGCCAATATATGAGCCGTTTATTCCCCACATAAAGTTTTTTGTGGCTTGATAGTCGTAATTGCCTTTGGAATAGATGTAATCGAGCAAGGCTCCTACTTGGGCTTGCTTGTTGATGTTGCCCGAGAAAACTCCGTTTAAACGGTCTTGGTTATTGTATTTCGAGCCACCTGTTGTGTAGGATAGCAATGTCATTGGCACACCTGTGTTGTAGTATTTCTGATTGCTGAGTTTTCCAATCCACGTTTCGATGACATCTTCAAAGAAAAACTCATTTCCAGGCTTGCGGTCGAAAAATATCTGAGTCATACCCGGAGCTCCGTAGTTGCCGGTTGTGGCATAGGCAATACTTTGGTTGGAGGGGATAAAATTTTGGCAGAAATTATCTTGCAGTGTGTCGATAGTTGATTCGATGCGTTGTCCAAGAGGTTGTGTGATAGTCCAAGCCGATGGAACGACAGTAGTTTCCTTGTTATTCGAAGCCTTGTTGGAATGTTTGTCCACTTGATTCATCGCATTTTGAGCAAGCATCTCTACACCGACTGCAACCGCAAAAAATATTATAATGAAGATTATATATCGTCTCATTTTAGTTCGATAAATAATTAATATATGTTGTTATATTGTGGTATACAATTTATTTAAACTACAAAGATAAAGATTTATATTGGGACTTTGTTGAGATATATACCAAAAAAATATCGATAAAACTTTTTTTACTTGTCTATTCTGTAATTGTAATAAGTGTGTGATGATAAAAGTTGGCAAAAAACACATCTATTTATTGATTTTTGGTTAATTTTGCCCTGTATTTGGAAGAATAGTTTACAAATGGGATACGATAATTTTATCTTGACGGTAAATTCGTCCAGCATCATTATTCTGTTGGTAATGGCAGCTATATTGCTCACTGCTACCCGCTTTCGTGGTGAGAACGGATATGCGGCTGCCATCATCGTAGTTCCCAATGTTCCGGTCTATCTCTACAATATGAGTCGTATGTTGGAGTGGCACGATCTGTCGCTCTTTATGCTCCCAATAAGCAATTCGGTAAACACCTTGCTGATGCCTTTGCTATGGCTTTTTGCCAAGAAGAATTTTGAGCCTTCATTCAGGTTGAAACCGATACATTTACTCCACTTACTACCCGGATTAATATGTTTGGTGTTATGCCTATCTATGTCGCCTGAGGAGCGATTAGCCTCCATTCGATACGAAATGACAGGCGATGATTCACTGTTGGGCGATGTCAATACCTGTCTTATCTTTATGCAGATGATAGGTTACTTTACCGTCATATTCCGCTTCCTTTATCGCAAGAAAAAAGCCATCAGAGAAACATCTTCCGATGCTGAATGGGTACAAAAGGAATGGATTTCCACCTTTGAGTATCTTTTTGCCGCGCTCTTTGTTATTGTGATGGTGTGCTATGCCATCTGGCCGCGAACCGATGCTTGGCTCATTCAGATATTGAATGTGGTTGCAATGTTTTATTTGGTGTATAACACCATTGCTCACCCGGTAATGCCGATAAAACAAGTAGTAGAAGAAATTTCGGAACCATCAGAAACCAACGAAGCGGAAAGTTCAGTCATTTCGACTATTGATGAACAGCAGATGAAAGAAGTGTGCGACCGGGCTTCTCGATATATGGCAGAATCAAAAGCCTATTTGCGTCCCGATATTTCACTGGCACTCTTTGCCAAGGAAGTAAACATCCCACAACGAACTCTTTCGCGTGCCATCAATGGTTACTTGGGATATAATTTCTTTGAGTTTGTCAACCGGATGCGTGTTGAGGAAGCAAAACATCTCTTATGCGGACTCAAGGCAACCGATTTCAATATCGACAGTATCTACACCGACTGTGGTTTCCGCTCACGTTCCACTTTCTATATGGTTTTCAAGAAAATGACAGGAATGACTCCTGCCGCATGGTTGGAAACGAGATAATTCAGTCCGAAAATCAGATTCTTGTACTCATTTTTGTCGAAAACACACCTTGTTTTATCTGATTTTTCATTTCTTTGCATTATAAAAAAGTTATAAAAAAAATCGCAACGGCAAAAAAAGAGCGGTAAACATACACTTTATCTGAAGAAATTGTGTATCTTTGTTGATGTATGCCACAAAGAAGGCATAAATTTTGATGTGTAAGTGTGACGCTTCATTCTCTGAAAGCGAATCTGGTAAATTTAAAGGACGAGAATAAGCCAACTCTTCACGCCGATTGTTATATATCCACTTCTCTCAGTTGGAGGGAGTGCTATATATACCTGACGCGTGGCCGTTGCTTGTTTTTAGTCCGAAGGTTTTACCAGAACCTGCTTTCATAAGACAAGTGGATGGACCACGCTTTTTATGTAAATTGCAGGTATATGGGATACAGAGTATCGATTATAACAGTCAATCTATTTACCGCCATTATTCTCTCGGTGATGGTTCTGTTACTCTGCGTGACTGCCCGCTTCAAGGGTGAAATTCGTTCCATTCCTCAATCATTTGGTAAATTATTGCATTTTATTTCTGTCCGTTTATGTAATAATGGGCAGTATTCGTTGTGCGAAAATATTAATAACATATAACCTAAAGATACTAAATTATTAACCAATAAAACAGGACAGATATGAAAAAACTCGTTATGATGGTGTTGGTACTCGTCGCAGTCGGCGGGACAACAGAAGTGAATGCACAGGGGTGGCTTAAGAAATTGGGCAAGACGGTAGAAAATGCTGCCAAGAATGCCATAGAGCGTAATGCCGAACGCAAGACCGAAGATGCTGTGGATAAGGTGTTCAACGGCGACATCGGTAAGGGCAAGAAAAACAAGAATAAACAAAACAACAACGATGCCGAAGAGGTGTATGACAATGGGGATGGTGCTGCACAAGCTCAACCGCAGAAAGGTCAGTCCCTCGAAATGACTTATGCCAAGAGTGACTTCGTGCCGGGTGACGAAATTATTTTCGAGGACTTGCTTGTAGGCGAAAAGTTGGGCGAATTCCCTTCGATGTGGGATTTGAAAGAAGGTAATGCCGAAGTTGTAAGTGTGG
>SUXH01000022.1 GCA_015061055.1 Bacteroidales bacterium
ACTTAATCGATTGATTTACCCATATTTATAACAAATGTTAAATAATGTTTATTTTATGTTCTACAACATATTTTATACTCTCATACGGTTTTTAGGCTCTTTTTTAAGCGAAAATAGGCGCGCGTAGATTGATATCTACTACCTCAATTAACATTTTACTTGCAATAATAAACCCTAACTTCCCCTATTGGCAAACTTCCACGCAACATCAATGGTATATGAGCGTCATCTAACGATATCCAAGTATCAATATCATCACTTGATTTTGTTTTCCCTTCTTCGGTGAACGAAAATTTAATATGATAAGCATCGTGACAGCTCTTATCACGTAATTTTATATTTTCAACACCAACATATTTTATATCAAGTCGTTCCTTTCGTTTCCCGGAAAACACTGTAGTTTGAAAAGTTCCTTTTTGCTGCAATTCCTGCATATCAAGACGACGTAGCACATAAAACACGCTCAACATATCATACGCATCTCCCTCAGTAGTCAAATCTATCGTAAAATCCTCCTTCCCCGGTCGTATACGAGTACAATGTCCCAACGTAACACCATTTACCACCGAAAATTCCACTATATCTCGCCCTTTGTGTCCTTTTTCGTGAGTAGCTTTCACATACCTAATAGGAATAAAACGTTCCTTTTCTATTGATGTATACAACGTATCACGCACCTTATACACCTTATCAACCCACGACAATGTGCGTGCATATAAACGAGCCTCATAACGCCCGTTATGTGTATCTTTAATTTCGAGTTTTGCATCAGCAGCGTGCTTCCATATCACCCCCCAATGATACACAATTTGATAATTTAAACTTTCATTATCAAAATTTGCGCTCTGTAAAGTTTTTACACACAACAACACTATCACACATAATATATATATACGTTTCATATCTTTTTCTGATAAAATAATACTCTTTTTTTATTTTGACTATATAAATCAACAAAAGATTAATTTCAGAAGAAGTCCACCCTCCAAAAAATGATAAAACGAACGAAGCCTGCACTCACGTGCAAGCTTCGCCACAAATTAAAATTCCATTTTATTTCTAAAGATCACAATTTTTATTTAAATTTTTCAGAAATTACTTCTTACTTAATTTTTTCATAAACGTAAACTTCGTGAATTTCCTTAGTATAACCTTCCTTAGTGAAAGGACCTTGTGACATACCCAAAATGATTTGAGTTCCGCGGTTGTTCAACACAAGTAGGTCATCTGTACAAGGATCGATGCAAAGACCTTCAATTTCACCTGCGCGACGGAAATCTAACATTTCACGGAATGTTTCAAGACGACCAGCCATAGCGCCACCAGCGATTTTACCCTTGCGGATAACTGGCTTACCGTTCTTGTCAAGCTTAACACTCCAAGGATTTTCCTTTTCTGGTTCTTGACCATCTACCAAGCCTGTGTAAGGAACTTGAGCGATGTCAGCGATATAAAGGTTATCAGCGATGTGGTAAGTTGATTCACCATCATCAGCAGCAAACAACATCTTACCATCAGCGATGAAAATACCTTGAGTCCAGTAAGGCATTGGACGGCATTGCATCTTAGTATAGTACTGCTTTGTTTCAAGGCTGTAGCAGTATACATAACGGCTATCTACCCAGTCACTCATCCAGATCATGTTCTTGTCACGGTCAACTGCAAGACCAGAAACTTCAACTTGACCAGATTCAGCACACCATGGAATATCTTCAATCCATTCAAGTGTGTTAGCATCATATACTGAAATTGCGATATTATATCCACGACCGAATTCGAATTTTTCGTTACCGGTGTAGATCTTTCCGTCATAAACGTCGATGTCACCAAAGTGGTTAGCCAACTTAGGATTTGGGAACAATGGATCTTCTGCTGTTTGCACGCGCTTTGCAACAAGATTCCAGTTCTTGTCATACTTGTAAAGACCACGAGTGTCAGATACATAGAAGTAATCCTTGTCAGCAGCAATACCCTGACGTCCAGGAACTTCAATAACTTTCTTTAGACGATACTCTGTTCCAATGTGTTGAGCATTCACGCCAACAGCAAGCATTAGAACTGAAAGAGCCAATAAAAACTTTTTCATATAAGTGTTAGTTTTAAGTTAATAAAATTAGTTATTTGTTATTTAAGTTAATTAGAACTTGAATAGACCCATGATTTGGATTTGATTAGCATCATCAGCACCTACCTTATCTTCATACATAGTATGGTTGTAGTTTGCTTGAAGCTTGAAATTCTTGCATACTTCATAAGATACACCAGCAAGAATACGGTTGTAATTGTTTGTTGAAGTAGGATTCTTTTCGTCCTTGTACATATCCCAACGAACTACAGGAAGCCACTTACCTGCATGCCAACCAGCCAATACATAAGCACCCTTTTCATCTACATTACCTTCGTCGCTCTTGATCATACCGTATTCAGCACGTACATCAAGACCAGTTGGGTTGTTGTACCAAGCACCAGCAATGAAACGATTCATTGGAAGATACTTACCATTTGCATTTGAGTATTCACCCCAGTTATAAGCACCCTTGATCATCAAGTGCTTGATAGGACGTACTGTGATAGCACCGATAAGGTCCTTAGACTTGTTGTTATCATCCTTACATGGAAGAGAACCATTAGAAAGAACAACATTATAAGACAAATAGTTAAAACCTTCTTCTGATGGAAGAACATCACCAAGTACCATAATACCTAGATCACGACCATAATCTACGTAGTCATAACCGATTGCGTTACGGCATGCCATACGATAGCAAATGTTAGAGAAGTCTACAGTTTCAAGAGTAGCTGGAGAAATGTCATAGTTTTCAAATCCCATTGGAGTGTAGAATTGACCGGCACGTAGTTTAAATGAAGGTTTGATTGTCCAAGTTGCAAACGCATCCATTACTTGAAGGTCTTTTTGACCTGAAGTTTGCTTACCTGTTTGTACACCATTAAACGCTTCAACTTGAAGACGGAAAGCAATGTTGCTTGCTACTTTACCGTCAATCATAAGGCGAAGACGCTTAGCTTGGAAAGAAGAAGTTCCTGCACCTGCATCACTCCAATTCCAACCTGTTTGTAAATAACCTGAAACCTTTACCGGCATCTTAGCCAAGATTTCTTGAACTTTAGGCTGCGCAGCAGGAGCTGCTTCTGGTTCAGCCACTTCACTTGCAAACATAGGTGCTGCTATCGCAAGACCTAAGAAAAATGCTAAAGTTTTTTTCATTTTAATTAAATTTTTTAGTGTTTAAAATAAAGTTTATCTCTCTCTTCTAAACGGTTAATAATAAATATATTTATCTCATTAGTTTTTCCAAACACAATATTTGACTAAAAAATAAGCATTCCGTTTAATCAATATTTTCTTTTTTATGCATTTTTTAGTACATTATACCTTTTGCTTTTAGCAACAATTTTCCAAACTCCTCAATATTTTGTGCAGTAATTGCCGGTTGCGGATCGGAATTGATTGCTGTTTCAAGTGTAGTTTCTCCTGACAACACCAACACTCCAAGCGATCCTGCATTGCGAGCTGTAGCCACATCAGTATAGATACGATCACCACACATAGCCACTTCATCGGGAGCCATACCATACTTAGTTTGTATACACTTAAGCATATCCGGATTCGGTTTTCCAATCACAATATCCGGCTCTCGACCTGTAGCATATTCTATACATTTACACATTGAACCACAATCCACAAGTACGACTTCTTGATCAGTTGGGCACACTCGATCAGGATTAGTTGCAATGTATCTCACTCCTTGTGAGGCCCACCATGCCGCACGACATAGGCGACTATAACAAAGCGTCATATCAAAAGCCACCACAAGGATGTCGGGACGATCGTCTGGGTCATCATCTGCCATTTCAAATCCGGCTTCTTCGAACTCTTGAATCATACTTGGCGTACCAAGCACAAATAAACGCTTCGCTTCAGGATGATTTTGCTTGATATAATCGATTGTTGCCACTGCTGTAGTATATACCTCTTCTGGTGTAGCTTCTATTCCCAACCCTTGCAATTTCTTCAGATAATCAGGAATGCTCTTTGTAGGATTATTCGTCAAGAATGAATATCCGATTCCATTTTCAGAAAGTTTTTTCAAGAAATTCTTTGTAAATGGAAATAATGTAGAACCCATATATATTGTTCCGTCCATATCGAGCGCTACGTGTTTGATTTTAGCACAAGCCTTCATCAATTCATCTTCGCTCATCGGCGACATATATCTATCAAATTCTGCCATATTTATTTAAAGATAGAATTTTAAACTCTCAATTATTCCTTAATTTCAAGCGAGCGCTTATAGCCATCACGAGGAGCTTGCCACATTGACAAGAATATCAATGCTCCTACGACACCTACCAAAATGAATGATACAAATACCCAATCCCAACCGAAGTTGTCTGCGATAAGACCTACACCGATTGCTGACAATGCAGAACCCAAATAACCAAGTACACCTGCAAGACCATTAGCAGTAGCAGATGCTTCTTTTGTTGCTTGGTTAGCTGATGCGATACCAATCAAAGCTTGAGGACCATAGATAAAGAATCCACCCATTGCCAAGAATGTTGTTGAAATTGCGATGTGTACATCAGGAAGTAATGCAAATGCACCCAAGAAGAGTACTGCACCAATCATACAAATCAAACACATACGGTGAGCTTTACCCTTGAAAATCTTATCTGTTGCCCATCCAGCAACGATTGTACCCACGATGGCTGTAATTTCGAAAATGGCTACTACCCATGCTGCACTCTTGATATTCATCCCACGGTCTTCGGTCAAGAACTTTGGACCCCAATCAAGAACACCCATACGAAGCACATATACAAACACGTTAGCGATAGCTAATGTCCACACCCAACGATTCTTCCACACCATATGTTTCAAGAAAGCTGCTTGCGACACTTTATTAGCACCTTCTGTATCTTTAACAGTCTTTGTATCAGGAAGGTCAGGTAAACCGACCGATTTAGGATCATCTTTCAAGCCAACAAACAACCAAATTGCACCAAGCACTGCAAGACCTGCCGGCATCCAGAAACACCATTTCCAAGCTCCCACATGTTGAGCATATTGAAGCACTTTGTTAAGTCCTTCTGTTGTAGTTGGGTCTACATTCAAGTTAGCTGCAATCGTAGCAATCATTTCAGGATTGTTACTCATATCAGTACCAACATGCCCCATTATATAACCACACACAACCACTGCAAGAGATGCACCGATAGAGTGCGATGTATTCCAAATTGACATCTTTGTAGCAAGTTCCGATGGGTGAATCCACTGTGGCAATAGGCGCGCACAAGGCGGATAACCAAATCCTTGAAAATATTGATTTAACACAATTGTTACACCCATTATCATAATAAGCATATTCACCAATTGTGGACCTTCTTTCACTCCTGTTATTAAATAGCTCATATCCACCCCAAAACCAAAGGCAAGGTTTGATAAAGCACAAAGCAACAAACCAATAGCCATAATAGCTTTCGAGCTGTATTTATCAACTATAAAACCATTAATAAATCTCGAAAGACCATACACAATAGAACCAATTGCAATTACTATACCAAAACTTGTGTTTGAAATACCATATTCAGCTGTCAAACCAGGCATAGCAATTGAAAAGTTCTTTCTCACGAAATAAAAGATAGCATAACCAATCATTGACACAACAATTGTTCGCATCTGCCAAGATTTAAATTTCTTGATTGTTTCCGGGCTCATTGAGCCATATATAGGATCGTTTGCCATAATAATGTTAGTTTTTTCTTATTTCTTATTTAGTTTTATAGTTTCTTCCACATCAATTGCATCAGCAATCACCGAGATTGGATTTTGAACTTGTTTTGATGTACTCATTTCTATCTGCCACTTGCAAGTTTCACAATCGGTTGCCACAAAATCCAACTTCGACTCTTCTATTTGTTTAAACAAAGGAGAGCCTATTTTCTGCGAAGTTTCATAATTCTCTTTCTTAAAGCCGTAAGTACCACCTATGCCACAACAAGTAGAATCCAATTCAATCAAATCAACTCCGGGAATCATTTTCATTAATAAGATTGAATATATTTTCCATCCCATTTTTTCCATATGACAGGCAGTTTGATAACCTATACGAGCTTTATAGTCTTTTCTAAATGCTATTTTCACCTTTCCGTCTTCAAGAAGTTGATATATAAAACGCGTTGCAAGTGATATATTATCTCTCACATCTGCATTATCTACATCAAGCAAGTGGGGGTATTCATCCCTCATCGTAAATGTGCATGTCGAAGATGTTGTCAACACTTTCAATCCTGATTTACGAATAGAGGTGATGTTTTGTTTCGCTTGTTTAGTCGCTTGATCGATTAGACCATTTGACATCAACGCTACACCACAACATTTCTCCTTTTCAAGAAGTTGTACACCATAACCAAGCGCATTCATTATTTTCACTAAATCTTGACCTAATTTAGGAAAGTTATAGTTTACATAACAACCATGGAAATAGCTCACTTGATTTGCATATTGCGATTGCTTCGATGCCACATTGCGTTTATACCAAGTTTCAAATTTTGTTGCAGAATACTTAGGGAACGAACGACGATGATCAATTGCCATCACCTTGTCCATTACCACTTTCACCGGTTTCATTCCAAGAGTAAAATTCACTACTGGAGCCACGATATTTGCCATTGTACCCACAAAATCGGTATTAGCAAGTATCATATCTCGGAATTTCACTTTCTTTGGGCCATAATTCATTCGAGCACGCTGAATGATATCACCAATCTTCACACCTGAAGGACAAGCCACCTCACATCGTTTACAATTCAAACACATCTTCAATGTTTCATCAAAGAATGCTTTATCTTTCAAGCGAAGGCGTTCACCATCCGGACCGGCCTGTTTTGGACCTGGGTATAACGGATTAACCGATGAAACCGGGCAATAAACTGTACAAACAGTACATTTCAAGCACTGTTCAAAGTTATCTTCACTTATGCTGTACTGTTCCTTTTTCATCGTTATTTCTTATTTATTAAATTTGCCACATGCAAGCCTGTTATAAGCGACACTCCACCCATACTTGCTTCTTTTACTTGATTAGCACCACTCAATACTGAGCCTGCCACATATAAATTATTCAATATTTGTCCACCTTTTGACGCAAGGAATGTATTATTAACAGCAACACCAAACCTCATAAATGGTTGTTCTCCAAAGAACCTATCGCTATACCATTTTCCTCTTCCTTGCTGAGAATTAACATCCAAGCCGAATATTGGTTCATATATTTCATTCGGAGCTCCTAAGACACCCCGACTAAAGAAATTACCTGTCGCAAGAACAAATGTATCAGCAATAAGTTTCTCTCCAACAAGATTTTGAGTTTCCACCCATTGCATCTTTCCATTTTCTATATTTCCTCCGATTACCGAATCACCTAAAAGCATCACCCCGCCCATTTTTTGGAAACGATTGCGCAATAATGTTTGCAAACGAACTCCCGGCACCGAAGGAGGCATTGTTGCCACAAGTTTCACTTCGACATTCACTTTGCTCTTAAATTCAGCAAATGTATTGTTATTATTCCAACCAAAAACAGCAGGTAACAGAACAATATCATATCCGCCAACTTTAGCATTGACAGCATCAGCCACACGACTCACCCCCACCATTTCTACCACTTTGGATATATTCACCGAGCGCATTTCACTTGCACTTTCTCTACGTTCATCAAGTTCAGCAATTGAAAATTCTTGCACATCACACGACACTCCCAACTTTTCGAGTCCCGATGCAACAAATTTCACAGGTAAATCAAGATAGCCTGCCACATTAAGCAATAACACCTTTTTACCTTTCAACGAATCGTCAATAGTGATATATTCATCAATTGTAAGCCAAGTGGGGCGTTGATTTCCTATTGGAGTCAAGCGTTTATGATTTTCTTTATTTGTACCACTCACTTTCACTCCCACCTTTTCAAAAAATGCAGGCACAGCCGAAGATATCTCATTAATGTTTTCCACTCCCACAAGTGTATATGGGTGGTTTTTCGGCAATCTACCAATAGCTTCAAGTGGATTCGTCACTTCCTCGCCATCTACATAACCAAGCAAGTCAAACGAACCACACGAAAAATGCAATGCACTTTGTCCACTCGATATGATAGCACATCGTTTACCGGCTTCCGCAAGACTGATACCGCAAGCAAGTCCGCTTAGCCCTCCACCTATTATTACAGCATCAAATTTCATTGCACATCTTCGTTTTTATCATTAATATCTTCCTTCAATCCGCACACACCTTCGTAAATCCACGACATAAATTGCGCTTCATTCATAGTATCACCCCAAGCAACAGGGTTCATACCCTTCCAGCGTTCTTGTACAAAGTATGCCATATCGGCTTTAGCCTTATCCACGCAATTATGCGATTTCACCATCATTCCTGCTGCGCGACAAGCACAAAGTCCGCCTTGACATGTTCCCATACCCATTCGGGTCCTTCTACGCAAATTTACTAATTTATTTATATTTAAATTATCGATTGCATAATTTATTTCGCCTACAGTGACGCCTTCACATTCACACACAAGTGAATCATCGTAACGATTTCCATCCGAAATTTTTTCAGCAAAAGTTCCATGACGATATTTAGCCGATTTTTGTCCAATCTTTCCATCGTACTCCTGTTCTGTTCCCGTTGATCCCGGCAAGCAGTCAATTGCTGTACGACATTGTGCAGTGTTACCAAGCTTCTTGCAAGCCTTATCAGTAGCCCACTCAGCCATCAAGCGATAAGTCATCAACTTACCACCGGTAATAGTTATAAAGCCGCCTAATCCATCACGTTTTTCGTGATCAAGGCACACAATTCCTCGACTGATACTTCTGCCCGACGGATCATTGTCGGCAGCTACAAGCGGACGCACACCTGCGTATGCGCGCAATATACGAGTAGTAGCAAGCGATGGAGCAAGCATTTCACCTTCACGCATCAATACATCTACTTCCTCACGAGTTACACGCATATAATCTACTTCCTCAAAAGGCACTCTTGTTGAAGTCGTTCCTATCACGCAAATAGTGTCACCAGGCACTAAGATATCTGCATCGGCAGGCTTACGGCAACGATTTATGACCATATTATTAACGCGATGACCATACACAAGCAATGCTCCCTTAGCCGGGAACATTTTCACTTGTATACCGGCTCTTTCGGCTACATTATGTCCCCAAATACCGGCGGCATTTATCGTTACGTAAGCATAAAATTTCTTTAATTCTTTTGTTTTATGATCAATAGCCTCAACACCCACTACAGTACCATTTTCAATAATCAAACTGGTCACTTCGTGATATGTAAGTATTTCAGCCCCATGAATTTTCGCATCAAGCACATTTGCCATTGTAAGACGGAAGGGATCTACTGCTCCATCAGGAACCCTCACCGCACCTATCAACGACGGATTCACTGCAGGTTCAAGCAATATAGCTTCTTTAGGATCAATAATATCAGCTCTGATACCGGCGGCAGTACACGATTCAACAAATTTAGCTTGATAAGCAAGATCATCATCAGGCAACGTGATAAACAACCCATCTGTTTCCTCCACACAATGGCTTGCTATTTTTCTCAACAACATATTTTCCTCAATACACTCACGCGCCGACTCTGCATCAGTTACAGCATATCGAGCGCCACTATGCAACAAGCCATGGTTACGTCCTGTAGCTCCATTAGTGAGATCGAAACGTTCCAAGAGCAAAGTTTTCAATCCGCGCTTCGCACAATCTCGGGCAGTTCCCGCACCAGTTGCGCCACCGCCTATCACTACAACATCAAATTGATTACCATCCTTTACACCCATAGAGTTGTATTTATAGTTTATGATTGCAAGTTTTCACGTTTTACAACAACCGTATTTATTCATTAGTTTAATTTACGGTTCGAAAGTTTACATATTTCATTTCACAACAAAGATATATAACATTATTTTCATAAACAAATTTTTTACGTGTTTTTTTGTTTCAAACCACTCAAAAAGCACTTATTTATTTTTACACATAATAAACAAAAGGAATATTCTTTTTTTGCGTAACTCATTTTTTTTCACTAACTTTCCACAAAATTTGAGCAAGATATTATGACAAAAGAAGAACGCCACAGTGCAATCATCAATTTATTACTACAGCGTGAGTCTATTTTAGTCACTGAATTGGCTGATATCCTAAATGTATCATCGGTAACAATACGGAAAGACCTCACCGAACTCGAAAAGAACCAACGACTCTACCGCAATCATGGTAAAGCCATACTTATGAGTCCCTATGCTCCCAATCGCACTATTAGCGAAAAAGAGAAATATCATACCGACGAAAAACAAACCATCGGTTTTTACGGAGCCCAACTCATAGAGCCTAACGACTCTATTATTATTGCATCGGGCACATCGGTTCACGCACTTGCGCGAAACATCGATCCCAACATACAACTTACGGCAATCACTGCTTCACTAAAAGTGTCCGAAATACTATCAAACAACGATAACGTAAACATAATCCAACTTGGCGGACTGCTTCGTCATAGCAGTCTTTCGGTGGTAGGGAATAATGCCGAAGAATTCCTTTCTTATTTCGCTTGCAGCAAACTATTTCTTGGTGTTGACGGAATCGACCTCGACTTTGGCATTACCACAACCGATATGCAAGAAGCTTCACTTAACCGCATAATGATGAAAGCGGCTCAAAAAACCATAGTTCTTGCCGATAGTTCTAAATTCGGTCGTCGTGGATTTAGCAAAATTTCAAATATGGAAGACATCGACCACATAATCACCGACAGCAATGTATCGCCGGCTATAGTGAGACAAATAGAAGAAATGGGCATCGAGCTAACCATCGCCCAATAACTTCCAAATAAACAAATAAATATGGCGTGCCAATCACTTGACACGCCATATTTATTTATCTTTTGTGACTCAATTACTTTACCACAACCTTTGCTGCCTTATTGCCCACTTTCTTTACATATACACCTTGTGTCAAGTCAGCCTTAGCAACCTTAACACCTTGCAATGTATAGAATTCAGCTTCAGCACCTTCAGCCAAGATATCTTCTACACCTGTTTCTTTTTCAAGCGATACAGTAGCTGTTGTTTCTGCTACACAATCATACTTAGTACCTGCTGCATCAGTCATAACGATTGAATATGGAGAACCTATAACGTTTGCCTGTGAGTCATAACCACACAACTTTATTTCACCTCCGCTAAATGAATCACTAACTACAAGCGTACAATTTATAACAGTACTACCAGATGTATGACTAAAATTTTGAATTTCACCAAAATTCAAACTAGGAATCGTAAGCATTAGTAAAACATTTGAATTATTCGCATAGGGGTTTACACTAAGGCTATGCGCTTTCTCACTAGTCACAGGATGCGTTGGAGTTACTCCATCAACCCATAATACATAATACACCAGACTTCCACCAAATTCTACTGTCTTAAAACTTAATCCTTCTGGTAACACAATCGCAGCCTCTAAAGAAGCAACATCTCCCTCGTGATCCATATAAATCTGTACTGTTTTTTCAGTTCCAGGCACTACACTAAAATCCTTGAAGTACAACTTGTTGTCAGCATTTGCTGCGAAAGATAAGCAAAGCACTGCCATTGCAGATGCCACTGCACGTTTCATAAAATTCATAGTTTTCATATTTAATCTTTATTGTTTTAAAATCAATAATTTTAGTCAATCATTGTTTGACAACACTTTTTATCTGCTATTCCAACACAATGAAACCCCGCTGTAAAGTTACAAAATATCATCAATATGAACAAATATTTACCTTTTTTCGTAAAATCATCACATATATCTTCAAAAATACATCAAAAAACTTTGTGATTCAAAAATAATTTGTACCTTTGCATTCGGATTTGCGCGTGTGGCGTAATTGGTAGCCGCGCTAGACTTAGGATCTAGTGCCGAGAGGCGTGGGGGTTCGAGTCCCTTCACGCGCACAAATCGAAAAGCGAGATTCTCACGAGTCTCGCTTTTTTTATTTAGTCTTGATTTATCATTTCTTCAAGGATCTCAAATGCTCGTTCAAGAATAGCATCGCGCCCCACTGCTATTTCATCCTCAGTCATATCCACCTTACAACCCGGTGATGGATCAACGCCAAATTCGGTCACTTCGCCATTCGCATCGGTGATTTCACTTGCCGACATTCGCACCACCCAACCATTAGGCAAATCGTAGGAGAACGGCAATCCACTACCTCCTCCGGTAGTATCGCCCACTATGCGCACATTGGGTAATGTCTTCATTATCGACACAAAATTATTGGTAGCACTAAACGACGAGCGATTGGCAAGTACGACAATCGGCTTCAGGTATTTAATTCGAGTATCTTCTATCGGCTCAAAATAATAGTCATAAGGTTCCGAAAAATCATCATGTCCCGGACCTGTTTTATGAGATATTGCCCCGGAATGAATTGTTTCGGTGATAAAACGGCGTACCAATTTCTCTACATTCAGCAAATATCCTCCCCCATTATCTCGTACATCAATAATAAGACCTTCACTACTTGCAAGATAAGCAAGCACATTATCGAGATTACCTTCACCTATACCACCGGTAAAATCACCATAATACATATACCCGAAATTGTTACTCAATATGGCGTATTTTATACTTGACGCTTGGCGATAATCAAAATTAAGATAATACTCATTTATTATACGCTCATCATAATTCTTGGGATACTGTTCCCATATCCAATATCGCGATACATTCCAACCTGAAATCAGATTAGTGTGACCATCTCGCAATTCCTTGAGCATATCGGAACACACATCAAAAAGCGCAGATGCCGACATTTCGGGACGCAACATAGCACGATAACGCTGCCCTATCTCCTCCCAATCAACATTCTTGTATTTAAAAAAGCAATAATGCTGATCGACATTAGTCCACAGCGCATCAAAATTGCCGTATGGGTCATTGGCAAACTCTTCTTGCTCACGACAAGAACCAAATGCCAACGCCAATATACACATATATATAATATAACAATACTTTTTCATAACCCTCCTTATTAATATATAGAAGAAATTATACGCGTTTTTTCACTCATTTTCGAACCTGAGTATACACTTATCCACTCACCACACAACCCAACTACAAGCGAATGACGAAATATTTTCGTATTTAGATTGTTTATCCAAGAAGTTTCACAAACTCCTCGATATCCCAAACGCACTATTGTATTACCAAAATGCATATCGGCCGACAACAACTGATTTAACGCAAATCGATTACCTACCCATGACAAATGCGCAAGTCCGGAATGATTTCCTTCATAAAGTTCAAAATAGCTCTCACCATAATCAAGCGAATACATCACACCCACCAATGGTAATGTAGCTTGATAACGAAAAGTAATAGGAAGCAATCCCAATTTACAATTATAAACCACCATTCCGGTAAGATCAGCGCTCCAATGAGCCTTTACCGACACCACATTATTTGAATTTGCCGGTGCATATATTGCACCTCCACGCAATTGAGTACTTCCTCCTCCATATATTTGTAACTCAGGCATCAAGTACCAACGTCGCATCATTCCCCACTTGGCATCAATCATTAGAGTGTGAAACGTAAGATCCTTAGCCGGATTCTTTGTATTAGCATAATCTACCCCCAACTCAAGTTGCATCACCCATTTTTCGGGGGCAAAACTCATAGCCTGTAAACGTTCATAACCAAGTCGTACATTATATCCCGAATATTTTATAGGCGACAAATATGTATCTAATACTGATGCGCCGCCATAATCCACAGTGAAAGCCTTCGCCACAGGACGAATCGTAACCACAGTGTCCGCTTCGGTTTTCGTGCCGGCACACATCGCTATCACCGACACAATCGCCACTACTATAGCACATAATCTTTTCATATTAACTTCATTCTGAGTTAAAAGTTTTAGATTTATCTACACCGTTCACTCCAACTTACTCACTCCTCGTCAAAAAGGCGTTTTTGACCTGTGAGATCATCAAAAATATCACGTTGGCTTTTCACCGGTTCATCATCAGGAGTTTCATCCTGCCCGTCAACCACAGGAGCAAAAACCTCTTCCTCATCTTCTACTTCTCGAGGCGCTAACTCAACAATTGATTCCACTTCAAAGTTCGACAAGCGCTTTCCTTTAGCCTTAAAACTCTTTTCTCCAATAAATTCTTCGGCATCTACCACAAGTGATTCTCGGAATGAATCACCTCCACCAAACTTCACTTCCATTCGCGGATAACGCTCTCCACTTAGAATCAGTAATCGAGAGTCTTTATTCCCTCCGATAAAACTTTGCAACTTAGCCGACGATTCAAACTTAAATCGTTTCATATACCAGTACCCTTGGTCGGCATCGAATAGGACCGCTGTCCACACCTTAGTTTCCGAGAATTTCTCAATAAGTAATATTCCGTCATCATAGTGATTTTCCACATCAAAAGTAGTAGTGCCAAAATCACCATTTTTATACACCACAAGGACCAAGTCATTAGTATTAAACTCACCCAACGAATTACCTCGCCCATCATAGTTCAAGCGTAACACGTCAGGATCAAACCACACTTCACGTCCGCCAAGCGTCGACACTCCTCGTTCCTTGAGAGTGATTCGATGCACCTCATTTTTGGTAACAATATTACCACGCGACTGCTTACCCTTAATTGCAAGGGCGGCAAAATCAACTTCAAACTGAAGCACTTTCAAACGGAATTTCGGTTTAAGAGTAACCCTCAACACCTCAGCCTCCCCATTTTGATTGGCTGAGAACCACCACACTTTAGAGCCCGGTGTGCCTTGCGTAAAATCATATTCCTTATCACGTGTAACTCCGGTAACCGCAAAACGCTTCATATACACTATACCACCTTTACCGTCTTGATACACCACATTATAAATCGTACGCAAATCATTACGTTTGAAAATATTCAGATACAAGATATTTTTACCCACATAGAGTTTTTCTGCAACATGAACCACCTTATACGTACCATTCTTGTAAAATATGATAACATCGTCCATATCGGAACAATTAGTCACAAACTCATCTTTCTTCAATGAGGTACCGATAAAGCCATCTTCTCTATTTATATACAATTTCTCATTAGCTTCAGCCACCTTAGATGCTACAATTGTGTCAAAATTGCGAATAATAGTACGACGAGGATACATTGCCCCATATTTTTCCTTCAGCATCTCATACCACTTGATAGTATTCTCCACCAAATGAGCCAATTTATCATCAATAGCCGCAATTCGTTCATTAAGCGATGCTATGCGATTATCTGCCTTATCACTATTAAACTTCAAGATTCGCTCCATCTTAATTTCCAACAGTCTAAGAATATCTTCGCGCTTCACTTCACGTACAAAGGTTTTCTTGAAAGGTTCCAAACGAGAGTCAATATGAGCCACCACAGCATCCATATCCTTACTTTGCTCGAATCCTTTATCCTTATATATACGTTCTTCGATAAAAATACGTTCAAGCGATGCAAAGAATAGCGACTCAAGCAGTTCGTTACGCTGAATTTCCCATTCTTGATGAAGCAAATCCTTTGTGCGATCCACACTATAGCGAAGCACATCACTCACCCCAAGAAAGTGCGGTTTTTTATCCTTAATCACACAACAATTAGGCGATATACTCACCTCACAATCAGAAAAAGCATACAAAGCATCAATAGCCTTATCACTTGAAGTTCCAGGTTGCAGATGCACAATAATTTCAGCGTTTTCCGATGTATTATCTTCTACGCTTTTCACTTTTATCTTACCTTTCTCTTGTGCCTTCAGTATCGATTCAATCAATGTTCCTGTCGTCTTACCGAAAGGAAGGTCCGACACGATAAGAGTCTTATTGTCGCGTTTCTCAATCTTAGTACGCACACGCACTGCCCCACCACGTTCACCGTCATTATATCGGCTCACGTCCACATAGCCACCTGTTGGAAAATCAGGATACAACACAAAGTCTTCTCCTCTAAGATAAGCTATCGAAGCATCAATTATTTCATTAAAATTATGAGGCAGAATCTTACAAGCAAGACCTACTGCAATACCTTCAGCTCCTTGCGAAAGTAAAAGAGGAAATTTAATAGGCAAAGTAATCGGTTCGGGCTTACGTCCGTCGTACGACACAGTCCAATCAGTAATTTTCGGATTATACACCACATCAAGAGAAAATTCCGACAGACGCGCTTCAATGTAACGAGGAGCGGCAGCACTATCACCGGTGAGGATATTACCCCAGTTACCTTGCGTTTCCACAAGCAGATTTTTCTGTCCAAGTTGCACAAGAGCATCACCAATTGAAGCATCGCCATGAGGATGATACTGCATCGTATTACCTACAATATTAGCCACTTTATTGAAACGTCCATCATCAAGTTCCTTCATCGAATGAAGTATTCGACGTTGTACCGGTTTCAAACCGTCCTCAATGTGTGGCACCGCACGTTCAAGAATTACATATGACGCATAATCTATAAACCAATTCTGGAACATTCCACCAAGCTGCATTTTTTTATCGCCTACAGGCACATGATAACTTGAATGCGCTTCTGCAGAAGACTCATTCATTTCGGATTCGTTCCAATCTTCGTTTTCCTCTTTCATCAATAAAATATCAGTAACAGTTAATTTTATCGCTTTTACAATATTTAGCTACAAAAGAACGAATATTTTCCTCTTTTGCGCTTAATAATGTTATTTAATCTTTATAATTACTTAAAAGCAATAGCAAAAATACAAAATAAATCGAAAAAAATAGTTTACTTTGCACCATAAAATATTTTTTTAGGCAAAATGCATAGATTTTGCCCGATTTTTTATGTAACTAAACGACAAAACAAACAAAAATTATACTCAAAATGGCAAAACAAGAAGATACTTTCAAGAAAATCGTTTCGCATGCAAAGGAATATGGATTTGTATTCCCTTCAAGTGAACTTTATGACGGTTTGGGAGCTGTTTATGACTATGGTCAGCTCGGCGTGGAAATGAAGAATAACATCAAGCGCTATTGGTGGGAAGCAATGACTTTACTTAACGAAAATATTGTCGGCATAGACTCTGCTATTTTCATGCACCCTACTATCTGGAAAGCATCGGGACACGTTGACGCATTCAACGACCCTCTAATCGACAACCGCGATTCTAAAAAACGCTATCGCGCCGACGTTCTCATCGAAGACGAGATGGCAAAATTTGATGATAAAATCGATAAAGAAGTAGCAAAGGCAGCTAAACGTTTCGGCGACAGTTTTGATGCCGAACTATTCAAAACCACAAACCCTCGCGTACTTGAAATCAAACAAAAGCGAGACGAACTGCACGAACGCTTCGCGAAAGCAATGAACGACAACGACCTCGCTGAGTTGAAACAAATAATTCTTGACTACGAAATCGTAGACCCAATCTCAGGAACCAAGAATTGGACCGACGTACGCCAATTCAACCTTATGTTTAAAACCGAAATGGGTAGTACCAGCGAAGGTGCAATGGGTGTATATCTACGCCCTGAAACAGCACAAGGTATATTCGTAAACTTCCTTAATGTACAAAAGACAGGACGTATGCGTATTCCATTCGGTATCGCTCAAATCGGTAAGGCATTCCGCAACGAAATCGTTGCTCGCCAATTCATTTTCCGTATGCGCGAATTCGAACAAATGGAAATGCAATTCTTTGTGCGTCCGGGCGAAGAACTCGACTGGTTTGCTAAGTGGAAAGAAACTCGTTTGAAATGGCACAAAGCTCTCGGTATGGGAGATCACAAATATCGTTACCACGACCACGACAAACTTGCTCACTACGCTAATGCTGCTACCGATATTGAGTTTGAAATGCCATTCGGTTTCAAAGAAGTGGAAGGTATCCACTCTCGCACCGATTTCGACTTAAGCCAACACGAAAAGTTCAGTGGAAAGAAAGTTCAATATTTCGATCCTGAACTTAATAAGTCATACACTCCTTACGTAATCGAAACTTCTATCGGTGTCGATCGTATGTTCTTGAGTGTATTATGCTCTTCTTACGAAGAAGAACAACTTGAAAACGGAGAAACTCGTGTAGTGCTTCACTTACCTAAGCAACTTGCTCCGGTAAAAGTAGCCGTTATGCCTCTTGTTCGCAAAGATGGTCTACCTGAAAAGGCTCGTGAAATCATCAACACTCTTAAGTTTGATTACGCTTGTCAATATGATGAGAAAGACTCAATCGGAAAGCGCTACCGTCGTCAAGATGCTATCGGTACTCCATTCTGTATTACCGTTGATCATCAATCGCTCGAAGACAACACAGTAACAATTCGTCATCGCGATTCTATGACACAAGAGCGTGTAGCTATAAGCGAACTTCCTACCATTATCGGCAAAGAAGTAAGTTTGAAAGAACTTTTGAAAACATTAGCATAATATTCGAAAAAATGAAGAAATTTCCATTCATAATTTTCGCAATCGCCCTATTAAGTGCAACATTCATATCATGTCTTGAGACTAACACCAGCAACTGGGACGATTATGAAGATTGGCGAAATGCAAATCTTGCGTGGCTTGAAGAAATGTCGCTCAGGACCAATCCCGATGGTACACCTTACTACAAAAAGGTGTCACACTCTTGGTATCCGAATGCACATGTGTATATGCACTATTTCAATGACACTACTCTCACTCGTGAAAACCTATCGCCAATGTTCACTTCTACAGTGGACACTAAATATATAGGTTACCTATATGATGGTACTCCATTCGACTCGTCATATTTAAATACGACTCCTGCCGATAGCATTCTTCGCATCAAGCTTTCTGGAGTAATTCCCGGGTGGACAGTTGCTCTTTATGATATGCACGTAGGCGATTCATGTGAAATTCTCATCCCTTATGAATACGCATACGGAAATACCGGAGATAATGTCATCAAACCTTACTCTGCGCTACGATTCGTTATGAAACTCGTTGATATACCGGGCTACGAAATCGAACCTAAAGACTGAAATCAAATCTTTTACAGAAATGCAAGACAATAAAGAACAAATCGGTGCGGGATTGCCCGATAACGCATTCCGCGAACTAAAAGAGGGAGAAAAGTACACACCCGTACTCCACCCCGATAAGACTTACCCCGAAATCACTCCTTATTCAGTCTCAATGGGTCTGATTATGGCAGTAATATTTAGTGCTGCAGCAGCTTATTTGGGACTGAAAGTAGGTCAAGTATTTGAAGCCGCAATACCTATTGCAATCATTGCTGTAGGCTGTTCAAGTGCAGCAAAACGCAAAAACGCTCTTGGCGAAAATGTCATCATCCAGTCAATCGGTTCTTGCAGTGGTATCGTAGTTGCCGGAGCAATCTTCACATTGCCTGCGCTTTACATTCTAAAAGCTAAATACCCCGAAATTGCTGTAAGTTTCCTTGAAATATTCCTAAGCTCTATGCTTGGAGGTGTTCTTGGTATATTATTCTTCATCCCATTCCGTAAATACTTCTGTGCCGATATGCACGGCAAATTCCCTTTCCCCGAAGCTACAGCCACTACACAAGTACTAATCTCGGGCGAGAAGGGTGGAAACCAAGCAATGCCACTTATCATGGCAGGTCTTATTGGAGGTATCTACGACTTCCTGTTATCTACATTTGGCTGGTGGAGTGAAGTTCTATCCACACGAGCTATTCCGGTCCTAAACGCTTTAGCCGACAAAACCAAAGCTGTATTTAGCATCAACACAGGTGCAGCTGTAATGGGGCTCGGTTTCATTGTTGGATTGAAATATAGCTTTATCATCTTTGCCGGTTCAGCATTCATTTGGTGGATCATCATTCCTCTACTCGGTATGAACCCTGAATTAGCTAACACCCCGGCCGAAGAAATATTCTCAGGCTCAGCCCGTTTCATCGGCATTGGAGGTATCGCAATGAGTGGTGTAATAGGTATTATCAAGTCTTGGGGAATAATCAAAAGTGCTGTAGGACTTGCTTCTCGCGAAATTAAAGGCGGTAGCGGTGATTCTAAGGCTGTAGTAAGAACACAGAAGGATTTGACAATGAAAGTCGTAGTATTTTCACTTTTGGCAGCATTCCTTGTTACATTTGTATTCTTCTATGTAGGCGTTATCGGCAATCTGCTTCAAACTGTTGTAGCATTCCTTGTTGTGGCTGTTATAGCATTCCTATTTACCACTGTTGCTGCTAATGCTATTGCCATCGTAGGTAGCAACCCCGTATCAGGTATGACATTGATGACACTTATTATCGCATCAGGAATCTTCGTAGCCATCGGTTTGAAAGGTTCTTCCGGCATCGTAGCATCAATGGTTATTGGTGGTGTTGTATGTACAGCTCTTTCAATGGCAGGAGGTATGGTAACCGATATGAAGGTAGGTTACTGGTTGGGCTCAACCCCAAGCAAACAACAATCTTGGAAATTCTTAGGAACGTTTGTTTCGGCAGCTACTGTAGGTGGTGTTATGCTTATCCTTAACGACGTATATGGTTTCACCGGAGAAAATGCTCTTGTAGCGCCTCAAGCCAATGCTATGGCAGCTGTTATCGACCCATTGATGATGGGTGGAGAAACTCCTTGGTTGCTATATATAGTTGGTGCAGTGCTTGCAGTACTTCTTAATTGGCTTGGAGTACCAGCACTTGCATTCTCCCTCGGTATGTTCATTCCTATGCAACTCAATGCGCCATTGCTTGTTGGAGGTCTTATCAGTTGGTTTGTCAGCTCACGTTCTAAAGACGAAGCTGTAAACACCGCACGTCAAGAACGTGGTACACTCCTTGCATCAGGTTTTATTGCAGGTGGTGCTTTACTTGGAGTGGTTAGTGCAGGTATGCGTTTCTTTGGATTTGAATATACTTGCACATTCAGCGAAACACAACTACAAGCTACAGGTGTTCTCGTTTATGTATTGTTGCTATCATGGTTCACTTGGAGCTGTATGAAAGCAAAGAAATAACATAAATCACATAACAACGAAAAAACGGCAGTAGCTTAAAAAGTTCACTGCCGTTTTTACTTTATCTTATCTTCTGCAATAATCTCTTATTTACAATCAGTAGGAATAAAGTGTCGATGTGCGTGGCAATCCTCTATTCCTCTATCAACTATAATATGCCTATTTGCCATTTGCATAATTCTTGCCATTTCATGCGACACAAGTATAATGGTTGTATTCTTTGCCAAGTCCTCTACAATATTATAGAATTGAGATTCAAAAGTCTTGTCTATATAAGATAATGGTTCGTCAAGCACAAGCACAGATGGATTTGACACGACAGCACGCGCAAACAAAGTCCTTTGCAATTGACCTCCCGACAGATTACCAATCGACACATTAGAATACGCATCCATTCCCACCAATTTCAACACAGCTTCTACTTGTTTGGATTCATCGCTCTTCAAACCATTATTAAGCAATGATTTAGAGCGCAACAAACCCGAACTCACCACTTCTTTCACTGTAATAGGAAAACGGCTGTCTATTGCGTTCTTCTGAGGCAGATAACCTATTTTCAGCGCTCCAACCTCATTCCCTCGCTCATAAAATGACACTTTACCACTGCGAGGCTCTATCAATCCAAGAATCACACGTAGCAAAGATGTTTTTCCTCCACCATTGGGACCTGTGATAGCGATGAAATCACCCTCATTCACATTCAAACTCACTCCCGGTAATATGATATTGCGGTCATATCCCACTACCACATTATCTAATTCTATAATCACTTTATTCTGCGACAATTGCATAAGCTATCGTTTTCATTTCATCAACCCACTCATAATTCATGGGATTTATCTCTACAAGAGGAACATCAAGTTCTTCTTGTATCACCTGAACCTGCCTATTATCAAACTCTTTTTGATAAAAAATCACTTTTACATTATGTTCCTTTGCTAAATCAATTTCTCTTTTAAGCATACCTGCCGACACTTCTTTTCCCTCACATTCCATTGCAATCTGAGTCAACCCATAATCACGAGCAAAATAACTCAACGAAGGATGCCATACGGCAAACGCAGTACCGGTCCTAGTTGCTAAAGTCTGTTCAAGTTCTTTCTGTAATGACTCAAGTTCACTCATCAATATCTTATAATTCTTTGTATAGAACTTCTTGTTTTTCGTATCATATTCAAGCATCGTTTTATACATATTTTCGGCGATAACCATTGCATTCACCACCGAAGTCCATACATGGGGGTCAATCTCATGATTATGACCATGCGCACATTCTTGTCCTAAATGCAACATTCCCGAATGTGTTCCTTTCAATAAGTCTATCCCTTCCGAACAATTCACAATCTGCAATTCGGGCGCATTGAGTCTTAGTTTATTCTTCACAGCCAATTCAAACCCCAAATTTCCTATACAAAAGAAAATACGACTTTTTTCCAAATTCATCAAGTGATTCATATTCGGCTCATACGACTCCGGATTAGCCCCTTTTGCAAGCAAACAATGCACATCATACTTATCACCCACAATTTTTTCCAGCAAAAACTTCTGTGGCATTATCGACACAGTCAACACAGGTTTTGATGGCGAAGGATTACATCCCACAAACAGGAATACCATAGCCATCACACCACACAATATACTTAATTTAGCTAATTTCATCTCAATACAACCTTCACTTAGGGATATTTCAATTCTTTTATTTTAACAAAATTTTCCTCCTCTAAGTTCACATTTTTCTTTAATACTCATCGATAGATTTATATACTTCACGACGTATAACCTCGCCCATTTGAGCCACTTTTGCCTGGTCATTCAATCTCAACGACATAAGTCTCATTGCCACCGGCATTCCATCTTTTTCATAAGCAGGTTGAACGTAATTTAATCGTTTCCAAATTATAAAGCAATGACGCATATAAAAATCAACCCTTCTACGTGCATCATACGATGTCTCAGGCAATTCCACTTCAAGTATTACAGGATTATCGCCACAGCCTTGCAAAAAATATTCCAACAAGCCGGAGCCAATTCCATTACCTCGCTTACGCACATCTATCGCAAAGTGTTCGATATACTTAAATCCCTCAAATTCCCAATAAGAAAGAAATCCTTGGAGCTCATCTGCCTCCACTGCAGCTATCATTTTAAACGGCACATCTTCTCGTTCAAGCAGAATCTTCACACTTTCAAAATTCCTACGTTCGGCAGGAGGGAATGAACCCACATATAGAATTTCTATATCTTTTAACAACCTTGATTCAGGCAAAACATCGCAATATTCTATCATCTTATCTTTTTTTTTACTACTTTTGCTAATTATTTTGTTTTTTATAGGCAAAAGGCTTACAAAAGTAAAACTTTTTAAAGAAAAAACACATATTATTTATGGGAAATTTACAATTGGACTCTTTGGACAAGAAAATTCTTGAGATGCTCTCACTGAATGCAAGAATGCCTTATTTGGAAATTGCAAGAGAATGTAATGTATCGGGAGCAGCTATTCACCAAAGAATACAAAAAATGTACTCTATGGGCATCATCAAAGGCTCAGAATCTCTTATAGACCCTCATTCGGTGGGATATGAGACTTGTGCCTATATTGGTTTTTTCCTTAACGACACTTCTAAGTTTGATGAAATAGTAAGCAAGTTGAACGAGATTCCCGAAGTAGTGGAATGTCACCTCACAACAGGCAAATATGATTTACTTATCAAGCTATTCGCAAAAAACAACAATCATTTGCTTAAAATAATTCAAAGCAAAATTCAAACACTCGGGCTTGCACGCACCGAAACTCTAATCTCATTCCAAGAAGTGTTTCGCCGTCAAATCCCAATCAACAATGAGAATGATAATTAAATATTGAACAACGATAATATTATTAAAATAAAAAAACATATATACAATTTATGAAAGAAATCGTACTCAGCGGGATTCGTGCCACAGGTCAACTTCACCTTGGCAATTATTTCGGAGCTTTAAACAAATTTGTAAAAATGCAAGAAGAAGGCATCTACGACAACAATTTCTTCATTGCCGACCTTCATGCGCTTACGACTCATCCCGACCCAAAAATCCTGCATAATAACGTAAAAAGCATTCTATCGGAATACCTTGCAGCAGGGCTTGACCCGGAGAAATCTACAATATTCGTACAAAGCGATGTCCCTGAAATATCAGAGTTATATCTTCTTTTAAATATGCATGTAGGTATTGGCGAGCTTATGCGCACAGCATCATTCAAGGATAAAGCTCGCAAGCAATTAGGCATAAAGACCGATAATGTCAACGATGATAACATCGAAAAAGAAATTATCGGAACCGATTCAAACAAGCGCGTAAATGCCGGACTTCTTACCTACCCAACTCTAATGGCAGTCGACATTCTCATTCAACACGCCGACTATGTACCTGTAGGCAAAGACCAAGAACAACACTTGGAGCTTACTCGTCGTTTCGCTCGCCGTTTCAACTCTGTTTATGGCGTTGAATACTTCAAAGAGCCACAAAACTTCAACTTCGGTGGTAGCGCAGTGAAGGTCCCGGGACTTGACGGCTCTGGAAAAATGGGTAAATCGGAAGGCAATTGTATCTATCTGCTTGATGAAGAAAAGGTACTCCGTAAAAAGGTAATGCGTGCTGTAACCGACGAAGGACCACAAGAGCCAAACTCTCCTATGAGTGAACCTATCAAGAACTTATTCTTACTCCTTGAACTTGTGTCTACTCCCGATAAAGTAAAATTCTTTACCGATGCTTACAATGATTGCTCTATCCGATATGGAGATTTAAAGAAAGAGCTTGCTCAAGACATTCTCAATATCACTACACCTATTCGCGAACGTATTATCGACATTCAAAACAACGATGAATATCTTTCTAAAGTAGTGCGTATGGGTGCAGACAAAGCTCGCGAAAGAGCTTCAAAAACGCTTGAAGACGTACGTCAAATTATGGGTATTAAACGTTTCTATTAATTCCCTACAAGAAACATAAAAAACGGTATTCTTACTTATGCAAGAATACCGTTTTTACTTTATAATACTTACATATTCAATCTCTTATAAACACAAAATTAAGTACCCACGACACCACTACAAGCACAACACCATAAATAAGAGCCGGCATAAATCCCATCACTACAATACTATCAGGCACAAACATTTCACATAGTATCACCATCAATGCATTTATGACTATAGTAAACAGCCCTAACGTAAGCATATTGACAGGGAACGTAAGTATCTTCACAAAAGGCTTAACAAACGTATTCAATAGCCCCAACACCACCGATGTTATCAATGCACCTCTTAGTCCCACAACAGCTATACCAGGTACAAAATATGCAGCAGCATACACTGCCACAACAAATAATATAAATCTAAAAATCCACTTCATAATTATTTTTTCTTCTATTGATTCACTAATTTATTTACAAAGAAAAGTATTTTTTTCAACTTTTACTAAAAACTAAACATTTTATCCACACATTTTATTAATTTTGTAATTCAAAACGAAACATTTCTACAATTAAAATTTATTAAAAATATGGCTGGTAAAAGAGCACATCTATTAAACACCGTACAGGACTATTTCTTTATCGTAATTGGTCTTGCTTGCTATGCTTTCGGATTCACAGCATTTATTTTGCCCGAAAAAATCGTTATCGGAGGTGTTGCTGGTATGGCATCTCTTCTTTATTTTCAATGGGGAATTCCTGTTGCATGGGGAAATTATGGTATCAACATATTCCTTCTCATCCTAGCAGCAAAAATAGTAGGAATGACATTTGTTAAGCGTACCATATTTGGTACGACTATACTGAGTTTGTTAATAGGACTTTTTCAGCCCATTTTTTCAAATATCACTATCGTTTCGGGCGAACCATTTATGAGTGTTGTTATAGGATCACTCCTATGTGGATTCGGGATTGGACTAACATTCGTTCATAATGGAAGTTCCGGAGGTACTGACATTATCGCCGCTATGGTTTCCAAATACAGCAACGTAACTATCGGACGAATGATTTTGTACGTAGACTTCTTGATTATATCATCATCTTATTTCCTATTCCATAGCATTGACAAAATTGTATATGGAGTAGTGTTTGTGATGATTCTATCGATAATGACCGATATGGTTATTAACTCCAATCGTCAAGCCATACAATTTATGATATTCTCCGATAAATGGAAAGAAATTGCCGATGCAATCATTCGCGATGCTCATCGTGGCTGTACCGTACTTAACGGCACTGGATGGTATACAAAGAAAGATGTTACTATTCTTATGGTAATGTGCCGCAAGATTGAAAGTGTAACAATATTCCGTATAATCAAATCTATTGATAAGAACGCCTTCATCACACAGTCAAAAGTAAATGGAGTGTATGGCAAGGGATTCGACCATATGAAAGTAAAAATGAAAGACATCTCTAACGACGTGCGCCACGTTCATCCTCAAACTTACTACGATGCCGAAGGCAATGTGACTAATCAAAACAATGAGAACAAATAACTACTCTCTATGAACCGACGAGGAAAACTTTATTTCAGATATGGTACAATGGGGTCAGCAAAAACTGCCCTACTCCTTACCACAGCCTATAACTTCGAGGAACGTGGTATGGAATATATGTGTATGAAACCGGTAATCGATACCCGCGACAAAGAAAATGTGATTAAATCGCGTATTGGTATTAAACGTGAATGTCTGTGGATATATCAAGACACCGATTTATACGAATTAGCTAAAAACATCTACGAAGAAACCCTAATTGTAAAAGACTGGATACTTATCGACGAAGCACAATTCTTGTCGCGCGAACAAGTGGACCAACTTGCACGTATCGTCGACGACTATGGTAGCAATGTCGTGTGTTACGGATTGCGTACCGATTTCCAATCAAATATGTTTGAAGGTTCAAAACGACTATTCGAAATTGCCGATAGTATTGACGAAGTGAAGTCAACATGCTCATGCGGACGTAAAACAATCATCAACGCACGTATCGACAAAGATGGAACAGTGCTCACCGATGGTAACCAGGTTGAAATCGGAGGCGATGACAAGTATATAGCTATGTGTCGAAGATGTTGGCGTAATCGCCGCCTTGAATCGGCCGAAAAGAATTCACTTTTCAAAAACACATAAGCCTTAATCAGCTGTTTATTTTAATCGACAATAAAAAACTGAGCAGAATCAACGTTCTACTCAGTTTTTCTTCTTATAATATCTATTTTATATTCTATTTATTCGTTTACTCCTGCCAACTCAGGGTCAATCATAATGCGACCGCAATATTCACACACTATGATTTTCTTGCGCATCTTAATTTCAGCTTGACGTTGTGCCGGAATACGATTGAAACAACCACCGCATGCATTACGTTGCACATAAACCACAGCCAAGCCGTTACGAGCATTCTTACGGATACGTTTAAATGCAGTAAGCAAGCGATCCTCAATCTTATTTTCAAGTTTCTTTGCTTTTTCACGTAAAGCTTCTTCTTCTTGCTTTGTTTCCGAAACAATTTGTTCAAGTTCTCCCTTCTTTTCAGCAAGAATATGATTAACATCAGCAAGATGTTCTTCGGCATTAGTCACTTCCACATTTTTAGCTTCAATTTGGCGATTGAATTCATTGATGCGCTTCTCAGCCAATTCGATATTCAAATGTTGGAATTCGATTTCTTTCGACAAGAAATCATATTCCTTATTATTCTGTACATTATTTTGTTGTTCAGTATATTTTTCAATCAACGTGTTAGCTTCTGCTATTACACGTTTTTGCATATTGATACCAGCGCCAAAATCTTCTATATCATTCTTGAAATTCTGCATACGTGTTTCAAGACGAGCCACTTCATCTTCCAAGTCTTGAACTTCAAGAGGCAATTCTCCTCTCAGTGTCTTGATTTTATCCACTTTTGACAACAAGGTCTGTAGTGAATAAAGAGCTTTCAAACGCTCTTCTACGGTCAATTCTTTTTCTTGTTTTGTCTTATCAGTAGCCATAGCTTACAAATAATTTATAGGATTTTTTTCTAATTCAGCGTATTGAACTGCAAAGTTAGGAATTTTTTTTGTAATTATCTCACTAAAAATTTCTTTTGTGTAGTATTCACTTTCATAATGCCCTATATCGACAATCAAAATACGATCTATTACACCCTGAAAGTCGTGATATTTCACATCGCCGGTCACAAATACATCTGCACCGCTCGCAATAGCATCATTAACAAATTCAACGCCTGCACCTCCACATATAGCCACACGTCTTATTGCTCGATTAATATCTCCACCATAACGAATAGCACCCACTTTGAATATTTCTTTCACTCTTGACAAGAAGTGCAAAGCATCTTCTTCACAAGGCAAATCACCCACTACACCAAGCCCGGACTGCAAATCAGTTTGAGGACTAAGCACCGACACATCTAAAAGCCCTATTTTCTTAGCTATTAAATGCGATACACCTCCCCAGGCGCTATCCATATTGGTGTGTGCCGAATAGATCGCTATACCATTTTTAATAGCTTTCATCACAATGCGTTCTATATGACTCTTACCCGTTATTGATTTTAGCCCTTTAAAAATTAGTGGATGATGTGTGATAATAAGATTAAATCCTTTTGCAATTGCTTCATCAAGAATAGCTTCGGTAACAT
Source organism: Bacteroidales bacterium (assembly GCA_015061055.1). Classification (GTDB taxonomy): domain Bacteria; phylum Bacteroidota; class Bacteroidia; order Bacteroidales; family Muribaculaceae; genus RGIG4576. The sequence continues at coordinate 28,720 of SUXH01000022.1, forward strand.
CAAGACACAGCAACACTCCGGTAGCTTCATTTTCGGGTTCTCCCACTTGAAGTCCGCTATTATCCCATTCCTCTTGTAAACCAAGAGGTGCCATTTCTTCAATAACTTTTGCTACTTCAGCTATCTTCACTTTATATGATGTTTTATTTCTTTGCAGCCAATTTTTCTTCATCAAGCTTAATAAACAATTCATCAAGCTGTTCTTGCTCGATTTCGGCAGGAGAATCATTCATCATATCACGACCTGAGTTATTCTTAGGGAACGCAATAGTATCACGAATGCTATCCAATCCTGCTATCATCGACACGAAACGATCAAGACCAAATGCCAATCCGGCGTGAGGAGGCGCACCATACTTAAATGCACTCATCAAGAAACCAAATTTTTCATTGGCACGTTCTGGAGTAAAACCTAATAGCTCAAACATAAGATTTTGCAACTCAGGCTCATGAATACGAATACTACCACCGCCAAGTTCCACTCCATTCATTACCATATCATATGCATATGCACGCACAGCACCTGTATCAGTCTTCAACAATGGTATATCTTCCTTATTTGGCATTGTAAATGGGTGATGCATTGCATAGTAGCGTTGAGTTTCTTCGTCCCACTCAAACATAGGGAAGTCAACCACCCAAAGTGGAGCAAATGTATCCTTATCACGTAAACCAAGCTGATTACCCATTTCAAGACGTAGTTCATTAAGTTGCTTACGAGCAGTTGAAGTCTTTCCACAAAGTATCAATACCATATCACCCGGTTTAGCACCACAACGATCGGTCATCTTCTTTAAGTCTTCATCGCTATAGAACTTTCCGATACTGCTCTTAATAGCGCCATCTGCCTCAACCTTAATCCACACAAGACCTTTTGCCCCTATTTGAGGACGCTTCACAAAGTCGGTCAACACATCTATTTGCTTACGTGTGTAGTTTGCACAGCCTTCGCAACAGATACCACCTACATATTCGGCACTATCGAACACAACGAAGTCGTGGCCTTCGGTCAAATCCTTCAATTCAACAAACTTCATACCGAAGCGAATATCCGGCTTATCACTACCATAATATTTCATTGCATCAGCCCAAGGCATACGTGGGAATGGTTCTGTAAATTCGATTCCACGTGTTGCTTTGAAAATATGCTTTACAAGACCTTCAAACAGGTTCAATACATCTTCTTGATCGACAAACGACATTTCACAGTCTATCTGAGTAAACTCAGGCTGACGATCGGCGCGCAAGTCCTCGTCGCGGAAACATTTTGCTATTTGGAAATAACGATCAAATCCACCCACCATCAACAATTGCTTATAAAGCTGAGGTGATTGAGGCAATGCATAGAACTGTCCCGGATTCATACGAGAAGGAACTACGAAGTCGCGCGCACCTTCCGGTGTCGACTTAGTAAGAATAGGAGTTTCCACTTCAAGGAAATTATGGTCGTTCAGATAACGACGAAGTTCAAAACAAATCTTTGAACGCAACTCAAGATTCTTGCGCACTGCATTACGACGCAAATCAAGATAGCGATATTGCATACGCAAATCATCACCACCATCACTATTGTCCTCGATTGTAAACGGAGGCACTTCACTCTTATTAAGCACATTCAATTCTTCGGCAATAATTTCAATATCACCGGTAGGCAAGTTAGCATTCTTGCTTGAGCGTTCTGCAACTACACCTGTCAATTGAATCACATATTCACGACCAAGACTGTTGGCTGCATCGCAAAGGCCTTCATTCACTTCATTATTAAATACAATTTGAGTTATGCCATAACGGTCGCGCAAATCAACGAAAGTCATTGCGCCCATTTTTCTCAAGCGTTGCACCCAGCCAGCAAGAGTTACTTTTTCTCCCACATTAGCCATGCGCAATTCGCCACACGTTTTACTTCTGTACATACAATTGTTTTATATCGTTTTACTTATTTTCGTTCCAATAATGCATACAATGCACTACAATATGCAAAAATACAACAATATCACGACATTTTCACACTCTAAATACAAAAAAACAACGAAATATTGCTTTCACAATATTTTTTTCAACCTATAAAAACTTTTTTATGGGATTTTTCTTTAGAAATAGCAGAAAGTCCAAAATGATTTCATAAATTTGTAGATTGAATTATAAACTTGAACAATATAAACATAACAAAATATACTTTATGGAAATTACCGGAAAAATAATCCAAAAACTTGAATTACAAAGTGGAACATCTAAGCAAGGAAATCCTTGGACTAAGCAAGAATATGTGCTTGAAACAATCGAAAATTTCCCCAAAAAGGTTCATTTCGATTTCTTTGGAGACCGCGCTAACCAATACCCTCTCGAAGTGGGCGAAACAGTTAAATTAAGTTTTGACATCGAGAGTCGTGAATGGAACGGACGTTGGTTCACAAGTATTCGCGGTTGGAAAGCCGAAAAAGTAGATCCTGCATCAATCAATGCTCCTGCTACTCCATACGCCGCACCTGCTGCAACTCCGATGAACAATGTCGTTCCTAATGCTACTCCTATATCTGAAATTCCCGATTTCGGTGCAGCCGAAGGCGAAAACGACGATCTTCCTTTCTAATCACGTCGGGAAGGGACACTTCAATCACATTATTACACACCACATTAAAATGTATAATAAAATAAACACAATATGAACACAGAAGAAATCAAGAACGATTTTGCACGTCAAGCAGCCGAAACTGAGGCAGCTTGTGCCAACGAACGTCCTGAACACGTTCCCACTCCTGAGAATTCATTCTTCCTTAGTTTCCCTCATTTTGAAGCTAAGAAAGTGTGGATTGGTTTTGCTCTGCTTGTTGCTTTTGCAGTAGCAGAATTTGCATTCTGTCTTTTATAATTCACTTATTTACAAATCATAAAACTAATTTTAACGACTATGGTTAAGCCTTATGTAATTGGTATCGATATGGGCGGTACAAACACTGCCTTTGGTATCGTTGACGCTCGTGGTACTGTTATCGCAAGCAATTCTATAAAAACAAGAAAACACAGCAAAATCGAAGATTATATCGATGAGCTATACACAGAAATTTCTCGTCTGATAGAAGCTAATGATGCTCAAGATAAAATTCAAGGTATTGGTATCGGTGCCCCTAATGCAAACTATTTCACCGGTGTAATCGAAGATGGTGTAAACCTTCCTTGGCCTACTCCAATACCTTTGGCTGAACTTGTTTCTAATAAGTTCGGTATTCCAACTCGCATCACTAACGATGCTAATGCTGCAGCTATTGGCGAAATGACTTACGGTGTGGCTCGCGGTCTTAAGGATTTCATTATGATTACTCTTGGTACAGGTGTTGGTAGCGGTATCGTTATTAATGGTCAAATGGTATATGGTCACGATGGTTTTGCAGGCGAACTTGGACACGTGGTTATGAAGCGTAACAATGGTCGTATGTGTGGTTGCGGTCGCACCGGCTGTCTTGAAGCATATTGCTCGGCTACAGGTGTAGCACGCACTGCTCGTGAATTCCTTGATATTCGCACTGAACCATCTAAATTGCGCGATCTTCAAGTAGAAGAAATCACATCTAAGGACGTTTATGATGCTGCTATTGCCGGCGATAAGATTGCTAAGGACATATTTGAATACACAGGTGACATTCTTGGTCAAGCTCTTGCCGATTTTGCCACATTCTCAAGCCCTGAAGCATTCGTACTATTTGGTGGTCTGACAAAAGCCGGCGATTTGATTATGAAGCCTGTACAAGAAGCACTTGACAAGAATATACTTGGTTGCTATAAGGGTAAAGTCAAACTTCTTGTTTCCGAATTAAAAGAAAGCGATGCTGCTATACTTGGAGCAAGCGCTCTTGGTTGGGAAGCTAAGTAACCGACTATTTTACTTTCTTTTATAAATTAAGAGTGGCGAAAATTTCGTCACTCTTTTTCGTTTACATCTTTCGTATACCCATTTGCTTTAATTATATCATTCAATGAAATGTTACTATTGCGATATCGATTCGGACTACGCTCTCCACGATAACGTATTGCATTTTGAGGACAATTATGCGTGCAAGCACCACATGCTTCACACACCTCACTTCGGAATCGGGGTATTCCATTGTCACACACCAAATCTCCCGACGGACACACAGTTTCACATATTCCACATCGCGTGCATTTCCCTTCCTCTACATAAAAGCGCTGTGAGTGCTTTGTATAATCGGGCTTGAACAACACTGCCACCCCTGCAAGCCTATCAAATACATCCACATTCTCCGCTCGTTTCAATCTTGCTGCAACATCGGTTCTTATTATATCCAGCTTCTCTTTTACACGTTTTTTAGGCAAATTATCAACTTGACGTGCCACATCATACAGCGGATAATAATTATCCACCATTTTCACACTATTAATATAGTCAAATTCCAACCCCACGCCTCGTGCCGCACGTTGCAATCTATTCACTGCCAATCCTTTTACCTCTCCATATGTAAGAATAGCAAACATATATTCAGCCTCCAACCTTACCTCCTCAAGAAATCGCTTCACAGCATTTGGCACATCGCTGAAATATACAGGGAACACCACCCCAATTACATCATCACAAAAATAGCGTTCTCTGCTTCTTAACACTTGCGGAATAGACATCTTTTTTGCATCGGGCAAGGCATTAACCACCTCCAAGCTGTTTCCCGTTGCAGTAAAATAGAACACCGTCATATCGCTATCTTATCGAATTCAGTGCCGACTGCAACCCCACCAACTGCTCACGAATTTTCTTAAGATTTTCAACCACTTCAAAGGTTTTGTCAACCACTTGACGATTCTTGTTAAGATATTCTTGTGCAGCATCGAGTTTCAATCCTTTTTCTTTTACAAGATAGTACAATTTACGTATCGTTTCCACATCTTGCGGAGTATATACTCTGATATTCTTCGCATTACGGCGTGGTCGCAGAATAGTAAATTCTTTTTCCCAAAAACGCAATGTCGATGCCGGAATGCCCAATATATCAGCCACCTCACCTATTTTATAGAATTTTTTACTCAATTCGTCCATAGCAGCACTTTTTTTTACGTAATATCCACTTTATTACAATAGGTTAACCACCTATTTTTTGCAAAAATAATAATAAAGCCGTAATTTTGCACTTTAATTTCAAATTAATTGAAACTTAGAAGATTATTTTTTAAAAAGCAACCTAAAATATGCTTACTTCAAAAGAAATAAGAGAATCTTTCAAAGAATTCTTCAAAAGCAAAGGACATAAGATTGTACCTTCTGCTCCTATGGTCATCAAAGACGACCCGACATTGATGTTTACCAATGCCGGTATGAACCAGTTCAAAGATATTATTCTTGGAACTGTAACACCTAACTATAAACGTGTAGCCGATTCTCAAAAGTGTCTTCGTGTGAGCGGAAAGCACAACGACCTCGAAGAAGTAGGACTTGATACCTATCACCACACTATGTTTGAGATGCTTGGAAACTGGTCTTTTGGCGATTACTTCAAGCAAGAAGCTATCGACTGGGCGTGGGAATATCTTGTTGATGTATTAAAGCTAAATCCGGAACACCTATATGCTACAGTATTTGAAGGCTACGAAGCTGAAGGGCTTGAGCGCGACAATGAAGCTGCAGCTATCTGGGAAAAGCATCTTCCAAAAGATCACATCATAAATGGAAATCGCAAAGACAATTTCTGGGAAATGGGCGATACAGGTCCATGTGGTCCTTGTTCCGAAATCCACATCGACTTGCGTAGCGACGAAGAAAGAGCTAAAATTTCCGGTCGTGAATTGGTGAACCAAAGTCACCCACAAGTAATCGAAATATGGAATCTTGTGTTTATGCAATACAATCGCAAGGCAGATGGATCTCTTGAAGGTCTTCCTGCTCGAGTGATCGACACCGGTATGGGATTTGAGCGTCTTTGTATGGCTCTACAAGGCAAGCAATCAAATTACGACACCGATGTATTCCAACCTCTTATCCAGAAGATTGCTTCTATCGCAGGCAAAAAATATGGTGAAGATGATAAGGCTGACATCGCTATGCGTGTTATTGCCGACCACGTACGCACCATATCATTCTCGATTGCAGATTCCCAACTACCTTCAAACGCAAAGGCAGGCTATGTGATTCGTCGTATCTTGCGTCGCGCAGTACGTTATGGTTATACATTCCTTGCTCAAAAGCAAGCATTTATCTACACACTTGTTGATACTCTTATCGACACTATGGGTGAAGCTTACCCTGAACTTGTAGCACAATGCGACCTTATCAAAAAGGTTATTAAGGAAGAAGAAGAAGCATTCCTTCGCACTCTTGAAACCGGTATCAAGCTAATCGACAAGGTCATCAATGATACTAAGACTGAAGGCAAAACAGAAATTTCAGGTGTAACTGCATTTACACTTTATGATACTTACGGATTCCCTCTTGACCTTACCGAACTAATCTTGAAGGAAAACGGAATGACTGCAAACATTGACGAGTTCAATGCCGAAATGACCAAGCAAAAAGAACGCGCTCGCAATGCTGCCGCAGTTGAGGCTACCGACTGGGTTATACTTAAAGAAGGTGATGCTGAATTCGTAGGTTACGACTATAACGAAGTTGAAACAGAAATTCTTCGCTACCGCAAGGTTAAGCAACGCAACAAAGAATTCTATCAACTCATACTTGCTCGTTCTCCATTCTATGGCGAAATGGGAGGTCAAGTAGGCGACAAGGGACAACTTGTTTTCTCTAACGAAACAATCGAAGTTGTCGACACTAAGCGCGAATACAACCAAAGCGTATGTATCGTGAACAAGTTGCCTCAAGATGTAACAGAAAGTTTCCAAGCCGTAATCGACAAAGAAGCGCGTCAAGCAATCTGCTGCAATCACACAGCTACCCACTTGCTTCACGAAGCTCTTCGCGAAGTTCTTGGCACACACGTTGAACAAAAAGGTTCTTTTGTAAGCCCTGATGTTCTTCGTTTCGACTTCTCACACTTCCAAAAGATGACCGAAGAAGAAATCCGTCAAGTAGAACGTCTTGCCAACGAAAAAGTACGTAAAGCTACTCCTCGTTGCGAACATCGTAATATTCCTATCGCTGAAGCAAAGGAACTTGGTGCTATGGCACTATTCGGCGAAAAGTATGGCGACAAGGTGCGTGTAATTCAATATGGTAATTCTATCGAACTTTGCGGTGGTACTCACGTTGAAAACACAGGTAACATCGGTATGATTAAGATTGTGAGCGAAAGCAGTATTGCTGCAGGTATTCGCCGTATCGAGGCTATCACCGGTGCTAATGTTGAAAATCACATTTATTTGCTTAAAGACACTATGATGCAAATTAGCTCATTGCTAAACAATGCACCAAACGTGATTCCGGCACTTCAAAAATCACTTGCTGAAAATGCCGACCTTCGCAAGCAAGCTGAAGAGTTCGTACAAGAACGTATCAAGAATCTTAAGGCAGAACTTCTTGAAAAGGCTAAAAACGTAAACGGACTTACTGTAGTGTCTTGTACAGGTCTTCGCATTGCCGAAGTCATCAAGGGTGTTGCATTTGCATTGAAAGCTGACAATCTAAACGACACAGTATTCATTGCTGCAACTCACGAAAATGGTAAGCCAATGCTTACTGTTCAACTTTCCGACAACCTTGTTAAGGATGGTATGAACGCATCAGCAATAGTTCGTGAAGCAGCTAAATTCATCAAGGGTGGTGGTGGCGGTCAGCCACACTTTGCTCAAGCTGGAGGTAAAGACATCGATGGTCTATCAGCAGCAATGGAAAAGATGCAAGAACTCGTCAAGCACTAAAAACAAGTTTTTATACAATAAATAAGGCGACCGGTCGGTCGCCTTATTTATTGTATCCTACCTTCCTTTATTACTCAAAAATATCTTCTTTAACATAACCTTTTATCGTTCTCTTTTTTGCTATTACAAAGAAAATCAGATGTACTAAAAGACCAATACCCCAACAGATAGTTGAAATAGTCATAGCTCTGATATTTTCGGTATTCAAGTCTATATAATACGAAGCATAACCAACTCCAACACATATAATATATGTGACTAAATGAAAACGGAATCCAATGTCATAAATTCCATTTTCTTCATCTTCTTTTTTCCCAAAATACCACCCTACCAAAAACATCAAACAAAAATACATCACAGAACAGAGTGCTGAAGCAAGAGCACTTTCCACTCCAATAGATAAACTTAAAGCATATCTAAATAAAACTGTCATTAACAATGCACTAATAGCAAATTGTCCTAATCTAAATGTCAATAGTTTCATAATTTATAATGTTAAAAGGTTAATAATCGATTTATTTGAAAATATCATAATATTTCGCTCTACAAATCTCTTGAATAAGATTTTCCCTTTTTCCGTAAGATAATAATATTTTCTATCAGGTCCTTTACTTACTTTCTTATTTTCGTATGCTACGATTTCTAAATGTTGAAATTTCCTCAAATTGCGATAAAGACTTTGCTCCTCACAAGACATAGTTCCGTCTGAGACCGTTTCTACAAACTCTTTTATATCTTCAACACACTTATTGCTTTCCTTTAATGCAAGAAACACCCAAAAAGTAAGTTGACCTTTTTTATATGTTTCTTCCCACGCATTAAGCAACTCATCTATTATGACGTTATTTTCCATAATTCCTGTATTAATCCCATTGTATTAAACAACTTGTACACTACAAAAGTAATAATACTTTTTCTTACATACAAATTCTCCATTAATATTTTTTATTTTTTTCACTAAAAGACCAATATTGTCCTAAATACCGCATTAATTCATCTCAACAATGCTTATTATTAGGACTTTTTACTAATTTTGCAATTGAAGATATAAATTTCTTTTCACGACATATAAAAAATAAGAAGCGTTATGCTTATCTTGTAGAACGGAAACCTGAGAATTTCTGAATTGTGTACAAAGGTAGCATAGTGGTTCTTACGCAATTGCGTGGGCTGCTATCACTACATCTGTACACAGGGTTTTCTCAGGACCTCCGAACTGGAAGTAGCATGCAGTGCCACGCTTCTTTATACATAAAAACCTTTTGGCACCTGGAGGTTTAGATGAAATATATGAAACTTATTTATTCTTTTTTAGCATCATTATTTTTAAGTATTACTATTACTTCTTGCAGTGACAACAACCAAACAACAGATGAACCTATTATTTCACAAACCTATGACATACAGGGTAAAGTGGAAAAAGGACCTTTTATAAGCGGCTCATCAATATCGATACAACCTATGGACTCTAAACTACAAATATTAGGTAGTATGTATAATACCGCTATTACAGACGACTTAGGTAATTTCATATTAGGAAGCAAGGAGTTTACAACTCAATATGCAGAATTTATGGCAAACGGGTATTTCTATAATGAGGTCAAAGGTGAATTGTCTAACGGAACTTTAACATTACGAGCATTAGTAGACCTAAAAGATAATTCTACGGTTAATGTAAACATTCTCACGCACTTAAAATATGCTCGAATAAAAAATCTGGTATCATCAGGTCAAAAATTTAGTGATGCAAACAAACAAGCTCAAACAGAACTTTTAAATGCATTTGGACTTCGTGAGATAATCAATAAAGATGTTTCGACATTTTCTATCATATCAGGTACAGATGAATCTGCCGCACTTCTTGCAATCTCATCACTTCTTTTGATGGATAGAAGTGAAGCATCCTTCACTGAATATCTTTCTAAACTGAGTGCCGACTTTGGTAAGAATGGAGCTTTTTCAAATGAAATAAAAAAGCAAATTTCAGATGACAAATATAAATTGGCAAAATTCATTGATGATATTGAAGATAACGTAATCGCAAGATATAAAAATCTAGGAATTGAAGTAAAGGTCAAAGATTTGACACATTTCATTGACTGGGATAATGACGGAGTTGCAGGAAATGAAATAGTGAAAGAGAACCAATCTATTATATTGGATAAGACTACGTTGTCTGTACCCAATAATGGTGGAAATTTCAAAATTAAAATCAGTTCTCCAATTTCTGTATATCTGGAGCCACAGGTTGAAACTTATCTTAATACAACACCTGATGATATTGTTATATCAGAAATCTTTTATGCTAACATTTATGATGGCTATGAGGCTTCAGATTTCACAGACAAAAAAATCGAAGCAGAATGTACAATTGAAAACAACAACATTGAAATAACAGTATCTGAATTACAATCCAGGACTGCAAAAACGAAGATTATACCTATTTACGATTACATTGGTAATATAGTTGCAAATATCGAAATTACCCAAGAAGGTAGAACTGTTTGTAGCCCTGTTTCTGAAGCTCCACTTCTTGGTAAAGATGGACAAAGTATAGTAGAAAGTATAGCCCTTAATATGGTTAAAGGACTTAGACAATACAATGTAATAGAGCAATACTATGCTTATAACAAGATTATTGATAAGGTCAAAGATTATGTATATCCTAGTTCAAGTCAAATATGTAATTCTTGGTCGTATTTATACTCAGGAAACAATAATCTTCTACAGCTAAAGAAGTACGATGAATCGTTACTTAATGTTTATGGAGATTATTGTAATGTATTGAGTGCATTGTATTACTCTAACCTAATTTATGGATGGGGTGCTGTTCCATATATTACAGATTATTCGATGATTGAGCAGATTATGAACGAAGGAATCAAGAGAGAATCTACTACTATCATATTCGCTGATTTAAAAACGAAATTAACCAAGTCTATCGAAAATCTTCCTGAAAAGAAAAATGAGTCTTTGAAAGATATAAACGGATTTTTCTTTACATCAAAAGATGTAGCAAGAGTTCTATTAGCTAATATTCATATGTATCAAGGTAATTATAGTGAAGCTATAAGTTTATTGCAGAAAGTTGTTGATAATGGTTTTTACTCCTTAGATGCATCAACCAATTTTATGCCATCTACATCAACTGATGATATAAGTGTCACTGAAAGTACAGAAATAATTTATGCATTTCAATACGAAGCCGGAACCCGCGCAAACATCACAATCATAGAACCCGGAGTGATGCCTTATATAACTCTTAGTGATGTATATCTTTCACTTGCTGAATGTTTTTACAAAGGAGGTGAAATAACTCAAGCAGAGCAATACATATCAAAAGTATTGAATGCCAAAAATTTGACCACAACAGAAACAAATACACTGATGAAGATAAAAGATGTAAGAGAACAAATTCTATTATATAGTGGAACTTATTTTGCGTTTCTTAAACGTTCCGGACTTGCTAAAGATGTTTGTAACATAGAAGATTATCAATTGTTATTCCCTATACCTATCAATGAGCTATATTCAAATAGTAAAATGACTCAAAATCCCGGCTATTGAAATAACCTTATATAAAGAAATGCAGACGATAAGTAAATTCGTCTGCATTTCTTTATATCGCAATAAGTTCTTGCCCTAAATTACGAAGCACTTCCTTTATCTGTGTTTTTCGTTGCTCACTTGGTCGTTTAATCCCATATATATATTTTGCCAACAAACTCTTATGAATACCCATAGAACGAGCAACTTCCGATATATTTAACTGAGGAAATTTATTAAATATTAAAGCTATTTCATTATTGTAATTAGGTTCTTCTGTTACAAAGAAACTACTAATATGAATATCTTCATCAATACATTCCCAACGAATATCATCACCACAACGCCCTATTTTATACATCATTCTTTGTTCTTCAGTTGCATCTAACAATGTAGGAAATACTTCCAAAGGACGATTCAAAACTTGTTCATCATCAGTTTTAATCCATATACGATTTGACTCAAACCATAGTCTTTCAATCTTTGCCATAATCTTCCCCTATTTATTTTATTATTCTCCATGGAATTCGTTCCATTTATCTATAAACACCTCTTTATATTGCTCTACAATAGTCATTGCTCGCCTTATATCATTTGACTTTATTCCATTATTTTCCACTAATTCAATTTCAGGTTCTAAAACTATTTTAGCCGTTCCATCGCCATTCTCCAATAGTAGGCATTATGATATAATTTAATTTCTCAACAAATATAGGTCTAAAATTTTAGACCCACAAATATTATTCGTTCAAAATACAACATTCAGAGTAAATCCATAATTTATTCCGTTTTTAGAAGGGGTTAATGAAGGAATTAATGCAAGTTCTGCGTTTTTGCGATTTTCTTTTAGTCCTTGCTTACAAGGATTACCGGCAAACAGTCCCACAAACTCATTCACCGGATCAATAACAAATGCAACCACATATCCCAATGCTCTTGAACCTAAAACTTCATATCCATCAGCAACAATTCGTCGCTTCCATTTATAAAAACACTCTCCCAACACTGCTCCCGCTACAGGAGTGATGATTAAATCTTGTATTGACGGGATTTCCATAAAAGCCTCTATTCCATACTCCCAAAAGAATGTGGATATACAAAATCCATATAACGCAGATTCCCCAAAATTAAATCCCACACTGCGCGCACTCATAAAATAAGCAGCTCCACCATACGGATGTAGGATATAATTAAATATAGGATTATCGCCGTCCCAATGCGCCACTTCCTTAACGTGATTTCCCCAACGCTTCAGTGGAGCCACATCACTAAGTTCCTCTCTATTCCAATTAGTTGCATCTTCCGGCAAATTTTCAAGTACAACCAAAGCCACAATCCCTGCACTATACATCGCACCTGTGTTTATCCATAGCCTCTTCCAATTCTTATAGCTTGATTTCTTTGAGTAAGGCATATCGTAGATGTTGATTTTAGATGTTATACGTGAAGGCAACTCCACTTCACGCACTACTCGCTTTATCTCTATCGTATCGGGAGATATAGGTCGAACATTAGCTCTACACACTACATACGACATCACACATATCAACATTCCTAATATTCTTATCTTGCACATCCTATTCATATCAACATAAATCCATATCCACAATACAAAACAACAAAATCACCTCAAAAGATGTAAAAAAAAGAAATGTAGCTATCACAGCCACATTTCCCAAACTTAAGTTACAACAGAAACTTATTATTTCTCAATTACTATAAATTTATCTACAATACAACTTTTTGTACTTTATTCCCTTGTTTCTTCACAAATACTCCATTTTGTGGATTATCCACCTTCACACCTTGCAAGTTGAAATATTCAACTTTACTTGAATTACTACCTATAGTTTCAATGCTTGATACATCTGATTTTTTATTCATAAAAATCAGCATTGCAGGGAACCAATAATAATCCTTTAGTCTAACGGTGTTTTCTATATCACCTGTAGATACGTTCACAAAATGTAACCAATTTCGCTTAAAATGTGTTGAATAGCCCGCTTCTGTAGTAGTAAGCACCAATTGTCCAGTAACAGGCTCTATTCCCAAACCTGTTCCATAGAACATTTGTTCACCTTTTTCTCCGTATGGAACGGTTACAAATTCCTCCACAAGTTCGCCTGTATCAAAATTATAGCTTGATATTGATTTTGAATATTCTGAACTTATAAAATACACTACATTCGTATTAATATCACAAGCAATTGAACTGCTACGCCAAGAACCCCATTGGTTCTGTACCGACATACCTTTAGGCATATCAATCTTTTCTATTTCTAGTGTTGATGTATCTATCTTAACAAAATTATATACATTATTACCACTTTCACTTGCATATAATGTACCATCGGCTGTAACAAACACCGAAACAACATTAGGCAACTCTATGGTATTCTCTATGCAATCAGTTGCAGGATTAATTACAACCACACCCACATTTTGCACGACAGCATAAACCTTACCATCACAATAACGCAACATATCTCCTACTTGACCTGAATACAAACCACCACTCGTTGAGGATGTGCTTTCTACACATTTACCCAATTTATAATTTTCCATGTCAAATACATAGATACCTCCCGACGTTCCTACATACCCTTTTTTTGCATCAACACCTACAAAAGAGCGTCCGTCTTTTCCGTCAAGTTCAGCCAAAGATGCCAATTGAGTAAGCGTTGAAGCATCAGCCACTATTAATCGCCCTCCGGTAAATTCATTACTACCATAATTCTGTTTAGACACAATATATAATTTATCGCCAAATAATTGAGCAAACTGTGAAGTCGTTCCTAAATATTTTTCAGTATTAGCACCTTTAAACACTTCGTACTCCACTTCTTCTGTATCATAATTGTAGTAATTTATGGAACCGGAAGTATGTCCAAACCAATCTTCATTAAGTATAAATATACCGTTTGTGTATTCGGCCTTAACAGCCGAAACACAAACGATAAACATACTTAAAGATAATAATATTTTATTCTTCATTATTTTAAAACAACTTTTTTTATTATAGCACCTTGCTTCTTGATGTAAACACCCTTTTCATGTTTGTTCACTTTCACTCCTTGCAAGTTATAATATTCAACAGCATTATTATTATTATCATTATCAATAAGAGTATTTCCTATTCCAGTTACCAAATAACTTGTTGTGAAATAATCAAGAGCGCCCTTTACCGGTTCATTTTCAGCCATTGTTATTTCCCAATAATATTCATATTTGGCATTTTCTTCTATATAATTAAGCAAATCTGCTGTATATGTTCCATCTTCGTTCAATGTTGCATCCACAGAAGTATATTCTACTCCGGCGTCTACCGCAGTAGCTTCATCTTTAGCTATTTTACGGAATTTAACTACTACTTTAGTTTCATTATTTAAAGCATTGTCGTTAGCTTCAATAAAACGAGCAGGAATAGTTTCTGCATAAGATTTAGTCACAGGTACTGTCAATATCGCATTGTTATAGTCAACAAGCACAGTCTTATTTTCCATATCTACTGCAATAGTAGGAACAACCTCATTCACAACAGAAAGATTCCAATTGTTAGCAGCCTCATAATCAGCTTTAGCTCCATATACTACATATATCGGTGCATACGCTTCGTCTGACACTTTGAAACTATTGCCCCAGTTAAAAGGAGTTGCATTACAAACATAGACATTCACACTTGTTGCACCTATTACCATATCTCTACCAATAGTTGAAATTGTTGCAGGCAATTCAAGAACCTTTAATGCGGTACAACCATTAAATGCATAGTTCCCAAGAGTATTCACATTGCTACCCAAAGTTATATTCTCCAATGCAGAGCAATTTTGGAATGTATAGTTATTGATAGTTGTAACACCTTCTGGCAGTATAATAGTTTTCAGTGATGAACAATTAGCAAACGCATAAGTACCAATTGAGGTTACACTTTCTGGAATAGATATTGCTTGCAGTGCAGTACAGCCACTGAATGCATATTGATTAATAGATTTAACCTCACTTCCTAATGTTACACTTTCCAATGCAGAACAATTTCTAAATGAATAGTTGCTTATAGTAGTAACTCCTTCTGGTATTGAAATAGTCTTTATTGCAGAACAACCATCAAACGCATAAGTACCAATTGAGGTTACACTTTCTGGAATAGATATTGCTTGCAGTGCAGTACAGCCACTGAATGCATATTGATTAATAGATTTAACCTCACTTCCTAATGTTACACTTTCCAATGCAGAACAATTTCTAAATGAATAGTTGCTTATAGTAGTAACTCCTTCTGGTATTGAAATAGTCTTTATTGCAGAACAACCATCAAACGCATAAGTACCAATTGAGGTCACACTAGAAGGTAGAACTACAGTTTCCATACTTGTACATTTTTGGTATTTGCAACCAGTTATTACTCAATATTTTGTGCGTAATAAGTCAGAAATATGTCATAGACCTTTAAGGGTGCATTCTAAAGGGTGAAGATTTAACGATTTTATTGATTTGAGCCTGTTTTGAG
>SUXH01000038.1 GCA_015061055.1 Bacteroidales bacterium
TAAAAAGCATAAAAAATGATATAGAACTGAATAAGGATGCTATGTCTCCCGAGGCGGCTTCGTATGTTAGAGATTTGATTAACGAGTGGAATCCGAAGTCTCAATATAAAGCGGGTCAAAAGGTTGTTTATAACGACAATCTGTATGTTGTCGAAAAGGATATAGATACACCTGTTGAAAATTGGACACCAGATATAGTTTTTGATTATTATACGCCGATTCCAAAACCTAACGAAACAGGTAGAATTGATAATCCTATAAAAGCTGTGGCAGGTATGGTTTATGTAGGCGGTTGTTATTATGCTGACTTAGAAAACATTTACTACTGTACTTATAATGGCGAAATTAAATTAAACTACCTACCATCAAATCTTGTTGGACATTACTTTACAAAAATCACTTAATTATATCTAAATAACAATTTAAGACGGGAGGCGATATTATGAATTATATAGAAATTGATTTAACAAACCCAGAGTCTATATCTAATTATGACAGAGTGGCAGGCAAACAGGGCGAGTCAAATACAAAAGGCGTGAAGTTCGTTATTCCGTCAGAATACTCTGATTGGGGTACATATGTCGAAACAGAAAATGCAAATGGTGAAGCAAGAAGATGTTCAGTAAACCGCGACAAAAATAATGTCGCGGTTTATAAATTTAGAAAAAAAGATTTGGAGGCAAAAGGAAGATTACTCCTTGACCTTGTGCTTGAAAAAGATGATATGGTCTTTAAGCCGTTTAGTGGAGAGTTTGCCGTAAAACACGCGATATGCGCGACAAATGATTGGATAAACGACGTTGAAGTTGACTTAACTGGATACGCTCTAAAAGCAGATATACCAAGAAAAGTAAGCCAGTTAGAAAACGATAAAAACTATATAACAAAAGATACACTTCAAGATGAGGTGAGTTTAGCCCTCGAAACAGCAAAAGCAAGTGGCGATTTTAAGGGTGATACCGGAGAGTCCGGTGCCGATGGTCTATCCACCTACCAAATCTGGCTCAATACTGGCAACACTGGCACAGAAGAAGATTTTCTCGCATCACTCAAAGGCGACGACGGTGTAATCGGTAGTGACGGCACACCCGCCACTCACGAATGGAACGGAACGGTCTTAACCATCACTTCTGCAAGCGGAACCTCATCGGTTGACCTCAAAGGCGAAAGAGGTAACTCTGGTGTATATGTCGGCTCTGACACAATGCCCGACGATTGTAATGTGAAGATAAACCCTAAAGGCAGTGTTATAAAAATGCCGACAAAACTAAGTCAGCTTGTAAACGACAGCAATTTTGTCACAGCCGAATATGTCACAAACGCAATCAACGGCTCGCTTGATGAAGTCGAAGCAATGATTGACGAAAGCGGGGTGCTTGAATGAGCCTTGAAACGTTAAAGACGAAAGTCGGATTGCTTATTGAGAAAGCACAAAGCGGTGGCGGTGAAGATTTTGTTGGGGTCAAGTGGCTTGAAGTTGATGCAAGTGGTTATCCGACAAAAGTAATAATTCCTGCAAATTTATTACAAACGCATACTTTGTTCTATATGAAAAGTTCAAACTATGGTGCTTGGCAGAATTTGAAAGAATTGGACTATAATCATTGCACTGCACACATTGGTGAAATGATTGCTCAAAATTGCTCAAAATTGCAAACGATAAAAAATATAGAAAATATTACACACATACTTAATAATGCCTTTAATAGCACATCTTTAACAAGCATAACATTTGGCGAACAGTTGAGGTCTATTGGAGCTTATGCTTTTAGATACACGAAATTAACAAATGTAACATTTCCGCCTTCTGTTACAGCTATAAACGAAACAGCTTTTGGTAATATAACAACATTAACAAAGGTAATATTCAAGGGTACACCTACAACATTACATCAATATGCTTTTATTAATTGTACGAACCTTACAGATATTTATGTTCCGTGGGCAGAAGGTGTTGTTGCAAACGCTCCGTGGTCTGCTACAAAAGCAACAATCCATTACAACACAACTTTTGATGAAAACGGCAATCCGATTGCAACGGAGGTGTAACAATGCCGAAAGTTAATCTTTACCGATACGAAGAAACCGACAAGGTGATTATTACACCGAATGCAAGAGCAGAAACAGACACACCAAGCCGAATGCGATTGATTGCAGACGAAAACTGCATACTTACAGACGGCACAAAGGAAGTAATAGTTATTGATGTAATGCTTGACGAGGTTGACAAGTGGCAGGAAATCAATGCAGAAACCGAAGCTGACCTCAAAGCCCAAGCATATGACATTTTAATGGGGGTGGAATAAATGGAATGGGGGTGAATGAATGAACATACTTGAAAATGCACGAAAACTCCGCAAGATAATTGAACAAGCTTCAGAGAGCCTGACCGACGCAGTTGCATCAGAAGCTCCCGAACTGTTCGCGTCGCTCAAGCACGACGGCAGTTTAGTCAAGGTAGGCACACGAATTAACTGGAACGGAGTTGTGAAGAGAGCAGCCGTTGACCTTTGGGACACGGAGGCGAATAATCCGAGCAATACTCCTACACTGTGGGAAGATATTGCTTATAAACAGGGATATAGAATTATCCCAGAAACAATTACAGCAGGAACAGCTTTCTCGAATGGCGAGATGGGTTGGTGGGGTGACACATTGTACAAGTCAGTGATTGATAGTAATGTGTGGACTCCTATGGCTCATGCTTCGGGTTGGGAAGTTGTAGAAATGTGACTACGCGTCACATTCGATTGACTTGGTTATGTGACGGAATGTCACGTTTATTCAATTCAATTATGTGACAACTTGTCACATTTAATATATAAACAAAGACCAATCTTAATGACTGGTCTTTTCACATTGTTTACTCCGAGGAGGATTAAATGAAATTTTTAAGTCTAATAGTTATCGCTTCAATTGCTTTGTGTGTTATTGGCGGAATAATTGCTGTTACTTTTCAAGCCATAACAGGCGTTGAACTTTCTTCTACTTTAATAGATAGATGGTTTACTGTGTTTGGCGTAGAACTCGGCGCAGCAGCGCTAATCCAAATAACAAAAATTGTTACCGACGAGCTTAAGCGTAGAAATAGAGTTAACCATATGAAAGAAAACGGAATCGAGCCTAAGCGCTCGGATTTTAATAACGGAGAAAATAATTATTACGATAATTTTATGGATTCATCTTACGATGAGCCGATGGGATAAAGAGGTGAAGAATTATGGCTAAGAAGATCGAGGTAAAGAAAAATGTTCTTAAACGCGGTTATCACCGCATGACGCTTGATTATGGTAATACATATTCAGACGGAAGTTTTCATAAAGGTATTGATCTTACAGGAAATACTGAAGTGGATGGTGGCTACGATTATATACTCGCATTTGCAGATGGTATCGTTACAAGCGTAAAAAATAATTTTACAGGAACAACAAAGAATACTGGTACGGCTGGTATGGGTAATTATGTTATTATCGACCATGGTAACGGATATAAAACAAGATACATGCATATGACAAAAGGCTCGGTTAGGGTAAAAGCTGGACAAAAGGTAAAGGCTGGAGAAATTATTGGTTATATGGGTAGCACGGGTAATAGTACTGGTCGCCATCTGCATTTTGATATATCTCTTGGTGGCAAATATATTGACCCTAAACCGTTTCTCTATGGTTCCAAAACCATTTTTGCTGAAGGTGAGTCATATAAAACAGGTTCTTATATAGTTATAAAAGATGTCAATGTAAGAAAGGGCCCTGGCACAAATTACGATAGAGTCTATTACTCACAGTTTACTTCAAATGCAAAACTTCAAGTTAAAAGTCTTGATAAGAGTTGTCCCAGTCATTTTCCCGCTGGAGTCAAGATTTCTATTAGCGAAGTAAAGGGAACATGGGGTAAATGTCCGAGTGGTTGGATTTCGCTTAAATATTGTAAGGAGAGATAATGATGAAAGAGTTTGTTATTGATACACTTATCTATATCGGAATTGCGGTTGCGTATGTGGTGGGTGGATATGTGGTTAAATATATTTCAGCAAAAATGAAACAAATTGACAACACAATCGCCAATGAGAATACAAGCAATATTATTAAGGAAGCGGAAAAGGCTATTGTAAGTGCGGTATCTTATACATCCCAGACATTTGTTGATGCGTTAAAAGCGTCGAATATGTTCGATGATGCAAAGCAAAAAGAAGCTTTAAATAAGGCTCTTCAGAAGTCTCTTGAGATGATGTCAGGTACCACCATCAGTTTCATTAAGAATACATATGGTGATATTAATTCTTGGATAACCACTAAAATCGAGGAAGTTATTAAACAGAATAAGAAGGATAAATAAAAAAATTTTGGGGCAGAGAAATAATCTCTGCCCCACTTTTTACGATTTTTAAAAAATATTATCTAATACTGCAACAGCATCATGATCTGCGTTTTCGATTAAATGAATATATGTGTTAAGTGTTATCTGAATACTTGCATGCCCTAAAAGTTTAGATACCGTCTTAATATCAACCTTTTTGGCGAACAGCATACTCGCAAATGTGTGTCTCAACGAATGTATTCCTGTTTTATTAAGACCTATATTCTTCAATATTCTATAAAACGTTCTTTCTATTCTTTGAGGGGGAATTAATGTTTCATTAGCTGAACAAACGACATAATTACTCTTGGGGTGTGCATCACACAATCTTCTGAGAGCGTTAGTAGCGTTTTGATTTAACGGTATAACTCGATTACCAGAGTAGGTTTTTGTGGTATTGTAAGCCAGTTCGCAACCACTAACAGGATTCCCATCCTCGTCCCTCGACTTAATCAATTGAATATTTCTTTTTATATGAAGCGTTTTTTCTTCCTCATTCCAGTCCCCTTTTTCAAGTGCAATCAGTTCTCCGATACGAATACCCGTATTTAGCATCAAAATAAACGCATCACCGTAAACATATACGGGAGTTCCTGTGCTATACTCTCTACCACACTCTTCAATAATCAGAGTAACCTCTTCTTCTGTAAAAAAACGTATTTCTTTTTGAGGAAAACTTCTCTTTTCAGGCGGTTTAATTAAAAGCATAGGATTTTTATCGATATCGCCCTTGATTAATGCGTGTTTTAATACAGCACCGATACAATCATATGTCTTTTTTACAATTGAATGAGAATATCCATCGGTTTTTAATTTCGATAAAAGTATTTGGATATCATCTGATGTTAACTGTTGTAGTTGTATCATTCCGATGTTAGGAATAATTTGATGAATAATAGTATTTTCAAGTCTGTCGTAACTCGAAGATTTAAGGTGGTCTTTTTTATAAACCCTTAGCCAATTCATAAAATATGTTTCTACGGATATCTTCTGTTTTTCTACTACAAAACCGCCAGCGTTATATTCTCTTATTTTTCTCTTTACTTCTGCTTCGGTTTTACCTGAAAAACATTTGATCTTAGGTTTGCCATCAGGTTTAATGCCTATATTAAGCCTTCCAACCCAAGAGCCGTTATCTCTTTTATAGATATTGCCCGTACCTTTTTCTCTGCGTTTTTGATTTTGAGCCATTATTTCGTCCTCCTTTTTCTGCCATAGTGTAACAGAATTTTGGGTTGTTACACAAAATGTTACACTATTATTTGGCACTATGTAACACTAACTATCACAAGATAGCATTTTGGACAAAATCTATTTTACCACAGAGAAGACAGTTTGTAAATATGTGAAAGGTGGTAAAAATCTCGAAAACGTTGATATATAAGGGGTTTTAAGGATAAAAAAAACGAGCTTTGTCGTGTAACAATGCTCGTTTTCTGGAGGTGCCACCCGGATTTGAACCGGGGAATCAGAGTTTTGCAGACTCGTGCCTTACCACTTGGCTATGGCACCACACAATATTAAATTATGCTGTTTCAGCATATTTATGCTAAAAAAATGGAGCGGATGACGAGGCTCGAACTCGCTACCTCCACCTTGGCAAGGTGGCGCTCTACCAGATGAGCTACATCCGCACCTGTTGGTGCCTCCGGTCGGAATTGAACCAACGA
>SUXH01000023.1 GCA_015061055.1 Bacteroidales bacterium
GCTAATAAGGCTTATTGGGGCTTATTGGTCAAAATAGGGCTGATTGTAAAATGTTTTTTTGAAAAAAAGATTTTTAATTATAACTTTACAGAAGTAAAACTATTCCATATGCGATTATCGAGAGTACATAGGATATTGGTGATATTTATCACAGTGTTATGTGGTTTTACGGCATACGGTGTGCCAAGCACGAGATATGCAGGTACAGCCAACAATAACCACCTGCACCTGGGTTTGGAATGGCAATCGATGAAGGGCTTGTCGGGATATTACAATAACGCTCGTTTCCGTGATGTCCTGCTCGCCGGTATGTTCTACCAGCAAGACCCACTCGCCGAAAAATACTATCCCCTCTCTCCCTATCACTACGGTGCTTGTAACCCACTTCTAAACCTGGACTTTAATGGTATGGATTGGTATTCTTATAATACTGTCATTCATTTAGAAAATGGAGAAACCATAAACAAAACTGAATATTCTTATACCGATTATACATCTCAAGAAGCCTTAACAAATGCTGGTATTAAAGGAAATTATTTAGGCAAAGCAGTTGTCGTCTTTAATGGCTCTATGAATGAAAAACTAGGCGAAGGAGAAAATTTATATGGAGAAGGAGCAGTATTAGCAGATGTAACCGTATATGGGCCAAATGGGAAAGATGATATTAGAAATTATCAAGGATTTACATTGACTTCTAATTTTAAGAAATTTGGAGCTATAGATAATGGCGTTTATAATGTTAGTTATGTTTCACCCGGTAAGTCTGGAGCTCTATCCTCTAATTATGTATTAAATAACGGAGGGCCTGTCAATTGTCTTTATGGAGAAAATCGAAGTCCTAAAGAATACTTGCCATATAGTCTGACTCAAAAAAATGGTATCTATATTCATAGATCTAATAATAACGGTTGGGCTGGAGATAATTATATTAAAAAAACGGCAGTTTCAACAGGTTGTTTGTTAATTTTACCAAAAGATTGGGAAAAGTTTTGCAATCAAATTGGAAAAAATAATTTCACCTTAATATTAAATAGAAAATAACAATTTAAACTAAATATTCTATGAAATCTAAATATCTCTTTATCTTGATGATTTCTTTATTTTTTAAAGTGTATGCAAATGATTATGTTGTAATTGCACCAATGAATAAAATCATACCTATTTATGATAGTCCCATATCTTTAATCGCAAATAATTCAGTGTGCCAGGACTCTATTAATGAATTTTATTATGTAACAAAGGTAATTGAAGAAACTCCTTTAAGGTTTAAGATTGAATTATTAGGTGAATTAGATGGAAACACAAAATGTGATACTAAAACTCTAATAGGTTGGATAGATAAACAGAACTGTGGAGTTTATTTACGTTGTTATTATGACAACAAGAAAAACAGCTATATAAAACTTTATAAACAACCAACAAGGGATTCATCTTTTCAAATGATATATACTAACGATATGATATGGGTTCCAGTCTTATCTATTTCGAAAGAATGGAAACAAATACTCTATTATCATAAAGGGGTATTGTATATTGGTTGGATTGAATTATATTGTTCGAGTATCTATAATTCATGTAATTAAGTAGTATAAAATTAATTGCCAATTATGATTTCATTAAAAAGATACATTGCGCTGCATCTGGGTTTGGAATGGCAATCGATGAAAGGCTTGTCGGGATATTATAACAATGCCCGCTTCCGCGATGCTCTGCTCGCCGGTATGTTCTACCAGCAAGACCCACTCGCCGAGAAATACTACCCATACACTCCATATCACTACGGTGCCGGAAATCCGTTAAAGTTTACAGATGAAACAGGGATGGAAATAGTGGTAAATGGAAGTACCTACAATATCGGTATGTCATATGATGATAATGATGAATTTACTCAGCATGTTATTTCAGCATTAAATACAATATCTGATATTGGGGGGAAGTATCTACTTATCGATTTATTAAAATCCACAACAAAATATAATTATATTCCGACAACTCAATTAAATAGCTACACGAGTAATGCTGATAATGGAAGTGTTACAATTGGGTTAAGTAATTCTTTATTAGGAAATAAAGATGCCTTTTACTCTGCAGTAGCACATGAATCTATGCATGGAGTACAATATGAGAATGGTCAAGGAGGACAATCTATTTATAATGAAGTTGAGGCTTATGTCTTTGAATATACAATGTCGATTAATTCTTTTTTGACTGATGGTGCTACCGAGTTCAAATCATTAGGCAATACAACTAACAACAATCACGCTGGAAAATTGTATGGTGAAAGTATCCAAAAATTGTCACTGAATTATGGTGCTAAAGATATGAATAATGCTATTACACACTTTAGTATAGGAGCAGCGGCGAATAATACAGGAATTTATAAAAATTACCCTATTAGATTAGGACAAAACAAGCAATCTATGTTGCAAAAATACCAAATTAAACTAAAATGAAAATTATGAAACGATTGACATCATTAATAATTGGAATACTATTCGTTGCAAATATCTTTGCGCAATTTAATGACATTGATACTTCAAATATATACTTGAATGTAACAGATGTGAATATAAATAAACACATCGATAAAGAACAAAGATATCCAAAGTTTGCACTTGTTGATTCAACTATTCAAGATTCTGTTTTAATAGTGGCTTTTCTTATTCAGCGTAGTGATACATTAAATTCAATTGATTTTATTGTAAGATATCAAGATAAAAGTTATATGTATAAATTTAATAATGGTTTAAATGTTCTTGAAAGCTTGCAATCTTCTCGTGAAAGTGATTATATAAATAGTATTTTATTATGTCAATGCAAATATTTGATGTATTGGTTTTCTCAAGTTACATATGACAAGAAACGACTTGGAGTAAAAAATATTTACCGTGAAGATGAAATACATTTAGCGCTAAGATATGCGTTGGTTCCTAAAAAGGATTAATAGATTATTACCAGGAAGTGATTTAGGGAGTAGATTGCTAAAAGGTTCGACAAAGGTTAAATTAACAGTAATAGAAAATGTTGTTGATGAAGAATGACCACTGATAAAGAAAATGAGATGAGAAATAATGATGAAGATAATGATGCAGAAAAGACAAAATAGAAAAATATTATGGAAAGAAATCAAATAATTGTAATAATATTAAATGCTATATCTTTAATGGTTTTTATTCCAACTTCTATAATAGTTATAAAAAAATATCTACGAAAAAAGAAGTTTTCTATTATTCAATTAAGTGCAGTAATCACAGTTTCTAGCTACACTGTATTTTTATTATGGATGTTATTTTTTCTACTTGGATATACAATAAAAATACCTGTAATATTTATTGGTATGTTTCTTTGTATCTCAGTATCTCATCTATTGTATTTTCTATAGAACAATTGAAAAAAAAGGAGATTTATTGTTTTTTAACTCTAAATTAGGTGCACTAATCCTATGAATAATATTAAGTATAATAGGTATATTTATGATATTTATGTAAACTAAAGTTTGTCATATTAATTTGTATCAATATGGAACAAAGATTTTTAATATTTATATTCATTATTACCGCCTCATATACTGCTTATCTGCATGGAGAAGAATCCATGAGCAAGATTAATCAAGATTATGCCACAAAGAAATATTCGATAATACCTCCTGCACCTGAAGTTGCATCGTTGATGAAGTACATTGATGTGCCTGTGTCTCATTTTACCGGGCACCACAAATTTATTGACAAAATTCTTTATGTTGATTTTTTTGTGGCCGATATGCTTTAAAAGGTCTTGTGAATTTATATTCAGCAGTTTTTTCTTAATTGAGGTTGATAGGAGCTTATTCTAATAGGAATCGAATAGAAATTGTGGATGATGTTTAAATTTGGACGATATTAGTTGTGTGAATCGGTTTAATTTTGCTATTTTTGTAAAATAATTAAATAAGAATGAGTATGGCTGATACTAAGGCTGAATTTGAATATGTTATCGGTTTGTGTCGCGATGTGTTTTTGAAGAAGATGCAGGATTATGGTGCATCTTGGAGATTGATGCGTCCGGAATCATTAACCGATCAAATTTTTATTAAGGCACGTAGAATACGAACACTTGAGTTAAAACAAGAATCGAAAGTGGGCGAAGGTATTTATCCTGAATTTATGGGAATGGCTAATTATGGTATAATGGCATTGATTCAGCTTGAACTTGGATTTGCGGATAAGGTGGATATTGATGCCAAGAAGGCTTTGGAATTATATGATCATTATATGAAAGTTACTACAGAGCTTATGTATAACAAGAATAGTGATTATGATGAAGCATGGCGTTATATGCGTGTGAATTCGTATACGGATATAATCTTAACTAAGCTTGAGCGAATCAAGCAGATTGAAGATAATAATGGAGAAACGATAGTTTCGGAAGGCGTAGATGCTAATTATATGGATATCGTAAACTATTCTTTGTTTGGCCTGATAAAATTAGGTAATGATAAAAAATAGTATTTATAAAGAAAAATGGGCACCTTGGATCGTGTTGATTTTACGATTGGTGATAGGTGCTGTGTTTGTTTTTTCCGGTTTTGTAAAGGCTATTGACCCTTGGGGGATGCTTTATAAACTTGAAGAGTATGTTGTAGCTCTTGGTTTTGATTGGTTGTCGCCATATTTGCTTTTTTGCTCTTTTACAATATCCATAGTAGAATTCTGCTTAGGTGTGTGTTTGGTTGTAGGAGCGTATAGAAGAGTATCGGTGTGGTTGTCATTCATACTGATGGTGGTGATGACAGTCTTAACCGGTTGGCTGCTAGTTAGCGATGCCGTAGCTGATTGTGGGTGTTTTGGTGATGCTATAGTGTTGAGCAATACTGCTACATTTATTAAGAATATAGTTTTGTTGCTTGGAGTAGTGTATTTGCTGCGTAATAATATCCGATTGTTTAATATTTATAGTCATGATGTGCAATGGATTGTGGTTGTGATAACTGCAGCATATGTATTAATCGTGGCAGTGTATGGGTATTTTTATCAACCAATGTTGGATTTCAGACCATATAAGGTGGGGATGTCGTTAACCGGAGGTGATACAGCAACCGAATCGAATAATGTAGAGGATATTGTGTTTGTGTATGAGAAAGATGGAGAACAACGTGAATTCACTATAGAAAACTTACCATTGGACGATGATACAACATGGCAGTTTGTGGAACGTCGTGAATTGTTTTCTGAAAATGCTGAAGATCGTTATGCTGTCGGATTGTCGCTCTCGGATAATGGGGAAGATGTAACGGCCGATGTGCTTAAATCAGATGGAGAACAATTAATCTTTGTGTATTCGCAGATGAATGATATAGGTGTTTCGTATACTTATTTAATCAATATCCTTGATGATTTTGCTCGAAGTGTCGGGGTTGATGTGTTGGGAGTAGCAGATGCCTCGAATGATGAGATAGAAAGTTGGAAAGATGTGTCGATGGCAACGTATCCGATATATACGTGTGATGGAACTAACTTGAAGATGCTTGCTCGTGGAAATCCTGCTGTGGTATATGTGAAGGATGGTAGGATAGTGTGGAAGCGTACATTACAATCGATAAATGCTGCGAGGGTAGAAGAAAGTATCAACGAAAACTTGGAAATGGAGAGTATTGTAGCTGATTATGATGGAGAAAACCGATTGCGAGTACTTTCTTTTAGCTATGTTTTGATATTAATTATGGTGTTAATTATAAATCGTAGCTATCGTGTTTATAAAATTAGTGCATTATTGATAGAAAAGAATAAAAATAAAAACGTAACTTTGCAAAACGAAAATAAAAGTGAGACTAAATAACTCACAAGAAAACGAAATAATAACTTTTAAAAAATATTTTTTATAAAATGAGAAAGAATATCGTAGCAGGAAACTGGAAGATGAATACTACAGTTTCGGAAGGCGTAAAATTGGCGACTGAAGTGAATGAAGCTCTTAATGGTGTGGATGCTAAGTGTGAAGTGGTGATTTGTGTGCCATTTACTCATTTGACTTCATGTAAGGCTGTGTGTGGCGAAAAGCTACATCTTGGTGCTGAAAACTGTGCCGACAAAGAAAAGGGTGCTTACACAGGTGAAGTATCTGCGTCAATGGTGGCTTCAACAGGCGCAGATTATGTAATCTTAGGTCACTCTGAACGTCGTGCTTACTATGGCGAAACAGTGGAAATTCTTGCTGAAAAGACAAAATTGGCTCTTGAAAATGGCTTGAAGGTGATTTTCTGTATTGGAGAAGTTCTTGAAGAACGTGAAGCAGAAAAGCAAAATGAAGTTGTTAAGGCTCAATTGGAATCGGTATTTGGTCTATCGGCAGAAGATTTTGGAAAGATTGTTCTTGCTTATGAACCAGTGTGGGCAATTGGAACAGGAAAGACTGCAACAGATGATCAAGCAGAAGAAATTCACGCATATATTCGCAGCTTGATTGCTGAAAAATATGGTGAACAAGTTGCAGAAGATACTACTATCCTATATGGTGGTAGCTGTAATCCAACAAATGCACAAGCTTTGTTTGCTAAGCCAAATGTAGATGGTGGTCTTATTGGAGGTGCTTCTCTTAAGGCTGAATCATTTATGGGCATTGTAACTGCATTCTAATATTATTCAGATAATAGTATTATTGGGCTACAAAGATTTTTATTATCTTTGTAGTCCAAATTGTTTATTGTGGTGAAATGAGACGAGCGTTTAAGATAAATATATTGTTGCTTGCGTTTAGCGTGTCTTTTGCAATATATGCGGATGAATCGAATAAGATAACTGATTATTTGCAAGCAAAGTCGGAGGGTAAGGTGAAATTGGTTCAACCCGAAAAACTCGATGCAAGAATCGAGAAGAAAACGGCGCCGGAGGAAACCGATACCATCGTTAGCGAAGAAAAGAATAAAAGTGTAGGTTATCGAGTTCAAGTGTTCTCGGATAATAACCAGCGCACAGCAAAGAGCCAAGCTGAATCAAGACAACGTAATATTATGGCTCAGTTTCCTGATTTGAATGTGTATAGGATATATAATTCTCCGATGTGGCGAGTGCGAGTGGGCGATTTCAAAACGCGAGGAGAAGCAGAGTTCTTATTGCACGAACTGAGAAAGGCTTTCCCTGCTTATGCAAGTGAGATGATGGTGGTAGTGGATAATATTAATGTGCCAAAGAAATGAATCTTGAGAACGAAGATAAATTCTATTTAGAAAACAAAGCTCAGATTGATGCTATTGCCGAGCATTATCGAGCTATAATAGAATTGCTTGGGGAAGATGTGTCGCGTGAAGGCTTGTTGCGCACGCCGTATAGAGCAGCTAAAGCACTTGTTGAGGTGACTCAAGGCTATAGGCAGAACCCTGAAGATTTGGTTGAACAAGCTATGTTTGACTATTCGGGTAAGAGTGTTGTGGTTGTGAAAGATATCGAATTTTATTCGCTTTGTGAACATCATGTTTTGCCATTTTATGGAAAAATATCGGTAGGATATTTGCCAAATGGCAAGATTGTGGGCTTGAGTAAAATCGCGCGTGTGGTGAATGCCTTGGCAAAGCGATTGCAAGTGCAAGAACGTCTTACAAGTGAGTTGTGCGAGTTGCTTACCCGCGCTCTTGGATCGAAAGGGGTGATTGTGGTGTGTGAAGCAGGGCACTTGTGTATGAAGATGCGTGGTGTGGAAAAGCAAGAAAGCACAACAGTTACTATGGAGTGTAGTGGAGCATTTGAGAATGATGCCTTGAGAGCCGAATTTATGAAAATGCTTGATTAATAGATGGATGCAAAGTTGCCGGGGTGTAGTCTTGTCGTTATGGCAAAAATAATGGATAATTTTGCTTGAATTGTCTTGCGTAATTGAAAAAAACTGATTATCTTTGCACTCGCAAAATGGAAGAAGAGAGATTCTTCGGTGAATAGAAAAAAGAAATGCGAAAATAGCTCAGTTGGTAGAGCACAACCTTGCCAAGGTTGGGGTCGCGGGTTCGAGTCCCGTTTTTCGCTCAAAACGAAACAGCGTTCTTTAACAGATTAAAATGCGAAAATAGCTCAGTTGGTAGAGCACAACCTTGCCAAGGTTGGGGTCGCGGGTTCGAGTCCCGTTTTTCGCTCAAAAACGAAACAGAGTTCTTTAATAGACTGAATGCGAAAATAGCTCAGTTGGTAGAGCACAACCTTGCCAAGGTTGGGGTCGCGGGTTCGAGTCCCGTTTTTCGCTCAACGCCAAATGCGACAAGAGTCGGGCGTGAATCAAGTCCGGATGGCGGAATTGGTAGACGCGCTACTTTGAGGGGGTAGTGAGCTTACGCTCGTGTGAGTTCGAGTCTCATTTCGGACACCATTAAAAAAGCTGATAATCGAAAATGATTGTCAGCTTTTTTGTTTCCTTGCCATTAATTAAACGTGATTTAAGGAATAGCGCGGTATGAACTTGAATAATATGCCGAAGGTGTAAAATTATGTTCATATCGTATATGTTGGGCTTTCAGCCCGCTGTATTGTGTGTGGATTCATCTCCCGGCGTGTCGCTTCGCTTTGCACCGGGCTGTTTTATATCTCGCTTTCAGCGATATTACACAATGAAACATCTTCGATGTTTTCTTTTGGTGGTGATACCATTTCCCTAAGATTGAGGCAAGTCTCGGTCGGTTTCACCGAATGTGCGCTTTGCTTCGCTCAACACACACTCCTCGCTTGCCTCGAGCTAAAGGTTCCTTTACGGAACACCCTTTGGGCGTTTTCTTTGGGCGCTGAAGCACCCGGTTACCATAGATGACGCCTTGCGGGCGCGCCTTCGTGACGTGTAATTCCTAAATTTATCGCGCAGTATTGCTCGTAACTTTAAGCCTTCACCAACCAACTTTATCCGCTGAGCCCTTTTTTGTGAAAGTATATGTAAAAAAAGAGGATTTTCGATTGGAAAATCCTCTTTTCGATTTGTGCGCGTGAAGGGACTCGAACCCCCACGCCTCTCGGCACTAGATCCTAAGTCTAGCGCGGCTACCAATTACGCCACACGCGCAAATCCGAATGCAAAGGTACGAATTATTTCGTAAATAGCAAATAGTTGAGCGTTATTTTTTGATATAATAAAAAAAACAGC
Organism: Bacteroidales bacterium; assembly: GCA_015061055.1. GTDB lineage: Bacteria > Bacteroidota > Bacteroidia > Bacteroidales > Muribaculaceae > RGIG4576. The sequence continues at coordinate 9,091 of SUXH01000023.1, forward strand.
CTATCTCTTATTGATTGAGATAGGCTTAGTGATGCTATATGGATTATCTTATTTCTTCATTTGTTGTAGCATATATTGCTTGGCATTTCGGAAAAGATTGGTCGCAAACACGAAATCATTAAGTTCTTTGTTGTCGCTTGTGAATACATCCTTGCTTGTTCCGGTCCACTCGAGATTACCTTTGTTGATAAAGATGATGTTTTCACCAATACCCAATACAGAGTTCATATCGTGGGTGTTGATGATAGTGGTGATGTTGTATTCGTGTGTGATGTCGCTTAAGAGTTCGTCAATGAGAATCGATGTTTCGGGGTCAAGCCCTGAGTTAGGTTCATCGCAGAACAGATATTTAGGATTGAGAGCTATAGCTCGTGCGATAGCAACTCGTTTTTGCATCCCACCACTGATTTCGGATGGGTATTTGTGGTTAGCTCCGTCGAGGTTTACACGATGAATACAGAACTCGGCACGTTCTTTCATTTCGGCGTAACTCATATCGGAAAACATTTTAAGAGGGAACATAACATTGCCTTCAACAGTTTCGGAGTCGAATAGTGCTGAGCCTTGGAATAGCATACCGATTTCCTTTCGAATCTCTTTCATCTGCTTGATGTTCATCTTTGTAATGTCGCGTCCATCGTAAAGAATTTCGCCTTGGTCGGGTTTAAGAAGTCCCACAAGGTTTTTAACAAGTACAGTTTTTCCCGAACCAGATTGTCCAATAATAAGGTTGGTTTTCCCGTTGTAGAATTTTGCGTTGATTCCTTTGAGAACTGTTTTGTCTTCAAAAGATTTTATGACGTTTTTTACTTCTATCATAGCATTGGTGATTATTGAAGCATAATATTTGTGAGAATTACGTCGAGCAAGAGAATTAAGATACTACTTGTAACGACTGCATTAGTGCTGGCTTTACCAACTTGTAGTGCGCCTCCGGTGACGTGATAACCGAAATAAGATGCTATACTACTGATTACGAATGCGAAGAATAATGATTTAATAAGGGCATACCATACGTACCATTCAACAAACATTGTTTGTATCCCATAAATAAATGTTTCGGGAGAAACAATGCCTGTGAGAATAGTGATTAGATATCCTCCGAAAAGGCTTGTTGCCATACATAAAATTACGAGTACGGGAATGAACGTAACGAAAGCTGTTATTTTAGGCAACACCAAAAAATTGGCTGAATTGATACCCATAATCTCGAGTGCATCAATCTGCTCGGTAACTCTCATAGTACCGATTTCGGATGTTATACTTGAGCCTACTTTACCTGCAAGTATAAGACAAAGGATTGATGAAGAGAACTCAAGCAAGATAATTTCACGAGTGGCAAGTCCAACAGTGTACATTGGAATCAGTGGTGACATAATGTTGAGTTTCATCTGAATGGTACACACTGCTCCAATGAATAGCGAAATAACTAATACAAGTGGAATAGAATCGATTACGAGTTTAATTACTTCGTTGATATAGCGTTTGAAAAATTCGTTCCATTTGTCGGGTTGAGAAAAGACACGCCAAATGAACATACAATATACACCTATATTATGTAAGGTATTTTTTATCATAACAAAAATAATTTTAATTCTGCAAAGATACGTAAAAAGCCGGAATTATAAGTGAACAAAGATGTGTATTTGTGTTGCTAAAATGCCTTATAATTAGTAAAAATAGCACCTAAGCTATTCTATTTCGGTAGAATCGAGCAGATTGTTAAGTAGAGCATAGGCTACGAGTCCGGCAATAGATTTGATACCTGTTTTACGAGTAATATTCTTACGGTGGGATATTACTGTGTGTACAGAAATGTTGAGTGTATCGGCTATTTCTTTGCTCATAAGTCCCTTAGCGATGAGAATCAACACATCTTGTTCTCGCTCGGTGAGTTCGTTGGATTCTTGAGATTCGTTAGTCGAAGTATTGAGTGTAACGTTGGTAATTGTGTGAATTATTTTGTTTGTTGAATCGTGAATGTCGATTATGGCATCGTATTGTTGTAATATGTTGGGGCGGATGTATTGATAAACAAAAGCAATCTTGGGAATGTTATTTATTTGTTCTTGAAGATCATAGCTTGCCAAGTCAAAAAGAGTGGGGTTGGCGATAATAATATCGGGGTGTAGTGTAATGATACGACTATCGAGCATCGAAATTGAATCGATTTGTTGAAGCGCATACAACTGCGGGCAACTGTTGATAATATCACGAATGCCTTTATAAATTATTTCGGAGGATTCTATTATTAAAACGTTACGTTTCATAAATTATGTCTCCTTTCAAGATGATTTATAAATGGGACAAGTATTAATTCTTCAATACGAGCATGCTTTTTAATGTCGTCGGCAAGTTGTAGAATGTCAAAAGCCATACCAATAGAGTTTTCGTGTTCTACGTTGGGGGGTAGATATTTGAAAACAATTTGAATGAGGTCGCTTAAAGTGTCCTCAATATTAGAATGAGCTTCTTCGTAACCATTAAACTCGTAAGATGGAGCTAATCCTTTATTTAGGTTGAGAAGTGTAGGAAATATATCTTTCTCCTCGTAATCGAAATGTGTACGCACTTCTTTTTTGAATTGATTGAAAAAAGATTTTAGGATAGAACCTTGTTTGTTGCTGATTTGTGCAGCAATGATATTAAGGTGCTTTTCGATGTGAGGTATTCTACATTCAAAATAGTGTTGATGCGATTTTTTAAGGTAGGATATTAGGTGTCTTGTGTCGGTGTTGACGATATCTGTTTCTGTAGGTAAATAAGAATCGAAAGCATAGATGTTGCATATGGTAATGAAAAGATTTAGAGGTACAGAGTACTCCTTACACACATATTGTATGCTTTTATCTCCGAATCCAAGAGATATGCCAAATCGGGGTAGTAATTGTATTAGCTCAGGATGAGTTGTAATTGCATCGGCAAGTTTGGTCTGTTCGTGAAAGTATTTTGTCATTTGTGGCTTTATATTAATAAGTACAGCAAAGGTAGTTATAATTTTGATAGTTGCAAATAGGGTGGTAATCCCTAATTGTAGGGATATAGTAGTGCTTAAAACCCTATAAATAGGGATTTTGGGAAAGGATTTCAGAATGTAATTTTGCAATGTAAAATGAATATAAATTGTTATTGTAAAAAAGAAAGATTAAACCATAGTAGTTTTGGAATGGGGACGTTGTGTAAACGCCTCCATTTTTTTACCTAAAAATGGGGAAAAATGTTACAAAATTGTTATAAAAGTAGTATTCTAATGATTTAATTTTGCAATATTAAAAAAAAATGTCTATGATAAACAGAGAAAGAATCCTGGTAATAGATGATGAACGTACTCTATGTGATGTTCTTAAGTTGAATCTTGAACTTGAAGGGTATTGTGTAGATGTGGAATATTCGGCCGAAGATGCCTTGAAAAGAAGATTAACAGACTACTCTATGATTCTTCTTGATATTATGATGGAAGAAATGAGTGGTTATGAGTTTGTGTCTCGAATTCGTGCTGATGAAGCAATGAGAAATATCCCTGTGATATTATGTACTGCAAAAGATGGAGAAAGTGATGTTGTTGAGGGATTTATGCGTGGAGCAGATGATTATATAAGGAAACCATTCTCAATGAAGGAATTGGTCCTGAGAGTGAAAAGTGTATTGAGACGTAGCGTAAATAAAACTATGAATAACACGAATCAACTAATAATATATAAAACACTTGTACTTGACACTGAAAAACGAGAGTGTCGTGTAAGTGGAGAGGAAATCACGCTTACAAAAAAAGAATTTGATATTCTTGCTTTGTTGTTATCTAATAGCGACAAGGTGTTTTCGCGTGAGGAGATTCTTGATGCTGTGTGGGACAATGATGTATATGTTGTGGATCGCACTATAGATGTAAATATTAATCGAATACGAAAGAAGTTGATGTGCTATGGAAATAATATAACTACGAAACAAGGTTATGGATATGGATTCAAGAAAGAAGAATAAAGGTTATCAGGCAAGGTTGTTTTGGATAATAAGTATTTTTACGTGGATACTTACATTTGCCTTTTTTGTGTTGTTGTATACACGAGAAAAAGAATTGAAGATAGAGAGTCAAAATGATCAATTACAGATTCTTAATAATGAGATATTAACAGATATTGAAAATAGTGAGAATTTAGAAGATGCAAAAGAGAAATTGAAAGGAAGAAACGACTCTATAAGAATTTCAGTTATCGATTTTGATGGAAGGATTTTATTTGATACTCACGCCGGTGATTCGTTAGAAAATCATAGTAATAGAAAAGAGTTTATCGATGCTATGTCGAAAGGAGAAGGGTATATGCTTCGTCGAATATCGAGATATGTTAATAATGTATATTTCTATTCGGCAACCAAAGGCGATTCGATAGTGGTGCGTACGGCATTACCTTATAGTGATTCATTGCTCCAAACATTACGGGTAGATTGGATATATAGTATAATTATATTAATAATTGCAGTTGTAGTTAATGTTATTGCATATTTTGCAATACGCAGAATAGGTATGACAATAAGGAGTTTAAGGAATTTTGCAACAAAAGCAGAAGAAGGCACTCTTGATTTGAGCGAAACGTATGAGTTTCCTCAAGATGAATTGGGCGATATTTCGGGTATGATTGTGAATCTATACATAAAAGAGCAAAAAATGCGTGCTGAACGAGATGAAAATTTGCAGGCATTGATGTTTGAAGAACAAGAGAAATATCGTATTAAACATCAGTTAACTAATAATATCAATCACGAAATAAAAAATCCTGTTCACACGATTCAAGCTTGTTTGGAAACAATGGTGAACAATGGTGAGCGTTTAACCGAATTGCAGAAATCAGAATTGCTTAACAATGCTTATGGTAGTGTAATGCAATTAAGTTCGTTGTTGCGCGATATATCGCTTATAACTCGGATGTCGGTGGCAGAAAATAAAATAGAGCGTTGTGAGGTTGATGTTAATGCAATATTAGATTCATTAAAGAAAGATATGGAATTGTATCCGGAAGAGAAAAGGATGAGACTGAATATAAATGTACCTGATGAAATGAAAATAAATGGTAATCAGAGTCTTGTGGAGTCTGTTTTTAATAATTTGAAGAATAATTCATTGGCTTATTCCGGAGGCAGGGATATATTTATAACTGCAGTTGATGAGGGCAATTGTTATATGATAGAGTTTGCCGATAATGGAATAGGAGTAGAACCGGAACATCTATCTAAATTATTTGAGCGTTTCTATCGAGTAGATGCAGGTAGATCTCGAAAAATGGGAGGAACCGGCCTTGGATTGTCAATCGTGAAAAATGCAGTGTTATTTCATGGAGGTGATATTCGAGTTTCCAATAGAAATAAAGGCGGATTGCAATTTACCTTTACATTACAAAAATAAAAGAGTAGAAAATATTATTAATAAAAAATAACTGATTATGGATCCTATTTTTATTGTAATACTGATAGTTTTGGGTATACTTGCTGTACTCGACTTGATAGTAGGAGTTACGAATGATGCTGTGAATTTTATAGGCGCATCGTTAGGGACAAGAATTGCATCAAAGCGAACAATACTTATTGTAGCATCGGTGGGAATACTTGTAGGAGTTGTAACATCTAATGGAATGATGGAAGTAGCACGTAGTGGTGTTTATAATCCCGAAATGTTTACTTTTACAGAAGTAATGTTCTTGCTTGTGGGTGCAATGCTTGCTGATGTTGTTCTTCTTAATACGTTTAATTTATTAGGGCTACCGACATCTACAACGGTATCACTTATTTTTGAATTGTTGGGTAGTGCTGTTGCCGTAGCTTGCTATAAAGTTAGTCAAGATGCAGGATTATCCATTGCAGATGTAGGAGGCTTTATCAATAGCGGAAAGGCATTGGCTATGATTAGTGCAATTCTTGTGTCGGTTGTGCTTTCTTTTATTGTAGGTGTAACAATAATGTATTTTTCACGTATATTATTTTCGTTTCGCTATGAAAAACGAATGAATCGTTATGGTGCATTATGGTGTGGTGTTGCTCTTGTAGGAATCTTGTATTTTGCTATTTTCAAGGGAATGAAGAGTTCTGGCTTGATAAGCACCGAAACAATGCAGATTCTCAATGATAATATTACCTCTATACTATTTTATTGTTGGATTGGATTTTCGGTTATATTGTTCCTCTTGCAGAGAATAAATGTAAACATTCAAAAAATAACAATCTTGTCGGGTACATTTGCTCTTGCGTTGGCATTCGCTGGTAATGACTTGGTGAATTTTATTGGTGTACCGATGGCCGGATTGGATTCATATAATATGGCAATGGAAAGTGGTGATGTGAATATGACTATGGAGGGTCTTGCCGGTCCTGCAAAAGCAAATCCTATATATTTGATCGCAGCGGGTATTATGATGGTGCTTACCTTATTCTTTTCACGCACAGCAATGAAAGTTGCAGAAACTTCAATAAACCTTGCTTCACAAAATGATGAAGAAGAACGATTTAATTCTACTGCATTTTCTCGTGCTATGGTTCGTTTTGCGGTGAATATAAGTAATTTATATGAAAAAATAGTTCCTCAAAAATTGGCCGTAGTGATAGAACGACAATTTGAGCCTATTCCTGAAGAAGAACGTGATGGAAAAGCTTATGATAATGTTCGTGCGATAGTGAACTTGTCGGCAGCAGCGATGCTTATATGTATAGGCACATCGTTCAAACTGCCATTGTCAACCACATACGTTATTTTTATGGTAGCGATGGGATCTTCACTTGCTGATAAGGCTTGGGGTAGAGAAAGTGCTGTATATCGTATAACAGGTGTAATGGTGGTAATTTCAGGATGGTTTATGACTGCTATTTCTGCATTTGTTATCTCGTTCGTAATAAGTACTTTATTGATGTGGGGCGGTTGGATAGCGTTACTTGCTGTAATATTGTTGTGTGGTTATGCTTTGTGTCATAATATAATATTTAAGTCGAAGAAAACTGCTGAAGAAAAGAAATCTATGATAAGTGAAAGCGAAGCAGAAACCGATGTGTTGTATTTTTGTACAAAGGTTGTAGGTGAAACAATGGAAAGGGTTTCATATATATACAATCATATGCTTGTGGCTTTGTTCAATGAAAATCGAAAAGTGCTTAAAGATGCGATGGAACAATCACGAGTTATGTATAACGAGGCGAATGAACGTAAGTATGAAATTTTGTCGACTTTGAAAAAATTTGAAGATGAAAAGATTGAAACCGGACATTATTATGTGCAAGTGGTAGATTTCTTGTGTGAAGTATCTAAAGCTTTGTTACATTGTACTCGCCCTGCATATGAACATATAGACAATAATCATCGTGGTTTCACTGAAGAACAAATTATGGATTTGAAGCAAATCAATGATGAAGTGGATGAAATATTCAATAAAATTAATGATATGCTTAAACGAAAAGATTTCAGTGATATTGATGATATTATGGTGATGCGTGATAAATTGTTTAGTACGATAGCCGATAAAATTAAAAATCAAATAAGACGATTGAAGGCAGGAGGAATGAGTACTCGAGGCAGTATGCTATATATGAATATATTGAATGAAACCAAGACAATGGTGCTTCAATCGCGTAATTTGTTGAAGTCGGAAGCATATTTCTTGAATGAAATAAAGGAAAAAAAGAAATAGTAATAAAGGCTGGATAGCTTTGGTGTTTGTAGCTTGTTAAGGTTAATAAAAACCTTTTTTATCTAAGATTGTTAATATGGCAAGGATTATTAATTAACTCTTGCCATATTTTATTTTAGTATGAAAAAAACTATTTTTTTGTTTACCATTATTCTAAGTAGTATGATGGTTTACGCACAAAGCCCTAATTCAAAAGAGGTAAAAGCAATTCAAGTATTTCTTAACCAACCATCGGCAGATGGTACCACTAATGCTCAGGCATTGGGCGTGAATGTGTCAAATCCGGCAGATTGGCATGGCGTAACATGGAGTGGCGGAAATGTGGTTGCGATTGAATGGAAAGATAAGAAATTGTCTGGGGTGTTGAATCTCGAGAATTTTAAGTATCTTAAAAAAGTCGATGTGTCGCGAAATCAACTTACCGGATTGAGTGTAAGTGGTTGTGCTGTGTTATCGGAATTGAATGCAAACAGAAACCGTCTTACTCAACTGAAAGTAGATGGTTGTACGGAACTTGCTAAATTGTCGGTGTATCACAATCGTCTGCTTGACTTGGAATTTACAGGGACACCTATGCTTGTGAATGTGAATGTGAGCAATAATCACCTTGTAAACTTAAATGTGAGCAATGCTATGAATCTTACATCTCTAAATTGTCAAGGAAACCACATGGAAACATTACAAGTGAGTGGGTGTACGGCATTAAAACACCTTTATGCCGGATATAACAAACTTACTACAGTGAATTTGTTTGGTCTTGAAAATTTGTTGTCGCTCAACGTGGATGGTAATGAAATCAATTCTATGTATATTCAAGGATTGCCGGCATTGTTAACATTGATTTGTAGTGATAATAATATGACATCGCTTGTTATCAAGGATTGTGATAATCTTGAAGATTTAGTATGTTCTTATAATAGATTGACAACACTTGATGTTACGGGTTGCAACAAATTGATGTTTGTGGATTGTTCTTATAACGACTTGACAACGTTGACATTGAGTAATCAGCCTATATTACAACGTTTGTTGTGTAATAATAATATGTTGAATTTACTAGATGTGTCATACGATACACAGTTGACATATATTAATTGCCGTTATAATCAAATCTTTAATATGTACACAATTGGTTGTGAGGAATTGAGAATGGTGGCATGTCAATGGAACCCATAAATAGGTTGGTGCGCAGATTAAAATAGAGCCGAGTTTAGCCCGGCTCTATTGTGTTTATGGTAGGTGAATATTGTCGTTTTCGATTATAATTTGTTTGGCTTTGAATAGTGTACCAAGAGCTTTTTTGTAGTCTTTTTTGCTACATTGGAAAGTGGCGCGAATTTCTTCGGGAGAAGATTTGTCGGTTAATGTGATTCGACCTCCACATTCTTCAATGTAGTCGAGAATGTCGTCAGCAAGGTCATTAATACGGTTGCGTTGTTTCTTTCCGAGAATCAAATCAATTTTCCCGTCTTGTCTTACATTATGTACGGTAGCATAGTGCAGTTCACCAATATTTACGTTACAATAGATTTGATTATGGTATATCAGTCCTGAAAAAAGATCGTTAACAATAACTTTGTAGCCCAATTCGGTTTCTTGATAAATTCGTGCTTTAACTTCATCTCCTATCTTGAACTTGGGTATCTTATTATCGAGAAATTTATGTAGTTTTGCCGAAGCTACAATACGTTGTGTCTCGTCATCGAGATAGATATATACTGTGTAGTAACGTCCAGGTTGCATACGAACTTTTTGCTCACGAAATGGGACGAGCAAATCCTTGGGTAAGCCCCAATCGAGGAAAACTCCCACATTGTTGGAGGCTTTTGCTTGAAGAAAAGCAAATTCACCCACTTGAGCATAGGGTTGTTCGGTAGTTGCTATGAGTCGGTCTTCTGAGTCGCGATAGATGAATACATCAATACGATTGCCTGCTTTCATATCGGCTGTAGTATATCGAAGAGGCAAAAGAATTTCACCAGCTTCTCCTCCATCAAGGTATAACCCAAAATCAACTTGGTGGGTGATTTCAAGATTGTTGGTTTTTCCGATTTGTAACATAGTAAGAATCTTATTTAAGTTCTATTGTATGAAATATACTGCGAATTTCGTTATATTTTTTGAGAAATGAACGATAATGTTATGATAAAAAACATTTAATTGAAAAATAATGGACTTTTGGCGCTGAATTGCTTAAAAATTCGTACCTTTGAGATTCTTAAGAGAGTAGGATATGAGGAAACTTGTGTATATTGGAACTTTGGCATTGATAGTTATATGTTTATATGCTTGTAATGATAAAAAACATATAAATGATGCTGTCGTGGAGTGTGTGGATACGATAGAAGTATCTACAATAAAGGTGTGCGATAGCTTGAGCTACGTGGCGGGAGCTGAAGTTTGCAATATCACAGCTCAAGTGGAGTTCGTTTATCCCAAATTTTATTTGAGTAATGAAAAAACCAATGAATTGCAAGGATTATATACAATGTCGGTGCTTGATATACAAGCCGATTCTATCTCGCTTGCAACAGCTTTCCCAATGTTTGTTGAGTATCTGATGAATTCATACAAAGAAGTAAATAGTTTATATGATGTAGAGAATTTTGAAGGAGATTATGAACTTGCAAAGACTTGTGATGTGGATGTAATAATTACTATATGCTATAATCGAGGATCTTTATTGAGTGTTTGTAAAAAAGAATCTGTAATGATTAATGGTGTGTCTCCACAGGTGCGTCATATATATTCAACATACAATCTCGCAGAAATGAAACGAGTAACATTTGCTGAACTTGTAGGTGAGGATAATGTGGTAAGTGTAATAGAATTATTAAAAGCAAAGTTGAGAAGCGATAGGAATGTGAAGAGTGATGAAGAACTTGTTGATATGGGATTTTACAATATTGATAACTTTGGGGGTAATGATAATTTTTATGTAACCAGCGATAGTGTGGTATGGAATTATTTGCCAAGAGAGTTATCTGTATTTGAAGATGTGAAAATTTCATTGTCAAGAGAGGATATTGGTTTATAAGCATAAAAATTATCATATAACGATGAAAGTTGATGGTATAGAAGTTATAAAAAAGTACTTTACAGGACTTAGCGAATTTCAAATAAAGCAATTTGAACAGTTAGGAGTACTCTATCCGGAATGGAATGAAAAAATTAATGTCATTTCACGTAAAGATATAGATAATTTGTACGTAAATCATATATTGCATTCGCTCGGTATAGCAAAGTTTGTGGACTTTAAATCGGGCTCAAAGGTGCTTGATATGGGTACGGGAGGAGGATTCCCTGGAATACCACTTGCAATAATGTTCCCTGATGTAAATTTCCATTTGGTAGATAGAATTGGGAAGAAAATTAAAGTAGCTCAGGATATTGCCGATAAAATAGGTTTGAAGAATGTAACTACCCAACATGGAGATGTAAAAGAAGTAAAGGGTACATTTGATTTTGTGGTGAGTCGTGCTGTGATGAATCTTGAGGACCTCGTAAATGTGGTGCGTCGCAGTGTGTCGCATACTTGTATTAATGCTATTCCAAATGGCTTGGTGTGCTTGAAAGGAGGCGATTTGCAAGATGAAACAAAGAAATATAAAAAAATGGCAATGATATCGGATTTAGGAGATTATTTTGATGAACCATTTTTTGATACCAAGAAAGTAGTATATGTACAACTTATATAAGATAAGTGCATAAAAAACTATAAATATGAAGATTGCAAGATTTATATTTAATTCATTTTCGGAGAATACTTATGTATTGTGGGACGAAGAAACAAAAGAGGCTGCAATAGTAGATCCGGGAATGGCTTGTGAAGATGATGTGGCAAAAATAGATGATTTTTTGTCGGATAATGGCTTAACATTGAAAAAAGTACTTCTTACTCATCAGCATTTGGATCATGTTCTTGGAGTAGGTTGGATATTAGAGAGATATTCTTGTAAAGTGTATGGTCATGAGGGCGATATACCTTGGGGAGAGAAACTTGGAATGCAAGCTAATATGTTTAGTTTACCTTATGATGTAAAACCATTTAAACTTTCAGATAAGGTTGTTAATGGTGATACAATAATGCTTGGAAGTGAAAAAATAAGAGTAATGCACACACCCGGTCATAGTCGTGGTGGGGTTGTGTATTATGTTCCTAAACCGGGTTTTGCTCTTGTCGGTGACACTATATTTGAACGCAGTATAGGTAGAACTGACCTTGGAGGTGGTGATTATAAAACCTTAATCGATAGTATACGAACAAAAGTGTTAACTTTACCCGATGATACAATATTATATCCCGGTCATGGAACATCAACTTTTGTGGAAGAAGAACGCGACTATAATCCGTTTCTTAATCCTTTTATGTGAGAAATATATAAAAAGATAAATTATTACTTATGGAAAAAGTTTTTTATTCAACTAAAAAAATCATTAAGAGATTTGCGCAGGGAGGCAATATGCTTATAGTAGCTACTGTGTTGGCTTTGTTGATAGCTAACTTGCCTGTACTTGGAGAATTGTATGCAGAATTGTGGAAACTACCTGTGTCGCTTGAAGTGGGTGGTTTCAATATTTTTAACCATCATGGAGAGCCTATGTCATTGATGCAGTTTATAAACGATGCATTAATGGTAATATTCTTTTTTACCGTAGGTCTTGAAATTAAGCGCGAAGTGCTTGTGGGAGAACTTGCATCGGTGCGTAAAGCATTACTACCTATAATTGCGGCATGTGGTGGTATGATTGTGCCTGTTATCATATTCTTTGCTATTGGTTATGGCTGCGATTATGTTAATGGTTGTGCTATTCCTATGGCAACTGATATTGCATTTTCTCTTGGAGTGTTGGCGATGCTTGGCAGCCGAGTTCCTATTTCATTGAAGGTGTTCCTAACAACACTTGCAGTAGTAGATGATATAGGAGGTATAATGGTGATTGCTATATTCTACTCTACAGACATTAATTATATGATGCTATTGTACTCGTTGGCAGTTATAGCTCTATTGTTGATTGGTGCAAATATGTGGAAAATAAAGAGTAAATTATTCTATATAGGACTTGGATTTGTGGTGTGGTATTTGTTCTTGAACTCAGGAATTCACTCTACTATAGCCGGTGTGATTGTAGCATTCTGTGTGCCTGCAACTCCAAGATTTGCTCCGGCTAAATATATTGCAACGATGCGTGACCGATTAAGTAAATTCTCTGATAAAGAAGACGTTCGCTTGACTGATAGTCATTTCTTATCGAAAGAACAGATAGATTGGTTGAAAGAAATGAAAACAGCAACCGATAAAGTTATTTCGCCACTACAAGATTTAGAAGATTCTCTTCAACCATTGGTAAACTATATAATTATTCCACTTTTTGCGTTTGCAAATGCAGGGGTAATTTTTGAAGGAATGAGTTTATCTGCAATATATAGTGGTGTGGGATTGGCTGTGATATGTGGTCTTGTGATAGGAAAATTTGTGGGTGTATTTACATTCTCATGGGTTTCAATCAAGATAGGACTTGCTCCACGTCCTACAGGAAGTAATTGGAAGATGCTTGCCGGTGTATCAATGCTTGCCGGTATTGGATTTACCGTATCATTGTTTATTGCAACATTGTCATATAACACAGCGGAATTTGCAACAATCCTTAATGATGCCAAGTTGGGTATATTGATTGGTTCGTTGTTGTCGGGTATTTTGGGATATTTTTACTTGTCGAAAGTGTTGCCTAATAAAAGGTAAATATATATACAGGAAATAATAAAACCATAGTTAACCCCAAAGTTTGGATAAAAAACTTTGGGGTTAATTTATATATGTTTTATTCTATGCTAAATGCGGTCGAGAACTGTACGAACGAGGTCGGCAACAGCTGTTTTATAGTTTGGAGTAGCATCGTTATTGCGTCGATTGGCGATAATAGCACATACTGTCATTGCTTTATGTCCCATAAGTTTGGCGAGTCCTTGTAGTGCAGAACTTTCCATTTCGTAATTAGTTATGCGAAGTTTGTTGTGGCGGAATGATTCAATTCGATTGTTTAATTCGGGTTCAGCAAGAGGAAGGCGCACTTCACGTCCTTGAGGACCATAGAAACCAACGGCAGCTATAGTGTTGCCACGTAGCATATCATCAGCTCCTATACGTTCAACCAATTCATTGTCGGCATCCACGACATAAGGCTTGCAGAACAACGGATTCCACTTTACGTGTTTGCAGAACGCTTCTTCGAATGCAAGATCGCACACCTCATTACGCCCTGCATAGAAATTCAATACGCCATCAAATCCAATGGCTTTAGTTGCTATCACAGGTGTGCCGAGTGCTATGTCGGGTTGAAGTGAACCGGATGTTCCTATGCGAACTATTTCGAGTTGACGGAAAGTGTCTTTTACGGTTCGAGTTGTAAAATCTATATTTGCGAGTGCATCAAGTTCGGTCATTACAATGTCGATATTGTCGGCACCAATTCCATGTGAAAGGCATAAAATTTTCTTGTTTTTATATGTTCCTCCTATGGCGTGGAATTCTCGACTTGATACGTTGAAATCTTGTGTATCAAAGTGAGATGCAATCATATCGACGCGTCCGGGGTCGCCCACAACGATAATCTTATCAGAAAGTTGTTCGGGAGTAAGATGCAAGTGAAAAATGCTACCGTCGCTATTTATGATTAATTCAGAATCAGGGATAATTTTTTTGTTCATAACATCTTTTGTTTTAGAAGATTTGACTTCGTTGTTGTAAGTCTACGACTTTTTCATTTACAAATATACATAATTTTATTGAAAAAGTTCAATAGGTGTTGTACTATAATAATAAATTGAAATATAATAGTGAATGATAGTTATATGAGTGTGTATTTTGCTCCGGGAAGAGAGATTATGAGGGATTTAAATTCGAGTTCGATAAGTGTACTCATAAGTTGCGACATAGGCATAGCTAAGGCGTTACAGAGAATATTGATGTGTGTTTCGTGGTTTTGTTGCAGGTAGTCAATAATTCTTTGTTCTTCGGGTGTGATATCGGGGAAAATCTGCATTTGTCGACTATTCTTCTGAGTGTCAATGGTTTTCCAACGCATAGCGGACACAAGATCATTTGCCGAGGTGATGAGCGATGCCGAGTTGTTACGAATAAGTTTGTTACATCCACGAGAATATGTATCATTGGCACGACCTGGTAGAGCAAATACATCTCGATTGTAGCTTGACGCAATTCCGGCGGTGATTAAGGAGCCTCCCTTTTCGGCTGATTCAACTACAACGGTACAGTCTGACAGCCCTGCAACTATACGATTGCGAGCGACAAAGTTTGCCGGGTGTATATTGTCTGATGAATTGTAGTCGGTTATGAGTAATCCGTTTTTATTAATGATTTCAGCAGCGTCTTTGCGGTGAGTGGCAGGATAGATTGTGTTCAGCCCATGTGCAAGTACGGCAACGGTGGGAATGCTATATTCAAGGGCTGCTCGATGAGCGTAAATATCTATCCCATAAGCAAGTCCACTGACTATAACTACATCATCAATGAGCTCTTTCAGTTCTTTAATGAAAGTGTCGCAAAAGATTTTTCCATATGTTGTGGCGTGGCGAGTGCCTACAATGCTTATGATTTTAGATGCATTAAGATTACAATTACCTTTGGAATAGAGTAATATAGGTGCATCTTGGGCGTGCGATAGTCGGGCTGGATAATTCGAGTCGGAAAAGTAAGTGATATCAATGTTGTTTTTATTGATAAATTCACATTCTTTATGTGCTCTCTCAAGTTGCTCTTGTCGATATGTGTATTCGGTCATCTTCACTTTAGTGTGAAGAAGGTGTTGCAACTCTTTTTCGGAAATATTGAAAAAGTCCTGCTCGGAAGGAATAATATCTAAAATCTTCTGAGCCAGATCATATCCCATACCTCTTAGTGAAGCAAATGCTATACGATAGGGAAGTAGATGATTATTGAAAAGTTGCATGATATAAGGATGATTTAGGCTTTTAAAAAGTGTTGAAATGCAGTAGCAAGTTCCTCTCCACGAGTGAGGCGACCGTCCTTTGTGCATACACAACTAACAACAGCATTGATAGCTTGTGCTCCTGTAGTTTTATTGAAAATCGCTTGATGAAAAATGAAACGTGCACCTTGCATTTCCACCCAAAGTTTACTTTCCATTATGTCACCACTGCGTAGAGGCTCTTTATAGTCAATTTCTATGCGGTTAACAACAGGGTCAATGCCTCGTTCGTGCATTTCTTTAAAAGAAAATCCCGCATATTCGCAGAATAAGTGTCGAGTGTGCTCGAGATAGTGTTGATAATTGGCATTATTGACAATTCCTTGACAATCGAGTTCGTAGTCACGTACAGCAATTTCGGTTGAGAATATATAATCTTTCATTTTTTCTTGTTTATTTTACAAAAGTACGATTTTTTTGCACTATCTTTGAAAATTAGAAATAAAAATTATATAAATATGAAAAAAATAATATTGACAGTTCTTGTTGTGCTTACGGCAAATGTAACTTATGCTTGCACGTCGGCGATTGTTGCCGCAAAAAACACTGTGAATGGTCGTCCATTGTTGTGGAAACATCGTGATACAGGCGAGGAGAATAATAAAGTAGAACGTACTCCTGCAAAGAATGGGAATATGGAGTATGTGGCATTGTATAATGCAAGTGATACTGCATTGGTAGATGCTTGGATGGGATATAACAGTGCCGGCTTTGCAATAATGAATACAGCCTCTTATAATCTGAAAGATGATAAAATCAGTTATAAGGATATGGATAAAGAAGGGGTGTTGATGAAACGTGCATTGGAGGTGTGTAAGTCGGTTGCTGATTTTAAACATTTCCTTGATACATTGAGTCGCCCGATGCTTGTTGAGGCTAATTTCGGGGTCATTGATGCAGCAGGTAATGGTGCTTATTTTGAAACAAATAATTATAAGTACAAAGAATATAATTTGGCCGATACAGAAGACGGTATATTGATTAGAACAAACTATTCACATTCGGGACGTGTTGATGATGATGGAATGGGCTATATTCGGGAACAAAATATGAAGGAATTGGTAGTTCCTTATTTGGCGAAAAAGAATTTCACTCCTGCTACGTTCACTGAAGATTTTTCTCGAAGGTTTTATCATAGTTTGCTTGGTAAAGACTACACTGATAGTGGCGAAAAATGGTTGATTGATCAAGATTTTATACCACGTCGAAGTTCTACTGCTACAACTGTAATTGAAGGAGTGCTTCCTAATGAAAATCCATTATTGACTACAATGTGGATTGGAATAGGATATCCTCCATGTTCGGAAATACGTTATGTATGGCTTGGAGAGAACGGTGTTCCTGAAGATTTACGAGGTCTTGGCAAGAACGGACATTCGGAATTATGTGATACAGTAGTGGCTCGTAAACATCAGGTGTTCTCAATTAAACGTGGTAGCGGGAAGCATTATTTGAACTTAGGAAAATTATATAATGCTGAAGGGACCGGATTTAGTCAAAAAATGAAAGAAAAGAATATGAAGATATATAAGGAAGGTTATGCAAAACTAGAGAAACGTCGTAAAGAATTTCGTAAAAAAAAATAATATAACTGAAACATTATGTGGCAAACAGGGCTATTGACAATAGTGATGTTGGTAATATCCAATATCTTTATGACTTTTGCATGGTATGGGCACTTAAAACTGCAAACTGCCGGGATAAGTAGTAATTGGCCACTATATGTTGTGATTCTTTTTTCTTGGGTAATTGCATTAGCCGAGTATGCGTTCCAAGTACCTGCCAACAGAATGGGTTTTGTTGGAAATGGAGGTCCGTTTACATTAATGCAACTAAAAGTGATGCAAGAGGCTATAACACTTGTGGTGTTTACAGTATTTACAATAGTGTTTTTTAAAGGAGAACAGTTGCATTGGAATCATTTTGTGGCATTTGCATTGTTGATAGCTTCAGTGTATTTTGTTTTTCTTGATACATCATTGAAATAAATGAACACAATATATATTCGTGAGTGTGGTATTTCAATGGGGCAATATTTGCTCTATACATTGAAAGAATATATGAAAAGTTGGTGGTGGGCTTATGTCCTGCCACTTGCTTTATGTGTGTTCCTTTCGATGGTAAATATCAATTTTATATTTGTGGCTGTAATTCTATTTTTCTTAGTGTTTACGATGATTCTTTTTTTTGTGGTTATTTATTATGGGATTGTGCCGGAATGCAGATATTCAACCCTACGAAAGAATATTCAATTATGTGATGATGGCATTATATTACATTTGAAGAAACCTGTGTCAATGGTAGATGAAGATAGTGGAAACGAACAGGATGATACAAATAAAGAGTCTGATATTGTGATTGCTCAAAAGTATGTAATAGAAGAAGTTTTGATTAAATGGCGTAATATAAAGCAAGTGAAAGGAACGGATGAATGCTTGTTGCTTGTTTTTAAAAAACCTCGATATTCGTTTTTTGCAATTCCTTATGAAGCTTTTGATGGAGAGACTCACCTAAAAGAAACTCTTTCAATGATTCGCTTTAACCTTAGATGAGTTTTTATAGTAAAATTGTGCTATTAGAATGGACATAATAGGGCACATATAATTAAACACACAGAATGGTAGGTAGCTGAGTGTTGCAACTCCTAAAACTGTGGATTGTGTAATACCGCATGAGTTCCAAGGGATGAGAACAGATGTAACGGAAACAGAATCCTCAATAGATCTACCAAGTAGTTTTGAATCCAAATTCAGTTTTTTATATAATTTTTTGTATAGATTAGCTGTTAAGATAATAGATAGATATTGGTCTCCAGTACAACTATTCATAAATAAACCCGAGCCAATGGTTGTATTTACAACTGAACTAGTCTTTTTGATTCCTTTTAGGCAAGAGCGAGTGATACTTGATAGCATACCTGTTCCTAGCATCACTCCACCAAATATCATAGCACTTAGGACGAGGTAAATAGTGTTCATCATACCTTCCACTCCACCGGTAATAACTAGTTCATTCAAAAGTGAGTTATTTGTGTTGATAGATGTGTTGGTGAATAAAATACCTAAAATTGCGGCAAGAGGGTTGTTTTCTTGTGATAAAAGAGAAAGCAGTTGAGGTTCGAATACGATTAATCCTAATATGCCAAGCGCTGTGCTTATTACAAGGGTTATGATGACATTAACACGCAGAACGATGAGAGTGCAAGTGATGACAGGTGCAAGTATAAGCCAAGGAGAAATGTTGAAAGTATGGGTTAAATAAATCGCAAATTCGCTATTTTGTGTAGCCTCATTTAGTTCACTTGTATAGCCTAAGATAAAGTATACGATAAAGGCTATAATCATAGCGGGAATAGTAGTAAAAAATAGAAATCTGATGTGGTCGAATAGCTTTACACCTGTTGTGGAAGCTGCAAGTACTGTGGTATCGGAAAGAGGTGACATTTTATCGCCAAAATAAGCTCCGGATATAACTGCTCCGGCAATCCATGCTTCGTCGTATCCCATTACAGTACCGATTCCCATAAAAGCAATCCCAATTGTGGCACAAGTTGTCCATGAACTGCCTGTAAGGACCGAAATAACAGAACAAACTAGGCAAGTTACAACAAGAAATGTATTTGGACTAATAAATTCTAATCCATAATAAATAAGGGATGGCACTATTCCACCATACATCCATGTGGCTGAAACCATTGCAATGAGTATTAGTATTGGAACAGCAGGGAGAATCTGTTTGGCGCTTTTGTAGACACCAATTTTAAGCATATTCCAACTGCAAGGGCAGAAAATACGAGAAACACACAATGCAAGGACAGCAGCACTTAGTAATATGAGTTGGCTGTATTTGAATATTGCATCAGTACCTTTGGTTGTGAGTAATATTACTAATGATGTAATAAGGTACACAATGGGTATAGCTGAAAAGATAGGTGATGGAAGCCCGCTTTTATGAGTTAACTTAGCCAATTTTTATATGTTTTGATTGATATTGAGTGCAAAGATACGGAAAAACGAGGTAATCCACACAGATTACCTCGTTAAGAAAACATTATAGATTTTAATAAAACTCTTTAGTTGTTTGACTTCTCAGCAGAAGTCTCTTTGATTATGAACACAGATGCAGCTCCAAGGATTAGCAGAACACCTGCAAGTACAAGCATATTTACTTGTGTTCCTCCAACCAAAGAAAGTAGTAAACCTCCTACTGAAGCAGCAATGATTTGTGGTAAACAAATTGTACCATTGAAAAGGCCAAGGTATGTACCCATATTCTTTCCTGAGATAGAATTTGTAAGGATAGTGAAAGGTAGAGCAAGCATTGCAGCCCAAGCACAACCAATGAGTAGGTAAGAAGCAAATAGTAGATATTGGTCGTGAATGAACATTGTAGAAATGAAACCTATACCACCAAGAACAAGACTTACGAAATAAGCCATCTTGTAGCTCTTGAAACGAGGTATAATAGTCGCCCAAATAACAGAACCTACTGCTTGTACAGCAAATAAAACTCCAACCCAGTTGCCTGCTTCTTGGTATGCTGCAGAAGATGTATCGGTAGTACCCCAAACAGTGTCAGCGATAGCTCCGTTAGTGTAAGTCCACATATACATAAATGCACACCAACAGAAGAACTGAACAAGACCTACAGTCCAAAATACTTTTGGCGCATTTACAAGAAGAGAGAACATTGATTCTTTCTTCTCTTCCTTTTTATTGTCGTTGGCTTCAAAGCCATGGAATTCGGCATATTCCTTTGGAGGCATTTCTCTTACTGTTGCGAAAGTGTAGATTACGCATAAAATCAAGATTGCAGCACCTACATAGAACGCATAAGTAACAGAATCGGGAACTTGTCCTTTAGGGGCAATGTTGCTGATGCCAATTGCTGTGAAGATGATAGGAGCAAGGTAACCAACAAGACTACCGGCGTTGCATAAGAAACTTTGGATAGAGTAAGCAAGACCTTTTTGTTTCTCGTTTACTTGGTCGCCGACAAGCATTTTGAATGGTTGCATAGCCATATTGATTGATGTGTCAAGGAACATAAGAGCAATGAAACCAAAAATCATTGCTGAGCTGATAGTAAGTCCAAAGCTACCTGCATTAGGCAATAGACACATAACAATCACAGAGACTAATGCACCAAGAATCAAATATGGTAGACGACGTCCGAAACGACACCATGTTTTATCGCTTAGTGAGCCAATGATAGGCTGTACGATAATTCCCATAAGTGGAGGAAGTATCCAAAAATAACTTAGATTGTGCGGGTCGGCACCGAGAGTGGCGAAAATACGACTGATGTTAGCACTTTGTAGCGCGTAAGCAATTTGCACGCCAAAAAAACCGAAGCTAAGGTTCCATAGCTTCCAAAAACTTAAATCGGGTTTGGTTTTCATTATAGAATTGAGTTTTATATCTGATGAGAAGTCTGATCTTAAACGTCAATCATCAAATAGTGAATCATTAATAAAATTGTTTGGGGCAAAGTTAATGAAAAAGCTGTAAAAAATATATAAATAGAAAAGATAAATTGTAATAGGAATCTATTTTTGTCATTTTTTTGACAATTTCGGGAAATATATTGTAACTTTGAATAATGTAAATAAAATTATGAAGTAAAGATGAATGTAACAAATAGTACAATAAAACTTATAGCCTCGCTTGGGCAAAAAAAATATAGAGTAGAGGAGGGGTGTTTCGTAGCAGAAGGAACAAAATGTGTACGAGATACTTGGGACTATTTTAATTGTAGATTGATAGTGGCTACGCAAACTTGGTATGAAGAATTTGGACATAGTGGTCATTTGGGAAAAATTCAATTTGCTAATAAAGGGCAGATGCAACGAATGTCTCAATTCTCGACAGCTGCCGATGTTATAGCTGTGTATGACATACCTGAAGATGTGATTAATCCTGATGAAGTTAGAAATAACTTGAATATTGTACTCGACAATGTGCAAGATCCTGGAAATCTGGGGACAATAATTCGTATTGCTGATTGGTATGGAATAAAGAATATATTTTGTAGTGAAAAGACTGTAGATGTATATAATCATAAAGTGGTGCAAGCTACAATGGGTGCTATATCTCGTGTAAAGGTTCATTATTGTGGTTTGGAAGATTTGTTTGAAGAGTATTCAGATCTGCCACTTTATGGGACTTTCCTTGACGGGAAAAATATCTATAAAAGTGAACTTACTTCAACGGGTTTTGTGGTATTCGGTAATGAAGGAAGAGGAATTACTCCAAAGTTGAGTGAGATTATAAAAAATCGTCTCTTGATTCCGTCGTTTCCTGTGGGTGTGCCTACAAGTGAATCTCTTAATGTGGGAATGGCTGCGGCGATTACTATAAGTGAGTTTCGACGTAATTGTTTTGTGAAAAAATAGATGGTTTCGTTATGGCTGTTAAGGTGAAGACAATGTATTTTTGCAATAGTTGTGGTGCTGAATCTTCTAAATGGGTAGGGAAATGTCCTGCTTGTGGTGAGTGGAACACCTATGTGGAAGAAAAGGTGTCAATTAAGTCGGCAAAAACAATGACAGCATTCGGTGATGACGGAGATGGAAAGAAACGTGTAATGCCAATAAAGATTTCGGAAATTAAAACTGAAAATCAACCAAGAATACAATTGCCGAGTGGAGAGCTAAACAGGGTGCTTGGAGGTGGACTTGTTCCCGGATCCATAATCTTAGTAGGAGGAGAGCCGGGTATAGGTAAATCAACTCTTATCCTTCAAAATGTATTGCGAATAAGAAGTCGCAAGGTGCTTTATGTGAGTGGCGAAGAGAGTCAGCAACAGCTGAAAATGCGAGCCGACAGAATTTGTGAGGGTAATATTGATTGTGAATGTTATATCGTGTGCGACACGTCATTGGAGTCGATATTTACGAGTATAAATAACTTTAATCCCGACCTTGTGGTAGTGGATTCCATACAAACGATAGCTTCCGATTCGCTTGATTCGGCGGCGGGAAGTGTGGGACAAGTAAGAGAATGTGCCGCAGCATTGCTGAAGTATGCAAAACAATCGAATACTCCGGTGATATTAATTGGTCATATTAATAAGGAAGGTAGTATTGCCGGTCCTAAAGTGCTTGAACACATTGTGGATGCTGTGTTGCAATTTGAAGGGGATCGACATTATATGTATCGTATTCTTCGAGGAATAAAAAACCGATTTGGCAGTACGTCGGAGATAGGTATTTATGAAATGACGCATTACGGATTACGTGAAGTAACGAATCCGTCGGAAATATTGTTGTCGCAGAAAGGAGATGCCTTAAGTGGTGTAGCCATAGGAGTTACACTTGAGGGGGTGCGACCTTTTGTGATAGAGGCTCAGGCTCTTGTGAGTACAGCGGCTTACGGAACGGCACAACGTTCGGTAACAGGATTTGATGGTAAGCGTATGAATATGCTTCTTGCTGTGCTCGAAAAACGTGTGGGATTTAAACTTGCTCAAAAGGATGTGTTTCTAAATATTGCCGGAGGATTGAAAGTGAATGATCCGGCAATAGATTTAGCTGTAATATGTTCAATATTGTCATCAAATGTAGATATTCCGATAAAAAAAGGTGTTTGTATGAGTGGTGAGGTTGGTCTGAGTGGAGAAATACGACAAGTGACCCGAATTGAGCAGCGTATTGGGGAAGCTGAGAAATTGGGCTTTAATACGATGATAATACCCAAAAACAATCTAAAGGGAATAGATACATTGAAATTGGGAATTCAATTGGTTGAGGTATCAAAAGTTGAGGAAGCGTTTAGATATTTATTTGGTTAATGTATGTTAAATAAAAATATACAATTTAAACTTATTCCTCTTTTAAAAGTCTATCTAATATAGATAAAATAAGCTTCAAACTACTTAACTTTTTCAAAATATCCTCTTAAGAAGACGCTGTCGATAGCGTGAAAAATTAAGACTATTAATAAAATAAATAGAATTGCTGATATCGAAAGGTGTTAGCGATTCTTTTTATTTGTATTCTTGAATGATGGAATCCGATTGGGAAGTTAATTACTATTGATTTTGGAAATAGAACAATATGAACCTGAATAATATGCCGAAGGCATTAAATCATGTATTAACCGCGCGTAAGAAAACCTTTGGTTTTCGCCACGTGCGGAGAGTAACAAACAAAAAAGTTTCTGAAAGAAACCATATCATCGAGATGAAATGGCACTCTCCAAGTGCTATATGATATTGACTTATAACCGCACGTGGCACTGCGTTTACGCGCGGTTAATATGCAATCAAATGCTTTTAGCATTATATTGTTAATAAAAAAAGAGAGAGCGTCGATTAGACTAAACTAAAATAGTAAGAGGGCTTCATCACGAGGCCCTCTTACTGTCAAAATTAATAATATCTCCCAAAAAATATGTGTATAATAAAGTTTGTGATGTGCTTCTTTAGAAACGAATGTCGAAACTAACACCTACAACATCGTTTTTGCGAGTGTAAAGGTCATTCATTCCGGCTACAGCACTTTCTACATTGTGTTCGCCATAGAATGAGTGCATATAACCGAAGTTGAGTTTCATACGTTCGTTAAACTTATATGCTCCACCGATGCAAAGAGCAGTAGAGTTGATGTTGAAGTTCAAGTCGCTCATATCGGCATCTTTGAATCCGTATTGAGTGCGTTGTGCACCTGTTGATACAAGCCACTTGTCATTGATGTCCCATTCTACACCAAGAAGGGCTTCCCAAGTGTTATTACCTTCTTTGATAGCAGTACCTTTAGCGTCCTTGTCCCAATAGTAGTGGAAGCCGGCTGCAACACGAACAGAAGGAAGAATTGAATATTGAGCACCTACAGCAAGGATTGCAGGGATATCTGAGCGAACCTTACCACCATTAGCGTAAGTTGGCATAAGGGCATCTACGTTTGCACTATTATTTGATTTGTTTTCTAATTCGATTTTAGTGCGGAATTCGTATTTAGCAGCAAGGTTAAGTTTGCCAAGATTAACATCAACACCAATGATTGGAGTGATACCAAAACCATTTTGCGAACAATCAAGTTGATAATCGCTCATCATAACTGCTGCTGTACCTGCTGCAGTAGCTGCATTCTTGTATTGTTCGGCAGCGGTAGCATATTGTTGTGCTTGTTCAATCATACCGGCAGCTTGAGCTTGAGCCGCAGCTGTAGCATATTGTTGAGCCGCACCGGCTGCCTGTTGTGATAGGCTTGAGTAATCGGCTGAATTCTTTCCGTCGATTGTAATGTTATTAATAGTTCCGGTATATGAGCAGTTTGCTAATACTCCACGTGCTCCGGCAAATACAGAAACTTTATCCATTATTTTGTATGTTCCACCAAGTTGAAGTCCATAAAAATATTGTTCGCCGGTAAGAGATTGATTAAGTGTATATGGTAGGTTTTCGCCGAGTTGGCTTCCAAGTGTGTAACCGACCATCTTTTCAAACATTGGCAAACCTTGTGCGAATTCGCATTTGCCACCACCTCCGCCAATTGAGAATTGTGCTGAAACCGACCACTTATCGTTAATTACGTATGCTGCTTGGAAAGAAGGGATGACAGGAGCTGTTGTTTTACCTTCAAATACCTTGTTACCATCGGCATCACCACCTAATTTATAATATGGAAAATTTGATGTGATTTGACGTTTTTGTGTGGCCGCTTGCCAACTAAGTGATAGGTGAAAACCTTCTTCAAGGAAAGCAGTACCGGCAGGGTTGCTATATACCCCGTCAATGGCGATAGCCGCATCGCGAGCAGGGTTGCGTAAGAATGTTGCATTCTGATTAGTGTTGGTCAAAAGACCGCCTGCAAATGAGCTGAAAACCACAGCTGTAGCGCAGATTGATAAAAAGATTCTTTTCATAAATTATTATTGTTGTTTTGAAAATCGGTGCAAAGATAGTGTATAATTGCATAAGAATAGTAAATCTGTGGAAAATATTAACCTATATTAACTAATCGCTTATTCTTTTAGATTGTTCTATTTTTCTTATTTTGTTATTTTTATTTAAAAAATTAACGTATAAAATGTTAAATAATGAGTATTTGTTAAGGCTTGTTTACAATCATTTGATTATGTTGTAGATATGCAATAAAATCGGAAGTTTTATTGAAAAATATCAGAAGGGAAAAAGCATAAAACTTCGATAAAAACATATAATTGCAGATAATGCAATGTATAGATGTTTTTCTAAATAAGGAGAATGTGGAAATAAATTACTAACTTTGCAGTCTCATATATTAATAAGATGATAGCAGTAAGTAATTTAGGAATTCAATTTGGAAAGAGAGTGTTGTTCCAAGACGTGAATCTGAAGTTTACGTCGGGGAATTGTTATGGTATAATTGGAGCTAATGGAGCAGGGAAGAGTACGTTGATGCGTATTCTCAGCGGAGAGCTTAATCCTACTCAAGGAACAGTTAGCCAAGGACCGGGTGAGCGTATGAGTGTGTTGAGTCAGGACCACTTCGCGTATGATGAATTTACAGTACTTGATACAGTACTTCAAGGTCATACAGTGCTGTGGGATGTGATGAAAGAGAAGGATGCGCTTTATGCTAAGCCTGATTTCAATGATGAAGACGGTATTAGAGCTTCTGAACTTGAAGAAAAGTTTGCCGAAATGGAAGGTTGGAATGCTGAGAGTGATGCAGCAGCCTTGTTGAGCGGTCTTGGTATAAAGGAGGATAAGCACTATATGCTTATGAAAGATATGAGTGCGAAAGAGAAAGTGCGTGTTCTTCTTGCAAAAGCTCTTTTCGGACATCCTGACAACTTATTGCTTGATGAGCCTACTAACGACCTTGACCTTGATACTGTGAGTTGGTTGGAAGATTATCTGTCGAAGTGTGAAGATACAACAGTGCTTGTGGTGTCGCACGACCGTCACTTCCTCGATGCTATATCCACTCACACACTTGATATAGATTATAATAAGGTAACATTGTTTGCAGGTAACTATAGTTTCTGGTACCAATCAAGCCAATTGGCTTTACGTCAGCAACAACAAGCTAATAAGAAGGCTGAAGAAAAGAAGAAAGAGTTGCAAGAGTTTATTCGTCGTTTTAGCGCGAATGTGGCTAAGTCAAAGCAAACTACAAGTCGTAAGAAGATGCTTGAGAAACTTAATATAGAGGAAATTCAGCCATCATCACGCCGTTATCCGGGTATAATTTTCACCCCAAACAGAGAACCCGGTAATAAGATTCTTGAGCTTCATGGGTTGACTGCATCGGTAGATGGCGAAATCTTGTTCCAAGATTTGAATCTTACTATAGAGAAAGGTGATAAAGCGGTGTTCTTAAGCCGCGACCCTCGCGCGATGACTGCATTATTTGAAATAATCAATGGTAAACGCAAACCTGATGCAGGTACTTATGAGTGGGGTCAAACCATCACAACAGCTTATTTGCCTCTTGATAACTCAGCATTCTTCAATACTGATATGAATCTTGTGGATTGGTTGTCGCAATACAGCAATGATACAAGTGAAATATATATCAAAGGTTTCCTTGGAAAAATGTTGTTCTCGGGAGAAGAAGTGCTTAAAAAGGCTTCTGTGCTTTCGGGTGGTGAAAAGATGCGTTGTATGATTGCAAAAATGATGATGACCGATGCGAATACCTTGATTCTTGATACACCAACCAATCACCTCGACTTGGAATCAATTCAAGCCTTTAATAATACATTGCAAACGTTCAAGGGTAATATCATTATGTCATCTCACGACCACGAGTTTATCCAAACTGTGTGCAATCGTATGATTGAACTGACTCCAAACGGAATTATTGATAAAATTATGGATTATGATGACTTTATCAGTGATGAAAAGGTGCTTGCATTGAAAGAAAAACTATACGCAAAATAAGAAAATTAAGACTAAATAATTATGGTAAAACATATTGTAACTTTTAAGTTGGCGGGAACGCCGGAAGAACGCAAAGAAGTAGCATTGAAGTTTAAAACTGCTCTTGAAGCTTTGCCGGAACAAATAGAGGTGCTTCGTAGTATGGAAGTGGGTATCAATGAGAATCCTAACGAAACATGGGATGTGGTGCTAACTGCAGTGGTTGATACAATGGTCGATGTAGAAGTGTATGCAAAACATCCTGCACACGTGGCTGCTGCAGGTATTCTTGCCGGTCATAAAGATAGCCGTGCTTGTGTAGACTACGAATTCTAACCGTGACATTAATTAAATGAGAAAACGATGTGCCCTCAGCGAGAGTACATCGTTTTTTGTATGTGTTTATTAATGCTTACAGAACGTGTAAAGAGTGGATTGCTACGTGTGGGTCTTCGGCTTTGAATACGTAATTGCCGGCTACGAGAATGTCGGCTCCGGCATCGCGTAATTGTTCGCCTGTTTTATCATTTACACCACCATCTACCTCGATTAGAGCTTTTGAACCGGTCTCTTCAATGAGGGCTCTTAGCTCGCGCACTTTATTAAGTGTTTGTGGAATGAATTTTTGACCGCCAAATCCGGGATTTACCGACATAAGAAGTACGAGGTCAACCTCTGTGATTATGTCGCGAAGAAGACACACCGGTGTTGCAGGGTTAAGCGTTACTCCGGCTTTCATTCCGGCAGCTTTGATTTGTTGGATTACACGATGCAAGTGTGTGCAGGTTTCGTAATGAACATTCATAATTTCAGCACCACAATCTTTTACTTCTTGAATGAACTTTTGGGGTTCTACAATCATTAGGTGTACATCAAGCGGTTTTTTACATGTTTTTTGTACGTATTTAAGTACCGGGAATCCAAAAGAAATGTTAGGTACAAATACTCCGTCCATAATGTCAATGTGAAGCATTTCGGCTTCGCTTGAATTAATCATCTCAAGATCGCGGTTGAGGTTGCCAAAGTCGGCTGAAAGTAGTGATGGTGATACAATCATAGTAGTTATTATGAATCTTATTAATTACTTTTTAAGTCCTTTGTATGCAAGGAATATAATTATAAATGCGAATAATACATATCCTGCTAATGAAAGGTAATGGTTGTAATATTCAATCTGTTCAAGAAGTTCATCTTGAGGTACTGATAAACTAAGCATATAGCCCAGAGCGGCAAGGATAATATTCCAAATTCCGGCTCCAAGTGATGTGAATAGGGCGAATGTTGTGAATTTCATTCGAGCAAGACCTGCCGGAATCGAAATAAGCTGTCGTACCGCAGGGATCAAACGACCGATGAAAGTGGATATAGCTCCATGCTTATCAAAGTATTGTTCGGCCTTTTCAACCTTTTGTGCATCGATTAGGCACATATGTCCGATTCTGCTATTAGCAAATTTGTATACGATAGGGCGTCCAACCCAAAGAGCAAGATAATAGTTGATCATTGCTCCCAAAAGTGCGCCTATTGTAGCAAATAGAACCACTAAATATATGTTGAGGTGGCTTCCTTCCTGCATTGCAAAATAGGCTGCAGGAGGCACAATGATTTCTGACGGAAATGGAATAAATGAACTTTCAATTGTCATCAGAAGCATTATTGTCCAATAATTCAGATGAGCTTGAAACCATTGAAAAATTTGAAGAGCCATAGTTTGTGGTAAAATATAAATTTGAGTAATTAATTATTTTTTTGTGTTACAAAGTTAGTAATTATTTTGTTATATATCGTAGCCTTCGGTGATAAATATATTGCGATATGCTTCGGCTTTTTTCTCAAGCGAAAGTGGATAGGCTCGAGATGATGATGGTGCTCGATAATGGGTAATGGTTCTATTTTCAAAAGTGAATGTTATGTGACTATTTACTTTTGGTATGTTAGTACCCATCAGGCTGGCGAGTGTATCGGTAGCCTTCTCTCCCGCAGTTATTATAGCCTTGATATCGGGATTATCTAAAAGTATTTGTTTTATATCGACGGGTTCAATAATTTCAAGAAATTTATCGGACGCATTGTTCTTGAGACGCTTTACTCGTTTTGCTGTGTCGTAAAGCGCAAGGTTGATGTTGTTGAGAAATGTTTTGATGTCATCAAGAATGAATCTTTTCTCTGATTCGTTCCAAAATCGGTTTTTATTATTGAAAAATATGATACCCATAATACGCCACATATCATTTATTTTGTTGGGATAAAAGAATTCCATCGACCAACGTTCCTGTTTGGGCGGAAATGTGCCAAGCATAAGAATTTTTGCGTTTTGAGGTATAAACGGCTCAAATGGGTGAGTTTCAGTATTCATTGTATATGATTTTTGTGTTGCAAATTTAATTATAAAAGAAACAGAGTGCAATATTTGTGGTATTTCCTTCTTTTATCTGATAAATTTATGTATTTTTGCAAAAAAATAAAAACATAGATATGAAATACTTTTATTTATCAACAATAATATTGTTTGTGTTGTTTACAATAAGTTGTACTTCTACAAAGAATATTCCTTATATGGTGGGTGTAGAGTCAATTCCACAAGAAACTCTTGAGCAGGTTGCAAAAAGTTCTGAACCGATAATAATGCCCGGTGATTTACTTGAAATCCTCGTTACTGCATCAAATCCTGATGTAGTTAAACCATTTAATAGAATGGGTATTGTATATGAAATATCTGGAACAGCAAGCAGTTATGGTAGCAATTCTACAAATAATTCGATGTATTATCTTGTGGATAATGATGGGAATATTGAGTTTCCAGTAATAGGTAAACTTAATATTGGCGGAATGCAAAAGGAGGAAGCTCAGAAAGTGATTCTTAATGCAATTACTCCTAAATACCTAACTGAAGCACCTGGTGTTGACATTAGATTTAAAAACTTTAAAGTGTCAGTACTTGGTGAAGTTGCGAAGCCTGGTGTATATACGGCATCAAATGAACGTTTTACGATTTTTGAGGCTTTAGCGATGGCTGGAGATTTAACAATTATGGGTAAACGAGAAGATGTGTTGCTTATTCGTACAAATGAAAAGGGTACTCGTGAAATACATCGCATTAATTTGAATGACAAGAATATCGTGTTATCGCCATATTTCAATCTTCAACAAAACGATCAAATATATGTAAGTCCGAATGCATCTAAGGCGAGAAGTTCATGGACTATACCACCGGCATTGACATTAGGACTTAGTACAATGGGTACTCTGATCTCACTTGCAACATTGATTGTGACAATCTCGAAATAAATTAAGAGAATTGAGATGAATAAAATATTAGAAAAGAGTTTGACTAGAAAGTTGAACTCTTTTTTTGTCTATGTGGAAAATGCTTGTAGAAGGGGGCTGAATTGGGGATGGGGAAATTATTTATCGGTAAAAAGGTGAAAAAATGAGAATGAAGAATTATCTTTGTGAAAAAAAAGAAAGACGTGAAAGAATTGGAAAGAAAATATAACAAAAATCTCGTTTTTGTGGTGGCGTGCGTAGGAATGTGTTTTTTCGGTATTGCCACTATTGTGCTTGGGTCGGTGTTGCCGCAGTTGACGGCTCGACTTGGTTTTGATAATCTGCAAGCTGCTGCACTTGTGGCTTTTATGCCGGTGGGGAGCCTTGTGGGGTCGGTGTTTTTCGGTCCGGTGGTGGATAGATTCGGCCATAAAGCGATGTTGATAGTGTGTAGCTTGATCTTAATGCTAGGCTTGCAAGGTGTGGCATTTTTTACTGAGGTTTGGAAGTTGCAATTTTCTATTTTTATGATTGGTCTTGGTGGCGGGGTGCTTAACGGTGAAACGAATTCGCTTGCATCGGATATTTCCGCTCCCGAGGAAAAAGGAAGCCGATTGAGCGTGCTAGGAGTGTTTTATGGTGTGGGTGCAATAAGCATACCGGTGCTTATGCGTTCACTATCGGAGAGATATGATTATAGCGAGATATTGTGTGGTCTCGGTGTGATAATGACGATGGCTGTAGTGGGCTTTATGATGGTGGCGTTTCCCGCTCCGAAGCAGGCAAAAGGATTTCCGATAAAAAAGGGTTTAGGGTTGTTGAAAGAACGCGGATTGCTGTTGTTGAGCTTTGTGTTGTTCTTTCAAAGTGGAATAGAGGTGTGTTGCAGTACGTGGACAACTACATATTTTGCTCAAGTGACCGAAGTGACAAAATCGGAAGCACTTACGGCATTGTCGTTTATGATTGTGGGGCTGACGTTGTCGAGGATAGTGCTTGCTGTTGTGTATCGCAAGGTGAAACAAGAGACGGTTCTGCCGTATGGATTGATTGTAGGTGCATTGGGATTTGCGTTGCTTGTTGCCGAACCGAGTGTGTATAGAGCTTGGGTCGCTATGTTTTTTGTGGGCTCGGGCTTGGCTGCTACATTCCCAACAGTGTTGAGCTGGCTTGGAAGAATGTATGCTGAATTGTCGGGAACTGCGTTTAGTATTGCCATTGCTGTGGGATTGGTGGGGCAATTGGTGTTTAATTACAGCACCGGAGCTTTGTCGCATAAGTTTGGTATCGAACTGTTCCCATTCCTTATGATTGGAGCTATTGGAATTATGCTTGTGCTTGTGAAAAGAATAAAATAATAATATGTTATAGATATGAAAAAACGAAATTTATTGTTAGGACTGCTGTTTACTGTTGCTTTTTTCAGCAATATATCAATGGCTGATTCTATGATTGAAAAGACTGCGCCTACGAATGTGGGTGTTGAACCTAAGCAGATTATGCTTATGTATGATTCGTTGATGAATAGTGAATTGACTGAAATTCATCACGTGGTGGTAATGGTTGATGGTAAGATAGTTAGCGAATTGCACCCTCAGCCATTTAGAGCGGAGCATAAGCACACTCTTTATTCGGTGTCGAAGACATTTACTGCAGTAGCAGTGGGATTGCTCGTAGATGATGGGCTGTTGAGTGTGGATGATGCGTTGGGTAAATTTTATCCTGAGTATATGAGCGATGAGATAGACCCGAGATTGCGTGATATTAAGGTGAAGGATATTTTGACGATGCGCTCGGGCTTTAAAACTCAAGGAGGAATGCGTAATAGTCAAGAACATTGGGTGAAATATTATCTTTCTCGTCCACTTTTTGCCGATCCGGGTACAAGATATTCGTATGATTCGATTGAGACTTACTTATTGTCGGCTATTGTTCAGAAAATTACCGGTAAAACTGTGCTTGAATTGTTGAATGAGCGAGTATTTGGACCTATGGGTATCACTGATGTGGAGTGGGAGCGTTGTCCGGACGGTATTGTCGTTGGTGGTTGGGGTATTTATCTCTCGTCGCATTCGCAGGCGTTGTTTGGCCAATTGTTGCTACAACAGGGAGAATGGAAAGGAAAACAACTTATCTCAAAAGAGTGGGTGAAGGAAATGATGACTGTGCGTGTGGTGCGTGATGCCAATGATTATGGCTATCAAATATGGTTGTGCGAATATCCCGGAGCGTGGCGTGCTGATGGTGCTTTTGGACAATATATTATTATTGTGCCACAAAAGAATATGGTAGTGGTGCTTAATCAATGTTCTCGTAGTAAAGGTTGGCCGGAACGTAGCAATATATGGCATACAGTGGTGAAGAATGCCTTAAATTGTGCGATTGAGGCTAAGCCAGCTGAATTGAAAGCGTTGTCGGATTATGAAAATTCGGCTAAGTTGCCATTGCTTGAAGGGGATAGTACTAATGTGCTTGCTAAGCGTTATGATGGAAAAACTTTTACTCTGAATAAGAATAAACTTGGTTGGAAGAGTGTGAAATTTGGGTTTGCTGATGGTAAGACTATTCTAACAGTAGTTGATGCTGAAGGAGCCAAATCGGATATTGAACTTGGCTATAAGAAATGGATTACTTCGGAACTTGCCGGCTATCCTCATTATTCGATTTCGGCAAAAGGTAGATTTAGCGGTATTACGGGGCCTTTCTGTACCGGATCATGTTATGCGTGGAATGTCGGTAATCTTGAAGCGAAGATACATTATGTGAATTGGGTTACATCGTTGAAGTTGGTATTTGATTTTGATGGAAAACAATTGACAATATATGGTTTGGAAAATTTCCCTTCAAAACCATTTGAGATTAAAGGGCAGATGAAATAGTAAAGATATATGTAAATTAAATGGGGCTTAATATGCAAAAAGTAGGCTGAAAAAGTATTCACCATCGTCTAATATGCAAAAAGTAGGCTATTAGCCCGATTAATTGGGCTAATAGTGTCGTGCAATGTACTCTTGAATCAGAGCCATTCT
>SUXH01000039.1 GCA_015061055.1 Bacteroidales bacterium
TTACATCGTGTTTTGTATACATATCCGGAACAATATGGTTACTTATATCTGATAAAGAAGCAAGTTCTTTAATATACGGTGTAATTTCGGAATAGCTCACTATATTTTCTCCTTATATAACAATATTTTATAGAATATTATACCATATTTTATTTCTAACAACAAGAGTATTAATTATTCGTGGTAAGAAAAATAAGCGGTATGGCTTATTTGACCATACCGCTTTTATAGCTTCGATAAAGTATTCTCAGTTGATATTTCTTAATTCCGCTTTATTCAGCTTTCCTGCTGTCAAGGAATTTATACACAAGTGCTGCAAGAACACCACCAACCAAAGGTGCTACCAAGAACACCCAAACATTTGCAAGAGCATCGCCGCCAACAAACAAAGCGGGACCGAAGCTACGAGCAGGGTTAACGGAAGTTCCGGTGAAGGAAATACCAAGGATATGTACGAGAGTTAAGGTCAAACCTATTACAATGCCTGAAACAGCGCTATTCTCTATCTTAGAAGTAACACCAAGAATTGCAATAACAAAAACAAAGGTAAGAATAATTTCGATTAAAATGGATAATGCAATATTACCCTCATAAAGAGCGTTAGCACCAAGTCCGCTTTCCTTACCGACAAATGCCATCAGCACGGCTGCACCTGCTGTTGCACCTGCAAACTGAGCAATCAAGTAACCGATAAAGTCTTTTACCGAGAGTTTTCCGCTAACCAACATTGCAATTGATACGGCAGGGTTGATATGGCATCCTGAAATGTTGCCGATAGAGTAAGCCATAGCAACAATAACCAGACCGAAAGCAAGAGCAGTTAACAGATATCCTGTTCCGTTTTCAGCCGAGCAACCGACAACTGCGGCAGTTCCACACGCAAAAAAGACTAACACGAAAGTTCCAATAAATTCTGCTGTACATTTTTTGAGTAAATTCATAAATCTTTTCCTCCCATATTAATTTATTTGGGTTTTGCTATTTGTATTATATATTAATGAACATTTAATTTCAACACTTGCTTCAATAATATAAAATTATACGATGACATTTATTTAAGATAATAGTAGAAGTAGTTTCCTATTGCCATTTCATAACAACGATTACAACCACCTTTATTATTATATTTTAAGAGTTATCATCAATAAATTCAAATTCTTTGTAAACTATAAAAGATTTTTCGCCTTGATATGTATAATCTTCTAAATGATTATTAATTTCCTTTGCTATATTTAATGTCGGAGAAATAATGCGATATTTGCCTGTTTCTATTAAATCGTTATATTTATCGAGTTCACAAAGTACATAACATTCCTGTTTTGGCCCACAACTTGAATTTGCTTCGTATTTTTGAGAACCAACTTTAATTTCCTCATAGTTTCCATTTACTAATTTTTCCAAACGCCAATAGCCACTGCAAACAATGAAAATTTCTTCATTATTGTTATTTATTTGTAAACCTATAGCCTTCCTGTTCAAAGGTATTTTTGTTGTAATAGTAGTTTTGGGATTTACACCACCGTTACCGCCATTATCATCTTCCCAGTCGATTAAGTATATATCCATATTAACATTGAATTTTGATTTTGTCGCTTTTTCGGACTCAATAGGCACATCAATCACAGTGTAAGGCACTTCGTCAGTAATTGCAATGGCTAATTCTTCACTATATGTCTGTTCTGCATGAGTCAGAGTTTCAGTTATTTCGGAATCAACACCTGTGTCATTCTTTCCGCATCCGGTCAAGCATAGAATATTAAATAAAACTAAAACTACTGTAATAAACTTTTTCATTTAATCCACCTCCAATAAAGTAAAATACACCCATAACTCATCTTAAAGTTATGGGCGTATCATCATTATCCAATTCTATTCTCGGACGGGGTGATATCCCATAACCGAACCGGGAAATATTTTTTACACAAATATTATATCATATTCAATTTAAAAAATCAACAAATAATACAAATGAAAATAAACTTAAGTTGAAGTATATCCTTAATTGTTGTATGCTTGCGCTACAATAGGGACAAATAATCACTTATCCTTGTCTTTTTCATAAAATTGTAAGGCAAGGCAGGAATAACTGTCATACTTTAGGCAGATTTACTGCTTAAAAACAAAGTTTTCAACTGAATTTTCTTTGGTATGATTTTGGGTGTGTCGGTATGATTTTTGTATATATAACTTGAAAATATCGTTAAGAAATGTTATATTAAATACAAGAAAATGCTTGTTGTTATGCGGAATTTTCAACTTGTGGAAATGACTTCCACAAGTTATAAAAAAGAGCCTCCACTTGTCAGGGGAGGTGAAGTTTGCTTGACATAAGCATATAATACACTTAAGGGGTGATTTTATGAAAATGTTCGATTGTTTTAAACTTAAAAAAGAACTTATATGTGAAACGGAATTTGTAAATGTATACTTTGTAAAATGTGATGAAAAAGAATATACAATCATTATTCCTAAGAAAAGAGCCAATAAGAAAACAATAATTTATTTTATAGACAGCACTATTTATTGGGAACAAATTCCTATCATTATTAGAGGTTCAGGTTATATTCCTGGCAAAGACAGAATACCGATTTATAAATTTGACGGAAAGGTTTTGAACACTTTATTTGTTGTTAAGGGAATGCCCGGCGGAGATGAGGGATTAGATAATGGTATTTTCAGAAGCCCCAAAAGATATGATGAAAATTTTGTCAACTGTATGACTTATAAGAAATTTAAAAAAATGTGAGC
Source organism: Bacteroidales bacterium (assembly GCA_015061055.1). Taxonomy (GTDB): domain Bacteria; phylum Bacteroidota; class Bacteroidia; order Bacteroidales; family Muribaculaceae; genus RGIG4576. The sequence continues at coordinate 2,749 of SUXH01000039.1, forward strand.
AATTGTCCCTATTACTTAGAGTCAGACTTAACTTGTCTCTCATTTAACACAAGCATATAATAAACACATAGGAGGTTTTCTTAATGAAAATACAGTTTATAGGAGCAACCCACGAAGTTACAGGAAGCTGTACTCTCTTGGAAATAAATAACAGATACTTTTTGGTTGATTGCGGAATGGAGCAAGGCAAGGATGTTTTTCAAAACATCAGTCTTCCGATTGCCGCAAATCAAATTGATTCCGTTTTTTTGACACACGCACATATTGACCATTCCGGTATGCTGCCGAAGTTATATAAGGATGGTTTCAAAGGAAAAATCTATGCAACCGATGTAACCTGCGATTTATGTGACATTATGTTGCGTGATTCCGCACACATTCAAGAAACCGAAGCAAAATGGCGTTCCAGAAAAGCAGAACGAGCAGGACTTGAAACCTTCGAGCCTGTATATGATATGCAGGATGCAATTGGCACTATTTCACTATTTCGCAGATGCAATTATGGTGAGATAATATATCCGGCCGATGGAATTGAGTTGCGCTTTACAGATATCGGTCATCTTCTCGGCTCAGCTTGTATCGAGCTTTGGCTGACCGAAGGTACTGTGCATAAAAAGATTGTATTTAGCGGCGATGTCGGTAATACCAATCAACGCATTATCAGAGACCCACAGCAAGTGGCTGAAACGGATTATCTTGTGATTGAATCCACCTACGGTAATCGTCTGCATAGCGCTGACCGAAGCAATGTAATCCACGAACTTGCAGGATATATTCAAAAAGCGTTAGATCGTGGTGGCAACGTTGTTATACCTTCGTTTGCTGTCGGTCGTACACAAGAAATGCTGTATGCTATTCGTGAAATTAAGCAAAAAGGACTTGTAAAGGGACATGAACATTTTCCTGTTTATGTAGACAGTCCCCTTGCTGCAGAAGCGACTGCAATCTTTATGCAATGTAATCCCGTTTGTTTTGATGAAGAAACTCTTGCTCTAATTAAGCAAGGCATTAACCCTATCTGGTTTGATGATATCCGTATGTCTATGACATCTGAGGAATCAAAACAAATTAACTTTAACAACGAGCCAAAGGTTATTATTTCTGCAAGCGGAATGTGTGAAGCCGGTCGTATCCGTCATCATTTAAAGCACAACTTATGGAAAGAAAACAACATTATTCTTTTTGTTGGTTATCAGGCAGAAGGTTCTCTCGGTCGAATACTGTTAAACGGCGAAAAAAGTGTAACCCTTTTCGGTGAAGAAATTTCGGTGAATGCGGAAATCTGCTCACTCCACGGAACAAGCGGTCACGCAGATCAAGCAGGTTTGCTTTCTTGGATAGAGGGATACGAAACAAAACTCGAGCTTATCTTTGTGAATCACGGTAATGAAGATTCCTGCGAGGATTTTAAAGATTTGCTCATTCAAAAGGGTTATCGCGCCGAAGCACCATTCAGCGGAACTGAATACGATTTGGCCACGGGAAGAATGACAATTTATACCGAAGGTAAACCCATTGACCGAGTGATAACCTACAAAGGCAATACTCGTGCTGATATAATTTTCAATGAGCTTGTCGCAACAGCCGAAAAACTATTTACTATTGCTAAAGGCCGACGTGGCATGACAAATAAAGAAAACGCAAGACTAACTTCACAAATTCGTGAACTTTGCGAAAAATATAAAGATTAGAAAAGAGGTACTCTAATGAGGATATGTGTATATGGAGCAGCATCACCAACTATTGATAAGAAATATTTTGAATTAGTTGAGAAAATGGGACAGGAAATGGCAAACCGAGGTCATTCACTTGTGTTTGGCGGCGGCGGTAACGGTCTGATGGGTGCCGCAGCAAGAGGTGTTAAATCCGGCGGAGGTTACATTTTAGGTGTTATTCCTAAATTCTTCGATGAAGAAAAAGTTGAGGCTATATGTGATTTTTGCGACGAACTTATACAGCCAGACACAATGCGTCAACGTAAGCAGTTAATGGAGGATAATGCAGATGCATTTATTATAGTTCCGGGTGGCATTGGAACATATGAGGAGTTCTTTGAAATCCTAACGCTGAAACAATTATGCCGACACAATAAACCGATTGCTCTTTATAATATAATGGGATATTACGATGATATAAATTATGCAATGGAACAGGCTATGAAGAAAAACTTCATTCGTGATAATTGCAAAGAGCTATATTATGTAACGGATGAACTTGATGATTTGCTTCGTTATGTTGAAACTCCGGTTGAGAAAATAAGAACCATAAAAGAATTAAAAGATGGCTAATGCCGATTAGCGAACGATATAAAATAGTGGCAGAGAGATTTTTATTCTCCCTGCCAATATTTTTTAATGGCTATTTGACTTCAAAGGTTAATTGATTTCTGTGCCACCCCATTCAACAACTGTAAATCCGTTTCTTTCGGGAGCGGAGAATTGCTGTTCGGGAAGGTCTACATAGTTATTAAACATTTATATTAAAGTATCAAAAAAGCGATAAATAAAAGGCTTGGAACTCTGTTAGAAATTCCAAGCCTTTTATGATGGGGATGATTTTATTTATTTACAGCATCT
>SUXH01000005.1 GCA_015061055.1 Bacteroidales bacterium
CGGGAGAGCAGGTAATCGCCGCTTACAGAGAGAGCAAACCACTACAGAAGTGAGTTGCTCTCTTTCTTTTTATGTGTGTGAGAGTGTGTGAAATTAGGGCTTATAAGGCTTATTGGTCAAAATAGGGGTACTGCAGACGAATCCGATAGGTAAGTTCATATTGGTATATGTTGGGCTTTCAGCCCGTTTGTGTGGTGTGTGTATTGACCCCGGCGTGTCGCTTTGCTCTGCGCCGGGCTGTTTTATATATCGCTTTCAGCGAGGTGCTTTGTGCCGGGGAGGAGTGATATGTAATTTTATGCAGTTGCGGGAGATACAGATTATTTAGGGGGTGTACCTAAACGGCACACTGTAGCTTTGGTTGTTCACATCTGGGAGCTGAAGCACCTGGTTACCATAGATGACGCCCTGCGGGCGCACTTTTATCAGACATTTATATCCCGGCGTGTCGCTTCGCTCTGCGCTTGGAGGAATATGCAGTTTAATGCCTTCGGCATAATATTTAGGTTAATACGATGTTATTCCTTAAAGCACTATTAATCAACTTGCCAACCGGAATTATTCGCTGAGCGGGAATGAGAATAAGATTTTATTAGTAAGATATTTGTAATAATAATAATAATCAGTATATTTGTGATAAATTAGGGATATTTCAGTAGGTTGTTGAATTTGTTCCTGAGGTGAATTCTTGATAAAATCGAGAAAAATGATAAATGGAGGAACCCGAAAAGCCATAAAAGAGTAGGGATTACTTTAAAAATTTCAAAGCTATGAAAATTGTTAAAGTGAAGAAGGCTCAATCAAAAGCAGCAGGTTGCTGCGATTGCTTTGGTGGTGGATGCCGTTGCAATCACTAATAGTGAGCACAAGGGACATATCCTCAATGATGTGGTATGTCCCTATTTATTATGAAATAGATAGAAATATATTTTTGGGAGTTATTTCTTATATATCTTTAACCAAATAGAATCTGTAACTTTGTATATGGTAATCTCGGAATGTCTATCATATATAAGGAAAAGATGTAGGAATAACTTATTGTTTTTTTTAGATAGAGGATAAGGTTTACGAAGTTGGCGTCCAAGGTTATAAAATATACTAATCACGAAATTTTTGCCATACCGGTAGGTAATAGTTTGGGCTTGCTTGATGATGAAGCAGTAAAAGTGTTATATGCTCCATTGAGTGAGGAATATACGTTGATGGGTAAGGATGAGGAACGTGAGATAAGAGAGCATATAGAGCGCGGAGCTGATATAAGCGTTTCTTTAAAGGAGATTGCAGATGATATGGTTTCGGTTCCTGATAATTACGCTGAGATATTGTCGTCAATCCCGGATATTTCAAAGACAACAAAAATGTCGTTGCTTCCCAATTTGATATGTAATTTTTCTTGTTCATATTGTTATTCGGCAAAAGGTAGAAGTGGTACAACAATATCTTGGGATAGAGCCAAGCAAGCTTTGGACTTTTTTATTAACTCAGATAGGATTCCCCCTCAACATCTATCATTGTTCATCTCGGGAGGAGGTGAACCTTTGGTGTCGTGGAATGTAATAAGCAGGTGTATAGAATATGCTAAAAAGCGTTGCCAAGAACAAGGGTTCACGATTTACATATCTATTGTAACAAATGGTTCGTTGTTGACTCCTGAAATTGCAGATTTTTTGTTGGAGCATAATTGCTCAGTATGTGTGTCGTTTGAAGTATTAAAATCGTTGCAAGACTCTCAGCGAGGAAGTTATGAAAAGGTGCATAACAACATTATAATGCTTAGTCAAAAGGGTGTGCGAGTTATGCTTAACTCTACGATAACTCCGTCGAGTGTGAGTTTGATGCAGGAAATGGTTAAAACTGTAGGGGAGAATTATCCGTTTGTAGCCCAATATACTATGGAGCCGGTGACGAGTGTGGATTTATTTGATTCAGCCGAAAAACTCGAAATATTTTACGATACTTTTTATAACGAATATTTGAAATCGAAAGAAATTGCCGATAAGAATGGTGTTCCATTACGTTTCACATTTGATGATGATTTTCGTGATGTCACAGTACGCCACTGTCCGGGTAAATTCTGTATTACTCCACAGGGAGAAATTTCAGTGTGTCATTTAGTATCTTCACCCAAAGAAACACGCTATAAGGATTGTGTTTATGGTGTAGTAGAAGAAAGCGGTGTGAAGATCGACAAGGAACATTTTAACCGCCTTTATTCGGTGAATCTATTTTCGTATGAGCGTTGTAATGATTGTTTTGCCAAATATTGTTGTGGCGGAGAATGTATGACACGAAATGCGATATATCCGGCTGATTATATGGAGAAAGTGTGCGATTTCAACAGACGTTTTGTTCGTTATCGGTTGCTTGCTAAAATAGAAGAGGTGGTTAAGGAAAGCAGTGGGTTATCATTGAAAGAATATGTACGAGAGTGATTCTAAAATATTAACAGGCAAATCATTATTTATCATTCCGTTGTCAGGTTGTGATAAATATTTGCTTTATGCTCCACTTGCCGATAGTATTTTACTACTCGACAAATCGGAGTGTGAGCGAATAGTTGTTGCTGTCTCGTCGCCTAAGAATGCTGATGAAGAAGCATTGTCGATTGTAGATGCTTTATGTGATGTAACTCCCGTAGAGAGTAGAGATGAGCAAATAAAAGATGAAAGGGATTTTATAAATCTTTCCATATTGCCCAATAATATTTGTAATTTTTCATGTTCATATTGTTATTCGGCAAAAGGTCGATCGACGCAACAATTATCGGTAGAAAAAGCCTATAGTGCGGTGGATTATTTTATTTCACCTGATCGAAACGTTTCGAAATTATTGACAGTATCGATATTTGGCGGGGGAGAGCCTTTGCTGTCGTGGAAGAATGTAGTAAAACCTCTTATCGATTATGTGTATGTGCAAGCAGAACGATTAAGTAGGAATGTTGTTACGACATTGATCACTAACGGCTCTATGATACCGGAAGGCTTTTTGGAAATATGCCGCAAATATTCGGTCGATTTAGTGTGTTCGTTTGAAATATTAGAAGATGTTCAAAATCATCAGCGTAAGCATTATGACGTAGTGTCCTCAAATATCAGAAAGATGATAGATGAAGGAGTTGTGCCGGCTGTAAATTCGGTTATCACCGAGGTTAATGTGAATAGGCAATGTGAGATGATTGAAGAATTGCACAACCGATATCCCGAAATTAAATATGTGGCATTTGAGCCTGTTATAGATGCTACCATTGTTGATAAAGATAAGTTCTACCATCAATTCACGAAGTACTTCTTTAAGGCAGTGAGATTGGCCGAAGTCTATGATATTAAATTGACTTGTTCGGCTTTGCGTAATGTAGATGTTACGGTAGATAGGTATTGTCCGGGCGAGTTTGCATTATGTGCCGATGGATCGTTGTCGGTGTGTCCTTGTGTGTCATCACCATTGGAACCAAATTATAGCCGATATGTGTATGGGCAAGTCGATAGCAGTGGAGTGAAGATAAATAGAGATAAATTGAAGGCATTGCTCAGCCAAAATCTTCATAGTCAAAGTTGGTGCAACGATTGTTTTGCCAAATGGAATTGCGGAGGCGGTTGCACGAATAATACAATAAACAACGGAGGTAAAGAAGATTCTTCATATTGCAAATTTGTGAGAAGATTCTTGAAATACACCCTTTTGAAACGATTGGAGAGTATATATCAAGAAGAATATGATATTAATTTAAGAGAAATAATAGGAGATTATGAACGTTTTATCACAGAATAACATATATAAGCTACCATTGATCGATGAATTAGGACGTGAAGATGTGTTTATGCTATATGCGCCTATTGCCGGCAATATGATGATAGTGTCGAATGATGAATGTGAACAAATCATTTCGGCTATTCAGAATGGAACGTCGGATAGCGAATTGAAAGAAGTGGTAGAGTCCTTGACCATGGGAGAACCCGCAAGTCAACGTGATAGTAAGGTGAATAATGTGGATGAGTTTTTGCTTATGTACATTTTGCCTAATTATATATGTAATTTTTCTTGTTCGTATTGTTTCTCGGCAAAAGGTCGTTCAAATAAATCATTGAAGAAAGAACATCTTAAGGCTGCGTTGGATTATTTCATTGATTCCAATAGAGTTAAGTCCGATAGACTTGCAATATCTTATCTTGGGGGAGGAGAACCTACTATATCGTGGGATTTGGTAAAATACGGTATTGAATATGGTGCTAAGCGAGCGGCAGAACATGGTATTGAACTGATGACTTCAATAGTAACCAATGGCTCTCGCATAACCGATGAAATGGTGGAGACATTCAGCCGATATAATGTTATGGCGCGTGTGTCGTTTGAAATTCTCGAACATATACAAACCAAGCAAAGAGGTGAATATCAGAAGGTTTGTGAAGGACTTGACCGATTGGCGGCTTGTAAAAAGTCGGCAATGGTGCGTTCGATGATAACCCCCGATAATGTTGCCTTGATGCCTAAGATGATTGAAGAATTGCATAGCCGATTCCCTCACATAAAGTCGGTGTTGTTTGACCCGATTACATCAAATGAAACATTCTGTGAGGTAGAAGCTACACGTCAATTCTATGATACTTATTACAATAAGTTTCTTGAGGCACGTGACTTGGCAGCGTCGTATGGTATCGACTTGGCAAATGCTCCATTGCGTAATCTTAATATGGTGGTCGAACGGTTTTGTACAGGTGAGTTTTGCTTGACACCTGAAGGAACGATAACAGTGTGCCACCAAATATCTTCGCCAAACGAGAAACAGTATTATGATTACATTTATGCACGTGTAGGCGATGATAATAAATTACAGATAGATAATGCCAAATTCCATAAATTAATATCGGAGGATACGATATATACCAATCCAAAGTGTGAGAATTGTTTTGTGAAATGGAATTGTGGCGGAGGCTGTATGATGCAAAACAAGCAATATACACCTGAGGTTTTAGATGTAATATGTGATTTTACACGTCGTTTTAGCAAAACATTGCTACTTGAACGTTTGAACGAACAAGATGTATAGACTTAAATAATTCAATTAAGGACCATTATGGATTTAATGTTGATTGTTGCGATAATACTTTTTTTGTTGGTTGGTTATTGGTATAAATTCCGGTGTATCGACCAGATAGACAAAATCATCAGGACTCCTGCAAAACAATTGTTTGCATTAGCTTTGTGTGTTATTGTGGTATTTGTGTTGCTTATTGTTGTAGGAGGATATATAATAAAAGATTCAAATGACCCAAGTGTTTTGGTGTTCTTATATGGTCTGTTTTCTCAAACGATGAGTGCTTATAATCCTGAATATAGTATTGATTTACAATTATATTCAATGTTTGTGTCAATTTTTGGTGCTGTATTCTTTTCGGGAATTTTGGTGTCGACGATTACTAATAGTATAATGTGTCGGGTTGACAATTATAAAGAGGGTAAGATTAATTATAATCATTTGAAAGACCATTATATTATAATAGGAGCGAATGAAATTCTTGTTTCGATAATTAATTCCATAGAAGATAAGAAATGCAAAATCTTAATAGTGTCGGACAAGAAACCGACTGAAGTTAAGAGTACGCTATATAGAGTAGATAAAGAAACGAAAATCAATCAAATAATTGTTTATAATGAACATCCGTTAAATTACCAAACTGTAAAAAAACTATGTGTCGAACATTGTAAAAGCATATATATCATAGGAGAGCAGAATTCAACAGGGAATGATTTGGACAATATTAAGTTTTTGGACAATTTGATTAAGCATATTGACTCTAAAAAACTGAAGAAGCCTATCAAATGTTACCTATCATATAATGATTCATATTATATAATGAATTATTGCCGAGATCTTAAAACTTCATCGATAAATATAATACCGTTTAATTTTTATGCATTGTGCTTAAATTCAATATGGGGAATAGGGCTGTTATATAGCAAGATGAAGGATAATAAAAAAGAAGGTGAATCTAACGCTCTTCAACGCAGAATTTATGGCAAGCATATAATTATATTAGGGTATTCGGTGTGTGCAGAAGAAGTGGTGAAAAGTGTAATACTGAATGCACATTCAGCCGAATATAAGAATGGCACAGCTTTGGGCAAGACAAACATTACAATAATTTCTCCAGAAGAACACATTTTAGACATATTCAGCTATAAATATAAAAAGACATATTTGGAGGATATAACTTTGTGCCATAAAAAAATGGTTGAATATTCGCCGGAAAGCAGTCAATTGATAAATGAATATGTCTTAGAGTCAAAAGAAAATGTATACATAGTGTGTTGTTCGAATGACTCAAACAAAAACATAATGCTTGCAAATGGTCTTCCACGAAGTGTTAATAGCTTAGGAATTCCGGTTCTTGTCAAGGTAGACTATTTTATGCCTTGTAACCATCCTCTTGATAATAAGGGTAAACAGGTCGAAAATATTCGATTCTTTGGTAATTTTGATCAATATATCTTAGAAACAATAGATAGTGAGCTGAGAAGAGCACAAGTACTCAAATATATTTGTATGAACTTAAAATTTAAGAAAAAAATTCTATGTGATACTAATGAGGCATATAAATATTGGTTTAGGGAGTATGGCTCTAATCATATAGAAAATTCTAAAATGATTTCAATGGTGAATTTCCTTGGAACATTGTTTGATTCTATGGGTTTGGATATTTGTGCTAAAGAGGATAAAGACGAGTATAATCAAGTATTTTCGAAAGATCAATTTTTATCAATTATTCAACGACAACAATGTGCTTATAATCTGTTGACCGGCTATGATACAATATCAACAGAGTCCATAGATCTGCTTTATGATGGTATTGTGACGTGGTTAGAATTGAATAACTTGGGATTAAAATCTCGTGAAAAATGAAACAATCAATGAATATACCGGCTCTCAATAAATTACAGATTTTTACACATCAACTCGAAAATGGCAAACAATTGCTTTATGCTCCTTTGTCCGGTTGTGTGGTAGAGGCCGAAGGTGACGAGGTTGCACTGTTGGAGCAAAAAGCCTTAGGAAAGGTAGAAGATGATGTGATTACAGCGTTATGTGATAGTGAAGCCACAGTAAGTAGAGTGGCTTACCCCGACACGATAACAGAACTTACCATATTGTTGAATCAACGATGCAATTTCTCTTGTTCATATTGTTATTCGGCAAATGGCAGGGATAATAAGGAAATCGATCTTGAACAGTTGATGAAAATCATAGATTGGTTTGTGTCACCCGAAAGAGGAGCGGAATTGGAACTTGTATTCTCGGGAGGTGGCGATCCTATGTTGTCGTTTGGATTGTTGCGCCAAGGGGTAGAATATGCAGTAAAGAAGTCGGATGATTGTGGCGTGAAATTAAATATAGGCGTAGTTACAAATGGCTCGACTTTATTGGACGAACAAATCGAATTTGTTAAGAAATATAACATAGGATTGGTGGTTTCGTTTGATATTATTGAGAGTGTTCATAACAAGCAACGCTCACATTATTCTATAGTATCGGCTACCATAAGTAAATTATGCGATAAGGGAGTGTCATTTGGAATTCGTTCAACGATTACACCGCTAAATGTAACTTTGCAGGAGCAGATGGTAGAAGAACTTCATCATAAATTTCCATTGGTCAAGAGTGCGGCGTTTGAATGTGTGCTGAATAAAGATTTATTTGCAACCGAGAAGGAATTAGAACAATTTTATATTAATTTTGAAGAACACTTATTTGCCGCACAGGCATTGGGTGAGTCGTATGGTATTACAATAGGTAATACTATTATAAATAATATAGACAATTGTAAGGAACGAGCGTGTCTGGGCAAATTGGTCGCTACTCCATACGGATATATTACCGCTTGCTCGCGAATATCTTCTCACAAGGAGCAATATTTTGATAAATTTGTATATGGTGAAATATCAAAAGAGAAAATAGTTATCAATAAGGAACGTATTGATGACTTGATGAGCAAAACAGTGGAAAGTTACAGCGATTGTTCTTCGTGTATAGCTAAGTGGCATTGCAGCGGAGGTTGTCGGTTGGCACGCCACAGTTTGCCGACCGGGTATTTTGAGTGCTATTGTCGTTTTATGAGGCGAATGGTCGTGCGTACGTTGCTTAATAAGATAAATGAATGATTATGTCTTGGCTGAAAAACAATAATATAGTAAAATATCAGTATGGCGAGAAGGAGATATTCTATTCTCCGATAGGTAGGTGTTATGTTGTTGCCGATTCGGGACAATATGAACAATTCCAAGCTAACGGTAATTATAAGGAAGTATTTGAACCCCTTTCGTCTTATGTGCCATTGAGTGAACAAAGGAAAGTAAGAGCGCCAAAGGATTATACATTACTCACTGTGTTGCCAAATAATGTGTGTAATTTTGCTTGTTCTTATTGTTATTCGGCTCAAGGAAGAAATGGCTCTCAAATAACCGAGGACAAATTATTGCCTGCGATAGATTATTTTTTTGATTCGAAGGAGAGTGGCTATGATCGTCCCTTGACTATATCATTTATGGGTGGTGGTGAACCATTATTGTCGTGGGAATTAGTGAAAAAAGGGGCTGAATATGCTTTGCAGAAAGCACACGAACGAGGATTGCGACTTAATTTGCGGATTATCACAAATGGCTCAATCGTTGATAACGAAAAGATAGCTTTTTTAAAAGCTAATAAAGTAGAAATCAGTGTGTCGTTTGAGATTTTGCGGGAAATACAGAATATGCAACGGAAGAATTACGAGCTTGTGTTTTCAAATATAAAGACATTCTTGCAGGAAGGAATTGATGTGCAGGTAAATTCGACCATCACACCTCATAATGTAGACAAGATGAGTGAGATGATAGAGGAACTTCATTCTCAGTTCCCTGAAATCCGCAATGCAATGTTTGAGCCTGTGGTAGCACAAAATATGTTTTCCACTCCAGCTGAAATGCACACTTTCTATGAACGTTATATAGAAGAATTTGTGAACTCGCGTAAACTTGCCGATGAATATGGTATAGGATTGACTTCATTTGCATATTTGCGCACGATATTCCCATTAGAGAGAGCTTGTCCCGGGGAATTGTGTATTACAGCCGATGGTGATTTTACCGGTTGCTATTGCGTTGCCACTGACAAAGAACCCCTATTTAAGTTGACGAAATATGGAACGGTAAAAAATGGTATAGTGTTGTTCGATGAGAAACAATATAAGTGGTTATTAGACCAGAATGTATATTCTAAATCGGAATGTACCGATTGTGAAGTGAAATGGAATTGTGGTGGTGGCTGTTTTCACCAATATCGTTCTTATAGTGAAGACTATCGAGAAGAAGTGTGTCGATTTACTCGAAAATTTGTAGAAGAGATTGTAAAATATAAAGTGGAGCGATTTATGAAGTCGCAAGTAAGCGTTCAAGCTAAGCTCCCTATACTATTAAGAGAAGAGATGAGATGAATGATTGGATTTTTACAAAAGAGAAAGAGCTTTGGCTCAAAGCCTTGAGCGAAAGTTATGCTCCTTCATCGGACGAAATGCGTGTGCAACGATTGCTTGCCGAAAGGTTTGAGCAAGAAGGGATTGCTTGTTATGGTGATGCGATAGGAAATTTGTATGCTTCAAGTAAGGCATCATCAGGATTGCGTATAGGTGTAGTGGCACATAGTGATGAAATAGGGCTCCAAATAACAGATATAGATGAATGTGGTTTGTTGCGATTCCGAAAGATAGGAGGATTGCGTGCAACGTCTCTTATAGGTCATAAAGTGGTAGTAATGACTGATGAGGGGGAAGTGGAAGGAATTGTGGGGTGCGATCCATTACAAGACAATGGGACCGATACAGGCATTTTAGTTAAAACATCCGATTTGTGGATTGATATTGGAGTTGAATCAAAAGATGAATGTGAGTCATTAGTGAAAATAGGTGATTTTGCATTATTTAAGGCTGATTTCTCTCGATTGGGCAAGCATCGTCTTGTTGGTAAAGCGTTAGACAATCGTTTGGGTGGTTTCGTTATGTCGGAGGTCGTTTCGGCTTGTGCCAAGAAGTCTTTGAATGTGGATGTGGTGGCTGTGTCAACAGTTCAAGAAGAAATAAATATGGGAGGCATATCGGCTTGTCGAGAGCCGTTGGATGTTGCAATCGTAGTAGATGTGGATTTTGCAACCGATATACCTACTGAACATAAATCTATGGGACGATTGTCAATAGGTGAAGGCGTTGGTATTAATTATAATGCTGATTCCAATAAGGTGTTACAAGAAATCTTCTGTAAAGTATCTCTGCAAAAAGATATTCCGGTGCAAGCTACCTTGAGCCGTAATATTTCGGGGGGGACTGATGCTGTTGTGGCTCGAACGTTGGGTAATATTGCAACGCTTAATGTAAATATACCATTAAGGTATATGCATTCTCATTGTGAAATGTGTGATGTAAGGGATATTGAAAGTGCTGTAAATTCCATAATGGGATTGATTGAATATATAAATGATAATAATATTATAAGTTTTGTTCCGTGGAATCAATAATTAAAAAAGGCCTTCCAAATGTTTTGTTGGTCGTTCCAAGATATTTCTCAACAAAAGTGTGTGGGTATATAATGCCTTTAGGGATATTATATGTATCGGCAGCATTGAAAGCCTCAGGGGTGGCAAATGTTTTTACTGTAAATCTTAACCATCAAGAGGATTCTGATGAAGAAGTCCTTGGTCGAATTATCAAGGAGAATGACATTCAGATAGTGGGTAGTGGTGGAATATCCGGGCAGTTCATAGAGGTTAGTCCGTTAATGAAGTTGCTGAAAAAAATTGCACCTCAATTAACAACTATTGTTGGTGGTGGAATGATTACAGCCGATGCTATTCCTGCGATGGAGGCATTTGAAGGATGTGCCGACTATGGTGTCATAGGTGAAGGAGAAAAAACCGTTGTGGAGCTGGTGCAAGCTATATATCATAATAAGGCGAAAAATGAAATAAAAGGCATCATATATAAAGACGGCAAAGAATGGGTTGTCACTAAACGTCGTGAAGATGAGATGGATTTGGATTCATTGCCATTGCCTGATTATGCGGGTTTTGACTATGATAAATATCTTGCAACCAATGGCGAAGTGGAGGATGGTGTGAAATATTCTCCGGTAGCAATCATTGGAGGTCGCTCGTGCAAATATAATTGTACATTTTGTTTTCATCCATCGGGAAGTAAATATCGCCAACGTTCGCTTGATTCAATTTTCTCGGAGATAGATTATCTGGTGAATCATTATGAAGTTAATTATATCGCACTTAGAGAAGAATTGTTTGCTTCCGACGAACAAAGGGTGCTTGATTTTTGTAAGCGTATAAAAGATTATCCGTTGGTGTGGTCGATTCAGTTGCGTGTGGATAGTGTATCGGAACTTATGGTGGAAGCATTGAAAAACAGCAATTGTCGATATGTGTTCCTTGGAATTGAAAGTGCCGATAATCGCATTCTTAAGAGTATGCGTAAAAATATCACCATAGAGCAAGTGGAATATGCTTTAGACTTGACAATAAAAGCAGGACTTGATACACGTTCGACAATAATTCTTGGAGATGAGGTTGAAACAATGGAATCGGCTTATCGCACTATTAATTGGTGGTTGGAACATAAGAAATACTCTTCGATAGTCATAGATATGATAATTGCATTTCCCGGCTCTACGCTGTATAAAAATGCTCGTAAAAATGGCCGTATACCCGACCCAATTCGCTTCTTGCTGGAAGGTTGTCCAATAATCAATCTGTCAACTGAAATGAGTGATGCTGAGTATGATAAATTGGTGCAAGATATAAGTAGATATAACTGTATGCAATACAGTGTGCGTAATTATAAGGAGTAGTGGGTATTTATGAAAATACTTATTATTACAACTAAGCCTAACGCAGTGTGGAATGCACTATCTAAAAAGGAAGGTTTGGATTTGTATACAGTGGATTGTTCAAGTATTGGAATACCCTCGATAGCTGAGTGTGTGAAGAATGCTGTGCGAGAATTTAAACCGGAATTGCTATTGACTTACCGATGCCCATATATTATTCCCGAAAGTGTGTATGGAACGACTTTGTATGGAGCATATAACATACACCCTTCATTGTTGCCATTACATTCGGGGCTTAATCCTTGGAAGGGTATAATGAATGATAAGAGTAAACTAAACGGTGTAACGATACATCGTATCGAGAGAGTTGCCGATGCAGGTGAGATTATCCTTCAAAAATCATATTCGTTGGAAGGACTTGGTTTTGATGAAGCAAGACAAGCGGCCGATGATTTAGCCGGTGAAATGGTGGTGGAGTTTATTGGAACCATAGTGAAGGATGTGTAAATATGGGTAAGAAATAGTGTTGTTATTTTAGGGGGATTTGCTAAATTTGCAGTGTATATGGAAGAAGATTTTGATATTAGACGTGGCAGGGCTGAAGCCGATCGTGACTTTGAACGTGCATTACGCCCGGAACACTTTAGTGATTTTAGCGGACAAGACAAGATTATTGAGAACTTGAACGTGTTTGTGCAAGCTGCGCGCAATCGTGGTGAAGCTCTTGATCATGTGCTGTTATATGGTCCTCCCGGTCTTGGAAAGACAACACTTTCGGGGATTGTTGCCAACGAACTTGGAGTAGGCTTTAAAGTAACTTCCGGACCTGTGCTCGACAAGCCCGGTGATTTAGCCGGTATTCTTACATCTCTTGAAGAGAATGATGTATTGTTCATTGATGAGATTCATCGTCTTAGTCCGATAGTAGAAGAGTATCTGTACTCGGCTATGGAGGATTATCGTATTGATATAATGATAGATAAGGGACCCGGCGCACGTTCGGTACAACTTACGTTGTCGCCGTTCACCTTGATAGGGGCAACCACGCGTAGCGGATTGCTTACATCTCCTCTTCGTGCTCGTTTTGGGATTAATTGTCATTTGGAATATTATGACCATAGTGTGCTTGAACGTATAGTGAAGCGTTCGGCTCGTTTGTTGAATGTGCCAATCACTGATGAGGCTGCACTCGAGATTGCTTTGCGCAGTCGTGGCACACCTCGTATTGCAAATGCTCTTCTTCGTCGTGTACGAGATTTTGCACAGGTTAAAGGTAATGGTAAGATAGATACTGAGATAGCTCGTTATGCCTTGAAAGCGTTGAATATAGATAAGTATGGGCTTGATGAGATAGACAATAAACTTCTCACAACTATTATAGATAAGTTTAAGGGAGGCCCTGTGGGCTTGTCTACTATAGCTACTGCGCTAGGCGAAGATGCCGGCACAGTGGAAGAAGTGTATGAGCCTTTCTTGATAAAAGAAGGTTTTATAAAACGTACTCCTCGTGGTCGAGAAGTTACCGATCTTGCATATAAGCATTTGGGACGTGATAGATATAGTGAGCAGGGAAATTTGTTTGAGGATTGATAAAAATTTAGAGCGCACGAAAAAATGGCAGGGTTGAAGTCGTTGGCTAAGGATACTGTAATCTACGGATTAAGTAGTATAGTGGGCAGATTCTTGAATTATCTGCTTGTGCCTCTTTATACGGCTAAGATGAGTGCCGTATCGGGAGGTTATGGTATTGTTACCAATGTGTACTCCTATACAGCCTTGTTGCTTATTATTCTGGTGTATGGAATGGAAACGACTCTATTCCGATATTGCACGAAAGAAGGCGAAGATCCCAAGCGTGTGTATTCTACCATATTGACATCGGTGGGATTTACATCGATGCTGTTTGTGGTGATAGTACTTACGTTTCTTTCTCCCATATCGGGGGCAATGGGATATGCCGAGCATCCCGAGTATATAGGCGTAATGGCTGTGGTGGTAGCTCTTGATGCATTTCAAGCTATTCCTTTTAGTTATTTGCGCCAACAAAAGCGAGCTTTGAAATTTGCCTCACTAAAGTTATTGTTCATAGTAATCAATATAGCACTTAACTTACTTTATTTTGTTGTGTTACCATCGTTATACACAGTGTATCCCGATATTGTAGGTAAGGTGTATAGTCCCGAAGTGGGAGTAGGATATGTATTCTATTTGAATCTGATCTGTACGTCAATAGTGATGCTGTTTTTGTTGCCCGAATTGAGGGGATTCAAGTGGATTTTTGATTGGTCGTTATATAAACGAATGCTCGGTTATAGTGCACCCATATTATTACTTGGAATAGCGGGTGTGCTTAATCAAAATGCCGATAAGATAATGTTCCCATTCTTGTATGAGCAAGCTGATTGCAAGGCGCAACTCGGTATTTATGGAGCGGCAAGTAAGATAGCGATGATAATGGCGATGATATTACAGGCATTTCGTTATGCTTATGAGCCATTTGTGTTCGATAAGAGCCGAGATAAAGACAGTAAGGAAACCTATGCAGTAACGATGAAGTATTTCGTGATATTCACACTTCTTGCCTTCCTTGTGGTGGTGGCTTACCTTGACATAATCAAGTATATCATTGCTCCCGACTATTGGGAAGGGCTGAAAGTGGTGCCTATAGTGATGGTAGCCGAGATAATGATGGGTGTTTACTTCAACTTGTCATTTTGGTACAAACTTACTGAGCAGACTATATGGGGCGCAGTATTCTCGGGTATAGGATGTGTGGTATTATTGGGTGTGAACATCTTGTTTGTTCCTCAATATGGCTATATGGCTTGTGCATGGGGTGGTGTGGCAGGCTATGGCACTGCTATGTTGCTCTCTTATTTTGTGGGTCAAAAGAAATATCCGATAGCATATCCCGTAAAGGTAATGTTGGGTTATGTGGTACTTGCTTGTGTGTTGTTTGTCGCAATGGAAGCTGTGAAAGAATTGGATATGTTATGGCAGGTGTGTGTTAATACGGTGCTACTTGTTGCATTTGCAATTGTGGTGGTGAAGGTAGAGAAAATATCGTTTGCCAAAGTGTTATCTAAGTTGAAAAGATAATCGACGGAACGGCAAAATAGAGAGATTACATAGTATCTTTATCGGCTTAACAATAAGCCCAATAATTCAATATATAGGAATCTTTTTATATAAAAAAGAAGCAGAATCAAATGTTTAGATTCTGCTTCTTTGAGATTAGATATTTATTTTAATAATATATTACTTAGCTGCTTGAACTTTTGCGCGTTCGATATATTTGTTTACGTCAACGCGGTAGCCTGCAACGAAGTTTGGATATTTATCCTTGATAATTTCAAGAGCTGCAAGTTCTTCGGCATACTTCTTTTGTTCGCGAAGTACAGTAGCTTTCTTCAAAATGAAGAGAGGAGTGTAATATTCGTTGTCGCCTGCAAGCTTGATAGCTTTGTCGAAGTAGTTGACAGCTTCATCATACTTTTGCAAGTTAACATAGCAGTCACCGATAAGAGATTGAGACGCTGGACCTACAAGAGCACCTTCGCCGTCAAATTTCTTGATATAGTTGATAGCTTCTTCGTATTTTCCTTGTTGGAAAAGAATGATTCCTGCGTTAAGACCTGCACGATTAGCTGCAACATTGCTATAGTTATCAGCAACAGCCATATATTCGTTTAGGGCGATTGAATCCTGACCTAAAGAAAGGTTAGCATCGGCCTTAGCGATTTCTTCCTTAGCATTTTCGAAGTTAGGTTCTTGGATTAGGTAAACATAACCAAGGATAATCACAGCGATAGCTACGATTGCTCCTACTACCCAAACAATCATTTTTTTGTTTTCTTCTACTTTCTTTTCGATTCCCGATAGAGATTCGTTCAATTCATCGATTGATGTACGAGTTTCGTTTTCTTTCTTAGCCATATTGTTTATAAATTCTTTATTATTCGGTAATTTACAAAAATCTTTGCAAAATTAATAGATTACTTGTGAATAAAAAAGCAAATACCCGATTTTTTTCTCATTATCACTGTTTTCTATGTGAAGAAGTGGGGTATTGAGGTGTAATTTTAAGGGAATAATAGTTTGTATTCCCGTTCTGCCGCTTTCTTAGCCCATTCCTCTGGAATGAATTTCCATTGATTGAGTGCTTGCGGAGTGAGTGTACCTTTTTGCTTGATATATTCCATTAGGTAATAGCGCAAATCTTTGTCGGTTGCCGAAACGATGCGTGATGCGAGTTGGTCTTGTGGTATTCCTGCACCTTTTGTAAGAATCTCTCCACCACCATTGCCTCGGTAGGAGTTTAGAGCTACTCGATACATTCGGTTAGGGTCGAAAGGTGTTCCGTCGGCAAGGCTTATGATAGTTATTTTTTCGCCTTTTGGCTTGGTAACATCAACTGTGTAGATGATTCCTGCTGCCGAGTCGAAATTATAACTTGGATAGACAAACACCGAGCGTGATTTATCGTCACCTGTAGGGGCTTCTTTGAGTTTTAGAAGATTATCATTCGGTCCTGTCATTTGGTTGGTCCAAATGTAGTAAGAATATTCGAGATAGTCTTTGATTTCTTTGCCTGTGAGATTCATCACATAGAGCATATTTTCGTATTTATAGAGATTGAACATATCACTCATATAGATGTCGCCCTTATTGATGGTGGCATCAAACGACAAAGGTGCGGCAAATGATATGTCGGCTCCCGAAATGGATAGTTGTAGCGAGTGTATGAAGTCGACAAATGTAGATGGACCGAAATAAGCTTGGCGAGTATCAAGTTTCTCGGTGATGGTACCGATTTTCTGTAGAACGAATTTCTCTACATCATTGTATTGCGACTTGAAATGATTCATAAAAGCCTGTGAAGGCTCAATGTCCTTAATAGAAACCATTTGTATTTCAATGGTTGAGTCTTTTGTTTTGCCGTCGTTGGTAAAGGTGATAGTGATGTCAGAAATATAATTAGCTCCGCCTCCCGGGTTGAGAGTCGCAACATTTTTGTTGTTGGTAGATTTTATTTGTTGGCAGAATAGTTGGTGGTCGTGTCCCATAAGCACGATGTCGAATCCGGGGATGTTGCGAGCTATGTCGAGTGACGCATTTTCGTTCCATTTCCCGGTTTTTTTACTTGAGTCGCGTCCTGAGTGAAACACCCCGATTATGATGTCGGGATTCTCATTATCTTGGATGTTTTTCACCCATTTGCGTGCGCTCTCTTCCATATCGTCAAATCTCAACCCACTCCACAATGTCTCGGGCAACCAAGCCGGAATTGCCGGAGTGATAAGTCCAAGTACGGCAATTTTGTAGCCATTGCGCTCGAAAGTCTTATATGGGGTAAGATAGGGTTTGCCTGTTGCTGTGTCAATAATATTGGCTCCAAGAATGGGGAAATTACATTGTTCTATCCAACGGTCGTAAACGTTGTGTCCTGTTTCGATGTCGTGGTTGCCCATATTGCCGAGGTCGTAGCCCATAAAGTTGAGCATTTCGGCACAAATGTGAGGGGTATTGGTGTTTATAAAATTGTAATAGTATACTGTAGGTTGTCCTTGCAGAATGTCGCCATTGTCGATAAGGATAAGATTGTCGCCATAGATTTTGCGTTGATTTTCGACGTATGTATGAATACGCGCGAGGCTACCGCTTCCAGGGCAGCGATTGATGAAATCATAAGGGAAAAAATTCCCATGCACATCACTTGTTTGAAGTATTTTAATCTTAGTGACATCGGGTTTGGTTGCCATAGCTGAGATTAATGACGAAGCTATCATTATAACAATGATAAGAATGTGTTTCATAATTAACAAAAAAGAAACTTTGTAGTTGTAGTATTACAGGATTTCTATGGTATAATAGGTTTTGAACGAGTCTTTTTTGCCGAGATTGAAAACCCAATCTCGCTTAGAGAATTCTCCTTCGTAACCCACTTTGTCACATCGTCCATACCATGGTTCGATACACACGAATGGGGCATATCCTTGTTTTATGGGCGACCAAAGCCCTACCACAGGTGCATCAAACGACAATTTGATGTAAGGCTTGCGGTTGGAGTCAAGCAATTCAACACTAATAACTTGAGAGTCTTCCAAAATAAGAGCATCATTATTGAACGTGTCCTTTGTTATAGGGATTATGCAATGCTCCCGGTATACAATTTTAGAAATTTCGTTGCCAATACAGCCTTTTTGTGTGATTGTTGATAAGCGATAATTGGTGTCGATAGGCAATAAACTGAAATACCCCTGGATGTTGGCTTCGGGATTGTAGCCTTTGTAGTTGAATGCAGGGTGTGCGCCTATCTGAAAAAACATTTCATCGGAACCATTGTTTGTTACGTTCCATATTACTTTAATTGAATTGTCGATTAGTTCGTAGCCTATTTTAAGACTGAAATCGGCGGGATATAGTTTTTTTGTTTCTTCGTTGGCTTGCAGTTCGAACAAGATGCTTGTGTCGCTTTTGTTTATGAGTGTGAAGTTCATATCGCGTGCAAAACCATGTTGAGTCATTGAGTATTCGACTCCATTGTAACGATAAGTGTTGTTCCACACACTACCCACGATAGGGAATAGTATGGGGGATTGTCGTTTCCAATAAACAGGGTCGCCCTGCCATAGCATTTCTTCGCCATTGGCTTTGTTGATGATGCTTGTAAGCTCGGCTCCATAGGGCTTCACACTTATCTTGATGAAATCATTTTCAAGATGTTCCATAGGTGATATATTCAACGTTTAAGGTTCAATCCAATCTCCATTTGCCTTGATGAGGTCAATGAGTTTTGTGATGGCATCTTCTTGAGGGATATTCTTTTCGATGCATTCTTTGTTCTTATACAGACTGATTTTCCCTGCTGCTGCTCCAACATATCCATAGTCGGCATCGGCCATTTCGCCGGGACCATTTACAATACACCCCATAATACCGATTTTGAGGTGAGAAAGATGTGATGTAGCTTCTTTCACCTCTTGCACAGTCTTTTGTAGGTCAAATAGTGTACGACCGCAACTTGGACAAGAAATATATTCTGTTTTTGATGTGCGTAGGCGTGCAGCTTGAAGTATGCCAAATTCGTAGCGAACGATATCGTTGATATTGTTGTAATTAGGACAATCTAACCAAATACCATCGCGGTAGCCGTTAAGAAGCATTGTGCCTAAGTCGGCACCTGCTTTTACTTGAATCCACTCGTTGTCATCATCGAGATAGCTATTAAGTAGCACGACAGGAGTTGTGATGCCTGCTTCGTTGAGTTGCTTGATGAAATGTTCTTGGCATCCGCTCACATTGTTATGTGTAGCAATGAGAACAATCACAGTATTCTTGTCTTGCTTAAGGAATTGTAAGTCGTCGATGTGAGTGTTGGTACTAATCGAAAGCCATTTCAGTGGAGCTGTACAGACTTTACACTCTTCGATTTGAGTAATGTTGAATAGTGGATAAGAGTTGTTTTTCGAATTGTCATATTTGTCGGCAGGTACTATGTAGTTGTTTCTATCGTCCTCGATTATTCCTTCTGCCGAGAAGAAATAGTCGGGAATAAAGCGTTCATTGAGTTTACTTGGCAGTGTTGAGGCTATTACTATAGGTTTGTTTTGTCCTCCTATATTAGCCACTGAGTATGACACTCGACGCTGAGGCTCTATCGGTTCGGCTTGATGTGAGCAGCCTTCGATAGGTTCGATATTGGCGCGTGAAGTAATGTAGGAAACGAGTTTGTGTGCTACAGGTACTTCGAGTTCGGGATCTTCGCTTAGCGAAACACGAATAGTGTCGCCTATTCCTTCGCTAAGTAGAGTGCCAATGCCTACAGCACTTTTTATGCGACCGTCTTCGCCGTCGCCGGCTTCGGTAACTCCGAGATGCAGTGGGAAATGCATATCTTCGGCGTCCATAGCTTGTACGAGTAAACGTACAGTATGCACCATAACGACAGTGTTGGATGATTTAATGGATATCACAACATCAGTGAAATTTTCTTCAACGAAGATTCTTAAAAATTCCATTGCCGACTCTACCATTCCCGCAGGTGTGTCGCCATAGTGGCTCATGATGCGGTCACTTAAGCTTCCGTGGTTCACGCCAAGTCGCACAGCAGTGCCTTTTTCACGACAAAGGGCGATGAAAGGAAGTAGGGCCTCGCGTATTTTAAGAATTTCTTGTGCGTATTCTTCTTCAGTGAAATGAAGCTTTTTGAATGTACGTGCTACGTCTACAAAGTTGCCGGGATTGATGCGCACCTTGTCGGTAACTTCGGCGGCTGCAAAGGCTGCGCGTGGATTGAAATGAATGTCGGCAACGAGAGGAGTGGAAAATCCCTTGCTGTGTAATATAGAGCGTATCTCACCGATGTTCTCGGCTTCGCGTACGCCTTGAGCTGTGAGTCGTACGATGTCGGCTCCTGCTTTACAAATACGAAGGCATTGAGCTACACTTCCTTCGGTGTCCATAGTGGAAGTAGATGTCATTGACTGCAATCGGATAGGGAAATCGCTTCCGAGTTTTACATCGCCTATGTTGACGGTAGATGTTTTGCGTCGCACGTAATTCATTGCAGAGAAATTTTTAGTTTGTCTTAAATTTAAATTCCACTTTTTTCAAGTCTTCGTTGGCTTTTACTATTTTTTGAGCAAGTGAAGCCTTAAATGCTGCAAATTTTTCGGCAAGAGCCTTGTCGCTAAGAGCAAGCATTTGGATAGCAAGGATAGCTGCATTCTGACCGGCGTTGATTCCTACAGTAGCAACAGGTATGCCGGGAGGCATCTGTACGATAGCAAGAAGAGCATCCATACCATCGAGTGTGGAGTTGATAGGCAATCCTATCACGGGTAAAGTGGTCATAGCTGCAATCACACCGGGAAGGTGAGCAGCCATACCAGCTGCTGCAATAATCACTTTAATACCGCGTTGTTCGGCTCCTCGTGCAAATGCTTCCACTTCGGCAGGGGTGCGGTGTGCACTGAGTGCATTCATTTCAAATGGAATTTCCATTTCATCGAGCATTTTAGCTGTCTTCTCGAGAATAGGTAGGTCACTTGTGCTACCCATTATAATACTAACGATAGGTTTCATATTGTGTAATTATTATGTTTTTTCAGTAAAGTAGTTTAATAAAAAAGTGGACACAAAGGAATCCGTTGGCAAAGCCCACCAATACCTGTGCAAGGGTGTGGCATTGCAAATATAGTCTTATTGAGCCTATTATGCCTGCCAAAATTATGGTGAAGCACAGAACCCAAAGTGAATCGAATGCTTCCATATGGTCGTGGTGTAAAAAGAACAGTAATGCCACGACACCTCCTAATCCTGCAGTGTGCGCACTGATTTTCCATTTCAGATTTATGATAAAAGAGACAAGGCTTGTGGATACAACTCCTATCATAAAACCGAGAAGCCACAGTGGTGCGTGTACCCTATAAAGGTAATAAGTGGCAATAAGATAGCAAATTGTAGTTATTGCGTAAGGAATGATACGTTCCTTGCGGTCGGATAGGTTAGTGTCAGGGATTATTTTTATTGTTTGCAGAATATAAAACAAAAATAGTGGTAAGACGCAGGTTATTCCGACAATAAAAATAAGCACAGTGATGCGAGTGGCAAACGATTGATAGCACAAAATCGAAACCCATAAAGCCAAAAACACCCCATAAGAAGGCATCAGTAGCGGACTAAGTGCATTTGAAAAGTATCGTGAGAATTGTTGTAGCATAATTTTGGGTTTGCGGAACTAAAATTAATTACCTAAATACAAAGTTATACTTCTTTGCGTAAACGTGCAACTGGAATGGAAAGTTTATCTCTGTATTTGGCTATTGTACGACGTGCTATCACATATCCTTTCTTCTTTAAGATAGAGCATAATTGTTCATCAGAGAAGGGTCGTGATTTGTTTTCTTCACTGATTACTGTTTTTAGTATCGACAATATCTCTTGCGACGATACTTCATCACCGCTCTTGTGTTGAATACCTTCGTTAAAGAAATATTTGAGAGGAAATATTCCCCAGGGTGTAGTAGCATATTTGTTGGTTATGGCACGTGAAATTACCGATAGGTCGTAACCTGTGTGTTCAGCCACGTCTTTGAGAATCATTGGGCGAATCTTGGTTTCATCGCCTTCGATAAAGAAGTCACGTTGATGTATGATGATGTATTTCATCGTGTTGAAGATTGTTTCTTGGCGCATCTTCAACACTGCAATAAAGTCTTTTGCTTTTTCATATTTCTCTTTGATTGCAATAGCTGTTTCTTTGTCGCTTCTTGATGAAGGTTTGTTTTTGGAGAAATATTCATAGGAAGTGGAGTAACTTTCTGAAATTTGTAGCTCGGGAATGTTGTTGATAAGTGTGAGCGTGATGTCTTCTCCCTCGATTTCCACACAAAAGTCGGGAGTGATTTGTTGTGAATGAGAGTCGTCGGCAATGCCTGTAATAGCAAAACCTGGTTTTGGCGTGAGAGAACGAATATCTTCGTTGATTGCGCTCATTGTATCTTCATCGATACCGAGAGCCGTCATTATACGATCAAAATGCTTCTTGGAGAATTTGTCGAAATGCTCGTTGATTACAGTGAGTGAGAGTCGGCTGGAATCGTGTCCTTCGGCAATTTTCCGCTCAAGTTGTAGGCGTAAGCAATCTTGTAGGTCGATAGCTCCCACTCCGGCAGGATCAAGCTCTTGAACTACTCTAATCATTTCCATTACTTCGTCGACCGACACATCAAGCCCTGTTTGGAACACAAGGTCGTCGGTTATAGACATTGCAGAGCGTTGCAAATATCCGCTATCATCGATGTTTCCGATGATATATTGCGCAATCTGTCGTTGTGTGTCATTTAGTTTGCGCTCATTCACTTGCTCCATAAGGTAGTCTACGAGCGATGTTTGTGAAATTATGATTGCATTTGGTGTTTCGTCATCGGCGCTTCGGTTGGAGGCAGATAGTCGATAGTAGGGTATGTCGTCTTCGTTGCGGTAGTCGGCATTTATGATATCTTCGGCAGTCTCTTTGAAATCATCGCCGTATTCATCTTTATTGAGTGTGTCGTCGAGAATGTTGTCGTTGGCGTTTTCATTTACTTCGAGGGCAGGATTGTCGTTGAGTTCGTTCATTACGCGTTCTTCTATTTCGAGGCTGTTCATTTGCAATAGAGGCACAAGTTGAAGTTGCAACGGTGATAGCCGTTGAGTCAATTTCTGTTCTTGTGTAAGCGATTGTTTTCCTGCCATATTCACACGTGCATAAATTATTATGCCAAAGTTACTAATTTTTCTTGGATAATCAATAAAAAAAGCCTTCCAGTACTCTGGAAGGCTTTTGCGGTGCGTACGGGACTCGAACCCGTGACCCCATGCGTGACAGGCATGTATTCTAACCAACTGAACTAACGCACCATTATTTTTTGTCGTCTCAAGAACTCTTTCTTAAGTTTTGCGATTGCAAAGGTAATATTTTTTTGTGGAATTCCAACTATATATGGTTATTTTTCTTCATTTTTCTTTGTAGTGTCGATACGAACGAGGTCGATTCTTGCTCCGACAAGTTTTTCAACGGTGAATACAATGTTGTTGATTTCGACAGTTTCTCCGCATTTGGGGATTACTTCGAGGTTGTAGAGCAAATAGCCTGCGAGAGTTTGGTATTCATCGTTTTCAGGGAGGTCTAATGGATATTTTTCGTTGATTTCTTCGATTTCCATACGTCCCGAGAATTGATATATGCCAGGCTCGATTTCTTTTTCCACAAACTTCATACGGTCGTGTTCGTCCTCAATTTCTCCAAAAATCTCTTCAACTAAGTCTTCAAGGGTTACAAGACCGGCAGTACCTCCGAATTCATCAACTACGATTGCTACACTACGTTTTTGTTTGAGCAATTTTTCCATCATTTTGTTGGCGAGCATTGTTTCGGGAGCGAAAAGGACAGGTTTGATATACTTTTTCCAATTGTTTTCGGGATTAAACATCTCGCTGACATGAATATATCCGAGTACGTTATCAATGTCGTCGTGATAAACGATAATCTTGGAGAATCCGCTCTGAGTGAAAAGCTCACATAGCGATTCTCGCGAGGTGGTATCGATGTTGACTGCAACCATTTCGTTGCGTGGAATCATACAATCGCGTAGGTGTGTGTCGGAGAAATCGATTGCGTTTTGGAAAATCTTCACTTCTCTTTCAATCTCTTTGTTCTCTTCCTCGTGGGAGTCGATATTTTCTTGCAGATATGCATCCAACTCACCCATGGTTATGGCTCCGAATATTTGCTTGTCGTTCTTGATTTTGAAGATTCGCATTAGAATGTTTGAGAGTTTGGTGGAGAACCATGTAATAGGATATAATATTATATATATGATATAAAGAGGAAATGAGAATGTGCGCAGTGAACTATTTGGGTTGATACGGAATATTGTTTTTGGAAAGAATTCGCCGGTGATAAGGATTATACCTGTTGAAATAATGGTTTGTGTAATAAGTACTACCGCTTCGTTGCCGTTGAATAATTCTTTTAGGTAGGGGTCGAGCAGTCCTGCCATACCCATACCATAGATTACGAGCATAATATTGTTGCCCACAAGCAACGTGGTAATAAACATTTCCTTATGACGATAAAACAAACTTATTATGCGGTTGATTATTCCTTCCTTTTCTACATCTATTTTCACTCTTACACTATTTGACGACACGAAAGCTATTTCCATTCCCGAGAAGAATGCTGAGAATAGCATTGAGATGAGTGTCATAATTGATAGAGTTGTGATTGCTGTATCCATATAAAGTAATGTGGAACGGTTATGTTATTTAAGGGTAGAGTCGGCTCGTAAAGCATTAAGGCTGTCGCGTCGTGCCGAACTTGATTTTCTGTTTTCTTCATTGACAGGGAAGATTCCCATAGGTCGTTTCAACTTGTAGGTAGTGAGACGTTCGTTCGATTCAAATCCGTATCCTTCAAGTATTCGTTCAGGTTGTTCGATGTGAATGAATGAGTCGGAATACACTTTCTTTTTGTTCTGGTCCCAATAGAGTTCATTGGTGAGAATAAGATCTTTCTTTGTGTTCCACGAACGTACGTTTCCCATAAATTGCCATAACTTGGAATTCTTGAGGTAGCGAGCGCTGTCGCATTCAAAGGTGGCTTCAACTTTCAGCGTGGAATCGAATTGCTCAAGAAATAACCCTTTGGGGAATACCCAATTAGGTGTGTCGCTTTCGTCATACATTTCCCATCTTTGTGATGTGATGCGATACTTTGTTACACCGGAATCGCTCACTAATGTAGTGATGTCGGTAGTGAGCATGGTGGGGGTAACTTCAGGATCGGTGGATTGCTGAATTACGCTTTTTACCTCATTCTTGCAACTGAAAGCTATCGACATTGCTGCAAGAGTGAACAATATGTTTCGAGCTGTTCGCAAAATCAGTTAATCTTGTTTTGCCAGAACCACATTTGGTTGAAGTTCACACTCAAAGTGATATTGAAGTAGTCTTCAACAATGTATTTCACCGGAGCCGAAGCGCGGTGCTTGTATTCGAAACCGAGGTTGATTACAGTTTTACTTCCCGGAGCAGGCAGACCAAAACCACAAGTAACTCCGTATTCGCGCACATTGTTTCCGCTCACGTTCACATAGTCGTGATTGTAGTAAGCACCCAAACGATAGTTTACTCTACGGAAGAATCCTCCTCTTTGTCGTGGAGTGTATTGCAAACCACCTGCTACTTTCCAACGATTGTCGAATGTGAGTTCTCCACCATTGTTGTCCAATCCTTCTACTTTAGCAAAAGGAGCATCTTTCCACTTTTGGTAAGTAAGGTCGACTTCGGCTAATATTTTTTTATCGTATTCGTAGCTCAAACCAACGCCAAGGCTGAGGGGTGTGTAGTTATTGTTTTTAAGTGTTTGGAATCCGATAGTGTCGACGCGAGAGTCGTTGGTCATATCGTAGTAGGCACCCCAAGTTTGTCCGTGAAGTGATTTTTTTGGCGTGAAAGTGGCACCGATAGATACCTTGTTCTTCTTGTTGAGGTTTAAAGTGTAGAGGGCGCCGATTTTAATGTCCCATGAACGCACTTGAATGATTCTTTCAAATAGGGTGGTACTTGTGCTGTAGATATAGTTGTCGTAGATGTTTGTACCGAAAAGGTAACCTACGTTAACACCTAAAGACAATCCTTTAAACGGATTGTAAGCAGCACCAGCGTAAAGAAGGTTAAGCCCGCCACCACCGGCTCTTGCTTCGCTACCATTATCAATTTCGGCTGCAATTTCGTAACCAACCGAAGAATAAGGAAGTAAACCGATACTTGCGCCCATCTTCTTGCTCAAAGGGAATTGCATTGTGATGTAGTCAATACCGCCACCTGTGCTGGATGCTTTCTTGTCGCCTTCCTTGGCTTGAAGAATGCTGACATCGATACCTGCGTCCCATAGGAATGTGAGTGAGTCGATTGCTGCGTAAGAAGCAGGGTTCATTACGTTGATTTGTCGTCCGCCGTTCATTGCATATCCCACTCCTCCCATAGCGCGCTGTGCGCTTGTAGCATAGTCGTTAAGAATACCATATCCAAACATTGAGTAAGGACTTGTAGTGTTAGCTTGCGCTTGTGCTACACTTGAGCAAGCAAGAGCTGCTATAGAAAGTAATAGATAACGAAGTATCTTCATTTTAGTTTAGTTCAATAAAATTTAAAAAATAAATAGTAGAAATTCCTAATTGAGAAATTCAACTGCAAAAATACTAAATCAATTGCTAATAAAGAGATTTAATGTCGCATTTTTGCAAATTTAAGACAATTATTCACCTTTTTTCTAATTAATTAGGCAAAAAAAGAGGAATAAGAGTTAATTTTTTGGGTTTTCTTTCTTTTCTACACTCTCAATACGGAAGGTTGCATAAATTTGCAAAACCGCTCCTGCAGTTAGAAATGCAAGCCAGTCTTTTTCTTGTACATGGTTGTAGAAAGTAGAAAAAAGAATTGCTGCCGAAGCGCAATAGCAAATGGCAGAAACAGTTTGAATGCGATAAAGTCGCTTTAAAGTGATGTTTTTGCCGGTATATTTTTCGAGCAATCTTGCCAATAGTGTGAAAACGGCACCGGTGGCATAGATGTATTTTAGCCATGAAGGATTAATGCTAATTAGAGGCAATATTGCCGTAACTAATAGCATAATCATACCAATAGCTAAAAGTATGGATGAAATTTGTTGTCTTCTGTTCATATTGTGTTGTGGTTTGATTATTAATTATGGAATGTCGGTGATAAACACATCTTCTTTTTCTCGTTTCATTCCGTATTGCTCGCGTGCAATGCGTTCGAGAGTTTCTCGGTCGGTTGCCAACGAATGAGCTTTCTGGCGATACATTTGTGTGGTATCGTTGTATTTGTCGATTTCGACTTTTAGCTCATCTATTGTTTTTTGGTATTCCAAAATGTTCAGGTAACTGTTTCGTCCGAAGAAAATCATAATTAAGAATACAAGGATTACGATAACCCATTTAATGTTGATCCAATCGGGAATCCAACGGGTTAGAGCAAATTGCCTTTTTTGCTTGTTGTGTTTTTTGTCTTGTGCCATTGTGTGTGTTTATTAATCTTTCAATAGGTCGGGGCGTAATTCTATCGTACGTTTAACTGCCATTTCGTGTTTCCATTCCGAAATTTTTGCCTCGTGTCCTGATAGTAGGATTTCGGGAACTTTCCAGCCTTTGTATTCGGCGGGACGTGTATATACCGGCGGAGCGAGCAGGTTGTCTTGAAAAGAATCGCTGAGGGCCGATTGTTCGTCGCCGATAGCTCCGGGGATAAGGCGCACAATGGCATCGGTAATTACAGCAGCCGGAAGCTCGCCCCCTGTGAGCACATAATCTCCGATAGATATTTCCTTTGTAATGAGGTGCTCGCGAATGCGATAGTCGACACCTTTGTAATGCCCGCATAAGATTATAAGATTCTTGGCGAGCGACAGAGTGTTAGCCATTGGTTGGTTAAGTACTTCACCATCGGGTGAGGTAAAAATCACTTCATCATATTCGCGTTGTGCTTTGAGGTGTGAGATTGCTCGGTCCACCGGCTCAATCTGTATCACCATTCCCGCTTCGCCCCCGAAAGGATAATCGTCGACTCGTCGGTGCTTGTTTTGCGAGTAGTCGCGCAAGTCGTGAATAACGATGTCTACCAACCCCTTGTCCTGCGCACGTTTCAGTATCGAGGTGTTGAGTGGCGATGTGAGCATTTCAGGCATCACAGTGATTATGTCGATTCTCATTTTATCTTCGTTGTTCATCTTGAGGTGCTTTTTTGTGTGAAGTAGAATTGTTATTTCTTTTCGGTTGGCAATGCTTCCTCAAGAAGTCCTATTTCCATTATACCACCGGTGGCAGGGTGAAACTTTACATAAGACGGCTTCTTTTTATCGGTGAATAATGTAGGGGCAAGACCATAGTCGATACCGAATTGAGCGACGTCGAACATATCGTTAAACCATTCTTTTCCATCGTGATGGATAGTTATTTGCGCTTTGCCCGGAATTTTATACATTATAGCTCCTTTAGGAATTTGTTTTACGATGCCTTTTTCGTCGAGAGGCATAGAACCTTTTGTGATTGCTGTAACCGAGATGTAAACGGGTTCGCCGCTCAAGTCATCTTTGCTTGTGATACCATTGATGTCGGAGATGCGCAACACCACTTCTTTCTCTATGCTGTCGGTGGGAACGAAATCGAATGTTTTTACTGCAGTAGCAGTCTGAGTAGTACCGAGGAATAGTGCCATAAGAGCTTCTTCTCGCTTATCAAGTTCGTTGAGTACAAGTCGCATAGATTCTCCATCGGCAGGCATCTGGTCGGCTTCGCCTATGGCATAGTTGTTGCGACTTTCTCTTATCTTATATATGGCTTGTGCCACCAATTCGGCGCGTTTCGATAGTGAACCGCTTGCGAGTATTTCGCCCGATAGCGATGATAGATAGGCATTGTTGTCGAGCACACTTGTGGTGAGTGGCGAGCCTTCCTTGCTTTCATAGGATTCGGTGGTTACGTCTTCGGTGTTGATTGCAAGAGGCAATCCGTTTTCATCAACAATTATGAATGGGGTTGCACCTGCCTTGAATTGTATCAAATATTCATTTCCTTTCTCGGGTATCCCATAGGAAGTCACTTTTATGCTTTTCAGTGTCCACGATTGAGAATCTTCGAGGATTACATTGTCGGTTCCGAGATACATCTTAGCATAGTTGTAGAGTTCACCTTTTTTCTTAATGGTTTGTTGCGCTTCTACCTCGATGCGAAGGTGTGTTTTAGGCAACGAATATATCAATCCATAGTCGTTGTGCTTTGCCGCCACTAATTTTTGTAATAATTGGGCATTGGATGTTGCCGATACGCATAGCACTATCGCTAATAAGAATATTTTCAGTTTGTGAGTCATATAAATCGATTTTTGTGGTATGATTTGTTATAAGTTCTCGTTTCGCGACATTATATCCTTTATCACAGGGCCTATGTTGTCGACAATGTCGCTTGCCAACACTGAGTATGAGCCGTAACGTTTCTCGGCATATTCGCCAGCCATTCCGTGAATGAATACTCCCATGGCAGCACACAGCTCCATTTCGTATCCTTGGGCTGCAAGACTTCCTATGATACCTGTAAGCACATCGCCACTTCCCGGAGTGGCAAGAGCCGGACTGCCGGAGCTGTTGATATACACTTTTTCATCGGGGCGCACAATCATTGTGTGTCGTCCTTTCAGCACGATTATTATTTTGTAGCGTTTTGCCATACTGATAGCTTTGCATAGTCGGCTTTCGTCGCTTGGTTGCTCGCCAAAGAGACTGTGGAATTCGCCCACGTGTGGTGTGATGACCGACATTGGCGGTATGCACGACAATAACATATGGTTGTTTGCTATGGCATTGATAGCGTCGGCATCGATGATACAAGGTTTCTTGTATCGCTTGAATAGTGAGTCGATTGCAAGTTCTGTACGCTTGTCGTTGCCCAATCCCGGTCCGATGGCTATAGCATGGTATTCGCGATCGATTGCTACTTCAGTTACTACCGACGATTCGAGGTCGTAGTTACAACAGGCTTCGGGTACGGCACTTTGCAACACATAGAATCCGCATCGAGGAGAGTGTACGGTGAGTCTGCCTACACCCGAACGTAATGCCCCTTTTGCCGACAATACTGCTGCTCCCATCATTCCATAACTTCCCGCCACGAGCAACATTGAGCCGTAATCTTTTTTGCTCGAATATTCTTGTCGTTTGCGCAACACACGTCGCACGTCGGCTTCTTCGAGTAAAGTAAAATTGCTTTGTACTTTGCGATAAGCGTTAAGATTGAAGTCTATATCGATTACTTTACACGTACCTATATATTCTTCATTTTCGGAGAAGAAGAATGATAGGCGTTTCGATTTGAGTGCAAGAGTGAGATTGGCTTTTATGATATTGCTTCGAGCATTGCTTTGGTTCCATTCGGCAAGCAATCCTGATGGCGTGTCGATAGCTACGATGTAGGCCCCCGATTCGTTGATATACTGAATGAGCATTGCAAACCCTCCTTTAAGAGGCGAGGTAAGCCCTGTACCAAACAATCCGTCGATGACCACGTGGTCGGGCGAAATGTAAGGCATATCAAATTTTGTTGTAATTTCGGTGAAGTCCACCCCCTCAATGCTTTTTATTTTGTCGCGGTATATGCGGCATATATCAGTGATGGGCAATGAGTTGATGTTGAACAACAATATTTCTACTTTATAACCTTGCTCGATGAGAATCTGAGCAGTTGCGAGAGCAATACTGCCGTTGTAGCCCGGTCCTGCAAAGAGTATAAATGGCTTTTTAGGTAGCCAACGTGATATTATTTCATATGCTACCGACGATGCGATGCGCTCGATAAGCGCCACTCCGCCATCGTTTTCGGCTACGATAGTACTTTCTAAAAGGTTTTCGAATGCTTTAGTGTTCAGTATCTTCATAATTAGTGAGGTGTATCTACCTATGTTTTCTCAAATTAATCGAGGGACGTTTTCTCCTTTTTTAAAAGGAGATGTTACCCTAATTTTGCAAAGATACGTTTTTTTGTGGTTAATTTGGAATTTCCTATGCAAATAAATATAAAATTGAGAAAAAGATGTGTAGTGTAGTCGGTTTTCGAAAAAAAACCACAAGAAAACGAAAACATAAAGCTTAATTTATTGTAAAAACGCTCAATATTTCGTAAATTTGCCCAAATTTTTTTCAAAAATGAGTAAAAGTAAGATTACTGCAAAAGGCCTCACATTTGAACCTTTTCTCTTGAGAGAAGAAATCGCAAAGCAAGTGAATCGTGTGGCGGAGGAAATTAAGAGAGATTGTGGCAATGAAGCGCCATTGTTCTTGTGTGTTCTTAATGGAGCATTTGTGTTTGCAGCCGATTTGTTTCGTGCATGCGACATCGCAGGCAGTGAAATAGCGTTCATTCGATACAAGTCTTACGAAGGAATGTCTACCACCGGTAAAGTGCGTCAGGTGTTGGGTTTGGAGGAGGACCTTACAGACAGAACAATTATAATCGTTGAAGACATTGTCGACACAGGTATAACAGCTAAGGCTCTGATAGCCGATTTGAAGGTAAAGAATCCGAAGTCGGTGAAATTTGCCACCTTGTTATTCAAGCCCGAGTCGTTACAAACCGATGCAGTACCCGATTATGTTGGATTTGAAATACCGTCGAAGTTTATCATAGGTTACGGGTTGGACGTAGACGGTGAGTGCCGCAATCTGAGCGACATATATGTGCTTAGCGAAGATTGCGATACAGCAGAATAAAGCTCAATGAACTTATGAATCACAATCTATAGAAACAAATTAAAATTCTCATTTATGTTTAATCTTGTTATTTTTGGAGGTCCCGGTTCCGGAAAGGGGACTCAGAGTGACCTTTTGATTGAAGAATACGGATTATTCCACATTTCTACAGGAGCAGTGCTTCGCGACCAAATAAGTCGTGGCACTGAACTTGGCAAAATTGCCGATAGTTTTATTTCGGGCGGAAATCTTATTCCCGATGACTTGATGGTGAGTATTTTGGGTAAGGTATTGGACGAAAATGCCGATAAGATTGATAAAGGCGTGATTTTCGACGGATTCCCTCGCACTATTGAGCAGGCTAAGTCGCTTACTACACTTCTCGGTGAGCGCAATATGAAACTCAATACAGTGATTGGACTTGAAGTAGACGACGCCGAGTTGACCAAGCGTCTTATCAAGCGTGGACAGGAGTCGGGACGTAGTGACGACAATGCCGAAACCATCAAGAAACGTCTTGAAGTGTATCACAAGCAAACCTCTCCATTGCGTGATTATTATATTGGTGAGGGTGTGTACGCAGCTATCGAGGGTAATGGCACAATTGCCGATATTTTTGCCGACATCAAGGTTGCAGTAGAAAAGGCAAAATAATATAATAAAGTCACTAAAAAGGATAATGCGGAATGTAGCTTATAGCCACACTCCGCATTACCTTTTTTACCCCATTAATTATTGTTTCCTAAAATTACTATAAATAAGAGCTTATTCCCAAGAAAAATAGTACGCAAAAAGTACGCAAATTCAAAAAGTGCCGATTTCATCGATGTTTTTCGCACACTTTTCAACACATAAAAACAATGTAAAAACGCAGAATCTATTTTACAATAATAGTCCTAAGATTACAGCGATAAGAAAAATATCTTTCTTATTTACCATTTAGTACCTAATCTCCCATGTATCATTACCCTAACACTTCTATTATGATAATCACTTTTAGTTCTATAATCTGCTGATTTTACACTATAAACAGTAGTTCCTCCATATGAATTAGGAAACCCTTGACGATATTCTCTTTCTTTAGAAAAAATCTTTTGTAGTTCTTTTGTCTTGTTTTTATAATTCCTTACTTTATATGCTTTACACCTCAGAAAATCGCCTTGTATATTCGATGCAATATACATCGTATTCATACCCTTTTCATTATCGATTGGAAGAATCGTTTCCACGAAACAATTAATACTGTCTTTTTCTTCTAATTCAATAAATATTTCCGAACCGATAATACCAAATGGCGTTTCAGCATAAGTCGGAACATATAAACAGCTTTTGTTCTTATTACTCTTTTGAAAATATGCCGATTGCCAATCAGGATAAGATAAATAGCAAACCTTTGCTGTGTCTCCTATCATTTGACTGATTTCCTGAGGTAGAAGGACTATACTATCATTTTCAATCAGCAAACCTATTGCAGAATCCAATAGTTTATTTTGTTCTTCATTCAATAAGGCTAAGGAGTCTCCTTCAAACAAATTTTTAGCTTCGTTATCACCTTCTTCACCTGCTAACATATAATTTCTTGATTCTTCAGCGAATCTTTTCAAATCTTTCTGGAATATTTCTTGTGTTCTTGGCATTTGTGTACAAGTGTCGTTACCTTCAGCCGACACCATTATGGCTGTGCAAAAAGCAATCACAGATAATATCATTTTCTTTGTATTCATAGATTTTTTACGTTTTAAGTTTCTACTGATACAAAAATACAAATCTTGCAATAAAAAATGCAAGAAAAATAGTACGCAAAAAGTACGCAAATTCAAAAAGTGCCGATTTTATCGATGTTTTTCGCCCACTTTCTCAATAAAAAAATAAATGCAGAATGTGTTGCACTAATGAAATATCTTCGATGTTTTCTGTCGGGTGGTGGTACCTTCTCATAAGGTTGAGGTTCATCTCAGGGGTTCCATTATTATGATTATGACCAATCATTGGTTAGAGTGTAAATTGTTAGTTCGGATTGCATAGAAAAAATAAGATTTATTCGGTCGAAAATAGAATAATGTTATACTAAAAAATAGTATCTTTACATCGTTAAAAATATGATTATGGAAATTACATTGCTTATACTTTCTATTTTGTGTGCATTACTTGGTGTAGCGGGCTGTATATTGCCTGTGTTGCCAGGACCTCCACTTACTTACCTATCGATGTGGCTGTTGCATTGGAGTGGATATGCTGAGTTCTCTATGACTGAGATGGTGGTGTGGGGAGTGGTGATGATTGTAGTGAGTGTGGTCGATTTTCTGCTCACTCCGATGATGACACGACGTTTTGGCGGAAGCTCTGCCGGAGGTTGGGGTTCGCTTGTGGGAATGATAGCAGGCTTTTTTATTCCTGTTCCTATGCTCGGTCCTGTGATAGGCGCTTTTGCAGGAGCGTTGATAGCCGAGAAACTGATAAGCAGAAAGACATCGGGCGATGCTACGCGAGCCGCAGTGGGGTCGTTCCTGGCATTTATTGTAGGAACGGGATTGAAGTTGATGGCTTGTGTTGGAATGATAGTAGCTTGTGTAGTGGCTGTGTGGTGATTATTTTTTTCGCCATGGTCGCAATCCGTTCTGAGCTACATATATACCGAAAAGAATAAACACCGTACCGACAACGGCAATAATGGTGAGAGGCTCGTGCAGAATGGCTACCGAACACACTAATGAAACGACAGGTTGTGAATAAAGGTAGTTGGAGGCTCGAATGGTGCCGAGCTTTTCGAGGACCAAATTCCATGAATAGAAGCATAGCATTGATGCTATGATGCCGAGAAATAGAATGTTGAGCGACACTTGTGTGTGTGAAAATGATTCAAGATGTAATGGTTCTCCATCGAGTAATATTACGGGCATCATTGTTATTAGTCCATAGAAGAATATCTTACGAGTTACAAACCACATACTATATCGACCGTCGAAACGGCGTAACACAACACTATATACAGCCCACGATAGGGCGGCGATGAATGCAAGAGTGTCGCCTATGGGGTTGAATTTCAATATCTTCCCGTTGAGAACTACAAGTGCCATACCGGCAAGTGCAATCAGTGAACCTGCTGTGAGCCGGGCTGTGATACGTTCGCTCTTGATGCAAATGATGGCAAGCAGGGCTGTGAGTACAGGTGTGCTACACACGATAAGTGCTACGTTGGAGGTGATGGTGTACTGTAAAGCGGTGTTTTCGGCGAGGAAATAGATTGTGCCTCCCATAAATCCCGCAATGGCGAGAAAGAATTCGTCGGCAAAGGATTGTGCGAGAATCTTACGTGAGAAAAACCATGACAACACATAAGCTATGCCAAATCGGTAACACATAATCTCGGCAGGTGTGAGATTGTGATTGAGTAGCACTTTGGTGGAGGCAAATGTTGTACCCCACACGAAAATGGTGATTATTGCGAGTATGTGATAGCCCCATGATGGGGAATTCGAGTTAAATGTCATAAGTTTGGCTGTAGTTCGTTACTGACGTAACGTGAGTAATGTATTATCTTACAAAACTACATATTTTTTGCAAGATGTCGTTCGGATAGGAGTAATTATTTGATTCGGTTCTTCTCGAAATATAAAAAAATCAGAATATATTTGCATTTATTACGTTGAGAAAGGCTGTAAAAAGAGTATTATTATTAATTTTGTGGCTGTAATTATGATAATGTTTAATATTTAAGTAAAAACATATATATGGCAAACAATTTCAAACCCGAAACAATATGTGTGCAAGAAGGTTGGAAACCAACCAAGGGTGAACCTCGAGTGCTTCCTATTTTCCAAAGCACTACATTCAAATATGATAACAGCGACCAAATGGCGCGCTTGTTTGACCTTGAAGATAGCGGATATTTCTATACTCGCCTGCAAAATCCTACTAATGATGCTGTCGCAGCAAAAATTGCTGCTCTCGAGGGTGGTGTGGCAGGTATGCTCACATCGTCGGGACAGGCTGCCAATTTTTATGCTGTGTTTAATATATGTGAAGCAGGCGACCATTTCGTGTGTTCAACGGCTATATATGGTGGAACATATAATCTTTTCAGTGTAACAATGAAGAAACTTGGCATTGAAATGACTTTTGTAGACCAAAATGCGAGCGAAGAAGAGTTGCAGAAGGCTTTCCGTCCTAACACGAAGTGTATGTTTGGTGAAACTATTTCAAATCCCGGCTGTGAGGTGCTTGATATAGAGAAGTTTGCTCGTGTGGCTCACAAG
The DNA here is from genome assembly GCA_015061055.1 of Bacteroidales bacterium. Taxonomy (GTDB): domain Bacteria; phylum Bacteroidota; class Bacteroidia; order Bacteroidales; family Muribaculaceae; genus RGIG4576. The sequence continues at coordinate 35,917 of SUXH01000005.1, forward strand.
AATGGTGTGCCTTTGATTATAGATAATACATTTGCCACACCGATTAATTGCCGCCCGTTTGAATGGGGTGCAGATATTGTAACTCATTCTACTACAAAGTATATGGACGGACATGCTACTGCCGTAGGAGGTGTTATCGTGGATAGCGGTAACTTCGATTGGCAAGCCAATGCCGATAAGTTCCCTGGATTATGTACTCCCGATGAGTCATATCATGGATTGACTTATACCGATCGCTTTGGCAAAATGGCATATATGACAAAGGCTACTGCTCAGTTGATGCGAGATCTTGGCTCTATACAGTCGCCAATGAATTCATTCTTGCTTAATCTCGGACTTGAGACACTCCATTTGCGTGTGAAACGCCATTGTGAGAATGCACAGGCAGTGGCTGAATATTTGAGCGCAAATGAAAAGGTGGCTTGGGTGAATTATAGCGGTCTGCCCGATAGTCCTTATTATGAACTTAGTAAGAAATATCTTCCAAATGGTTCTTGTGGGGTGATAGCATTCGGATTGAAGGGTACTCGCGAGGATGCTATCCGTTTTATGGACCGTTTGAAGATGATATGTATTGTGACTCACGTAGCCGATGCTCGTTCGTGTGTGCTTCACCCGGCAAGTCACACACATCGCCAGTTGTCGGATGAACAGCTTAAAGAGGCTGGCGTAGCTCCCGATTTGATTCGTCTGTCGGTGGGTATTGAGAATATCGACGACATTATTGGCGACATCGCTCAGGCTCTCGAAGACTGCTAAACTTGTAAATAAGAGATATTAAAAAAGGACTTCCGTAAATCCTTAATGGGGTTTTACGGAAGTTTTTTCTATTATAGCCTCAGCAATGAGCCAATCGGTGGGGGTGTCGAGGTCGAGTGAATGGGATTCACTCATCTCGCACATTACTCGACGGGGGAATTTGCTTAAAGGCATTTTCCGCAGTGAATCGGTGTTGATTACATACACAGCTCCGTTGTATTCCCACACCGGCGGAGCGTCTTGCCTGCGGGTGTAGTTGCCGTCGCCTTTGGATATTTGAAGAAAACCATTGTTGTCGGTTTCAAAGGCGTTGTAATAGGGATTAGCCGAAGCTCGTTTCACGCTCACTACCATATCAATGTCGGAGGAGTAGCGCTTTAGGCAGTTGCACACATCGTCGGCGGTGCGAAATGGTGATGTGGGTTGCAATAGAACGATACGGTCGTAGTGAATGCCTTGTTGCTCGTAGTGATTAAGTGCGTGCAGCAGTACTTCGTAAGTTCCGCTATTGTCGGTAGCCAATTCGGTAGGGCGCACAAAAGGAACTTTCAAGCCCATTTGCTCTACGGTGGCAATGATTTCGGGATCGTCGGTACTCACACATATATCGCAGTCGCTTGCAAGCAGTCGAGCCACATTGATTGAATAAGCTATCAGTGGTTTTCCGGCAAGTGGCTTGATGTTTTTGCCGGGAATTCCTTTGCTGCCACCTCGTGCAGGTATAACATATAATGTTCTCATTGTGTAATGTCGTGAAATGGTTTTTGAATAATGTTGTCGAGGGGATGTGTTGCCACTATCGTTACAATCTTGTTTAGGGTATCGGCTTGTTCATAAGGATTTTTGACTGTTTTGGCAAGTGTGGCGGCATCGTCGGATAGCACTTGTTCAAGTCCTGCACATATCTCATCGTAAGATACTCCGCAGTCTATGACCGATTTGGCGCGCTGGCGACCTTGCTGGCGAATGCCGATGTTGAGTGAGGGTGTGTGCAACGAAGGTACTTCGATAATACCGCTTGAGGAGTTGCCCACTACAGCCGACACACATTTTACTACCGAGAGATAGCGACGCGCACCGAGCGACGGGAATATCTTGCCTCGTTCGGGGTGGCGTGCTATGAATTCTTCAATAAGATTGATTATCACTTGCCCCGATGGGTCATTGTTTGGGTAAGAGAACAATATCTTGTAGTCACCGAATTGTTCGAGTGCCTTAAGCAGATTTTGACATTGTGTGCGAGGCGTAACATCGTCGAGAGTGGAAGGATGAAATGTTACGAAGATGGATTTGTCGGGGATTGAAGTGCCAAGATTATTTTCAAGTTCTTCACGTGATAAGAAGTCGGTGTTTACGATATTGTAAACGCCTATTGCACCGGTGTTGAATACGTGAGCAGGGTTTTCTCCGAGCTGAATCACACGATTACGGGCTTCTTCGGTAGAAGTGAAGTGTAAGTGGCTCATCTTGGTGATAGAGTGACGAATGCTCTCGTCGAATGCTCCCTGAGTAACTTCACCTCCATGCAGATGTGCCACCGGTATGCGGTGGATAAGAGCCGTTGCTGCTACGGCAAGCATCTCGTAGCGGTCGCCGAGAATGAAAAGTATGTGAGGCTGTAGCGAGGAGAACGCATCCGACATACCTTTCATACACTCAGCCATTGCGTTGACAGTGCCGGCAGGAGTGTTGGTGTCGGTAGGCATTGGCACACGATAGTCGATGCGCAGCCCATCGTTTTCGATTTCTTGCCAAGTGTTGCCAAACTTCTCATCGAGATGCATATTGGTGGCTATGATTTGTAATGTAACATCGTCGCGCTTGTTGAGTGCCTGAGCAATACCGCTCAAGAGACCCCAATCGGCGCGTGTGCCTGTTACTATGCATACTTTTCGTTTCATTGTGTTACTGTCTATATTTCAATAAGTTCGTCGGGTGCGAAATCTCGTGTGGCAGTGGTGCCGATGACTTCACGCCAACGCATTGGTGAGATACCGTTGCCAGGGCGTTTAACTGTAATATTTTCTTCGGTGAACGATTCACCTTGTTTGATTTGTCGTTTTGCAACAATGCTTTTCCTTGCCACTTGTTTATTAGGAGTTTCACTCGAAGAAGGTGTTTTGTCGCCTGTTCCGAGAGCTTGCTCCACATTTCTTATGGCAATTGTCATCGCATTAAGTTCCTGAGGTTCAAGAGATGCCTTATGGTCGGGTCCTTCCATATTGCGGTCGAGAGTGAAATGTTTCTCTATGACTGTGGAACCGAGAGCCACCGCAGCGATAGGTATTTCGATACCCTGAGTGTGATCGCTGTACCCTGTTTTTACTCCGAATGTGTCGGCAAGAGTAATCATCGCGTTGAGGTTAACGTCGGACATCGGTGTGGGGTACTGCGTGTTGCAGTGTAACAGTGTGATGTGTTCCTTTTTAACTCCATTTTGGGTTAGTACGTCAAGCGCATTTTTTACATCGGCAAGATCGCACATACCGGTTGACATCACTACAGGTTTGCTTGTGCGCGCTATTTTGACTAAATAAGGGTAGTTTGTAATTTCGCCACTTGGTATTTTCCAAAAATCGAGGTCGAATCGTGATAGTAGGTCGATACTGTCGAGGTCGAATGCCGTAGAAAGGAATTTAACGCCCTTTTGGTGGCAATAATCTATCAATTCGAGATGTTGCGTTTCGCTGAGTTCAAGGCGTTTGAGCATAGCAAACTGCGAAGTCTCGTTGGTTGCCGTTTTTTGATATTCGGCAGTCGGAGCATCACTCGACACGAGATTTTCGGTCTTGAACGTTTGGAATTTTACATAATCCACACCGGCAGTTGCGGCAGCATCGATAAGACCTTTTGCTGTCGTCATATCACCATTGTGATTTACCCCCGCTTCAGCTATAATAATCGTTTTTCCCATAACAAGATACAAAGTTAAGAAAATAAATGAAACTTCTTAGAATTTGTTTCATTCTGTGAGAAAATCCGGCTCACCGGATAAAACCGGTTGAACTTGAATATTATGCCGAAGGGGTTAATATCAATTAAATGCTTTCAGCATTATATCTCCAATCGTTTTGACGTGTGACTTCTAAATACATCGCATAGAATTGCACGTAATTTTATTCCTAAACTTTTCTTTTTCTAATCAGAATTATACGCAGAGAGGAAATCATCTTCGGTGATGTGGTCTTTGAAAGCCCAATTGATTTCCCAAAATTTACGAGCATGAAATGTGTAGCCGTCTTTTTCAGGCTCTTCTTTAGTTAATTTGATTACACCTTGTGGCGTTACAATCATCTCGCGATAAATATCCTCACCGATATAATGAAAATAGCACTCGTTTCCATCTATTTCATGCTTCGTGTAGCTATTCACCCCTGCAATAGGGCGTCGCTTGATAATGTCATATTCATTTGCCCATGATGAAAAATACCCATATTTAAATCTGAATAAGATTTGAGAATATCCTTTTACTGTACCTAATTCAAGTCGGTCAACTTCATCTTCTGTTAATTCAGTTCGATTTTTTGTTATTTCATTTGGTTTCCAAATAGTCCAATTCTGAAATTGATTTACTGTAATTAAATGCATTTCATTGTTTTTAATTATCTGTTTATCTGGAGAAACAGTTCCATATATTACATCATGATTTTTGTTATATTCCTTACATTTGGGCATATCTATTTTATACCATGCTCCACACATAAGACCTGCACGAATAAATACGTGTGAGCAAAATAAGGTTTCTCCGGATATAATATCCTTCACAATAGGTTTGTAATCCATTGAATAACGTGTCTTAAATGCTCTTATCACGTCGCTATTCAACAAATTAACATCTTTATCTATGAATTGAAAATAACACTTATACTTATTGTCAATTTCTACACAAAAAACATCTCCAATTCTTGTTACTATCCTCTTTACCATAGTGATTATAAATAAGGGAATTAAATTATTTTTATACTATTCACTTAAGGATAAGTGATAGTCCAATCTTTAGACACTAATTCGTTGTATGTATATTCAAAATGTGCTAATTTATATTTGTATAAATATAAAGTGTCATTGTTAGTGCCATAATTGTTTAAACCATAATTATATAAAAAATCATAATCATATATAACAAATTGAACTACCGGAACATTTTTAAATATAGATTCTCTTGGTGCAGGTTCATATATTTCAACTTTTTTGTTTGTTGGAATATGTTGCATTGTATGCCAAAAAGGTGATTTAATTGTATCCGGATAACCCCAATTAACCACAAAATAAATATCTTTATTACTTTTGTTTTCTACTGTTACTATCAAATAATCATAGAATTTATCGCATGCCATTGAACCACATATTATAGTAACAATAAATATTTGACATAAATTTAATAATTTCTTTAGATTCATAATATCTCCTTTCTATAATAATTAGTAATTTCCTTTTAACTTCTCGAGAAATCCCGGTATAATAGATATATAGTGATAAAACATTGCCTTGATAGACAAAGACTTTTCTACCTGAGCCATGACATCCTTATTACGATAATCAATATAATTATTACTATAATCATTATTCGACTTTGAAACTAAAGGGTTTTTCTTAAAATTCCAACCCTTTCCATCGTTTGGCATATAATTTGAAGGTGATTCATAAAACCCTTCGACATACTTATTAAAATATTTAAATGCTCTAAAACTAGCATCTCTTTCAAAATCTTGATATTTATGTTCACCATTTGGATGTATTATTGCACTTACAAGACTCGGTATACCTACTTTTGCTATGTAAGCCCATCCCATTTCCTGGTCGTTTTACTGTAATATTTTTATCGGACACCAATAATAAATTTATTTGATTTGTTTGGCTGGGGTTCCGCAGTAGGTACCGGGTTGGGTGATGTCGCAAGTAACGGTTGCACCTGCACCTACAACCACATCATTGGCGATATTTTTTCCGTTGACAACGGTGGCGTGACTGCCTATAAAAGTATTGTTGCCTATGGAGCAAGCTCCATTAATGATAGCTCCGGTAGAGATGTGGACGAAATCGCCAACGGTGCAGTCGTGTTCTACAATGGCTCCGGTGTTGATGATGGAATTCTCTCCAATCTTGGCAAAAGTGTTGACAACTGTGTTGTGCATCACCACCGAACCGCAACCAATCTCGGCACCAAGTGCTATGTGAGCTGTGGCGGCGATAAGCGGAGAAGCAAAAGAGCCTCCGAGAAGAGCGATGTTTTCGGCAAGTCGAGTTCTTACAAGAGAGTTGCTTATTTGTCCTACGGTGATAATGAATTCGATAGAATTGACGTATTCAATTATGTGTTTGAGGTCGTTGTCGCTACCTATTACAGGGATGCCTGCAACGCTGCTGCCAATGGCAAGATTGTTGTCGATGATACCAAGAATGGGGCGTCCCACAGATGTGGCTACGTCGATAACAGCTTTGCAATGACCTCCACCGCCTACAAATACAAGTTTCTTATCGTTGACTGCCATTTTGTTGTAGTAGATTATCTGTTGTATATATTCGCTTTATACTTGGCAAGGTTTTCTTTCTTGCTAAACCACTCAATGGTTTCGGCAAGTCCTTGTTCTATGCTGTATTGTGGTCGCCAATCGGTGAGAGAGGTTATCTTGGTGTTGTCGCCCCACAAACGGAATACTTCGCTCTTGGAAGGTCGGATACGGTCGGGGTCTTGTATCCAATTTACGTCGGCATTCATCAATCGGGCAATGGTCTTTAGAGTGTCTTCCATCGATATTTCAGAGTTGGTGGCGATGTTGATTTCTTCGCCCTCGATATCCGGTGCTTTGGCAAGTGCAAGGAATCCTCGACAAGTGTCCTTAACGTAGTTAAAATCTCGTGTGGGAGTAAGATCGCCCACTTTGATTTCGCGAATGCCATTGGCTATCTGAGTAATTATTGTCGGAATAATGGCACGTGCTGATTGTCGAGGTCCGTAAGTATTGAAAGGTCGTGCTATTACTACAGGCAAGTTGAATGCATTGTAAAAACTCATAGCAATAGCGTCGGCACCGATTTTTGTGGCAGAATAAGGTGATTGAGGTTGACGGGGGTGTTTCTCATCGATTGGCACGTATTGTGCTGTTCCATATACCTCACTTGTAGATGTAACCACTACGCGTTCTATGCCGAGATCGCGTGCTGCTTGGCAAATGTTAAGAGTGCCTTTGATGTTGGTGTCAACATAACTATCGGGTGCTACATAACTATAAGGAATGGCGATGAGAGCCGCCAAGTGTAGTACGGTGTCGCAACCGCGCATAATCTCACGACAATAATTAGGGTCGCGCACGTCGCCGCACACTACTTCGAGGTTGGGGTGTGTGATGTCTTCGAGCCATCCCCAATAGTTGAACGAATTGTAAACGCTCAAAGCGCGCACTTCATATCCTTCGCTGAGTAATAGTTCTACGAGATGTGAACCGATGAAGCCATCGGCTCCTGTAACCAATACCTTTTTCATATTTTGTCGTTATCGTTTATATGATAAGTCTAATTTCCACAAAAATACACATTCTTTTCGATATTTTCCTAATAAACCACCCCATAAATGCTATTTAGTCATAAAACGGAGAAATCAAATGACATCTTTTTTTCGAGCAATGGCAATCGAGTATCGAACTTATTATTTACGACAAGCCTTTCATATATTAATATTTAGCTCGGTAAGTTGTATTGTTGTGTCATTGTGCAAATGGAAGAAGATTGTTTTAAAACAACCTCTTTGAATCAAGATTGAAAACATTTCATTGAAAAGAATGGTATATTTGTGGATAATCAGTAATTTTGCAGTATCAATAAAAGTAATGATGAAAAGAAAAGATTTTGAGATAATGGCGCCGGTGGGCTCTTATGAGTCGCTTGTAGCTGCAGTGCAAGGAGGTGCCGATGCAGTGTATTTCGGTATTGAAGGGTTGAATATGCGTGCTAATTCGGCTAATAATTTCACGATAGACGACCTTCATAAGATTGCTGAATATTGCCACGAGAATGGGCTTAAGAGCTATCTTACGGTGAATACTGTGATTTATGACAACGATGTGGCGGTGATGCGAAAAATCATTGAGGCAGCAAAGGAAGCTCGTATTTCGGCTATCATTGCAAGCGATATGGCTGCAATCCTGTATGCGCGCAGTATCGGAGTTGAGGTGCATATTTCCACTCAAGTGAATATCTCGAATAGTGACGCAGTGCGTTTTTATTCACAATATGCCGATGTGGTTGTGCTTGCTCGCGAGTTGAACCTCGAACAGGTGTATAATATTCATCAAAATATAATCAAAGAAGATATTAGAGGTCCTCATGGTGAATTGGTGCGTATCGAGATGTTCTGTCATGGAGCATTGTGTATGGCAGTGTCGGGTAAGTGTTATATGAGTTTGCACGAGATGAACCGTAGTGCTAATCGTGGTGCTTGTGGACAGATATGTCGCCGTAGTTATACCGTTACCGACCGCGATACGGGTGAGCAACTTGATATAGAGAATAAATATATAATGTCGCCTAAGGACTTGAAGACCATTCATTTTATGAATAAGATGATTGATGCCGGAGTGCGTGTGTTCAAGATTGAGGGTCGCGCTCGTGGTCCGGAGTATGTGCGCACAGCTGTGAGTTGTTACAATGAGGCAATTAATTCATATATCGAAGGTAGTTTCAGTGAGGAGAAAATTGCCGATTGGGACGCTCGATTGACCACTATATTTAATCGAGGATTCTGGGATGGCTATTATTTAGGACAACGTCTTGGCGAGTGGACATCAAAATACGGATCTTCGGCTACAAAAATTAAGGTGTATGCTGCAAAGGGTATACGCTATTTCTCGAAGATTGGCGTGGCAGAATTTCAAATGGAAGCCGGCGAACTTCATGTAGGAGATGAGGTGATTATAACAGGACCTACTACCGGAGCATTGCCTGTAACTATCGAGGAAATCAGAGTAGATCTTAAACCGGTGGAAATGACTAAAAAAGGCGAGCGATTCTCGATAAAGATTTCCGAGAAGATTCGTCCAAGCGATAAAATGTTCTTGTGGAAGAATGTTGAGGACGTGAAACTCGGTGAACATAGAGAAATCAAGTAATCAGGGAAATTATAAAGATTATACATAAAAGAGAACTTTAAAGGGGGTTGATGGATAAATTATGTTGGTGTTTTTATGAAAAGGATTAAATTGATATTGTTGGCCGTTATGGGTATGATGAGTGTATGTAATATCAATGCCAAAACCATTAGCGATGGCGTGGTGACCGATGTGGTGGCTGAAATTTCGGCTGCCAACGAGAAGGTGGATAGCGAATTATTGCAGCGTGGTGCATCGCAGGTGGCAATGCTTTGGCAAGATTCCGATGGCTCGGCAGAAGATTTCGCTAAGTTTGTGAAAGAGAATTATGCGCCCTCGGCTGAGGCTCGCCACGAACTTTTCGGAAAGTTGAGTAAGGCTTACGAAGTTTTGTTGGGCACGCAAAATCAAGTAGCGATAGAGTTGAGTCTTCCAACAATCCTTGCCGGTCCAGAACCTACCAACATCGACTACATAATGAGTGCGTTCAACCCTTATTCGCATCTATGGAACGACTTGTATGAAAACAAGGTGGCGTTTATCACCATTCTTAATTTCCCTAACTATACGCTTGCCGAAAAGAATGCTTTCGGAGGAGCGTGGAGCCGCGACCAATGGGCCTATGCTCGTATGGGTGATATGTTTACATCGCGTGTGCCTGCGGAATTGAATAAAGAGACTGCTCAGGCAAATGCCGATGCTGAAAACTATATAGCATCCTATAATATAGTGATGGGAAATCTTGTTGACAAAAATGGCGACAAGTTGTTCCCTGAAAATATGGTTTTGCTTTCGCATTGGAACCTTCGTGACGAAATAAAGTCCAATTACGCCAACCTCCCTAATGCACTCGACAAACAGGAAATGATATATCGCGTGATGGAACACATCATTGCAGGTACAATCCCACAAGAGGTGATAAATAATGCTGCTTACGAATGGGCTCCATCGACCAATCGCACATGGAAAAATGGTGTTGAAGTGAAATTGGATGCCGAAAATACACGTCGCTACGAACGCATATTGGCTCATTTCAAAGCAATGAAGAAGGTTGATTCCTATGAGCCTCAACGCCCTACAGGTATAGCTCGCAACTTTGAGGGGGGTATGGAAATCGCTCCCGATGAGATTGAAGCACTATTTGTTAATCTTATCTCATCGCCCCAAGTGAAGAAAGTTGGAGGGTTGATAAAAAAACAACTTGGTCGTGATCTCCGCCCCTATGATATATGGTATGACGGATTTAAGAGTCGTAGTACTATTTCGGAAGATGACTTGACTGCACAAACTCGCCAAAAATACCCTACACCCGAAGCCTTCGAACGTGATATGGCTCGTATGCTCATAGACTTGGGATTCGCTCAAAGCGATGCCGATTTTATCGCCGGTAAAATCAAGGTTGAAGGTGCTCGCGGCTCGGGACACGCTTGGGGCGCAGTGGGACGTTGGGAACGTTCGCTACTTCGCACTCGTATAGGCAACGAGGGTATGGACTATAAAGGTTACAATATTGCAGTACACGAATTTGGACACAATGTGGAACAAACGATAGACCTATATCATATCGACAATTTCACAATGGCAGGGGTGCCTAACACCGGATTCACCGAAGCTCTGGCTTTTGTGTTCCAGAAACGCGACCTCAAATTATTGGGCTACGACCAACAAATAGACGACAACACTACGCTCGACATATTCTGGGGATTATACGAAATTATGGGCGTATCACTTGTGGATATGAAAGTGTGGCAATGGCTGTATGCCAACCCAAACGCAACGGCAATCCAACTTCGTGATGCTACAATAGCTATCGCTAAAGAAGTATGGAATAAATATTACCAACCGATACTTGGAGAAAAAGACTCACCCATTTTAGCTGTATATTCACACATGGTAAATGCCCCGATGTATTTGCCAAACTATCCATTGGGACACATTATCGAGTTTCAACTTGAAGAACATTTTGCAAAATTCATTGGCAAAAAGGATTTTGCCAATGAGTTGATGCGTATATATAAATTGGGACGCCTTACACCTAATCACTGGATGCAACAAGCCGTAGGTGCTACCATCAGCACCACACCAATCCTCAATGCCATCGACAAAATTGTGAAATAACTCAAATCTCCTCGACTTCATTTGTAGAGTATATCTAAATCGGATATACTCGAGAAAGAAAAATCCCCACGATGAAATCACATAGTGGGGATTATACGTAACAACACATCAGAGAATCTTTTTGTGTGTTGGATTTATTGTAGTAATGTTACTTGACTTTCTTTACAAAGTAAGCTTCGACAGGGAAGTGGTCGCTGAATCCGTTAAGGAATGCTCCTCCTGAGAATGTGCGCAAAGGGTAGCCTTTGTATTGTCCTTTAGGATTGATGAGAAAATCGAAGTTAAGCACACTTGTTTTGAAATAAGAAAGTTTACCACTATCTCTATCGCTCAAGAAATAATCGGAGATGATAATTTGGTCGAAGAAATTCCAGCCTCCGTAGTAGGCAAGTGAGCCGATACCTTTGTCAAGCATATTCCAACAGGGGTTGAAAAGTTCGCCTTGTTTCACATTCTTTTTTTGTTTCTTAGCTCCGAGAACTTTAGCCACACTTTCGTTATATGGGTCGTCATTGAGGTCGCCCATAATGATAATGCCTTGGTTTGGGTCATCTTTGAGAAGTGAATCTACTGTGAGTTTGGTGCGAAGAGCTGCTGCAGCACGAAGATAGCGAGAGCGTTCCTCTCCACCACTACGTGAAGGCCAGTGGTTCACGATGACACTTACTTTATCACCCCCCATTAACCCTGTTACACACATTTGGTCACGTGTGCGAAAACTCTCATATCCTTCCACTTTTACAGTGGCATTAGTTACGTTTAGCACGCGAAAGAATCGAGGGTTGTAGAGCATAGCTACATCTACGCCTCGGCGGTCGGGGCTATTGTGATGTACGATTTGTAGTTTCCAATCTTTGAGCAGAGGGTGGTTTACCAGATCCTGAAGAACTGTAATGTTTTCTATTTCGCTCACACCAATCACAGCCGGCCCTTTTGGAGTGGATTGAGTGGTGAAATGACTTATAGCCTTAGCCATATTGGCTATTTTTGACCAATATTTTTCGGCATTCCATTGGCGTGCGCCTTGTGGAGAAAACTCAAGGTCGTATTTCCCATTGTTGTTGATTGTGTCAAATAAATTTTCCAAATTATAGAAGGCTGCTCCATACACTTGGTATTTTTTTTGTGATTGTTGTGCGTTAGTGATAAGACAGCAACCAAGTAAAGCAATGGTGAAAATTAAAGTAAATTTCTTCATATTATGCTAATATAATTATTTTGTGGTCAAAAGTAGCAAATTCTATTGAAAATAGCAAATTAAGGACCTTAAGTTGTATTGCTTTTGTGTATAAGATTATAAGCAACTATATTAAATGTTGATGTAAGAAAATATATTAAGATTGTTTTTTTTTGAAAAAATTATGTATTTTAAACGATTTAAAGTATATTTGCACGATATATTGGTCTGTTAGTTGTTGATAATCATACTATTAGCATATTAATAAACTATATTTGTATATTTTCACAAAAAATATTAATTTTAAATATTATACAAAATGAGAAAAGTTTACTCGTTATTAACAGTGATGATTATGGCATTGGTAATGTCATTTACATCAAAGGCTGCGAGTGTTACTATTAACGTGGACGACCCTAATCGTGTGAGCGTTCAAGTTAATTATGTAGAACAAGCACTTGTAGCAGGAGACAACACATTTGATTTGACAGTTGGAACCTACACTTCAATTTACATTAGTGCAAAAGAAGGTGCTATGTTGAAGTCGGTTGTCAATGAGTCGGGTACTCCACAAAGCATCTATTCTGGTATGGCAGGTATTTATGCCTATCCTACTGATGATAGTTTTGCGGAAAAATACTATGTAACATCAGTTTCTCTTGCAGAAGCTCGTACTGCTACATGTACTATCAATGTTGACAAAGCTGAAAATATCGGTGGTCTTCAAATGAACTCAACAAATGAAAGAATTGTTCTTGTTGACGGTGAAAACATTGTTAAGTTCATTCCTGATATGGAATCACCATTTTCGCTTTCTTGCCCATATGGTCAAACCTTCTATAAGGTAGTTGTTGATGGTGTAGAAGTAACTGAGTCATGGGGTTCTTGGTATTTATATGTTAACGATGGAAGCGTTGTTGATATTCAAACTGAATTCCCTGACGTAGAAGTAGCTGTCAATGTTGCATTTGCAACCGAAGAAGCGAAGGGTGTGTTGACAGGTATAGCTGTAGATGGCGAAACTGTTGCTCTTGACGAGAATGGTAACTTGAACGTTAAGATTGGTAAAGAAGTAACATTGTTCCTTGATAATACCAATTATTCAATTGATGAGTTTACTCTCAATGGTCAAACTCCAAATGATTGGTATGGATATTCTTCTGAATATACATTTGTGGTAAAAGATGCAACAAATATAGCTCTTAATGCTCACAAATATGGAACTCTAAAGGTTACAATTAATGTAGAACATCCGGAATGTGTAATCCTTAAGGATTATAACGGTAATGTATTGAATTTGGTTGCCGGCGACAATGAGATTGAAGTGAGCGAAAACGCAGCATCATTGTCAATTGTTAAGGCTGCAGGTTGTAAGATTACATCTGTTTTGGTTAACGGAAGCGAAGCAAGCAACTATGGATATGATAGCTCATATGGAACCACAATCAATATCTTAAGCGATAATACAACGATTGTGATTGTAGCTAATGAAATTGTATACGATAATACTGCATATATTGAAATTGACGATGAATGCTATTCATACAGCTATGTTATGAATGCAGTAACTCGCGATCAGATATATCTTACAAAGGGAAAAACAAAGGTCGGCTTCAATAATGGAGAAGAATCTCATCGCATAAATGTTATGACAAAGAATTATAGCGCTCCTGCTGCTATTTATCATAATGGATTGTTCTTGACTAATTATTCAAGTGCAACAATAACTCTTGCCGATGGTGATATAATTAAGGTGTTTATGAATGAAGACCCGGCTTGCAATGTCACATTCTCAGTAGAAGAAGGTGTAGAAGCAATCCAAAGCGTAGCTGTTGAAGGTAAAGAATATGCAACATGGGCAGATGGGTTGACAGTGTGTGAAGGTACAAATGTTTCTGTAACTATGCCGGAAGGTTTCGCTGGTGTTGTAGTTGTAAATGGTAGTGTTGTTAAAGGCACTAATGGTGTTTATACATTTGAAGTATCAGAAGCTACTTCAGTGGTAGTTGAGGCTGCTGCTCCGGCTGTAAATGTAGTTACTCCAACAGCAGGAGGTTCAGCTAATCCATTTGCATATGATCTTAAGAGTGAATTCGTAGGAGGAGCTTTAAAAGCTTCATTCTCATTGAATGCTGAAGCTACAGCAGTTACTTTGAAGGTGCGTAATGCTGCGGGTGATGTAATTGCAACAGCAGAAGGCGCAACAAATAAGGGAGCTCAAACAATAAGTGTAAACTTGGTTGAGTTTGACGGTGAAAATTGTACTTGGGAAGTTGAAGTTGCAGGTGCAGAAAAGACTACAATAGAAGAATTTGCTAAACCGATGTTCTATCACCCACGTGGTGTTGATGTTGATAACAATATGGAGAGCCCTGCATTTGGTTATGTATATGTAACTGAAGGTATGAACTCATCTAAGAGTCAATATTGGGCTTGTGATGCTAATGGCGGTCTTGGTCTATATATCTTCACTCCGGATATGGAAGGTGTTAAGAACCCAACAACCGGTTTGTATTCATTCAAGGGTGGCTGGACATTGAACTACAAGGCAGGTTCAGCAAGTGCAGCTGACTTTGCACGTGTTCGTGTAGCTGAAGATGGTCGTATCTTCGTAACTCGTATGCAAGACGATGGTGATTACATTCTTGTAGCTGAAAATCACGAAACACTTGTTGCAACAGACAAGATGGAATCATTGTTTGCAGGTTTGACATTTGATGCTTCTACTTATAAGTATACTAATGCAGAAGGTGCATTTATGGGTGCTGCTAACCTTGGATTTGACGTTAAGGGTGCAGGCGAAAACTTGAAACTTCTTGCGTTGTCAAGTAATGTAAACCATTGGTCATACGTATATAGCGGAGCAAGTACCGATGAATATGCTCTTGGTACAGCTGCTATTCTTCCTGTTCCAACAAATGTTCCTGCATTGACAGGTAAGTATACAATTGCTCCTGCAGCAACAAATGTTGATTATGACAACGAAGGAGGTATTTGGTATTGCCAATATCGTGGCACTCCAACTGATGCACAACCAGGACTTGTGTATGTAAATGCTGAAGGTAAAGAAGTGTATAAGGATCTTGTGTCTCGCGGTGGTGGTGGTGTTCGTGTTTCTCCTGATGGAACACAACTTGCAGCTGCAAGTTCATCGGCTAATCCAAAGCAATTCTCAATTTATGACATTAAGCACTATGAAAATGGTTATGTAAGATTGGTAGAAAAGACTAAGATTACTCATGGTATCGGTACTAACGTATATGATATTGCTTGGGACTTGGCAGGTAATATTTACATCTGTGGTAACTCTGGTGAATATATGAAGGGCTTCGCACTTCCTCGTTCTGAAGCGTTTACTACAAAGGCTGCTACTAAGTATGCATTTACAGTAGTTGTTCCAAAGAACTATGAAGATGTTGTAGCTGATGAACTTCCTGAAGTTCAACTTGAAAGCAGCTATTATATGAATGAAGCAAACTCAGCTGAAATCGCTGAACTTGCTGAAAAGACAGTACGTCGTTCAATCGTTAAGGGTGATTATATGTATGTTCTTGCTGTTGATGCAGAAAAAGCCCCTTACGTTTATGTAATCAATGTAAATGATAACACTGTGGCTGAAGTAAGTACAGAAGGTATTGTTGCTCCAGCAAATGCTAATGGACTTGCAATCTCTGATATTGCTCTAACTGCCGATAATTATCTTGTAGCAACAAGCTATGATTGGATCACATATAATGGTGAAGCATACAATTATATCTATGCTTGGGAAAAAGACGATAACAATCTTCCAACAGGTAAAGCTACTGTTTGGGCTAAGTCAAATGGTGCTGCTCATACTGCAAATGCTATGGTCGGTTCAAGTATTGCATTCTCCGGTTTGTTGAATGAAGGTACTGCAATGGTTACAGTAAACGACTTGCTTGGTGGTGAACTTTCAGGTTCAATGCATTTTGTTCGTTATACTAAGGCTGCAGGTGAAATGGTTGTTGAAAATGCAAATCAAGGCGGTGCAACACAAGGTTATGGTAATTTGAATACAAAACATCACGAAATTTATGGTGATGAGTATAAACTTACTGTATCTCCAAATAATGATAACAACTTTATCTTAGATGGAAACTTGGCTGGTGCAACAGAATTGTCATATCAAGGAGTGAAAGCAGGTAGTGATCTTGTAGAAGTTGCTGCTGATGCAGTTGCTGCTAAGGGTGCTGTAAATTCAAGCTACTTTAAGTATGCAGGTTCTGCATTGTTGGCTGCTCCGGTGGTAGTTGATGGTGTTTGTGCGGGAGTTCAATTGATTAACGTAACTGAGGGTCTTGATAAGGCTGTTGAAGTTAAGATTTCAATAGCTGAAATCGCTGGCAATGTAACTGCTTCTGATGTTCATGTATCAGGTCGCTCATATGTTGAAGAAGAAGAAGGTAAGATTGACTTGTTCTTGTTGATTGGCAACAAACTTGTTAAGTACACTTCAGGAACTCCTGAAGAAGAAGCACCTGCTAACTATAAGGATGATGTTGCAGAACAACTTCCTGAAGTTGAACTTGGTGCAGAACATAAGATGAAAGAAGTCGGAACAACTGAATTTGCTGAACTTGCAGGTAAGACAGTACGTCGTGCAATTGTTAAGGGCGATAATATGTATGTTCTTGCTCTTGATGCTGAAAAGGCTCCTTATATTTATGTAGTCAATGTAAATGATAACACTGTGACTGAAGTAAGTACTGAAGGTGCAGTAGCTCCAACAGATGCAAATGGACTTATGATTTCTGATATCGCAATTTCTGCCGATAATCATCTTGTAGCAACAAGCTATGATTGGGTTCCATTCAACTCTACTGTATACAACTACGTTTATGTTTGGGAAAAAGATTATGATAATCTACCTGTAGGTAATCCGACTGAATGGGCTAAGTCAAATGGTGCAGCACGTTGTTCAAATGGTATGGTAGGTTCAAGCATTGCATTTACTGGTACTCTAAACGATGGTACTGCAATAGTTGCTGTAAATCACCTAAGCAGTGGAGCTATTTCCGGTAAGATGCGTTTCATTCGCTATACTAAGGTTGCTGGTGAAATGGTTATTGAGGATGCTAACCAAGGAGGTGCAACTCAAGGTTATGGTAACTTGAATACAATCTACCACACTATTTATGGTGCAGAACATAAGTTCACAGTATCTCCTGTTAACGAAGCTAACTTTATCTTCGATGGTAATGTAGCCGGTGCAACAGAATTCTGCTATGATGGTATTGCTACAAGCCAAGACTTCACAGTAGTTGCTGCCGATGCAGTTGCTGCTAAGGAGGTTGTAAACTCAAGCTACTTCAAGTATGCAGGTTCAGCGTTGATGGCTGCTCCAGCTGTTGAAAATGGTGCTTGTGTAGGTATTCAAATGATTAATGTAACTGAAGGTCTTGATAAGGCTGCAGAAGTTAAGACTTCGCTTCCTGCAATGGCTGGAAACACAATTGCTCTATCTGAAATCCACGCAGCAGGTCGTTCATACGTAGATGGCACTGAAGGTAAGATTGACTTATTCTTATTGATTGGTAACAAGCTTGTTAAGTATACTACAGGTGAAGGCTCATCGTCAATTGATGAAATTGGTGAAGATAATCTTCCTGTAGAATACTACAACTTGCAAGGTGTGAAGGTTGTTAATCCTGAAAAGGGTATCTTCATCAAGAAGCAGGGTAACAAGGCAACTAAGGTTGTGCTTTAATTTGATGAGAAATAAAAGCCGGGAATGAGATTCTTATTCCCGACTTTTAATTGGATAATAAGGAAAGATTGCATAATTTGTGCAATCTTTCCTTTATTTATATTATACTGTAGGGTTTTGTGTTATGTGATGACGCTATTTATGTTTCGCTATATAGTCCCATTCTTGATGTGGTTAATTATAAAAAAATGTGCGTTTGTTGAATTTTTTTATTGAAAAGAATATATTTATTATAAATTTAATGTAAATTCGCACAGCTATTAAACGGCTTAAGTGTTGATAGTCATTGGTTTATGAATAGAAATAAATAAATATTGTATAAAAATAAATCAATATTGACGTTTGATATTTTTTAATATGATATATAATTAAAAAAAGGAAACAATTAATTAAATAATAGATTTGTATGAAAAAATTAGCTCTAAGTATTCTTTTGGCATGCGTTGCGATGTCAGTTTCGGCTGAGTCATACTTGAGTATGGACAATCGTGCTATTTTACGCCGTCATAAAGTAATGCAAAAAAATGAAATGCCACAAGGTAAATTGCAAATGAAAGCAATGAAACAATATGGCATTCCATCCAATCACATTACAGGTTTGATAAAGCTTGGCGAAGGTGCCACAGTTGAGGAACTTGAGGCAGAAGGTGTAAATGTGGTTAGAGTGCGTGGTGATATTGCACTTGTGTCGATGGCTGTTAATGAAGTTGAGCGTATATCTGCTTTGCGTTCTGTGAAGAAATTGCAACTTTCACGTACATTAACAACAAAAATGGACTCGACTCGTAAGGCTACAGGTATTGATAAGATACATGCAGGAGAAGGTCTACCACAAGCATATACCGGAAAGGATGTAATTACCGGTGTGGTTGATGGTGGTATCGAGCCAAATCATATCAACTTTAAGAAAGAAGACGGAAGTTCTCGTTTCTCTTGGCTTACTCACATTTTTATCGATGATATGTCGAGTGATGGATATAGTGTGGTGAATTATAGTGGTAAAATTAATGAGTTTAATACTGATGATCCTGAAGAATTCCATGGTACACACACCACCGGTATTATGGCAGGCGGTTATAAAGGAAAAGTAACAACTCCTTACCGTCAGGGAGAAACAGGAGTGATTGGTGAAATTGCCAATCCTTATTATGGTGTAGCTTACGACTCTGATATAGCTGCTTCTTGTGGTGACTTGAATGAAATGTTTATTGCACTTGGTGTTGAAGGAATCCTTGACCACGCGTATAACACAGGTAAGCCGGCTTCAATCAACTTGTCGGTAGGTACTAACGTGGGTCCGCACGATGGATCGGGTGTGATGAGTCAATATCTTGAATTGGCAGGAAAAGAGGCTATCATTTGTATGGCTGCCGGTAATGAAGGAACACTTCCTATCGCATTGAATAAGACATTTACTGCTAACGAAACATCAGTGAAATCATTCATATATTCATTGTATCCGGATTATTTTGCTGATTATCCAAATCTTCGTTGGGGACAGGTCTACATATATAGTAATGACTCTACTGAATTCAAGGCTAACATAAAGGTGTGGAATAAGAGTCGAAACACACAAGCTTGGTCGTTCGGTATTGAGGGTAACACTCAAGGTGCACCAACTTACGTTTCGGCAGGTAATGGTTGGACAAGTGATGGTGATATATCAAATTTAATATTTTCTCGTGCGTTCAATGGTTATTGTGGTATCGGCTCTTGGATTGACGAAGATAGCGGTCGTTACGTAACACTTATCGACTATTTGTTCTTCGATAATACATCAACAAATGCTACAGGTAACTATGTTTTAGGCTTTGAAGTTGTAGGTAAAGAAGGTCAACGTATAGATGCTTATTGTGATGGTCTTTATTCAGCTATGGATAGTTATGGCTTGGCAGGATGGACTCCGGGTTCTACAAATGGAACAATCAATGATCTTGCAACAGGCGAAAATATTGTGGCAGTAGGAGCTTACAACACTCGTTCTGAATGGTGGTCGTTAGACGGATATGCTTACTCTTACGGACAAGGAAAATATCCAGAGGGAAAAGTGGCAAATTATTCGTCTTTTGGTACGTTGATTAATGGAAAGAACTTGCCTCATGTGTGTGCTCCGGGTTCTACTTTGATTTCTTCAAGCAGTACTTCTTATGTAAACACAAATAGATTGGGTAATGATGCTATTCAAGCTAAGGTTGCTGTAGATGGCAAGACTTATTATTGGCATCAACAACTTGGTACATCAATGGCAACTCCGGTAGTAACAGGTTCAATGGCATTGTGGCTTGAAGCGAATCCAAAGTTAACAGTTAATGAAGCTATTGAAATTATGCAAGCGACTGCTATTAAGGATAACGATGTAACATCATTCACCGGCGATCCGGTACAATGGGGAGCTGGTAAGTTTGAAGCTTATGCAGGTTTGAAAGAGGTAATTCGTCGTGCAAGTAACTCAGCAATCAAGGATATTACGGCTAAGACCGATCGCCTAATGATAACAAGCGCAGGAAAGAACGTCTATAATGTGTTCTTGGGCGACACACAAAATCTAAATGTCGCAATCTATAATATGCAAGGTCAAGTGGTTAAGACGATTGCTGTAGAAGGTGATGAAGTTAACGTAGATGCTTCTATGCTTGATGCGGGTGTGTATGTACTTAATGTAAATGGTGCTTACAGCCAAAAGATTGTTGTAAAATAAGAAGAAACTAAATGGTAATTAGCCCGGTTGGCAGAAATTGGCAAATTGGGCTAATTTTAATAACACAATAAAATGAAGAAGATATTTAATTTATTGGCTGTTGCCATTATGATGGCTGTTATGCCGTTTGCTGCTAAGGCACAAACAAATGCAGAGCCGATTATTACGTTCAAAACTAATATTTACGACACCTATGGCACAAGTAACGCATTTTCTCTTGTGCTTGGTTCGTTGGATACGTGTTATGTGGATGTAGATTGTGGTTTTGGATTATCGGAATATGAAATCGTTCCGGCTGCATTTGATGATGGTAGTGGTAGCATTACAGGAACATATATAGAATGTTCGGTGTCAAAAGATGGTCTTGTGAAAATCTATGGTGACGCATCACAGATTGATTACTTGAATGCAAGTGGTTGTTATATCGACTGGATAGAATTTGCCGAAGGTGTGAAACTTGATATTCTTGACCTTAGTCATAATGAGTTGAAGAAACTTGATTTGACAGAGCAAACAGAATTGCGTGCATTGTATTTGTCGGATAATACGTTCACCGCCGAAACTCCACTTGTAATCGGAGCAAACAAGCCGAATTTGTATATCCTTGAAGTGAGTATCATTGATTATATGGATCCAAGTTTTAACTTGTCGGATTATCCAAATATGATGTCGTTTGACGGTTATCACAATGTGAGTCTGACTCAAATCGACCCAACAGGTTGTCCTTACCTTCAACGTTTGACACTTGATGTAACAAATGTATCAAGTGTAGACGTGAGCAAGAACCCAAATCTGTTAATTCTCAATGTATCAGAAACAAAGGTTACTTCGATAGATGTTAGTAAGAACTCTTATCTGAGAGAGTTGTATTGTACTCACACTGGTGCTTATAATTGTGAATATAAGATAGAGAAACTTGATGTTACGAACAATCCGAATTTGATGTATCTTTTCTGTTCGGGTAACAAATTAAAAGAGCTTGATTTGTCAAAGAATACACGTCTTCAGTATCTTGATGCTCGTGACAACTATCTTACTTCTATCGATTTGTCAAGTTGCCAAAATTCATTGTATCAAGTATACTTGAACAAGAACTGTATGGACTATGCTACATTGCCCGTAAATCCCGGTACTTGGAATACTTACTATTACGGACAACGTCCGATGGAAGTGGGAAAATCTTGTCCGGAAGGTGCTGAATTCGATTTCAGCAAGCGTGTGCTTCGTGAGGGAAGTACTACTACCGTAGCTGTATATGCTGTTTCTGAATATAACGATAGTGTATCTGAATTGCTTGACGAAAGCTACTATGATTACGTGGATGGAAAATTGAAGATTTTGAAGGCTCACAGTGATTCATTGAGAGTAGAATTTGTCAACACGTTGTTTAATGAGAATAATTTGACTACAACCAAATTCTTGGTTAAAACTGCATCGGAATACGGGAAGCCAACTAAGGTGTTTAATTTCACTACATCAATAGGTGATGGTAGCGATATCGCATTTGGTGTGGGTGCTGAAGGAGCTTCAGTAGAAAATCCGGTGGAATTCTATGTTGATTTTGGTGATCAGAATCAAGTGAAATTTGTGGCAACATCAAGTAATGTTCCAGTTGCTGCGAATGTAGTAGGAAAGAAAGCCGGATATGGTGCAGTAGCCGTATATGCTCCTGAAGGGGTAACAATTACAGCTCTAAACGCGCAGAATATACCGATGTATTCGGTTGATGTAACAAAACTTGCATCTTTGCGTGAACTTAATATTGTGAATGCAGGATTATATACAATTGATTTGTCTTGGAATCGTTGTTTGCAATCACTTAATTTGAGTGGCAACAATTTGTCGGTACTAAATTTATCGGGTCCAAATAATAGCTATTCAAAGAATGTTCTTGCTAATATTAACGTGAGCCACAATCAACTCACTGAGATAACACTTAATGAAATGCGTGCAATACGTAACCTTGATTTAAGTTATAATAAGTTGAGTGAGGCTATTAGTTTCTATAATGGAGACTATGTGGAGTCAATCAATTTGTCTCACAACGAATACTTTGAACTTGACTTTACATACTGCTATGCATTGAAGAATCTTGATATTTCTTATAATAAGTTGCCTTCGGTGGTTATGCCTGAAGCAAGTGTACTGGAATATTTTGCTTGTAACGACAACTTGTTTACAATGGCAACATTGCCTTCTCATGGTACATTGAAAGATGAAAACTACATTTATGCCCCACAAGCAGACTTCCAAATTGCAACAAAGGGTCCGGGAACGGATTTGAGCTCCCTAAACAGAGATAAATCTACTACATACGTGTGGAAGAAGGTTACAGGTGAAACACTTGTTGAAGGTGTAGATTATAAGAATGAAAATGGTGTGGTAACATTTTTGAATACCACAATGGGGAAAGTGTATTGCGAAATGAGTAATACTTTGTTCCCCGGATTTACCGGTGAAAAGGTGTATAAAACCACTCAGATAGAAGCGGCAGGAATGCCTACGAACCTGATTGCATCATTCAAGACTGTGAATGAGGGCGATAGTGTAAGACTTTCGCTTGCTGCAGCAAAGGCTGGAACGGCGTTGTATATTGATTGGGAAGGAGACAACACTGTAACTCAATATTTGTTGGGTGATACTTATAAACTATTTGATGCATATACTAAGGCCGGTGCTAATGTGAAGGTTTATACATACGAGCCAACTGAAGCTATCACTGTATTTAGTATGGGTGGCGCAAAACTTGAATCATTCGATGGTTCAAAGTTGACTGATGCAATCAATATTTCTGTTACCGGCGCCGGTCTGAGCGAAATCAAGCTACCGGAAGGTTCTGCAAAGTTGCAAGAATTGTCTCTTGAAAGTAATGCGTTCACTTCATTTGACTTCTCTAAATATCCAGCATTGAGAACAGTTGCAATGACAGGCAATAAATTGACAAGTCTTGATTTGACTAAGAATGCAGATTTGGAATTGTTCTCGGCTGCAAACAATTTGATTACTGAAGTTAAACTTGATAACAAAAATTTGTGGGCATTGTATCTTGATAACAACAGCCTTGCTAATATTGATTTGAGCGGTGCTCCAAATATTTCACAATTATCGTTGAGTAGCAACAAATTGAGTAGTATTAATGTAGATGTGTTGCCTAATTTGATTATGCTCGTATTGAGTAATAATGAGTTTACATTCAAGACCCTTCCATTGAACAAGGAAAAATATGTGATATATTATTATCACGGACAAGCTCCGCTTGAAGTGGCTTGTGTAGACGGAAAGGTTGATTTGAGCGACCAAATCAAAGTAGGAGAAACCCTAACTACATATCAATGGTTCTTGGGAGTTCCTGCTGTGAATCAAGATACAGGTGAACTTGAAGGAGAAGAATTGGTACTTGGTACCGAATATACAATTGAAAACGGTGTTACCACATTCTTGACAAGTCTTGATGGTGTGATGTGTGTGATGACTAACGCCGAATTACCCAATGTGTTTATCTTTACCGATTTGATGAATGTAACAAGCTCGGGTGTAGAACAAGTAATGGGCGAAGTTTCGATGATTGTTATAGTTAATGGAAACGATGTAGTGGTTAAGACTCAGGAAGCAGGTAAGGCTGTGAAACTTTATGGTATGAATGGTGCAGAGTTGCACTCGGCTGTAAGTGTGGAAGGTGAAACTGTCTTTAGTGATGTCGTTGCCGGTGCATACATCGTGAAAGTGGACAATGAAGCTGTTAAGGTATTAGTGAAGTAATAACTTAAGGCTAATTAATAGAAAAATCTCCAAAGTGTAAACTTTGGGGATTTTTTTTGTTGATAAAATTGGGTGTAGGCATAGTTTTTGTGTTTTTAGATGGGTGTTTTGAGAATATTTTATTAACTTTGAAAGCTAAATTGTTGTGAAAACAAAATACAAAAAATATATAAATTAAATGCTTATGAGAATCAAATTATTTTTGTTTCTTTCGTTATTTCTCGCTTTGCCTGCGATTGCCCAAACAATGGGTGTGAGCGGGGTGGTGCTTGATAAGAGTACTCGCGAACCGGTGCAAGGCGCGATAGTAACGTTGGATAACCAAAACATTACGGTAACAACGTCGTTTGACGGTAGTTTCCGTATTGCGAATGCCAAAGCCGGCACAGACAAATTGTCGGTTGTGGGTTATGGCTATAAGGATATGTCGCTGAAAGTGACAATTACCGGGGTGGTAGAAGATCTTGGTAATATCGAACTTGTGCCTGAAACTGTAACCGACGGCAGCGACTATTTCAATGATGGAGAGTTTGTAATCAATGAAGCCGAACTTGAGGATGAAGAAGGTGCTGCTCAAGCAATTTCTACATTATCGGGGGCAAGCGACAATGTGTATTACAATGCCGCGAGCTATGATTTTAGTTTGATGCGTTTCCGTTTGCGCGGATATGACTCGGAATACTCCGACACTTATATCAATGGCGTGAATTTTAACGACGCTACTCGTGGCCGTTTCAACTATTCGATGATTGGTGGTATGAACACCGCATTTAAGCGTAAAGATGTTACTGTGGGACTTGAAGCCAACGGTTTTTCGTTTGGTCAAATAGGAGGTAGTACCGATATGTCGGTTTTTGCCGAAGATTACGCACCGGGATTTAATGGAAGTGTAGCTTATACCAATTCTAATTATAAACTTCGTGCAATGGCAACCTATAGCACCGGGGTGATGAAGAACGGTTGGGCTGTAACTCTATCGGCAATAGGTCGCTATGCCGATGAAGGAGTCGTTCCCGGTTCGTTCTATAATTCTTGGGGTTATTTCTTGTCGGCACAAAAAGTGTTCAACAAGCAACATAGCTTGTCGTTTGTAACATTTGGTGCTCCAACGAAGCGTACCAACTCATCGGCGGTGGCTCAAGAGGCTTATGACCTTGCCGGCGACAATCTTTACAATCCAAATTGGGGTTGGCAAAATGGAGAAAAGCGTAATGCCAAAGTGGTGGAAGCATTTGACCCTACTGCAATTATTAATTGGATATGGAAACCTAAAGACGGAACTACGTTGAATACAGGTTTTGGTTTCCGCTCGTCAAATTATGCATCTTCGGCACTAAACTGGTGTAATGCTGCCGATCCACGTCCCGATTATTACCGCTACTTGCCATCATGGTATAAAGACCATCCCGAAGAATATGAACTATATGTAGACAAGTGGACCAACGATGAGAACCAACGTCAAATCGATTGGGACAACTTGTATCAAAGCAATTATTTGGCTAAGGAATTTGGCGGACAACCCGGCTCAATATACATTCTTGAAAAGCGTCACAGTAATCAGATTAACTATCAATTCAATTCTACATTGAATATGCGTTTGAACGATTATATGACACTTCAAGGAGGTTTGGGTGCAAGTTATTCGGAAGCATCTTATTATAAGACAATAAAGGACCTTCTTGGAGGGGATTATTGGCTTGATATTGACCAATACTCTGAACGTGATTATCCCGATAATCCTACAATTTTGCAGAACGACTTGAATAATCCTAATCGTAAGGTGGGTGTAGGCGACCGATTCGGATATGACTATAATGTGAATTCAGTGAGAGCTAATGCGTGGATTCAAAACGTGATAAATCTTCCTAAGTGGGATATCAATTATGGTCTGAACATAAGTTATACCCAATTCCAACGTGTGGGTAATATGAGGAATGGTCGCGCTCCTGAAAATTCATACGGAAAGGGCGAACTTCATCAGTTTGATAATGCAGCTTTAAAATTAGGTTTGGGCTATAAACTTGATGGTCGCAATCGCTTTGTATTCCATGGTTACTATGGAACAAAAGCACCATTGAGCGATCGTGCTTACGTTTCTCCGCGTATTCGCGACGGAGTGGTTGCAGGGTTGAGCAGTGAACGTTTGCTATCGGGCGATATTAGCTATGTGTTCAATTATCGTGCTATCAAGGGTAGTATCACCGGATTCTGGACCGAACAATACAATTCTACCGAGCGCTTGTCGTTCTATGATGATGAATTCCAGACATTTATGAACTATGCGCTAACAAATGTGCGCAAGTCTTATCGAGGAGTGGAAGTGGGAATGCAAGCAGCACTTACTCCTTCTTTGACTGTTTCGCTTGCAGGAACATTCTCGAAGTATAAATACAAGAATCGTCCAATGGGAACTCGCAGCTATGAAAATGGTATGGCTCCCGACACGACTCAAGTGGTTTACTTGAAGAACTATTATGTGGCAGGAACTCCTCAAACTTGCTTGAGCTTGAGTTTCAACTATCGTGCTCCGGGAATGTGGTTCTTTGAATTGAACGGTACATATATGGGCGACAGCTACATCTCGCTTGCGCCTAATCGTCATGAAGAACGTTCTGACATTCTTTCTAACTTCAATTCGCTTGAAGAATATGAAGCATGGGTGACTGATTTTACAAAACAGGACAAATTGAAAAATGCATTTGTGGTTAATGCAAGCATTGGTAAAGTGATATATTTGAGCCGTTCATCTTCGTTGAACATAAACTTGAATGTTACCAATCTGCTTAACAATAAAGATATTCAAACTTCGGGCTATCAACAATGTCGTATTAATACAAGCGACTACTTGAATACCACAACCCGTTATCCAAATAAATACTACTACGCTCAAGGATTGAAAGTTTTCTTAAATATGGGCGTTAAATTCTAAATCAATCAGATAATAAAAACTATAAAATATAAAGACAATGAGACAAATAAAATCATATCTTTTAATGCTGGTTGCAGCATTTGTGATGGTGGGTTGTGCCGACGATTTTGACCGTCCGCCTATTAAAGAACCTGTTGCAGCTAATGCCGACAAGGTTAATACTACAATATATGACTTGAAGTATAACTATTGGGATGATGCACGCAACTATATTGACACTATCGGTCAAACAGCCGATGGAGAAGACATTATTATCAAGGGTCGTGTGATTAGTAGCGACGAAACAGGTAATATCTACAAGAGCCTTGTTATCCAAGATGAAACAGCAGCTTTGGCTCTTTCAATTAATCAGAACAGCCTTTATACAACCTATCGTGTGGGTCAAGAAATCGTGATTAATGCAACAGGAATGTATATAGGTAAATACAATGGTTTACAACAACTTGGTTATCCTGAATGGTATGCTCAAGGAAATGCTTGGGAAGCTACATTTATGGCACTTGAATTATTCCAGGAACATGCCGAACTTAATGGTTTCCCTCGTGTTGCCGAAATTGATACAATGGTGGTTTCGCTTGGTTCACTTCCATCTGACCCTTCAGGCCTTTGTTCTTGGCAAAGCCAATTGGTACGTCTTGACGACGTAACATTTACCGAAGCTGATGGCAAAACAACATTTGCTAACGATGATGCTTCAACCAACCGTACTTTGCAAGACTTAAATGGTAATACAATTATTGTGCGCAACAGTAACTATGCTGATTTCCGTAGCGAAATTCTTCCAGTGGGAACAGGTACTGTAGTGGGTATCCTAAGCTATTATGGTACTGCATGGCAGTTGCTTCTTCGCAGTGCTGAGGATTGCATCGGTTTCAGTAAAGATGCTAAGGGCTTGAAGGATAATCCATACACAATGGAAGACATTGCTTCTCTACAAGGAACAGGCAAAACCGGTTGGTTTAGCGGTTATATCGTTGGTGCAGTGAAACCGGGTAAGACAGCTGTGGAAAGTAATGATGATGTGCAATGGGAAGCTCCAACAGCAATGGCTAACACTATTGTATTGGGAGCAACAGCCGATACTAAGGATATAGCAAACTGCGTAGTAATTGAACTTGCTGACGGAACCGACCTTCGTCGTGTGGCAAACTTGAAAGATAATGATGTACTTGGTAAGAATCTTCTTGTAAAGGCTTCGGCTTTCAAGGCTGTACTTGGACACCAAGGTTTGGCAACATCGGGAGCGCAAGCTGACTTTGTGCTTGAAGGTGCAATTGTAGGCGATGTATATACTTCTTTGAATGAAGGATTCGACTCATCTCTACCTTCTAATTGGACTAATGTAAAAGTGTCGGGCGATAAGGCTTGGTATCAAACTACATTCAGTAATAATGGTTATGCTGCAATGACAGGTTATAAGGGTACTCAACCTCCATTTGACAGTTGGTTGATTACTCCGGCTCTAAATGTAAAAGATGCAGAGAATAAAAACTTCTCGTTTAAGACTCAGGTTAATGGTTATGGTAGTACAACAACTAATTTTGAAGTGTATGTATTATCGGGTAATGATCCTAAGACTGCAACTCAAACCAAACTCAACCCGACTATTGCAACAGCTCCTGCAAGTGGTTATTCAAGTTGGGCTAATTCGGGTGATATTGATTTAAGTTCATACGGTGATGTGGTGTATGTGGGTTTCCGTTTCTATGCTACTCAAGATGCAAATTATGCTACTTGGTGTGTTGATGATGTGAAATTTGGTGCCGGAACTTCAGGCGGAGGTGAAAATCCTGGAATCCAAACAGGAGCAGGTTCGAAAGATGAACCTTATTCAGTGGCATCGGCTAAAGCTGTGTTTGTAGATGGTTCGGCTAAGGCTGCTTGGGTTACAGGTTATATCGTTGGTGGTGTTGATGGTAAATCAATTACTGATAATGCTGTGTTCAGTGCTGCTACTGCTACTGCAAGTAATATCCTTATTTCGGATAATCCTGCTGCTACAAGCATAGACGAATGTATTCCGGTTCAATTGCCTGCAGGTGCAGTGCGTTCAGCTTTGAATCTTGTGGATAATCCTACAAATCTTGGAAAGCAAGTTAAGTTGAATGGTAGTATCGAAAAATACTTCGGTGTAGCCGGATTTAAGTCTGTAACTGAATATGAAATCGAAGGTGGAGGATCTTCGGGAGATGATACCCCGGTTTCTTCTGATCCTGTGACTGCTGTAAATGAAGGATTCAATTCATCTCTACCTTCTAATTGGACTAATGTGAAAGTGTCGGGTGATAAGGCTTGGTATCAAACTACATACAATAATAATGGCTATGCAGCAATGACAGGTTATAAGGGTACTCAACCTCCGTTTGATAGTTGGTTGATTACTCCTGCATTGAATGTAAAAGATGCAACCGCAAAGGCATTGTCGTTCCGTACACAAGTAAATGGTTATGGCAACACAACTTCAGTGTTTGAAGTGTATGTGATGAGTACTAACGATCCTGCAACAGCAACTAAGACAAAACTTAACCCTGCTATAGCAACAGCTCCTGCAAGTGGTTACTCTGATTGGGTAAACTCTGGCGACTTGGATTTGAGTTCTTATGGTGATGTAGTGTATGTAGGTTTCCGTTTCTATGCTACTGCTGATGCTAACTATGCTACTTGGTGTGTTGATGATGTTAAGTTTGGTGATGTGTCGGACAATACTGGTGGAGAAGAACCAGGTACAAACGACCAACCAACTACCGGCGCAGGTTCTCAGTCAGAGCCATACTCAGTAGCAACAGCAAAGGCGAACTTTGTTGATGGTTCAAAAAAATCGGCTTGGGTTGTAGGTTATATTGTGGGTAGTGTTGATGGTATGACATTGAGCACAAATGCTGTGTTCAGTGCTGCTACTGCTACTGCAAGTAATATCCTTATTTCGGATAATCCGAATGCAACGTCAGTTGCAGAATGTATTCCGGTTCAGTTGCCTTCGGGATCTGTTAGAACAGCTCTTAATCTTGTGGATAATCCTACAAATCTTGGAAAGAAAGTTAAACTTAATGGTAGCATTGAGAAATACTTTGGCGCAGCTGGATTTAAGTCTGTAACTGAATATGAATTTGTGCAATAATAGGTGTTGAAAATAAAATTACGAGGAAAAGGCGTGTCGTTAAGATGCGTCTTTTCTTTGTAATGTACCTAATAAATTTTTTTTTTGTTATTTTTGCAAGTGAATATGAAAAATCGAGAAGAAGAAACCGGATTGAAGTTGAAAACGGCGAGGACGTTGAAGTGGAACACAATCGATAAGTTTTCATCGCAGGTACTATATGCAGTTACGGGTATAGTTCTTGCTAATGTGGTGTCGAAAGAGGAGTTTGGTCTTGTAGGGGCTATCCTTGTGTTTCAGGCATTTGCTTCGTTGTTTGTGGATAGCGGATTTTCTACAGCTTTGATTCAACGTAAGAATCCTTCGGAAACAGATTACAGTACTGTGTTCTGGTTTAATCTCGGAATGAGTGTGATGCTTTATGTAGTGCTGTGGTTATGTGCTCCTTGGATTGATTCGATTTTTCATGCAGAAGGGCAACTTATTCCATTGTCGCGCGTGATGTTTGTAACATTTATATTGAATGCTACGGCTATAGTACAAACGAATCGTTTGATGAAACAGATGACCGTAAAAATGATTGCAGTGAGCAATGTGATAGGTCTTGTGGTGAGCGGTGTTGTGGGTATATGGCTTGCGTTGTCGGGTTGGGGTGCTTGGGCTATAGTGTGGCAATCGATAACACTTGCTATGGTGAAATCGGGTATTTTATGGATTACGTCGGCGTGGTCTCCACGAATGGAATTTAGTGTTGCTTCGTTGCGTTCTATTTTTAGTGTCGGAGCCGGTGTGATGGCAAGCTCGTTCTTGAATACAATCTTTATGAACATATATTCATTCATCATAGGTGCACACTACAATCTTGTTCAGCTTGGTAATTACAGCCAGGCAGATAAGTGGAGCAAAATGGGGGTGATGTCGCTCTCGCAAGTGTTTACTGCGTCGTTTCTGCCATTGTTGAGCGCAAAGCAAGACGATAAACAAGAATATGCCCGAATGATAGCAAAAACCAATCGTTTTACGGGATATGTTACATTCTTTTCAATGGGGTTGTTGTTGGTGTGCAGTACGCAGATATTTCACGTGTTTTTCGGTACGAAATGGGATTCGGCGATACTGATGTTCCAACTTCTTGTTGTGCGTGGCATCTTTACTGTGATAACGTCGTTGTATAACAATTATATAATTTCGTGTGGCGCATCGCGCAAGTATGTGTATTCGGAAGTTGTGAAAGATGTGTCGACAGTGATTGCTATAGTGGTAACGATTCCGTTTGGGGTTACTTGGCTTGTAGCCGGACAAGTGTTTGCGGGTGTGGTGTATTATTTTTATGCTCTATATCTTGTGGGAAAGGTTACCGGGTATAGTAGATGGTCGTTGGTGAAAGATGCATTGCCTTATGTGGCTCTTACTATAGTGGCTCTTGCTCCAAGTGTGGCATTATCGTATTTCATATCGAATGCATGGATATTATTAGCCACCCAACTTGTGGTGTCGGGTGGCGTGTACGTATTGCTTAATTGGCTTATGAAATCTAAGATTCAAGCCGATGCTTTTGAATATGTGTTTGGACGTTTTCGCCGCAAATGAATGATTACATCATTTCGGCTATTATCATAAACGGAAGTGCAAACGAACTCCAAAGAATAGACAACACGATACTTGCTATAACTAACCATGCCGACCATTCGCTGTATTTCTTTGCGGTGGTATAATCACCTGTATTGTATTTGCTTGTAACTTGTGCTGAGAACACAATGGCAATGATGCCTAAAACTTGGCAACATAATACTGTAGCAAGAATTGACCACACAAGATTGGTAGGAGGACAAGGTGGTACATCTTTGCTCTTTACGTCGGTTTCGGGTTGTGTGGGAGCTGATTGCTGAGGTTCGTCAACAATGGGAGCTGTATGAACAATAGGCTCATTGGCTATGTCTTCTTCTTCAGCTGGTTTATCGTCGATTTGAGGTTCGAATTCTTCCACTTCGTTGGTTTCTACAACGTCATTTGCTGTATCAATGTCGAGGGTTTCCGGATTGGTAGGTGGTGTTGGAACGTTCTCATTAGTGCATTGCTGAAGAACTTCTTTGAGGTCATCGACATCTCTCGCATAGGCCCAGTCTTTCATTCCTGCACACCAAACATAGGTGGTAGGAGTGATGTTGTACTGCTTCATTTGGTCTATTTCCATCGGACCTTCTTGCAAACCGTTTATTCTAATCCAGAATTTCATAATCGTAAAACTTTAGTTAAGAATTATGTGCATATTACTGCATATAAAACAAATATTATCGCAAATATACAAAATTAACGTTAGAATTTATGTAAAGATGCACAAAAAATAGTTGATGTTGGGGCAATTTGGCAATTTATAGCTAACTTTGTGGTTCTAAATGTATTTTTATTTATGGCAGAATCAAACTTTATCGACTATGTGAAGATTATGTGCCGCTCGGGAAAGGGCGGAGCAGGCTCAAAGCATTATCGCAGAGCTAAGTATGTCCCTAAGGGTGGACCGGACGGCGGAGATGGTGGTCGCGGAGGTCATATCTTCTTGAAGGCGAATCGAAATTTGTGGACATTGCTTCATTTGAAATTTCAGCGTCATGTATTTGCTACTAATGGCGAATCGGGTGGCAGAAACCGTAGCTTTGGGAAAGACGGAGAGGACCGTACGATTGAGGTGCCATGTGGAACAGCTGTATATGATGCCGAAACCGGTAAGTTCTTGTGTGATGTTACTGAGGACGGTGAAGTGATAAAGTTGTTGAAAGGTGGTAAGGGCGGACTTGGTAATTGCCATTTCGCTACTGCTACTAATCGCACACCCCGATATGCTCAACCGGGAGAGCCTGCCATTGAAAAGACTATCATTCTTGAGTTGAAATTGCTTGCCGATGTGGGGCTTGTAGGGTTTCCTAATGCAGGTAAATCGACTCTTTTGTCGTCGATTTCGGCGGCTAAACCTAAGATAGCAAATTATCCGTTTACAACACTTGAGCCTAATCTTGGTATTGTGAGTTATCGAAATAACCAATCGTTTGTGATGGCAGATATCCCTGGTATCATTGAGGGTGCAAGTGAAGGACGTGGTCTTGGGTTGCGATTCTTGCGACATATTGAGCGTAATGCGGTGCTGTTGTTTATGGTGCCTGCCGATAGTGATGATATCAAGAAGGAATATGGAATATTGTGCAATGAATTGCAACAATTTAATCCCGATTTGGTAGATAAACCTCGTGTACTTGCTGTAACGAAGTGTGATATGCTCGATGAAGAACTGATGGAGGAAATGCGTAGCGAAGTGCCCGAGGGTGTGGAGTGTGTGTTTATTTCATCGGTGGCGAATATGGGGCTTGTGGAGTTGAAAGATGCTCTATGGCGTGCAATTAATGACGAAAATAATAGAATACCTACAAAAATAACTCATCGAGATCTGGATGCCAAACGTAGAGTGAAAGAAGAAGATGAGTTTATTTTCGATATAAGTGATATACCTGTAGAAGAAGAGGAGTTTGAAGAAGAATGGGACGATGATGAAGAGTTCTATGATGATGACGACCAATTTATCTTTGAAGGTAATCTTGACGGAGATGAAAAGTGATGCAACGTTATGCGGTCATAAAAGAGAAGAATCCTCGTGAGATTGTGCTTTTGCGCGGTCGGGGATGCCGATACAAACGTTGCGCTTTCTGTGACTATCACGATGATGCTTCGGTCGATGAACAGGAGAATTTGTTGATAAACAGAATGGCATTAAATTGTGTAACCGGAGAGTATGGAGTGCTTGAGGTTATCAACTCCGGCTCGTTTTGTGAACTTGATGAGAGTACGATGCACCTTATTGAAGGTGTGTGTGCAGAAAAGGCTGTGAAAACGTTGCATTTTGAGTGTCATTGGCTTTATCGTAATAAGATTGCAGCATTAAGAGAACGATTTGCCAAAATTGGTGTGGGACTCAGAATAAAGACCGGGATTGAGACTTTTGATGCCGATTATCGCGAACGGGTAATGCTTAAAGGTATAAGGGAAACTGACCCGGAACGTTTAAACGAAGGTTTTGATGAATGTTGCTTGCTTTTCGGTCTGCCGGGGCAGACAGTGGAATCGATGATTTCGGATGTTGAGATAGGGTTGCGTTGGTTCGACCGGGTATGTGTGAATATTATGATAGAGAATAGTGCTGCACTGAAGCCCGATGATTCTGTACGTGAATTGTTTATGAATGAAGTGTATGCAAAATATAAAGATAATCCACGTGTAGATATATTGCTGCACAACACCGACTTTGGTGTGGGTGGGAAATAAGAAACAGATAGAAATGAATGAATTATTGATTATAGTATCGTTTGTGCTTATTTATGGCAGTGTGATGCTGTTTTATCGTTTGTTTGGTAAAACGGGCATTATAGCTATGAATGTACTGGTTACGATTCTTGCTAATATAGAAGTGTTGCTGCTTGTAGATGCTTTTGGTATAGAAATGACACTTGGAAATGTGTTGTTTGCAAGTACTTTCCTTATGACTGATATTCTTAGTGAGAATCATAGTAAAAAGGAGGCGAATCGAGCTGTGATAATAAGTTCGTCGTGTTCGGTGCTGTTTGTGATAATTTCCCAAATGTGGCTTCTTTACACACCGAGTGCCAACGATTGGGCGCGTGGGGCATTTGATACTATATTTGCAGTAACTCCTAGAGTGGTGTGTGTGTCGCTGTTGGTGTATCTTGTATCTCAGCTGACAGATGTGTGGTTGTACCATAAATGGTGGGATTGGTGTAAGAAACGCTTTGGAGATGCGCGCAGCGGATTGTGGATAAGAAATAATGGCTCAACGTTGATATCTCAGCTATTCAACACGTTCTTATATACGTTTCTCGCGTTTTATGGTATGTATCCAATAGAGGTGTTGTGGAGTATATTTGCAAGTAGCTATGCTATATATATAGTTACAAGTTTACTTGACACTCCTGTGGTGTATTGGTGCCGACAAATATATGATAAGTATCTTGTGAAGGATAATTGATTATATTGCAGTGGCTGTGAGCAGTTCTGCGTTACCTTTCAGTACAACTTCAGCAGTGCATGCAGGAACAAGCAGGGTTTCGCCTTGTCGCAATGTAGATGTGTTTCCTTTTTCATCGAATAATTGTAGCTCTCCCTTGATACACATTATTATGCGGAATGATTGAGCTTCGGGTGAAAGTATTTTGTGTTCGCCTGCTACAATAATGCGACTTGTGTCGAAGTATTCACATTTTACAAGTTTGGTTTCACCAGTGATTCCACAAGGACAAGATGTAACATAGCTGTCGTGTACGGTGTAGTCGATAGCTGTTTTTGCAAGTTTGGTGTGGAGTTCGCGTGTGTTGCCTTGCGCATCACGACGATCGAAGTCGTAAACTCGATATGTGATATCACAAGTACGTTGAATTTCGGCAACAAGATTTCCCGCTCCAAGACTATGTATGCGTCCTGCAGGAAGGAAGAATAAGTCGCCGGGATGAGATTTGTGAGAAGCAACTACATCCATAAGAGTGTTGTTCTTTACTCGTCGCTCATATTCTTTGGGCGAAATTGATTGATTGAAACCAACATTTATTTTTGCATTATCGATAGTGTCGATGATATACCACATTTCGGCTTTCCCGAGACAGTTGTGGCGATTTTTTGCAATTGTGTCGTTAGGATGAACTTGTAATGAGAGGTCTTGTTTGGCGTCAAGGAACTTTACAAGTATCGGAAAGGTGTCGCCGTACTTAGCGTAAATAGAGTCGCCAAGTAGTGCGCCTTTGTATTTTCTTATAAGTTCGACGATAGTCAACCCTGCGTCTTCTCCTTCGGAAACTACTGATTCACGCCCGGTTACGCCCGAAATTTCCCAACTTTCACCTATCTGTTTCTGATCGGTGACGATACCTTTGTATTCGGCGATTCTTTCGCCGCCCCAAAGCACCGATTTCAAGTAAGGTTGAAATTTGAAAAAACTAATGTTCATAAGTGGTTGACTTCTCAGTTATATAATAAAATGCAAAGGTACAATATTTTTTTGATTATGCAGTGGTGTTGTGGGTGTTTTTGAATGGTGTGTTGGCTAATGGGTTGGTGTATAGGGTGTTACGGTAGTGAGATTGTGTGTTGATTATTGAGGATATTACTCCATTCTTCGATTGAAGGTGCTGTTGAGGTTGATGTTGTGGGTGGTAATATGTTGAAATACAGCCACATAGACGATGTGGATGGGATGTGTCGGCATTGTGAAAGAGCGAGCATTTTTTTACCTTCGAAGGTGGTGTGCAGGGTGGTGTAAATGTCGTTTTGCGAGATTGATGTGCTTGATTCACAGAGGTTTACACCGATGATGTCGACGTATCTGTCGCCAGGATACCATTGTGTGAGTGTCGATGGTGTGTTGAGATGCTGTGCCGGTGCGGTCCACACCCATATAAGGTTGTTAAGTTGGTGGCGCACAGCGAGTTGGTCGTATAGAAGTTTCCACAACTCGGTGAAGTGGAGGGCTGTTTTCCTTGTCCACCATCGATTTGGGTTGTGTGAGGCTAATGGGTTGAAAATCACAGTGATACCTGCTTGTCGGAGCTTGTCGCAGTGTTTTGCGAATTTTTCGATGTCGGAAAGGAGAAATTGAAATTCCCAATTGTTGTCAATCAGCGCTTTAGCTATGCTGAAAGGGCTGTCGGCGGAGTAGTTTTGGGGGTTGTCCGTCGATGATGCGGGTGTAAGCCAATTCCAAGTGTAACCGACATATCCTCCGGCAGAGATGTGGGCGATGATATTTTCGATGTTGTTCAGACTGTCGGTGTGAAGATTTTCGAGGTCGTAGAATACGATTTTGGGTCGTTTTTGAGTTGAGTTGAAAATTTTGTCGGAAAGGGGTGTTGTGTTGATATGTGGTTCGGTGATTCCCGAATATGTTTTTTTGCCGTAGTCGGCGAGCATCAGGGTGTAAAGTTGAGATGCTTGAGTAGACGCATCGGGGTTGCATAGTGTTTGTGTGATGTTGCTTATATCCACGATGGGTGTGCTTGGCACATCAGTGGTGTCGACGGGAGAGGATGGCTCTGCGGAGGTAGAGTCGGAGGGGGTTGGTGTAGGGTTGTCGGGGCTGTTTGGAGTTTCGGTGGGTGTTTCGGGTAGGCGCGGCTCATCAGTATGAGGATTGTCGCCATGGCAGGCTGTGCAAAGCACAACGATAGAGCAAAGAGCTATTATGATACTTTTCCGCCAGTTCATAGAATGGAGAGTGCTTGATTATAGTGCAAATATAATTATTATTTAAGTAATTATTCCCAAAGTTATTGTGGAGAATGTGTCAAATAAATACATTCGGATAAAAATTGCAGTCACATAGAATATCACAATTATCAAATATTTGCAACGTTGTTAGATCGGGATTCACTTTTTGTCGGGTTTCATATTACTCCATTTGTTGTATTCTGCTTTTGCTTTTTCATAATTACGCTCAGCATTTCTCACATGAGCCATCTCGGATTCTCGCCACATCTCATGTTTTGCTAATTCACCATGACTTCGCATCTCTCCTTTCCAGTGGCTCATATCCAGTTCAGCTTTTTTCTTCTTACTGTTAATTTCCTCTTGCGTATAACCCTTAAAAGTCGGATTACTTTCATCTATGTCATAGTCCACAAACGCTACACCACCTGTACTTTCAGAAGAATGGTAAGCATTCAAACCCGATGGGGCATATTCTTCTCTGAGGGTTCTTTGTTCACCTTGCTCGACCTCATTTATTTCGCAGAAGTTATCCAAACATTCATTAAATGTTGGAGCCATGTTATATTCTGCGTAATACTGTTGAGCAAAGCGAACACCTGCTTCAATAGATTCAACTCTATCAACACCTGCCGGATGTGTTTCTGATTCGGGTGTGTACATTAAAGAATTCTCCATTTGTGACACATCAATTCCATTCAGTCCAGCTCGTACACCAGCCATATAATCACAACATAATTCCTCCTGGTGAGAATCAAACTCAAGGTGTTCCATTCCTTGCAACACACGATGAGTTCCCTCGTGAGTCATTACCAAGTCCAAACCATCCTTTCCTGATATACCCATATCAAGCAACTGTTCTCTATTGAAAATGAGGACATCATCTTGTAATGTGAAATCATTGTTTGGATATACGCCAGTTGTCCAACCTTCAGAAACTATTGCAGGTTCATCTATGTGGAAGAAATCACAAGTTTCCTCCACAGATTGTGAAATCATGTCATCCGACAAACTTTCACCGTATAATTGGCGTATATCATCAAACCAACCATCGGGAAATATGTCCTGCAATGGTTGTAACGCATCTGTGTTTATGTTATCAAAGAAATCCATATCTAATCACATTTTATATGTGGAGGGATACAATCAATACTAAAATTCCACATTCCACCTAAACGCCAATCATATTGAACAGACAACTTTATTGTACAGTTGTATTTTTCACATCTTTTGAACGCATGAATTTCTTCTGGTTTGAAATCATATTTGCCTACATTATAAAAACCTAAGCCTTCAAAGATCTGTTTAAATTCATACTCAGGCATTCCCCAATAAAAACCGAGCTGTTTATAAAAAGATGGAATGTTATTAGCTGCTTCTTTATGCACCGCAATATGGTTGATAGTATAATTATTATTAAAGAAGAATACCTTGATATTATTAGGCATTTTGTATTCTCCATAACCTGTATCGGGATTGACAAGTACACCTCCTTTTCTTTGAACATCGTATTTTGTAGATCTTCCAATAATAACATCAAAAGATTCTATATATTCAGACATCTGATTACCTGCATTATCCGTATCGTCATCATAATCTTCTTCGTCATCATTGTCGTATATCTCATCGTCACCCCATATATGACCACATGCATTACATTCATATTGCATATTGTCTGTGCCGTCATTCTCTACGTCATCAGAGCCACATTCAGGGCACTCTACGGTATCATCGTGTCCCCAATTATGCCCACAATCATTACAAGTATATTGGAGATAATCAGAGCCGTCATCATCTACATCATCAGAACTGCAATTTGGGCAAATAGGATCTTCTATATTTGTTTCTTTTTTATCAATAATTCCATTTTTCTCTAGTTCATCATATGCTTTACCACATTTTTTACAAATTGGTGCAGTATCTAAATCTAAAAAATCAAAATTACTTGAATTGCAGTATGGGCACTTATTTAAAATTACATTAACACCATCTAGTTTTTTTCTAAAATCAAAATCAAGAGTTATAAAGTACAATTTATTGGGGGTAATTAACAATATACCAAAATCATCTTTAATTTTAATTTTATACCCTTTATTCAATAGTATTTTTATACATTTTTCATATTTATAGCCAAAATCTAATCCAATCTGCTTTTTCCATTTCATTGGCATGCTGTATTTGGATTCTAGTACAGCATAGACGAACCTGTTATTTACATTTTCATATCCATAAAATACAATTCCATTGTCAGTTTTATATGAAACTGCAAACTGATGCTCTTCTATATCATTGTTATTCACCTCACTTATAAGAGTCTTTCCCAAAGTTATGCCATCAATGGGAAAAAGAAAATCCTCAGGATTCTCACTTTCACAAGGTTCCTCTTTACACTTCTCACATAAATTTAAAACATCACGAGTTTTTTCCTTACTATCTTCCAACCATTTTTTATAAGCCTTAAAACCGACACCATCATATTTATCCTTAATAGTACGGACAATTGGAGATCTACGAGTTACCGCATCATCATTGAAGACAATCTCATCTATTTCAAGGCACAAGTCTTCACGTTGGAGTTTGCGTAATATTTTACGTTGCAAATCCTCAACAGAATCCTCATATAGTTCTTCCATATCAATGGTGATTATTGTAGGCTCACCATGAGAGAAGTTTCTCTCGTATATAGAGTTATACTTTTCACTGTAACGCAACCAATGGATATAACCATTAGGAAGAGTAAGTTCAAATTTATCCTCACACTCTTCGTTAAACAGAATTGTTTTAATCTCATTCCATTGATTGATTATTTGCTTATAGTCTTCCTCGTTGTCTTTGGTGTTGAAGCCTGTGATAAGAGCATTTTCATTCTCAACCTTACAACCTTTCGATATCTTCTCGCCAATATAAAAGAAGAAATCACTATTCAAATCATAATTCAGAACTTCAAGCTCCTCATTTGATTGGACTTCCTCATTATTAATGTTTATATAAAGGGTTTTCATTATAATGCTTTTAAACTAATCGATTAAGTTTCTTTTTTAATTGTCTCTGCATTGCTTCATCTTTAATCTGTGGTAAAAGCGACTCAAAAAATGGCTTATCCTTAGCACTCATTTCATCCAAACAAGTCTCCCAAACATACTTGAAATCGGGATCTTCAACACCAAATGTCTTTCTGCAGTATTCACGAATAAGATATTCTATTTCCTCATTTGATTTTTCTTCATCTTGAATAGCCAAAAGAGTCTTTATTTCGTTTAGTTGTAAAGATCTGTTGCTCTGTAACATTCCTCTTTCTTCAGGAGAAAGTAAATATGTTTCTTCTTCTATTATTCGCAAAAAAACTTTCTTATAACTTTTGAACAATTGGTCACAAAGTTCCTTGTTGTTATACAACTCAGGGAATTCTTCTTTCAATAATTTAGGATATATAGGATTGATATCTGTAGAACGCAGATGATGGATGTCTGTAAGCGTTGCCAAAGTCATACCTATCTGAGCTGATAAAGATTTAGACAATAAGGCTAAGTCTTGTACAGGCTCAATCTTGAAGATATTGTAAATGCCAAATGCATCAATCTCATTCATTTTTTCTTTATTACCGATACGCTCATCAATACGCAACGATTCATAGAGCTTTATATTTCGTTCTAAAATTCGTTGCTGCATAAAGAATGGCGTTTTTTCTGTTTCTGCGATGTCGGCTTTTGCCAAATCATTCAGTACTCCCAAAGCTGTTTTTGAGCGTTCATAAACAGAATAAGCAAGAATAGCATCAATATTGATATTGAAATTCAGTTCTGTACGAACGTGCTCGGTAGAGGTATAGCCTAATCCCCACGAAGATACCATAATACGGAAATTGTTTCCATCGAATCTTGGTTCAAGAACCACACAAGGCATATCACGCAAGAAGAAATGTAGTGTTTCACTTGCGTGCATTCCCGGACTATATTTATCATTCCATGCTGTAGGATAGAATATTACAGGACGTTCACTTCTTCTATTATAATATGTAGTAAAGAAACTTTCCAGGCGCTGATACGTAGTATCCCAAATCTGTCGGCTAAGTATTTCACGATTCTTTATCTTTGAGTCAACATACACAGGAGCCACAAAAACATTCAAAGCCTCAGGATTCTCTGCATAGTTCATCACATCGCTTGCCACATCAGCCATATTACAATTTTCACCCACGGTAAATCGCAATAAAGATGCAAGTGAATGAGGTCGATTCTTCAACAACACAAGCGGCGAAATATTTAATGGAAAATTCTTTAGAGCATCTTGAACCATACGGTCCTGTAGTAGATTCTGAGCATTCTCACGAGCAACAAGAATTTGCGTTTCTCGCATAGCCATTGCATTGAAACGGGCTATCTCACGGCTATTCTTGATATTCATCTCATTAAGAGCAATGGTTAATTTTACTCTTTGCTCCTCCAACTGTTTTTGGACTTGTAAACGACGCATTTCTATACGCTCTTGGAATGCCATTCTATTTGCCTCCATCTCCATCTGGAAGTGACGCTGTTCTGCATCCCTCTGCCTTTGAAATGCCTGCTGTTGAGCATCACGCTCAGCCTGGAACATCTGATTCTCTTTCTGCTGACGCTTTTGGAATTCTTGCAATCTATCATCACGCTCTTTTTGAGCTTTGAACTGTGGTTGATATTTTATAGGTACAACATAATCGACAATTTTGTTAATTGCCATTACACCTCCAATACCGCCTAATGCTCCTATTAAACTTTCAATTATTGCCATAATATTACTCTTCTAATGTATTATCAAATATGTTGTCTAAATCGTTATTATCGAAGCTATCTCTATCAAATCCATTGTCAAATGAATCAAATTGAGATAAACTATCATTGTATTCGGGAATACTTTGCAATGGAGAAGATATTATATCCATACCACTGTTCCAATCTATGTTATTATCCATAGGGTTCATAATCAAGTTATCATTGCCCATGGTTAATCCCAAATGATTAATATCATTGACGATGTCGATGACTTCGGACAACATTGAGTCACTACCCATTTGGTTTTGAATCAATGAACATTCTTCCATATTGGCGTTGCCATCAAGATAAGCAGCCAACATCTCATCAGAAATATTATCGTTCCAATCAATCATAATAATCCTCCTTTCTGCCCATCAGCATTCGCAGTTGCAATAACGCACGACGATGGATGTTATATAGGTTATCAACTGTAACATTCATTTGCTCTGCCAATAGGTCGGGACGCATCTCTTGTAAATCAAGCATCTCAATTACTTGACGATAGCGTATATTCTGCATCTTACTCAAGGCATCGCAAATATCAATTCTTCGCTCTATACAGAAATTAGGATTAAATCCATAGTCTGTTTTCCCGTTTAGAGCCTGTGACGTTTCTG
This sequence comes from Bacteroidales bacterium, assembly GCA_015061055.1. Lineage (GTDB taxonomy): Bacteria > Bacteroidota > Bacteroidia > Bacteroidales > Muribaculaceae > RGIG4576. The sequence goes on from SUXH01000005.1 coordinate 78,927, forward strand.
ATTCTATCAGTATTTCTCTCTTTTTCTGAAAATATCGTACAGCTACAACACTTGTCCATGTTGTCAATTTGCTACGATAATCGAATTGCTTGATTTTATGCCAATCGTTCGATTGTAGATAAATATATAATTCACTAATTAGTGTATTTTCATCTATCTGATAATCAAAAACACTCTGAATGATATATGCGAACAACGATTTGCATTTCTTGAAAAAGAAATACTCAATCATCGAATGATCATTGTTTACGATGCCATTAATGATTTGTTCGTCGGTATATTGTTTTAAATCCTTCATCTTCTATTAATCCCAAATCATAGGTTTTCGCACTTGCTCGTCTCCATATGGCATTTGATGAATATTCGTTTCGTTTGATAAGATTTTTTCTGTACAAGGAATCTACTTCATTACAAAAGTACTGATTTTATTGTAAATAACCTTATTTTGGGGCGAGAATGTTGAATCAATGATTCATCAATGAAGAGTGGTAAGGGCTTGAGAGGGCTTGAGAGGGTGCAAGGGGCGAAAAGGGCTAAAAGGCAGGGGGGTATGTGTGGGAGTAATAATTTTTGTGGTCTTTGTTAAGAAAATAATGTTTTTTGTTGCTGAAATGATTGAGTCTCTTTATTTTTGCAAAAACTTGAATTTATGCAGAACCGCGATTTTATCAGACAAAAGGGTAATTATGAGGAACTTCTTTGCTACAAGAAATCTATGTGCGTGTATGATGTGACATTCTATTTTGCTCATAAGTATTTGTGTAAAGGTGACCGCACAATAGATCAAATGATACAAGCGGCTCGGTCGGGTAAACAGAATATCGTGGAGGGTTGTTCTGCTGCTACTACTTCTTCTGAAATGGAGATAAAATTGCTGAATGTTGCGAAAGCGAGTCTGCAAGAACTTCTTGAGGATTATAAGGATTATTTAAGGGTAAGGGGTTTGCAGTTGTGGGAGGAATCAAGTGAAAAGCATGAACAGGCACGTCGCGCTTGTGCTGCACATAATGAGTCGGAATATTACCAAAATGCGATAAAGGAGCGCTCGGATGAAACGATTGCTAATATTGCGATAATCCTTATTCGCCTAACGGATTATTTGCTTAAACGCTATTTTGATCGTATCAAACAGGATTTTCTTGAGAATGGCGGGATAAAAGAGGAGATGACGAGAGGGCGGCTTCAATGGCGCAAGGAGCATAAATAATAAGAGAGGGCAACCGGAATGGGGTTGCCCTCTTCTTGAAAGTGTGTTATTGTTGGCGGAGTTTTTCGAAGTAGCGGTTGAGAATGTCGTGGGCTGCTACGAATGAACTCTGCTTGTTGCTTAATACGAGGTTTTCTTTGCTGATAAGCAGGTCTTCGATTTCGGGGTCGTTGTAGAAACTTGCTTGCAGGCGTTCGTTGATGGTTTCAATCATCCAATATTTGTCTTGTTCGCGTCGTTTTTGCTCAAAATATCCGTTGGCTTTTACAAATTCAAAGTAACGGTCGATCATATCCCACACTTCGGGTATTCCGATTTCGTAGTAGCCTGAGTAGGTTAGTACTTCGGGTGTCCAACCGCTTGGCGGAAGTGGGAATAGGTGAAGTGCATTGCGGAATTGAGTTTGAGCGAGTTTGGCGCGTTCGATATTGTCGCCATCGGCTTTGTTGATAACGATACCATCGGCCATTTCCATAATACCTCGCTTGATGCCTTGCAGTTCGTCGCCTGTGCCTGCGAGTTGAATTAGCAGAAAGAAGTCGACCATAGAATGTGCCGCCGTTTCACTTTGTCCGACACCTACGGTTTCGACAATGATATTGTTATAGCCTGCGGCTTCGCATAGGATAATGCTTTCACGTGTCTTGCGAGCCACGCCACCGAGTGAACCTGCCGATGGGCTGGGGCGAATGAATGCGTCGGGGTGTAGTGTGAGCTTTTCCATACGAGTCTTGTCGCCAAGTATACTGCCTTTAGAACGCTCGCTACTTGGGTCGATAGCAAGTACGGCAAGTTTGCCCCCATTCTTGAGTACGTGGAGACCAAACACGTCGATAGATGTACTTTTGCCGGCTCCGGGCACGCCTGTGATACCAATGCGACGAGAGTTGCCCGAGTGGGGCAGACATTTTTCGATTACTTCCTGAGCTACTGCCTGGTGCTCCGGGTTTTGGCTTTCGACGAGTGTAACAGCTTGGCTCAAGATGCTCAGGTTGCCCTTGAGAATGCCTTCCACGTATTCGGCAGGACTTAGAAGCGTGCGACGTCGTTTGCGCTTGAGGTATGGGTTTACGATTGGCGGTTGTGCAACGCCTTCGTTGACTGTCAGACCGACGTATTTTTCATCGTTTTCGGGGTGTTCCATATCTATGATGTTTTTTTAGTTATTGTCAGAATTATTTGTCGATTGTTCCAACGATGCGCACCGGTTGTTGCGGTGATGTAGGGTCGTTGGTGATGATTATCAGTTTGGAATTTATGATGTTGCCGAGTTGTGGTGTGTGGGCTGTTATGTTCACAGTGACCGATTTACCCGGTTTTATTTTGTCCTTTTTTGCGGTGATGGTGATTGCGGGGTCGAGGGTGTAGATGCGTCGAATGAGCAACGATGATTTGCCACTATTGGTGATTTGAAATGATGCTGTGGCGATGCTGTCGGAGGCGGGTATTGCTCCGAGATTTATTCTTTCGGTGGATATTTCGGCTACGGGTGCTTTTTTGCGTTGCTCTTGTGTGAGCGTGCCGAAGTTTTCGTTGATATATGCTGTGATATCGATCTTGGCTGTGCTTGTTGCGGGCAGAGTGCCGATAGTGAAGTTGTGTTGTGAAAGTCCCCAAGTGTCGACTTTTTGCGAGTCGTAGGCAAGTGTTATTGTGGCTGTCGAGCCCGGAGCTATGACGGGTGGAATCATTTCCACTTTTATGTGCGAAGGTACATTGGAAAATATGACTTGCAGTGTGTCGTTGCTTGAGTTGTAGACGTTGATGAACTGTGTGCGTGTGCGTCCTTTGGTGATGTCGCCAAATGGAACGATGTTTCGGTTGAGTTGTAAGGCTCCGATATTCACCGGGAATTGAGACCTGATGGTTGCCGGTGCCGCTATCACATTTCCTACGATGGTGAGAGCGGATTTGTGTGGTGTGCCATCGGTGAATACGTAGACTGTTTTATTGAATTGTCCCGGACGTCCGACGGGGTTGTAGGTTACAGTAACAGTAGCAGTGTCGCCGGGCGCAATGGGAGCTGTGGTGTGTTGTGTGGCAGTGCAGCCACAAGTGGCACGCACGTTGGTGATGCGCAGGGTGCTGTCGCCTGTGTTGACCATCTTGAATGTGTGTGACATATTACCGACCTCTTCGTGGAATGAACCGAAGTGGTGTGATGTGGATAGCCACGTTGCACTTCCATGCGCTTGTGCAAAGAGTGATGAGAAGATGATTATGACGGACAGCAACGAGATTCTCATACGTGTGGCTTATTTTGCTTGTGCAGGTATTGTTGTGCCTTCGATGAATAGAGTGGTGCGTCGTTCTCGCCCGTTTGTGCGCACTTTGATGTCTTTTTTGAATGCTCCCGGACGCCCTGTGGGGTCGTAGGTTATCTTGATCTCACCTGATTTTCCGGGCGCAATGGGGCGCTTTGTGAATTGACTGGTTGTGCAACCGCAAGATACAGCAACATCAATGATAAGTAGTGGCTTGTTTCCTGTGTTGGTGACTTGGAATGTAGTGCTTACAGGCCCTTTTTCTTCTTTGATGATACCGAAGTCGTAAGTCTTGTCGTTGAATGCAGCTTGTGCATATTTATTGTCGTCGGCTAAAGTGCTGCCGAGTGTGATAATGAGTATTGTGAGTGAAAAGAGGAGACGTTTCATATAATTTTACAGTTTATATAGATTCAACACGATTACTTTGAGAGAAGTTTTGTGCCGGGTCATAAAATATTAGTTTGATGACAAAAATACGAATAATTATATTACTTTCCGCTAAACTTTTTTTAAAATATCTAAAAAACAGGGCTGAATCCATTTGAAGAATTCAGCCCTGTGTGGAGTGTCTACGTTGTTTTTTAGTCGATGATTTCGAAACCTGTGTATTTTTGTAGTACTTTTGGCACTCGAATGCCTTCGGGAGTTTGGTTGTTTTCGAGAAGAGCCGCCATGATGCGAGGAAGGGCAAGAGCCGATCCGTTGAGAGTGTGGCAAAGTACAGTTTTTTTGTCGTCGCCACGATAACGGCATTTCAAACGGTTGGCTTGGTAGCTTTCGAAATTAGATACAGAACTTACTTCCAACCAACGCTTTTGAGCGCCTGACCAAACTTCGAAGTCGAAAGTGATAGCCGAAGTGAAGCTCATATCGCCTCCGCATAGTCGAAGAATGTGCCAAGGCAATTCAAGTTTTTCAAGCAATCCTTGAACGTGATCCTTCATTTCTTCAAGAGCAGCATAAGAGCATTCGGGCTTTTCGATACGTACTATTTCGACTTTGTCGAATTGGTGTAGGCGGTTGAGTCCGCGTACGTCTTTCCCGTAAGAACCTGCTTCACGACGGAAACAAGCCGAGTAAGCACAATTCTTTTTAGGAAGGTCCTTCTGGTCGAAAATAACATCACGATAGATGTTGGTTACAGGAACTTCGGCCGTAGGAATGAGGTAAAGATTGTCGAGTCCGCAGTGGTACATTTGACCTTCCTTGTCGGGAAGTTGTCCTGTTCCGTATCCGGAAGCTTCGTTAACGACGTAAGGTGGTTGCACTTCGATATATCCGGCATTGCTTGCTTCGTCGAGGAAGAATTGTATAAGTGCGCGTTGCAGGCGAGCACCTTTGCCGATGTATACCGGGAATCCTGCGCCTGTGATTTTTACACCAAGGTCGAAATCGATGATGTTGTATTTTTTAGCCAAATCCCAATGAGGTAGAGCGTCATCGCCAAGTTCAGGCATAGCACCACCTTCCTTTTCGACCACGTTGTCTTCGGCAGTTTTGCCAAGTGGCACCATATCGCAAGGAAGATTAGGGATATTGAGAAGAATGTTTGTGATTTCGTCTTCAGCAACTTTCAATTCTTCATCGATAGCCTTGTTATTCTCTTTGAGTTCGGCTACTTTAGCTTTTGCTTGTTCGGCTTCATCCTTTTTGCCTTGTTTCATCAAAGCTCCGATAGCAGCCGCCATTTTATTGAGTTCGGCAGCTTGGTTGTCGCGTGCTTGTTGTCGATTGCGGCGCACTTTGTCGAGTTCGATGATACGTTCGATAAGAGCTCGAGCATCGAAGTGTTTTACAGCCAATCGTTCGATAACAGCTTCGGGGTTCTCTTTAATTACAGATAGAGTTAACATTTTTGTATGTATGTTTTGTGATTAATTGTTCAATAGTTCTTTCACTTTAGCCGAAATGGCACGTCCTTCGGCTTTACCGGCAAGTTGTTTAGATGCAACTCCCATCACTTTTCCCATATCTTTAGCCGAAGTTGCTCCTACTTGAGCGATTATTTCGTTGAGGGCAGCAGTGAGTTCTTCATCGTTGAGTTGTTTAGGCAAATACTCTTCGATAATAGCGGCTTCGAGTAATTCGGCGTCGGCAAGGTCTTGACGTGCTTGTGATGTGTATATGTCGGCCGATTCTTTGCGTTGTTTCACCATTTTGGTTAGAATCTTGATAGCCATATCATCGGAGAGAGTACCATCGCCTCCTTTAGCTGTTTTAGCTTCAAGAAACTCTTTTTTGATGCCACGAAGAGTTTGTAAGCGAGCTTGCTCACGAGCAAGCATCGCTTTTTTTATGTCGTTATTGATGGTTTCAAATAAATCCATAGTTAACAATTTTATTGGTGTATAATATATTTTTTAATCAAAACTGATTGTTCTTTTTGCTTGTTGAGGCTCTTGTTGAGGCTCAGGCTTCACTTCATTGTTTTGCGGAGTGTTGATAATGTCGTTTATCGTGTCCTTGAACTTAGAATCACGTCGGAATGTAGGAGTTCGCTCAATCATATCTACTACTTCATCGTTGTCGTATTCGTCGAGCGAAAGCACGATGTATTTGGCTCGAGCGGTGTTTTGCAAAGCTTCAGGACCATATATTTCAAAGATACGGTCTTGCGCCTTTTCGGGGTCGGGTTCGCTCGGTTTACTTTGTATCGACATTGGTCGAGGCTTGCTTGGAGTAACGGGCTTAGGAGCCACTTCGTCGTTGAGCGACACGTTGAATCCTGAAGCAAGGATAGTCACTTTAATCTTTTCACCAAGAGAGTCGTCGGTAGCTACCCCCCAGATAACATCCAGCCCATGAGTGAACTTGCACATAAATTCACGCATTTCATCTACTTCGCTCATTACGAAACGATGATTAGCTTTAGTTGAGAAGTAGATGTTGACAAGGATACGTTTAGATCCATAAACGTCACGATTGCGCAACAATGGAGATTTAAGAGCTTCTTCGATAGCCTTAGTCATACGTCGCTCTCCTTCGCCATATCCCGAACTGATGATAGCTACGCCACCATCCAAAAGAGTGGTGCGTACATCGTTGAAGTCGAGGTTGATTTTACCTTGAGTGGTGATGATTTCAGAGATACTGCGAGCTGCTGTAGATAGAGTGTCGTCGGCTTTACCGAATCCTTCCAAGAAGTCGAGTTCGCCGTATATTTCGGTGAGACGTTGGTTGTTGATTACAAGCAGTGCATCGACATATTTGCTCATCTCTTCGGCACCATTGAGCGCCTTGATAATTTTCTTTTCCCCTTCGAAAAGGAAAGGAATAGTAACGATACCTACGGTAAGAATGTTGTGTTCGCGTGCAATGCGAGCCACTACCGGAGCCGCACCTGTACCTGTACCTCCCCCCATACCGGCAGTGATAAATACCATCTTGGTATCATCTTGGAAAAGTTTGGCAATCTCTGCGGAGCTTTCTTCGGCTGCCGCTTTAGCCACTTCGGGCTTGTTGCCTGCCCCAAGTCCATGAGTAGTGTTAGGCCCGAGAAGAACTTTAGTGGGCACTTTAGAACCATTAAGAGCTTGGCGGTCGGTGTTGCACACCACGAAAGAAACCCCTTTTATATTCTGAGTGAACATATGATTGATGGCATTGTTACCTCCACCACCAACACCAATCACTTTGATGATTTTTTCTATTTCGTTATCGTCGCTGAAACCGGGATTGTTGATTACATCTTCCGGCACGTTGTTTATATCGTTGAATCCTTGCATATCTAAAAAAGTAGTTGAATTAGGTTAATCTGTTGTGATTAATATTCACTTAACCAAATCGAATGCAAAATTACGCAGAAAATGGTTAATAGATAATTAATTACACAATATTTTTTTAAATGAAACCAAAACGATTGTTAATCGTAGCTGCCGTCTTCGTCTTCTTCGGTTGAATTTTCGGTGAAAATATTCTTAAGTTTTGTCAATAGATTCAACCCTTGTTTCTTACGGCCGTCGTTAGACTTATCGGTCTCTTTCGTTTTCTTAACATCAACATTTTTGTTATCGGTATCTAATGGTTCTTGCTCAATATCTTCGGGTTTGTTGATACGAGTAATGCAAGATGTTTCGGGGTCGATGCGTTCGGCAACTTCGGTAGCAATCGAAGCGGCTTGAATGTAAAGATCGGATTCCTGAGCTTTCTTTGAAAGAATGTTGATGTGTTGAGGATAAGTTCCGAATTTTACTTTTGGGTGGCAACTCTTTTCGATTAATTCTCGGAAACCATTGAGCTTGCTAGCGCCACCGATAAGAATGATACCATGAGCCAAATCTTCAGGATTGATATTGGCAAATTTAAATTGTTCGTTGATGTTGGCAATTATTTCGCCACTGCGTGCAACCACAAGTTTTGAAATATCTTGTACCATAATACCGTCGATTTGTGCCGATTGGTCAAGACTCTCGCTTGGCGGCATAGCGTTGCCTGCCGTAATCTTCAGATTTTCGGCATTTTCTTCGAGTACGTTAAGACTCATAATGTCGCGAGTTATATTTCGTCCTCCGAAAGGAAGTGTCGCTAAGTGTAAAAGAGCATCGTTCTTATAGATGGACACAGTGGTGGTTTCGGCTCCCAAGTCGACAAGCATACAACCGAGTTGTCGTTCGTCGTAAGATAGAACGTGCTTTGCAACAGCAAGAGGAGTAAGAATGATACCATTAACCTTGATGCTTGGGTCGATAACACGTTGTAGATTAGCTTTGAGCGTGCTTTTTCCAATAATAGTATTGATAGTAGCCGATATGTTGGAAGCAAAAGTTCCGACAGGTTTTTTTGCCTCTACGTTGTCGATAAGGAATCGTTGAGGAACTACATCGAGAACATCGAAACCGGTTTTAGTTGTTTTTCGCCCTTCTTGCAAAATTTCGTTTATGATGTCCTGAGTGATAGGAGTTTCAATGCTGAATTGCTTTTTCACTTGCACAATTTCATTGCGGATAGAACGTCCGGCGAGACTTAGGTAGATGCTTGTAACTTCGGCATCTTTGATTTGTGCATTAAGTTTGGCGATAACTTCGTTGATGTTACGTTTTACTTCTTCAACATTCTTGATGCATCCATATCGCACACTTTCGCTGATTTTTGTTTCTTGAATAGCTCTAATAGAAACGGCTTCTTCCGGAAGTTCTTTTTGAGCGATAACGCCTACAATTTTGGAACTACCAATCTCTATGGCGATGATATACTGTTTCTTTTCCATATCTTAGCTTGAATAGTATTTAAAGGTGTTTTAATTCGGATTAATTTCTGTTGAAAGCATTTTTTACTTTGTTTTTTGGTGAAGTCTTCTTTGTTTCGGCCGATGGTTTCGGTGTTGTTTCTTTAGGCAGAATAATCGATTCCAAATGAGGAGCATCATCTTCTAACGTAGAGTCAACAAAAAGCACCGGCTTGATTCTTTTCGAGCGTCGGTTTGCCACGACTTGATAATTCCATTTGAGTGAAATGGTGTCATAAGTGTCCCATCCTTTTACCGGCATTACTTCCTTATAGAATAGTTTCAATTTGGCAAATTTGTTATCAATGTTGGTGTTGTTTCCAAAGTTGATAAAGTGCCCGTAGATTGAAGGAATGATTATTATGTTGTTCTTGTCCTTTACAGAGTACATAGTTACGAGTTCGTTCAAAGATGGTTTGTTGCTAACATATTTTGCAATAGGAAGCACAACAAGAGCATCGGCAGGATTTTGGAAATTTCCGCTTACGATAGGAACTTCGGTGTGAATTGAGTTAGTGGCTTTCATTGCTTTTCCATCCTTGTTGACGTAGAACGATTCGCTTCCATCGAAAACTCTGAGTACAGGAATCAATTGAGCTGTGTAAACGTGAAGTTTTCCGTTTTTCATCATTACACATTCAGCCTTTTCGAGGTATTCTGAGTTGTTGAAGAACTTCTCGATAGTGTCGGTATTTATTTCAGAGATATTCTTTCCTGTTGGGTTAAGTTGAGCTTTGTTAAGCATATTCATAAGTGTTGTGCGATTAACAAAAGCCACTGTGTCGTCATTCTCTATGTCAATAACAACTTCGTTGCACGTTCTTGTATCGGCTTGTATGTTGGCCCAAATGAAATTAATCACGAGTCCTCCACAAGCCGCTATAAGTGCAATATATTTGAGTATGTTGAGAATCTTTTTCAGCATTTTTTCTGGAGAATATCACATATTTGAGGTAGAAAGTCGCACACGTCGCCTGCACCCACAGTCAATAAAACATCAAAGTTATGATTTTTTATTCGTTCAATCAAATGTTTCTTTTCGCAAATGCTTTTATTGTCGCATTTTATGTCGTTGAGGATAATTTCGGAAGTTACACCCGGAATCGGTAATTCTCGAGCAGGGTAAATCTCGGTAAGCCACACTTCATCGGCATCGGAAAGCGCTTGGGCAAATTGAGGCGCGAAATCGCGAGTGCGCGAATAGAGGTGAGGCTGGAAAATAACAGTGAGACGACGATCGGGGTACAATTCCTTAACACTGCGAATGCTTGCTCTCAGTTCATCGGGATGATGGGCATAATCATCGATAACGACAGGCATATCGGCTTGTTTCAACCAAAAGTCGAAGCGACGTTTCGCTCCTTGATATGTGGCAATGCCGTTGCTGAGTTCATCATCGGCAGCACCGGCTAACCAACACGCAGCCATAGATGCTATGGCATTGTCGATGTTGATATCGACAGGAACACCTAATGATACGTTTGTGATAGTTCCTTTGGGATGTACGAAATCAAATGTTATTTCGCCATTACCTTTCTTAATATTTTCGGCGTGGAAATCTCCTTCATCGCGTGAATAAGAATATACAGTAACACCTTCGGCAGGGCGAGCTTTCAGTTTAAGTCCTGTGTGTGTGATTAGATGTCCGTCGGGGCGTACCAATTCGGTGAAATGAGCGAAACTTTCGAGATACGCTTCCTCAGTGCCATAGATATCGAGGTGGTCGGGGTCGGTTGCCGTAATAACAGCGATGTACGGTTTCAACCAATGAAACGAGCGGTCGAATTCATCGGCTTCGATTACAGAGTATTCAGTGCCGGGCGATAAAAGCAGGTTACTGTTATAGGGTTTGAGAACACCTCCGAGAAAGGCATTACATCCTACAGCCGAGTTGTGTAAGATGTGCCCAGCCATACTTGAAGTGGTAGTCTTACCATGAGTTCCGGCAAAACAAATTCCTTTGGAACTTGCTGTGATGAGTCCGAGCACCTGTGCGCGCTTCATAATGGTGAATCCGTTGGCAGTGAAATATTGGAGCCCTTCGTGAGATTGAGGAACGGCAGGGGTGTATACCACAAGAGTGGATTCCTTGTCGAGACAATAGTCGGGAATGAGGTTGGCGTTTTCGTCGAAAACAATCTCAACCCCCTCCTCGATGAGTTTGCGGGTGAGCTCGGTGGGTGTTCGGTCGTAGCCTGCCACTTTCTTCCCCAAAGAGAGGAAAAAGCGTTCGAGAGCAGCCATACCGATACCGCCTGCTCCTACGAAATATATGGAATTGTATTTTGTAATCATTTTGAAGATGAGTTTTTATCGATTATTTCAAAAACCTTGTCAACAATGCGCTCGGCAGCATGGTCAAGAGCCATTTTAGAGATGTTGGTAGCAAGTGAATTGAGTTTTTGTTCTTGATTCACAGTGCATAATATGGTGTTGACGAGTTGCTGTGAGCATTGAGAGTCGGTAACCATAATAGCCGCATCTTGCTTGACAAGCGCAATTGCATTTTTTGTTTGGTGGTCTTCGGCTACGTTGGGCGATGGGACAAGGATACAAGGCTTACCAAGCAGTTGCAGTTCGGAAATGGAACTTGCACCTGCACGTGATACCACGAGGTCGGCAGCGCGATAAGCTATGTCCATATCGTTGACGAATGCCATTTGTTTTACGTTTTTTGCCGAAGATTGTTCGAGAGCCTTTCGGCATTCTTCATCGTAGAATTTACCTGTCTGCCAGATGAATTGCAAGTTGTCCTCGGCAGCGATGAGTTCAAGTCCTTCCGATATGCTGTTGTTGATAGTTCGCGCTCCAAGACTGCCCCCAATAATCAGTACAGTGCGTTTGTGAGGATTCAGTTCGAAGTGAGCGCGTGCATCTTCCTTCGATAGAGAGCATTGCAAAAGAGAACTTCTCACAGGGTTACCTGTAAGCACGATCTTCTCAGCAGGAAAGAAACGCTCCATACCATCGTATGCAACGCATATAGCGTGAGCATTGTTTGCAAGCATTTTGTTTGTTACGCCTGCATAAGAATTTTGTTCTTGAATAAGGGTGGGGATATTATGCTTTTGTGCAACTTTAAGCATAGGTCCGCTTGCATATCCACCCACTCCGATGGCTATTTGTGGTTTGAAGTCTTTTAAGATGTTTTTAGCCATAGAAAGGCTCTTGAAAAGTCGAAACACCACTTTTATGTTGTTGAATATATTCTTTCGGTCGAATCCACTCACAGGTAACCCAATAATGCGGTATCCTGCCGCAGGAACTTTTTCCATTTCCATACGATTGTCGGCACCTACAAATAGAATGTCGGCATCGGGATAACGATGCTTAATCTCGCCGGCAATGGCAAGAGCAGGGAAAATGTGTCCACCTGTACCCCCACCGCTAATAAGAATCTTTGGTTTGTTCATATTGCACATATTGTGTAAAAAAAAGATGTTATTGAATAGGGTTTACTGCACGGAGATTTTCGGGTAATTGCTCGTGTTCGATTTTCTTCAGTTCCTTGTCGTAGGCATTCTGTATGGCATAACGGCTCACACTTAACATAATACCGAAAGCCGCACTTACCATAATAGTCGATGTACCACCCATAGAAACGAGAGGTAATTGCTGCCCGGAAACAGGAACAACACCTGTGTTGATAGCCATATGAAATAGCGCTTGAAGTGAAATCATTACTGACATACCCATAACGAGGAATGAAGGGAAAGCGTAGGAGCATTGAAAAGCAATTTTCTTGGCTCGGAATACTAATGCCACAAATAAAATAAGTATGAAAATCCCTCCAATAAGTCCTAATTCTTCAACTATAATGGAATAAATATAATCGGAGAAAGCAAGAGGCAAACGGCTACATTCTCGTGAATTGCCAGGTCCTACTCCGGTAGGGAATATGCCTAATTGGTTACTGTTGGCTTGAGCCATACGAGCGTACATCTCTTGTCGGTTTTTGCTGTTCATTTCTTGGTCGACAAGTTGAGGAGGGGTGTAGTGGCGAATGAAACGAGCCACCCATGTGCCCCCGCGTCCAAAGTTGTTGACAAGGAATTGCACAAGAGCATTATCTTCGGGAAGAACATCGCTGTTGTCCGATTTTGCTACAACTTCAGTCTTGGCATCGATGTTTAGATTCTCCTCTTTAGAGTCGTTATAGCTCTTGATAGAAAAGAATATTACAGCAAAGATGCCATATACGAGGATTACTGCTCCGATTTTTTTAAACTTGGCACCGCTTATCAACATCATAATGAACGAGATTCCCATTAGAAGCATTGTGTTGGTAAGCCCTTGAGAGAATGTGAGCGCACTGTAGAAAAGCACTAATGTGGCACATAGAATGATGCCTCGATTGGAGACGTCTTCACGTTTTTGATGACTTGCCGATACCCAAGCAATGAGTGCAACAATCGACACTTTTGCCATTTCGGCCGGCTGAATCGAGAAAAAGCCGAGATTTATGGTACGCTTTGCTCCATTGATGTCTTGTCCGATAATAGGAGCAAGAATAAGAGCAAGAATGGTTACGGCAGCAAGAATTGTAAATAGTTTAGGGAAATTTTTGTAGTTGGTGAAGTAGAACACCAATAGAGCACAAAATCCTACCAATAGCAAGATTCCATGCTTAAAAATAGGAGCGTACATACCGGCTCCGGTGCCAATGATTTGACTTGATGCACTGAAGCTTTCAATGATAGAGATGAGCACCAATGATATGTAAATTCCCCATATCACAGGGTCTCCGATGTTTCGATAGCCTTTTTTTGTCTTGGCTTCGGCTGTGGGTGTAGTTTCTTTTGTCATAATACTATTTTTTATGGTTGTGTGTTTGTGTTGTCCTTTAAAAGGCGCACTTGTTGCTTGAATTGAGTGCCACGATCTTCGTAACTTTTGAAAAGATCGAAGCTGGCGCAACAAGGCGATAGTAATACCACGTCGCCGGCAGTTGCAAGTTGTTGGCTCTTTTTGACAGCTTCTTGCATACTTGATGCGTCGGTGATAACATCCACTTTCCCATCGAAGAATTTGTGTAGTTTTGAGTTGTCGACACCGAGACAAACGATAGCTTTTACTTTCTCTGTTACGAATTGTTCTATTTCGGAGTAGTCGTTACCTTTATCTTTCCCGCCAAGAATAAGTATGGTAGGGGCTTGCATACTTTCAAGTGCATACCAACAAGAATTTACGTTGGTAGCTTTGGAATCGTTGATGTATTTGACTCCATCGATTGTTTCGACGAATTCGAGTCGGTGCTCGACAGCTTCAAAGTCTTCGAGGGCTTTGCGAATCACATCTTTCTTAATATCAAGGATTGAAGCTGAAAGTCCGGCCGCCATAGAGTTGAATATGTTGTGGAGACCTTGCAGTGCAAGGTCTTCTCGAGACATTTCAAATTGTCCTGTTTCGGAAACGAAAATGAGTTCTCCGTCTTTAATGTAGGCTTTGGAATCCGAAGATTGATTGGTTGAGAATGGATATATTTTTGCTTCTATTTTGAGATTTTTGAGTTGTGCAGCAATGATAGGGTCGTCTTCCCAAAAGATGAAAGAATCTTGTTTGGTCTGGTTGCGAATGATGCGGAACTTGGCAGCGATGTAATTTTCCATCTTGTAGTCGTAACGGTCGAGATGGTCGGGGGTGATGTTCATAAGCACCGCAATGTTGGCTTTGAACTCATACATATTGTCGAGTTGGAAGCTACTCAACTCGATTACATACACATCGTGTTGCTCGGTGGCTACTTGATACGCGAGGCTCTTTCCGACATTGCCGGCAAGTCCTACGTTGAGTCCGGCTTCTTGCAAAATGTGGTAGGTGAGCATTGTAGTAGTGGTCTTACCATTACTACCGGTGATACACACCATTTTTGCGTCGGTGTATCGTCCTGCAAATTCGATTTCGGAAATCACAGGAATGTTCTTGCCCGCCACTTTCAGCATAATGGGAGCATTGTCGGGAATACCGGGACTCTTGATAACTTCGTCGGCCATAAGTATAATGTCCTCAGAGTGTTGCCCTTCTTCCCAATTAATGTTATATTGATTGAGTTTTTCTTTGTATTTTGGAGCGATTTTACCCATATCGCTCAACCATACGTTGAACCCTTTAACTTTTGCCAAGATTGCTGCACCTGTGCCACTTTCTCCTGCGCCAAGCACAACGATACGCTTTGTAGTCATTATCTGATTTTTAGAGTTACGAATGTTAGTACTGCTAAAAGTATACCAATGATAAAAAATCTCATAGTGATTTTATTCTCGTGAACCGATGTTTTAGGTTTGTTGAACATAACAAATCCTTCGGTTGTGGCATTTCTTTGGAAATGGTGATGAATAGGAGTCATCTTGAATATGCGTCGTCCTTCGCCATATTTCTTCTTGGTGTATTTGAAATAAGAAGTTTGTAATATGACCGAAAGGCTCTCGATGAGGAAGATTCCGCAAAGGATAGGAATAAGCAATTCCTTGCGTATCAACACCGCAAACACTGCAATGATACCACCGAGAGTCAGACTCCCGGTGTCGCCCATAAACACTTGTGCGGGATAAGCATTGTACCACAAGAAACCAATAGTAGCACCTATAAATGCCGCTGCAAATACAGTGAGTTCTTCGCTACCGGGAATATACATAATATTGAGATAGGAAGAATAGATTACGTTACCTCCGAGATAGCACATAATGGCGAGCGATGATCCTATTATGGCAGATGTGCCGGTGGCAAGTCCGTCGATTCCGTCGGTGAGGTTGGCTCCGTTGCTCACAGCAATGATAATGAATGTAACTACTATTATGAACACAATCCAACCACCAGTTTGTGCGTGTTCACCCATCCATTTTGTGAGCGAAGCATAGTCGAAGTTGTTGTTTTTTACAAAAGGAATGGTGGTTTGAGTTGATTTTATATTTTCGGCTTTGTATTCGATAACCATTTCATGAGTAGTCTTATTCTCTATCTCAACATTCTCACGCATAACGATATCGGGGCTTAAGTACATGGTCAATCCTACGATAAGTCCGAGTCCGAGTTGACCGAAAATCTTATATTTCCCTTTTAACCCGTCTTTGTTGTGTCGAGCAATCTTGAGGTAATCGTCGAGAAGTCCCACAACTCCAAGCCACACAGTGGTTATAATCATAAGAATCATATATATGTTGTTGAGCTTGCCTAATAGTAAGCAGGGTACCAGGATTGCTATGATTATGATGATACCCCCCATGGTAGGAGTACCCTTTTTGTTTATTTGTCCTTCAAGTCCGAGGTCGCGCACAATTTCGCCTATTTGCATAAGTTGCAGTCGCTCGATGATGCGCTTGCCTATTACCATTGAGATGAAAAGAGATAAAATCAGTGCCATTCCGGAACGAAAAGTGATGTAGCTCATCAATCGCATACCGGGAATATCGTAGTTGTTGAGTAATTCAGTGAGGTGATATAACATAGTGCTGATTGGAATTATCTTTCGTTGTTAAAAATATCGGTTAATACTTCTTTGTCGTCGAAATGATGTTTTACGCCTTTGATTTCTTGATAATCTTCGTGTCCTTTGCCTGCCACAAGCACCACATCGCCATTCTTGGCCAATATAGTGGCTGTGCGTATAGCGTCCTTGCGATCGGTGATTTTCAGTGTGCGTTGTTTTAGCTCAGAGTCCAACCCTTCCTCCATATCGTGCAGAATGTCTTCGGGTTCTTCATCGCGAGGATTGTCGGAAGTGAGTACTACTTTGTCGCTGCGAAGAGCCGCTTCTCGTGCCATAATAGGACGTTTTCCTTTGTCACGATTGCCGCCTGCTCCTACTACGGTGATTATGTTACCGCTTTTCCCAATAACGTCTTTGATTGAATCGAGAACATTAATGAGAGCATCGGGAGTGTGGGCATAATCGACGATTGCAGTGTATCCTCGAGGTGAGACGAGTGTCTGGAATCGTCCTGCTACAGGCACAAGTTGTGTCATAGCCACAAGAACATCATGACTATCGCACCCAAGTTGCATGGCTGCTCCGTATACTGCAAGCAGGTTGTAAGCATTGAAACGTCCTGTGAACATTACTTCGATGTCGTGTCCGTTGATTCGTAATGAAGTACCATTGAGTCGGCTTTCCAAAATTTTGCATTTGTAGTAAGCCATCGATTGCAATGAATATGTGAGTTTACGAGCAGCGGTGTTTTGAATCATATATGAACCGGCTTTGTCGTCGGCATTAATGAGAGCAAATGCACTCTTAGGCAATAGGTCGAAGAACATCTTCTTGGCGTTCATATAATTCATTACCGTCTTGTGATAGTCGAGGTGGTCGCGAGTGAGATTAGTGAATACGGCACCTGAGAATGTAAGTCCGTCGATGCGGTGTTGAGTACATGCGTGTGAACTTACTTCCATAAAGGCGTATTTACAACCGGCTTCGACCATTTCGTTGAGCATTCGACATAGCGAAAGAGGGTCGGGGGTGGTTTGTTCGGCAGGAATCACTGTCTTGTCGATGATATTGCATACAGTGGACAATAATCCGGCTTTCTCACCCATAAGTTGCATAAGTTCGTAAAGCAGGGTTGCTGTAGTGGTCTTACCGTTGGTGCCTGTTACACCCACAAGTTTCAGGCGTGTAGAAGGATAGTTGTACCACCAAGCAGCGATGTGTGCAAGCGCGATTGTGCTATCTTTCACCACGATGTAGCACACACTGTCGTCAATCTTGTCGGGTAGGACTTCGCATACTATTACGCCTGCGCCTTTCGCGATAACATCGGGGATGAAACGATGTGCGTCAACATTAACACCATTGACCGCTACAAATAGCGAACCTACGGATACTTTGCGTGAGTCGCAAACCACATCGGTTACAACTTTGTTGTTGGCTCCGATGGTTTTTATAATTGGTATTGTAACTAATAGTCCTGTTAAGTCCTTTTCCATAAAATTACTTGTATAATCCTAATGTGAGTATAATTTCTTTTTTGTTATTATTGTCGTTGTCGGAGTGTGCAAACTGTTGTTTTACGACAACACCTGTTCCGTTTAGTTTTACAGAGAAACCTTTGTTCTCAAGTATAGATATTGCATCTCTTGCAGTAAGTCCCATCACGTTAGGCATACCGCTATCGATTTTTACGGCTTGTGGAGCCACTGTGTGGGTGTTGTTTATGCCTAAGTCGGAGAGTGCTTTAGATTTGTTTCCGTTGGCACTGCGGAAAACGTGAGCTGTTTTTTGCGGATTACTGTTTTTCTCGTTATAATCGGAATTTTTTCCGAGCAATCCTCGAGCATACATTCTGAGGGCAGTGTTTTTGAGAACAAAACCACTGCTGCGTGCCGCTCCTCGATTAGCACCCGAGATAAGTACCATACAAGTGTATTTAGGATTTTCGTAAGGGAAGAATCCACAAAAAGCAAGTCGTTTCTTGTTGGTGTATTTTCCGTCTTTCAACACATAGCAAGTACCTGTTTTGCCTGCAATCTCGACGTCGGAGTCTTTGAGAGCTTGAGCCGTTCCGTATTTCCCCCACACCACGTCACGCAACATAGATCGCACTTTGGCAGCGTTTTCGGGAGAACACACTTGGTCGCGTATGTAGGTTTCGGGAACAATGGAGTCTACGATGCCATCGTGCATAAAGCGATCAATAAGTCGAGGGCGGATGTATTTTCCGTCGTTGGCGATAGCATTGTAGAAAGCAAGAGTGCATAGAGGAGGAATCTCGGTAGAGTATCCGTAACACATACGAGTGAGTGCCACTCGGTCCCAATTCTTGTTGCCAAGTTTGGCAATTCTAGGAGTTCTCTCCCACGCAATACCTGTTTTCAGCGGCTCGAAGAATCCCATTGCTTCAAGGTCTTGGCGATACTTATCGGGCTCTTTTTCGTATCCACGAAGAATTACTTTGGCCATACCGATGTTGGATGATGATTCGATGATTTGATGAACAGGCATAGAACTGTATCCATGAGCATCGGTAATAGGTCTTGAATGACCGTAAGCGAAAGAGTGTCCTGTGGAGATTATTTCATTAACATTTTTCACAAGTCCTTTTTCGAGAGCAAGAGTCATAGAAATAACTTTCATCACCGAACCTGGTTCGTATCCTAATGCTGCGTGCATAAGACCATGTTCGGTAAAGTCTTTCGATTTGTTTCGATTTAGACTTGTAATAGCTTTTATTTTTCCTGTTTTCACTTCCATAAGTATTGCCGTACCCCAATCAGCGTCACATTCGTCGCACATTTTGGTTAATTCTTCTTCCAGAATGTCTTGGATGTCGATGTTGATAGTGGTCATTATATCATAGCCGCTTTGTGCTACTTCGGTTTCCCAATTCACGATGCGTCCTGTGAGCTGTTCGGTCTTGGTTTTGCCATGAGTACCGAAAAGCAGAGGGTCGAGTGCGCGTTCAAGACCTGTGATGCCATGTAGTTCGGCAAATGTGTCGGTAACGAGAACTTTACCGCTATCGCTCATTGTTTCGTAAGTGCGAGCTACAGAGTCCATATGTAATTGTCCGATACTTAGAGAAGCTGTCTTTCCGAAAGGCTTGACACGTTGGCTGCTAATGGTGTAGGTGAAACCAGTTTGAGCCTTTTTGCCTTTTAAGAAAGGGAAGGATGCAATGCGTAGGTATTCATGACGTGAAAGTTTTTTGAATAAAATGTGGTATCGATGTCGACACCCTGTAGTGTCTTTTCCATGCTTCAAACGATATTCTTTGATAGCCATAGTGCGCTCGTCGATACCGCAAAATTTCTCCATAAGAATTTGTCGCCATTCTTTTGCTGTGCGCTTATCGCCATGTTCTTTACTGAAAACAGCGAGACTGTCGCACAAGTCGTTTAGCCCCTCTTTGAATTTTTTTGAGGAGAATCCTTCGGCTTGCCAGTCGATATAAGGATTGTAGTATTCCACCGTAGCGGCGAGTACTGCACCATTGTCGGCAAGTATTTGTCCGCGGTGAGGTTGTGTGAGCTTTGTTCTTAACAAAATTCGGTCGGCTTTCTCATTCCACTTCGGAGCCTGAACCCAAGTAGTTCTTACAAGGCAAAAAACGATTGCAAGCGCTACTAATACAAAAATCGTAAGCACTATGTTGTAGCGACTTAAGATGTGATACTTGTTTTTCTTTTTTTTAGCCATAATATTTATTTTCCTTTAAGATTGAATGCCGGTTGTTCGGGAGTGGAGAGTTTGAGTTGCATAGAGTCGGCAAGCGACTTGACGCGAGCTTCTCTCACTTGTGTTTTGTATTCTGCCGAAGCTCTTACGCTCTCGGTGCGTGCGCTCTGCATTTGTTGTTTCAAATTAAGAATTTCTTCTTTTTCGAGCAGGTTGGTGTATTTTGTAGAGATGTAAATAAAGCAGAAAGCTATCACCCAAATAATCGTAAATTTGTGTTTATAGAAAAAATCTATATTTATGGGTTCTACATCCCCTTTTTTTATTTGCTTAACAGTAGCATGTAGCGAGTTGAGAATTTTCTTCATTGCTGTGTGTTGTTGTCTTGTGTGTTGTTAAAGTTTCTCGGCTATTCTCAATTTTGCGCTTCGTGAGCGTGGGTTACGTTCCACTTCTTCGGGTGAAGCGACAATGACTTTGTTGTTGATGAGTTTGAAAGGAGAAGTTGAGCGTCCGAAAAAGTCTTTCTCCATTTTCCCCTCGATATTACCTGTCTTGAAGAAATTCTTAACAAGTCGGTCTTCGAGTGAGTGGTAAGTGAGTACAACGAATCGACCTCCCGGTTTCAATACTTTGAGAGATTGTTGCAAGAGAGATTTGAGAACTTCGATTTCGTTGTTAACTTCGATACGTAATGCTTGGAAAACCAAAATAGCTTCTTTCTTCTCTTGTCGAGGATTGAGACAAGGCGTGATTACGTCGATAAGTTCGCCTGTGGTGGTGATAGGTTTTGATTCTCGTGCCTTTACGATTGCAGCTGCAATTCTTCGTGATGATTTGAGTTCGCCGTAAAGGTAGAAAATCTGCGCAAGTTGTTCTTCAGAGTAGTTTGCTATCACCCATTGTGCGTCTTTGTCGGCATTTTGGTTCATTCTCATATCCAATTTGCCATTGAATCGTATCGAAAATCCGCGATCACATTCGTCGAAGTGGTGGAAAGATACTCCAAGGTCGGCCATAATGCCATCGAAACCGTCTTCGTTGTAGTATCTCATAAAATTTGAGATAAAAGCGAAGTTGCTGTATACAAATGTAAATTTGGGGTCGTCTATAGCATTAGCTATAGCATCCTTGTCTTGGTCGAAACCATATAATCTTCCCTTGTCTCCCAATCGTTCCATAATGGCTCTTGAGTGACCTCCCGCACCAAAAGTAACGTCGGCATAAATGCCGTCGGGCTTAATATTAAGCCCCTCAATGCAAGGGGTTAGCAGGGCGGGTATGTGATAAACGGTTTCGCTCATATTGTAATCGCTTGAAAATCAGTAATAAAAAATTGATTAAGCATAGTTGTGAATTGTCATTTGAGAATGATGTAAAACTATGCAGTTAAAACGCTTGTAAAGTTAAGAATTATTTTTGAGAGTTCACAAATGCAAACACAGCTTTTTTATACATTATTATAAAAAAGTTATCAACAACCCAATTATAGCAAAATTGAGTTGTTGATTTAGAAATGTAAATTCGTTAAAAAGCAGTTGTGTTTCCGACGAATTTCAGAGGTAATTTTTGCGTAAAATTTCGGCAAGTTCAGCCACACCTTCGGAGGCTTTTTTTGCTATGTAATTGATATCTTTGTTGGATGTAGTAACGATAGTGGGCTTGGGATCGATGTAGTATATCGGAACTTCAGGGCGAGTGTAATGTAGTAGAGAAGCAGCCGGGTAAACGGCTAAGGATGTGCCTATTACGACGAAAATGTCGGCTTCTCGAGTTAATTGTGTCGCCGGTTCGAAGTTGGGTACGTCTTCTTGGAAAAATACAATGTGAGGACGCACCGGGTCACCATAAGAGTCGCGTGTTTCGAGTGAAGTGTGAATGTCGGGTGGTGTTAATTCGTAAACTCGTTCGGGGTGAGTCATCGAACGGATTTTCATAAGTTCGCCATGTAAGTGCAGAACATTGGTTGAACCTGCTCTTTCGTGTAGATTGTCAACGTTTTGAGTGATGATGCGTACATCGAAATCGTTCTCTAATTCTTTGAGAATCAAGTGTGCCGCATTAGGTTGCACTGAGAGTAATTGGTCGCGACGAGCATTGTAGAACTGATGCACAAGTGCAGGATTTTCGCGAAAACCGTCGGCACTTGCCACTTTCATAACAGGATAATTTTCCCATAATCCTCCGGTATCACGAAAAGTTTTTACGCCACTTTCGGCACTGATGCCGGCTCCTGTAGAAATTACTAATTTTTTCATAATAAAAAGTTTTGAAATTGTGTGTTTAAGGATAAAAAAATATATAAAATGTTGATTTTACCACAAATTTAATATTTTTTATTCAAATTATTGTAATCAGAATATTAATAAAGGCTAACTTTGCAACTTGATATTAATTAAAATTAGAAAATAATGGCAGAAATGGATAAATTGAGCTATGCTTTGGGTTTGAGCATGGGAAATAACTTTCAACGTTCAGGAGTTAGAAAGTTGAATGCCGATGAATTTGCGGCAGCATTGAAAGCTGTGTATGGAGAAGGCGAAATGCTTATGACTTACGAAGAAGCAAAGCAAGTGGTAAATGATTATTTTACACAATTGGAAGAAGATACACGCCTTGCAAACAAAAAGGCTTGTGAAGTGTTCTTGCAAGAAAATGCAAAGCGTCCCGAAGTGAAGGTTACAGAATCGGGCTTGCAATACCAGATAGTGAAAGAGGGTGAAGGAGAATCGCCTAAGGCTACCGATACGGTAAAGGTACACTACACCGGTTGCTTGATTGACGGAAAGGTGTTTGATAGCTCTGTGCAACGCGGAGAACCTGCCGTATTTGGAGTAAACCAAGTTATACCGGGATGGGTGGAAGCCTTGCAAATGATGAAACCGGGTGCAGAATGGCGCTTGTTTATCCCTTCAAATCTTGCATACGGATCAAATGGTGCCGGTCCGCTAATCGGTCCTGATACTGCATTGATTTTTGATGTACAGCTAATAGAGATTGTGAAATAAAATTATTTAAAAATTATAATTTATAGAATTAATTATGAAAAAGTTATTTTTAGTAGCAGCAGTAGCTCTTGGTTTGGGCGTATTTACAAGTTGCAACAATGGATCTTGCAAGTCGGAAGCACAAGATCCACAAATTGATACATTGACAGCCGTTTTCGGTGAAATGTATGGCTATGGTGTAGGAAGTGAGCTTGCAGCCGACTCTACATTTGATAAGAAAGCATTCTTGGCAGGTTTACAATCAGTGATTGCAATGGATGATGACAATGAGGCTTATGTTCAAGGTATGCAAATGGGTATGCAAGTAAAGAATATGCTTACTCAAATCAAGGAACGTGAAAATATCGATATGAAGGCAAAAGCATGGTATCGTTCATTCAAGAAAGCATTTATGAGCGATTCAATGGTGAACCCTGCTTTGTTGCAACCAAAAGTGATGACTTTGATGAATTCAATTAAGGCAAAGGCAAAGGAAAGCGATCCAAAAGCAATTGCAAACAAGAAGAATGAAGAAAAGTATATCGCAGATTCATTGGCCAACAACCCTGATGTGAAAAAAAGCGAAGGCGGTGTGTACTATAAGGTAGTAAAAGAAGGTAAAGGTGAGAAGTTTAAGAAGACTGATCGCATTATGGTTAAGTATGCAGGTCGTCACTTGAACGGAGAAGAATTTGATAGCAGCAAGGGCGAAGCAGTTCCATTTAATCCTGCTCAAGTTGTTCCCGGATTTGGCGAAATGCTTCTACTAATGAATCCGGGTGCTGTATATACAATTTATATTCCAGCTGAATTGGCTTATGGCTTGAATGGTCAAGCTCCAGTAATCGAACCAAACGAAATGCTTATCTTTGAGGTAGAAACAGTAGGTTTGGAAAAATAATACAGAGACTATCATAGAATAGTAGAAAAAATATGTTGAGTGGCAGGGTTTTGATCCTGCCACTTTTTTATGTGTGTTGTGAGGCCGAAATGTTAGAATAAAATGTAAAAAGCAAACAAAGTGCCGGCAAAAAGCACCCCAAAAGAGATAATATTCGAAAAAAATGATTTATATTTGCATAAAAATATTATTTAATACCAATGGAAAGAATAGACAACTTAGACAGAAAAATCTTAGAGATAATAATGAAAAACGCGCGTATTCCATCGAAAGATGTAGCATCGGAATGCGGCGTGTCGCGTGCAGCAATTCATCAACGTATTCAACGAATGATAGACCTCGATGTAATTACAGGTTC
The DNA here is from genome assembly GCA_015061055.1 of Bacteroidales bacterium. Taxonomy (GTDB): domain Bacteria; phylum Bacteroidota; class Bacteroidia; order Bacteroidales; family Muribaculaceae; genus RGIG4576. Next base: position 102,981 of record SUXH01000005.1, read on the forward strand.
GGGCTATCATGTAAATCCTAAAATTTTAGGATATTCAACTTGTACTTATGTGGGTGTGAGATTGGAAAAAGGTTCGATGTATCGTCAGGCAGTAGCATCGTTGGAACGAATACCCGAAGTGGTGGAATGTCATTTTACGACAGGTCCTTATACGTTGTTGATTAAATTGTATGCTCGAGATAATCAACACCTGATGGAACTCTTAAATGATAAGATACAGCATATAGAAGGAGTGATGTCGACCGAAACTCTTATCTCGCTCGATCAATCCATCAATAGAGAGGTCCCAATTCATTATGGCGAATGGGATAAATAAAACACCAATATAAAAAAGAAAAGAAAATGAAACGATTAGCATTGTTGACAGCAATTATGTGCGTTGTGGCAGTAAGTGCTGTTGCCGAGAGAGTTAAGATAATAATGATACCTGACCATGCCGATGCTATATATGCTGTGGGCGAACAGGTGAAAATCAAGATGATACTTACCGATTGCGGTCTTGCTTTGAATGGTGCAACCATCGACTATGAGGTGAGTGAAGACCTAATGCCGGTGCATGAGAAAAAGTCGATTACACTTAAGGGAAATGAAACTACCATAAAGGTGGGAACGATGAAGAAACCCGGCTTTTTGAGAGTTAAGGCAAAGGTTAAACATGCAGGTAAGAACTATTCTTCGATGTCGACAGTGGGGTTTGAACCCGAAAAGTTGATGCCACTTACAGTGAAGCCCGATGATTTTGATGAATTTTGGGCGAAAAACCTTGATAAGTTGAAAAAGGTGGCATTAAATCCTAAAATGGAACTTCTCGCAGATCGTTGTACTGATGATGTGAATGTGTACCATGTGTCTTATGGCAATATTGGTGGCTCACGAATGTATGGAGTGTTGACAATGCCTAAAGCAGAAGGTAAATATCCGGCGGTGTTGCGTCTGCCCGGAGCCAATGTGTCGCCCAAAAGCGGAGATATACAACATGCAAAACAAGGAGCTATAGTGCTTGAACTTGGTATTCATGGTATACCTGTGAATATGGAAGGCAGCATATATAACGACTTGAGTGATGGCGTGTTGGCTAATTATCATATAAAAGATTTTCATAACCCCGATGCTTATTATTATCGCAGAGTATATTTGGGATGTGTGAAAGGAATAGACTTTTTGCTCTCGTTGCCACAATGCAATGGTAAGGTGGGAACTCTTGGGGGCAGTCAAGGTGGAGCATTGTCGCTTGTAACATCACGACTTGATGATAGAGTGGCTGCTACAGCAGTATATTTTCCGGCATTGTGCGACCAAGAAGCATATATTCATGGTAGAGCTGGAGGCTGGCCTCATGTGTTTAAATATGAAGTAAATCGTACAAAGGATATAATAAAGACAATGCGTTACTACGATGCGTCAAACTTTGCGCGCGGACTTAAAGCTCCTGTGTTCTATGCTTTCGGTTATAACGATATCACATGCGCTCCATCGTCGACCTATTCGACTTATAATGCAATACCTGCTCCCAAAGAGTTGTCGATAGGTGCCGATACAGGTCACTGGCTGCATTCTGAGCAAGTAGAGGCAATGTGGAATTGGATTATTGAAAAATTAAAGTAAAAATAATATCAAATAGAATATTTGGTTAATGTGAAAGAGGAGGCTGTGTCAAAATGTAAAATTTTGGCGCAGTTTTCTTTTTTCAAAGGAAATGAGAGTTGAGGCAAGCGATGTCATCGTATACGGAAGTTGATTTGCATAAGTAAAATAAATAGTATAACTTTGCAAGCGATTCGCTGAGTAGGGGTGCCTTAATATAACGGGCTGAGAACATACCCATAGAATCTGATCCGGATAATGCCGGCGTAGAGAACTTAAACAAATCAAAATGAAGAAAATTTTTTTGGTGGCTACTGCCCTGGTTGGGGTGGTTAGCTATGGTGTTTGTGTAGAGAGAATTACACAAACCGACACACTGAAGAGTGTGGTGTTGGAAGAAGTGTCGGTGGTGGCTTCGCGCGCTACCGAGAAAACTCCTGTTGCATTTACAAATGTAACAAGTGAAGAACTTGCAAAGAAGAACATCGGGCAGGATATACCGTATCTGCTGTCGGTGACTCCTTCGGTGATAACAACAAGTGATGCGGGAGCCGGGATAGGATACACTTCGTTGCGAGTGCGTGGTACTGACGGCTCTCGAGTGAATGTAACAGCCAATGGGGTGCCTGTAAACGATTCGGAAAGCCATAATGTGTATTGGGTGAATATGCCCGACTTGGCTTCATCGGTGAAAGATGTGCAAATACAACGTGGTGCAGGAACGTCGACTAATGGAGCCGGAGCATTTGGCGCAAGTATCAATCTACTCACATCGTCGCCTTCGCGCAATTCGTATGCACAAGTAGATGGGTCATACGGAATGTATAATACCCATAAGGAAACATTGAGAGTAGGAACAGGTCTTGTGGGCAATCATTGGGCATTTGATGCAAGATTGTCGAATATAGGAACCGATGGCTATATTGATCGCGCTGAAGCCAATCTATACTCCTATTTCGCACAAGCAGGGTATTACGGCGATAATACGATGATACGCTTGCTTATGTTTGGCGGCTCTGAAAAGACATATCACGCCTGGGATTATGCTTCTAAAGAGGATATGGCAAAATATGGCAGACGATATAACCCTTGCGGATTGTACTATGATAACGAGGGTAATGTTGCATATTATGACAATCAAACCGATAATTATATCCAACACAATTTTCAGATACATCTGAATCGAAGGTTGGGTGATAATTGGCGATTGAATGCCGCTCTGCACTATACCAAAGGCGATGGCTATTACGAACAATATAAGACTGACCGCACACTGTGTGAATATGGACTTGATGATTTTGTTCTTAATGGCGAGGATGTGAGCGAAAGCGATCTTATTCGTAAGAAAGCCATGGACAATGGTTTCGGTGGAGGCGTGTTTTCGCTCCTTTATAACAACGGGCGTGTAGATGCCGTAGTCGGAGGTGCACTAAATCAATATAGTGGATGGCACTTTGGAGAGGTGTTGTGGGTGCGCAATTATGTGGGAGCAATAGAGCCTAATCACGAATATTATCGTAATAAGGGAAAGAAAACCGATGGAAACATTTATGCTCGTACAAATATTGATTTAGCAAAGGGTGTTACAGCATACGCCGACCTTCAATATCGCCACATAAAGTACACTATCGACGGAGTGAGCGATACTTATGATTGGAATGTGGGTGAGATGCAGAAACTTGCAGTAGATGAATCATTTGACTTTTTCAATCCTAAAGTGGGATTAAACTGGAAGATTAATACGAATAATCGCATATTTGCATCGTTGTCGGTGGCACATAAAGAACCAACACGAGATAATTACACCGACGGCGATCCAAAAGATTATCCCAGTGCTGAAAAGTTGGTTGACTATGAATTGGGTTATAACTTTGGTAATTCGTGGATAAATGCCGCTGTGAACTTGTATTTTATGGATTATACCGACCAATTAGTGCTTACCGGGCAGTTGAGTGATACGGGGAATGCAATGTCGGTAAATGTTCCCGACAGTTATCGTGCCGGAGTGGAACTGATGTTCGGTGTGCGTCCTTGTGAATGGCTTGAATGGAATGTGAATGCAACTTTGAGTAGAAACCGGATTAAGAATTTCACCGAAATGATTTACGAAGACGGGTGGACTAATCCTATTTCAATATATCATGGTGATGTGCCGATAGCATTCTCGCCCGATGTAACATTGAATAACATTGTTAATTTTACTTGGAGAGGATTTGATGCGTCGTTGCAGTCGCAGTATGTGTCGAAGCAGTATATGAGCAATGTAAAGAGTGATGAACAATTGCTTGATGCATATTTTGTGTCGAATCTTCACATAGGTTATACTTTTAAGTTGCCAAGTGTGAAACAAATGCGCTTGGGATTATCGGTTTTCAATATATTCAATGAAGAATATGAAAATAATGGTTATGCCGGAGCAGGCTATTATGTCGACGATAATGGAGAAAAACAAATATATCGTTATGCAGGATATGCTGCCCAAGCTCCTATTAATGTGATGGGAAGCGTGTCACTTAAATTCTGATAATTATAAAAATAAAATCCTCTACTCACGATGAATAATTATCTTGAAATACTTGGTACGATTGTTGGCGTCATTTATTTGGTGCTTGAATATCGTGCGAGCATATATTTATGGATAGCAGGTGTAATAATGCCTGCTATCTATGTTTTTGTTTACTATGAAGCAGGGCTTTATGCCGACTGTGGTATAAATGTGTATTATCTGCTCGTGGCAGTGTATGGGTGGGTAATGTGGCGTTGCGGAAAAAGGAAAGACACTTCTTCGGAGGAGGCAGAATTGCCAATCACTCGGATTCCGAAGGCTTATAGTGTTCCTCTTGGTGTTGTGCTTGTGGTGGCTTGGCTTGGGATTGCATACCTACTTGCTAATTACACAAATAGCGATGTGGTGTGGCTCGATAGTTTTACTACAGCACTCAGTGTAATAGGGATGTGGATGCTTGCTCACAAATATGTGGAACAATGGCTTGCATGGATAGTTGTGGATGTGGTGAGCGCAGGGCTATATATCTATAAAGATCTATATTTTACAGCTGTATTGTATGCGCTTTATGCAATTATTGCTATCTTTGGGTACTTGAAATGGAAAAGAATGATGAAATAACAATTGTAAGTCGCAATTTCACTGCCGAAGCTGTGATACTTGCCGATGGCGACTACCCAAGCCATTCAGAGCCTTGTGCTGTGTTGCAAGATACTGCTTTTGTGGCGTGTTGTGACGGAGCGGTAGATGCTTATGTGGAGCATGGAGGTGTACCAAACTTAATAGTTGGTGATGGTGATTCTATTTCAAAACAAAATAGAGAGCGTTTTCAATCGATTCTTGTGAAAATAGACGAACAAGAAACGAACGACCTTACAAAAACTGTGAAACAACTTCTTCAACGAGGAATTTCTCGTATAGCGATAGTGGGAGCAACCGGTAAAAGAGAAGATCACACACTTGGAAATATATCACTTCTTCTCGAATATATGAGAATGGGTGCAGAGGTGCGAATGTATACCGACTATGGCGTGTTTGTACCAATGTGTGATGATGCGCAATTTGAGACATTTCCACGTCAACAAGTGTCAATATTCAATTTTGGTGCAACAGGATTGCGTGCTGAGGGGCTTGAATATCCATTAAGTGATTTTACCTTGTGGTGGCAGGGAACACTAAATCAGAGTAAGTCCAATCTGTTTACACTCTTTGCTTCCGGTGATTACATTATCTTCCTTTCCCATAATGCAAAATAGGGAATAAAAGTAATATTAGCGATAAAATATAATTGGAAATGCTTATCTTTGTATCAATATATAGTATTATATTGAAATGAAGATAGAGGAACTATGCACTGAATTGTGCCCCGAAGCAAGGGTGCAGGCAGTGATTGAATTGTTGAAAGGTCGAAAGCCAATGAAACGAGTAATCGATGGACTTGCGGGTTCGTCGGCTGCAGTGCTGTTCTCTCGTCTGCCGAAGCAAAAAACGCCATATTTGGTGGTGTGTAATGACCTTGATGAAGCAGGCTATATGTATCACGACTTGTGCCAAATAAACGGAGAGTCGAAAGTGCTTATATTTCCTTCGGGTTACAAACGTGATATCAAATACGGTCAGATAGATGCACCTTCGGAAATATTGCGTACAGAAGTTCTGAATAAGTGGTATAATGACCCTGGAGTACGTTGGGTGATAACATATCCCGAAGCACTTGCCGAACAAGTGTCGTCGAAGAAGGAGATAGATGATACCACAATAACATTGGTGAAAGGAAACGAATATGACTTGACTGAGTTGTCGAAACAATTGTTTGCCAATGGTTTTGTGAAAGTGGATTATGTGTATGAGCCGGGTCAATATGCAATTCGTGGTTCGATTGTCGATGTATATTCGTATTCAAATGAATTGCCTTATCGAGTGGATTTTTTTGGAGATGAGGTGGACACGATAAGAGAGTTTAGTGTGGAAACTCAACTCTCGGAACGTCAACTTGATTCGATATTTATTCTTGGCGGTTCTTGTGTAGAAACATCAAAGGGAACATCTTTGTTGGAATATGTGGGCGATGAAACCATATTGTTGTGTAGTGATGCTGATTGGCTATGCAGTCGCATCAAAGCGATAGGTGAATCACGAATGTCGACGAGTGCTATAATAGCCGATGAAGGAGATAAAGATGCGATGAAAAAGATAGTTGATGTCGATGGTTTCATAAGTCGTTTCAACGAATTAAAGCGTATCGATTTCAATCCGAGTGAAAGTGAGCCGATTGTTGGTGGAAAATTGTCGCTTCATTGCACTCCGCAAGGTATATATCACAAGAATTTTGAGTTGATAAGTGAGTCGTTCCACGATTTTATGGAACGAGGTTACAAGATATTTATCCTTTCGGATAGTGAGAAACAGATAGAGCGTTTGCGCCTAATTTTTGAGGACCGAAATGACAGGATAGTATTCACTCCGGTAACTCGTACGCTTCACAGCGGATATATTGATAGTGATTTGAAGGTGTGTGTGTTTACGGATCATCAAATCTTCGACCGTTTTCACAAATACAACCTTAAGAGTGATCGTGCTCGTTCGGGTAAATTGGCACTTTCACTCAAGGAACTTAATCAAATAGAGGCCGGCGATTATATAGTACACGTAGATCATGGAGTAGGTAAGTTTTGCGGTCTTGTGCGCACTCCTGTAAATGGTGTGATGAAAGAAATGATAAAGTTGTCATATCTAAACGATGATTTTGTTTTTGTGTCGATTCACGCATTGCATAAATTGTCGAAATACAGAGGAAAGGAGGGTGTTCCGCCAAAACTTAATAGAATCGGTTCGGGTGCTTGGAACAAGATGAAGGAGCGCACAAAGAGCAAGTTGAAAGACATAGCTCGCGATCTTATCAAACTATATGCTGCACGCAAGGAAGAGAAGGGTTTTGCCTATTCGCCCGATGGGTATCTGCAACAAGAGCTTGAAGCATCTTTTGTATATGAAGATACCCCCGACCAAATTAAGGCTACAGCTGCAGTGAAAGCTGATATGGAAAGTGAACGACCTATGGATCGCCTTATATGTGGTGATGTAGGATTCGGAAAGACCGAAGTGGCTATACGTGCTGCATTCAAGGCCGCTACCGATGGTAAGCAAACTGCAGTGCTTGTGCCTACAACAGTGCTTGCTTATCAGCACTTCAATACGTTCAAGGAACGACTTGCCAACTTCCCTGTAAAGGTGGAATATATAAGTAGAGCTCGCAAACCTAAGGATATAAAACGAATATTGAACGAACTTGCCGAAGGTAAGGTAGATATTCTTATAGGTACGCATAAACTTATTGGTAAAGGTGTTGTTTTCAAGGATTTGGGGCTTCTTGTGGTAGATGAGGAGCAGAAGTTCGGTGTGGCAGTTAAGGAGAAGTTGAAGCAGATGAAGGTTAATGTGGATACACTCACAATGAGTGCAACCCCTATACCTCGAACTCTGCAATTCTCTCTGATGGGTGCACGTGATTTGAGTGCAATCACTACACCTCCGGCTAATCGTTATCCGATTCTTACTTCGGTGAACACTATAAATGATGATATAGTGCGAGAAGCAATCGATTTCGAAATGTCGCGAAACGGGCAGATATTTATCGTGAATAATCGTATAGAGGGCTTGTATGATATAAGAGCGATGATAAATCGCCTTGTTCCAGATGCTCGTGTCGTGGTGGGGCATGGACAGATGCCACCCGAACAGCTTGAACAAGCCATAATAGATTTCACTAATCACGACTATGATGTGCTTCTTGCCACGACGATTATAGAATCGGGGATAGATATGCCCAATGTGAACACGATAATAATCAATAATGCTCATAATTTTGGTTTGAGTGAATTGCATCAACTTCGTGGTAGAGTGGGACGAAGTTCACGCAAAGCATTTTGTTACTTGTTGGTTCCTCCCGGACGTCCGTTAACCCCGGTGGCTCGTCGCAGATTGCAAGCTATAGAGAGTTTTGCGGAACTTGGCAGCGGTATTCATATAGCTATGCAGGACCTTGACATAAGAGGAGCCGGCAATCTACTTGGAGCCGAGCAGAGTGGGTTTATTGCCGATTTAGGATATGAAACATATCAGAAGATTCTCAAGGAAGCAGTGCTTGAACTGAAAACGGAAGAGTTTAGCGATGTGTTTGATGATGAAAAGAAGCAAAGACAGGCTCTCAACGAAGAAGAAGTGTCGTATGTGGCCGATTGTACAGTGGAAACCGATATGGACCTATATTTGCCTCAAACGTATGTGCCTCAAGAGAGTGAGCGCATAAATCTATATCAAGAACTTGATAATATGGAACGAGAAACCGATGTGATGGCGTTCCGTAGTCGCCTTGAGGACCGATTTGGAAAAATTCCTCGTGAAGCCAACGAACTGATTCGTATTGTTAGTCTACGACGATTGGCTCGTACGCTAGGGATAGAGAAAGTGGCATTGAAACAGAAAAATATGTATATCTATTTCGTTGGCGATGAGAATAAGGCTTACTATGAGTCGCCGGCATTTGGCAAGATATTGCATTATTTGCAAGAAGATATGCAACGTTGCAAATTGCGTGAGGTGAATGGAAAGCGTTCGATTCTTATCGAAGCTGTGCGCAGTGTGCAGGAGGCTATAGGGGTGTTGTCGTCGATGTCGTCGATGACTGCTATTTGAAAAGACAAAGAGTATTAACTATATAAAATTATTATATTATGAAAAAAATTATGTGTTGTGTGGCAGTTGTGGCATTATTGATGTCGCTGTCAGCTTGTGAAGGTTCCGAAAAGAATACGTCAAAAGAGGTGGATAAAATTGTGAAGAAAGTGGAAAAAACCACCGAAGATGTAGGCGAAAAAATAGAGGACTTCGCTGATGATGTGGAGAAAGATGCAGAGAAGGCTGCAAAGCAGGTGAGTGAAAAAGCCGAAGATGTGGCAGAAGAAATTGAAAAGAAGGCCGAAGAACTAGATGAGAAAATGAAGAGGAAGGCCGAAGAATTGAGGAGACGTAAAGCAAGGGAAATGAGATAATAAGCTATGTAAGATTAGGGAATTTAAGTTCCCTAATTTTATTATTTGTACTGATGTTATCTAAAAAAGGAAAATTTAATAGAAATATTATAATTAAAAGGCGTGGAAAGTCTAATTTTGCCAAGTTCTTTTAAAAAATATGAGTATTATAATTGAGTGATTTCTTGAGAATGATTGAGAATGAGATTTGAAATTGTAAAATAAACCAAAAAATCGAGATTAAATCAAAAAAAATGCTGTACCTTTGCAAAGTTTTTTCAAAAACATGCATTGGCGTGAGCTATTGCGTTGCATATCGGAAGATAATTAATTATAAAAATATTATTTTATGTTAAAGAAATTTCACGGTGCGCACTTGATGGAAGCTCTTCATAGAAAGAAGCTTCGTGACTTGCTATCGAAAGAATTGTTAGCATCTCGTCTTGTGAAGATTTTCATTGCTTCGTTGGCAATGATTACTTTGTGGGTAATACCTGTAACTGCATTTGGCGTTGACGGTTTAACCCTTGTTCAACAGCGAGTAATCGCTATCTTTGTTTTTGCAATCTTGATGTGGATTTTCAATGCAATCCCTGCATGGACAACATCAACGTTTGTTGTGGTATTGTTGCTTTTCTGTACTTCGGACAGCAGTTTGTGGTTTTTCCGCGAAGGTATTCCAACCGAAGAACTAGGTAAGCTGACCAGCTACAAGTCGCTTATGGCTTGTTTTGCCGACCCAATTATTATGCTATTCATCGGTGGTTTTATCATTGCTATCGCAGCAACAAAGACAGGTCTTGATGTGATGCTTGCAAAGGTGATGTTGAAGCCTTTCGGAACACAATCAAAATATGTACTTCTTGGTTTTATCACTGTTACAGCAGTGTTCTCAATGTTCTTGAGTAACACAGCAACAGCAGCGATGATGCTTACATTCCTTGCTCCTGTGCTAAAGGCACTTCCAGCCGATGGCAAAGGAAAGATAGGTCTTGCATTGGCAATCCCTGTTGCAGCTAACGTGGGCGGTATAGGAACACCAATCGGTACACCTCCCAATGCTATCGCTCTTAAGTACCTAAATGGTGCAATTGAAGATGGCGGTATGGGATTGAATATCGGATTCGGTGAATGGATGGCATTTATGATTCCTTTCACATTGGTACTTGTATTATTCTCATGGGTGCTTCTATTGAAGTTGTTCCCATTCAAGCAAAAGACTATCACACTTGAAATTCAAGGTGAAGCGAAGAAAGACTGGCGTTCAATCGTAGTTTATATTACATTTGCAATTACAGTGCTTCTATGGGTTCTTGATAAGTATACAGGAGTAAACTCTAATGTAGTAGCAATGCTTCCGGTAGGTGTATTCTGTGTGATAGGTGTTATTACACGTCGTGACCTTGAAGAAATCAGCTGGGGTGTGCTTTGGATGGTAGCCGGTGGTTTTGCACTTGGTGTAGCTTTGAATCAAACCGGTCTTGCTACAGCTCTAATCGGTGCTATCCCATTCGGTCAATGGTCTCCACTATTGGTAATCATCGGTTCCGGTTTGATTTGCTACGCAATGGCAAACTTTATTTCTCACACTGCAACAGCCAACCTTCTTGTGCCAATCTTGGCCGTGGTGGGTGGTAGTATCGCAACCTCTCTTGCTCCTCTTGGTGGCGTTACAGCGTTGCTTATCGGTGTGGCTATCGCATCTTCTCTTGGTATGGTGCTTCCTATCAGTACACCACCGAATGCAATGGCAGCAGCAACAGGTCTTATCGAACAAAAGGATATGGCTAAGGTGGGTATCATCATCGGTCTTGTAGGTTTGGTGCTTGGTTACATTATGCTTTACTTCCTTGGTTCAAATGGTATAATCGGAGGTTAATTGATTAATATACATTAATGAAAGAAGCTGTAGCATCGGGACAGATGCCGACAGCTTCTTTTTGATTGAAAGTAATATGAAGAAAATAACATTAATAATGCTTTTTGTGGCTATGGCGATGAGTGCTGTGGCTCAAAAGAAGGGTTTTGAATATAAAATTTATGGACAAGTGCGTGCAGACTTGTTCTATAATAGTCGTGCGAATGAGGAAAGTGTAGATGGTCTTTTCTACAATTATCCAAAGGACTACAACTATGATGCTGTAGGCGAGGATTTGAATGCACAACCACAAGGTAATATGTATATGCTTTATACTCGTCTTGGTCTTGATGTTAAAGGTCCAAAACTTGGTGATGCTACTACTTCGGCAAAGATAGAATTCGACTTTAGAGGTTCAGGTACAACATTATCGGTTGTACGTCTACGTCACGCATATTTGAATCTTAATTGGGGTGCTTCGTCGGTGCTTGTGGGACAGACTTGGAATCCTCTTTATGGAGATGTGGCTCCTCAAATTCTTAACTTGAATATGGGTGCTCCATTCCAACCATTCGGCCGCGCTCAGCAGGTACGTTATCGCTATAATGCAGCGGGAGTGCAGTTGACAGCTGCAGCGCTTTGGCAATCGCAATATCTTTCAAACGGACCCGATGGCAAGAGTAACAAGTATATTAAAAACAGCCTTGTTCCTGAATTCTATTTTGGAGTTGACCACAAGACAAGCAATTTCCTAATTGGTGCAGGTGTTGATGTGCTGTCTCTTGTGCCACGCACACAAGCTACAGTAGATGGTAAAGTGTATAAGGTAAGCGAACGCATTACATCTGTATCAGGTGAAGTTCATATGAAATATACTTCTCCATTGTGGTTTGTTGCTGCAAAGAGTGTGCTTGGCTCAAATCTTACACAAGTGTCAATGCTTGGTGGATATGGTGTTAAGTCTACTGATGCTGTAACCGGTGAACAAAAATACAGTCCTAATCGCAACAGCTCGTCGTGGGTCAATGTGGTGTATGGAAAGAAGTGGAAAGCAGGTGTTTTTGCAGGTTATATGAAGAATCTTGGCACTGATGATGCTGTAACTAAGATGTATGGCACCGGTACCAATGTAGACCAACTTGTAAGTGGCTCTCTTGAGTTGACTTACAATCTTCCTCATTGGAAGATAGGTGTGGAATATAATCACACTAAGGCTTGGTATGGTTCATTGGATAATTCAAATGGTAAGATTGTGAACACGCACGATGTAGCCAATAATCGTTTTGTGGCAAGTGTGCTATATATGTTCTAATTCTCGTGAATTAAGGATTATCGGTATTCGATAAAACTTTTTTTGAAAAAAGAAAAATTAGGGCTGATTCTATTTTATAGTTTCAGCCCTTTGTTGTTATCAGCGGGTAAAGCCGGTTGGTTAATAGTGGTTTTGGGTATAGCTACTGTATGAACCTAAATATAATGCTGGAGGCATAAATCACGTATTAACCGCGCGTAAGAAAACCATCGGTTTTCGCCACGTGCGGAAAGGGACACAAAAAAATAAGTTTCTGAAAGAAACCATATCATCGAGATGAAATGGCACTCTACAAGTGCTGTGTGGTATGGACCTATAACCGCACGTGGCACTGCGTTTACGCGCGGTTAATATGCAATATAATGCTTTCAGCATTATATTGTCGATTCTATTGGCGTGAAGCTTATAAATACATCGCATAGTATTGCAAGTAACTTTATGCCTAATTTTTTCTTTTGCCAACCGTATATATCTGCTGAGCCGAATTTCCTCAATGGCACAACTCAGACACTGCAAAGCTGTTCTTTCTACCAATTTTTGAAAATAAGAAATCGAATAAAGGGTATTGATTCTGATAATAAGCGCTTTGCAAAATGGGCTAAAGCACTTATTTTTGGACTAATTCGCGTTTTATGCTATAAAACAGACCCTAAAATTTTGGATTATATATATATATATATATATTCGCACAATTTTTAACATTTAATACTAATTTTATCATGAATAAATTCGAGGATGCTATTGATAATTGTCTTTACAGCACCGATTGGTATGAGTATAGATGTAATCTTGCAAGGGTAGTTGAAGAATATATCCAGAAACCTGATTGTAATTGGTATCATATTTATGAAAAGGACTCAGGTGATACAAAATTTCGCAGTATTGCGTTTTATATTTACGAGTCACTTTATGTATGGACGGATACTGTTGTTGATGGAAAAATTGAAAGTTCTCAATTAGATAAGCCTTACAATGACCATGTAGCTCATGTTATGTATTGCAATGTGCATGGGGCACCACCATTTGCACCTTTGCTTTTCAAATTAATTGATAACAAGGAAATTACTCAAATCTGCTAATTTTTTAGATATGCTAAGTTTTATAACCGAGAATGTCTGGAATCCTTGGTCTTATTCTGATGTTAGAGAATATGAACAACATGGTTCTCAAAGAGACAAAATACACTATAATTCAGTTTATAATTCTCGAATCATCCTATCTGAGAAAAATGTATTTCAATGTAGTATACGAGTAAATTCTGAAAAATACAAGAACTTTTATTTGATTGCAATTGCACGCAAAATGTTCTATTTTTCTATTTACATACCTCAGTTAGATATTATAAAAAAGCATAGTAATGATGAATTTATTAAAAAATGTATTTCCAAGACTTGTTTTATAAATAATTTCATCAATAACTCCACTACATCACCAAGTTTGAATGATGATATTGTATATGTTGGTGGTAATACCTTAATGGTTAAGGTAAAAGCACAAATTGAAGATTTTTTATTTCCCAAAAGAGGTGAAATTAGTAATGAGTTAATCATACAACAATATAAAGTACTTAACAATATATACGCAAATGTTGTAGGCGAGTATGAAAAAATATGTTCTTTAATTGAATCATATAATGACAAACTCAACCAACAAATAGAAAAAGAACAAGAAGCGATAAAAAAAATGCTAGTTAGAAAAGGTGTACGCATTGCTGCTTCTGTAGGCATTGCTGCTTTGACTGGTATTTATGTTGATCTTGATACTATTCTTGGGTTTGAAGATTTAGCAGATTTAGCAGATGTAATAGATGCATCTAATTTTTCTTTTGATACTGATATAGATTATATTGATTGGGAAACTGAACCTGATTTAATATTATCTGAAAATGATTTTACTCCTGAAGCATATGCAGGTTTAGAGGACCAATATAATGTATCATTTGGGTCAAGATATGACCATATCAATTCTATTTATGACCCCGAAATATCATCAGCTGAGGATAAACTTATTTCTGATTTAGATAGGATTCGTGAAGATGGTGCTTATCCATGGGAGAGTGCAGAGCAAACATTAGAAAGAGATAAACGAGATATTGAATATTTGAATAATTGTAAAGCTGATGCTATGCGACAAGCTGATATAAATCAAGCTAAACAAGATTATTGGAATAGCATAACAAATTACACAAAAGAACAAATGGGTAAAAAAATACATGGATAATAGAATGTTCTAAATAAAACTCTGTCTTTTACTCATAGAGAATGTTATCGTACGTTTGTCGTATAGTAACATTCTTTTTTATGGTAACAAAAACAATTAATCTCATTGTGCCTCGTGATTGGCACGAACTTGATGATAATATTTCACTATTGATAAAAATGATTCAAAAATTTTGGTGTGAGTAAACTTTTTAGTTAACTTTATCGTTGTGGAAATGAAATCATGGCTAAACGAGAAATAAAATTCTATAAACATTATTTCAATGAGTTCTATGTGGCTCAAACCGAGAATATTTTGAATCTAAAGAATCAAAAGGCTAAGTGTTATGGAAGAAAACAAAAAAGAAGCTCTTATGAATTGTAGCAATCTTGAAGAATTGCTCAATGTTGAATTTGGCGAGGTTGGTACAGCTTCTCGTGAAGAGTTTGATAAAGAAACAGAGGCTTTCTGTCTTGCTCAAACACTTAGAGAAGAACGCAAGCGTGCAGGACTTACGCAACAAGAACTTGCCGAAAAAATAGGTACAAAAAAGACTTATATTTCTCGTCTCGAGAATGGTAAAGCTGATATTCAATTAGGTACTCTTTTTCGTATCTTTGAGGGCTTAGGTCGTCGCGTAAGTTTGACTATTCTTTAATATAGAAGATTGTTGGTGTCTGATAAAAATTAAGAAGCCGCCTTTGGGTAATAACCCTGAAGGTGGCTTCTTACTAATATTATTATGAGAACAGTTGCTTTTATTTAACTTCCCAAGTTTCGCCTGCAAGAAGCATATCGCGCAAGCAAGTAAAGCCTTTCTTTCCTTGTACTTCGGTAACTTGTTTTTCAACTTCTTGGTCGTAAACCGGAGCTTCAACATCGCGAATAACACCGATAGCAAGAGGAAGCTCGTGGCCGTCCATCATAGCTAATTGTTGGTGTAGGAAGTTGCTTTGGCAATGAGCGTCGTGAACAAGCACGTCGTCGATAGTGTAACCATCTTTGCCAATTTCAACAGCTTTCAAAGTGAATCCGTCTTGAACGATACCCTTATTCATTTCCTTACCGAAAATCATCTTTTCGCCATGTACAAGGTGGATAGTGCGGTCGGCACGATTTTCCTTGTCGGTGATGAAGTTGTGGATACCATGGTTGAAGATAACACAGTTTTGAAGCATTTCAACTACCGAACAACCTTTGTGGCGTGCAGCAGCAACCATTACTTCTTGAGAAATCTTCAATTCAACGTCGATACCACGAGCGAAGAATGTACCACGAGCGCCAAATACAAGTTCTGCCGGGATAAATGGATCTTCGGTAGTTCCGTAAGGAGCCGATTTACAAACGAATCCGCGGTCGCTTGTAGGAGAGTATTGTCCCTTAGTCAAGCCGTAAATCTTATTGTTGAGAAGAAGCACGTTAAGGTCGACGTTGCGGCGTACTTCGTGAATAAAGTGGTTACCACCGATAGCAAGACCATCGCCGTCGCCACACACTTGCCAAACAGTCATCTTAGGGTTGGCAGTCTTGAAACCGGTAGCGATAGCACCACCACGACCATGAATAGTGTGGAATCCGTAAGTGTTCATATAATAAGGTAGGCGAGAGCTACAACCGATACCTGAGATAACAGCTGTCATATGTGGAGCCACACCTACTTCGGCCATAGCCTTGTGTAGTACTGCTAAGATAGCGTGGTCGCCACAACCGGGACACCAACGTACGTATTGGTCACTCTTAAAATCAGCGTTGGTATATTTCTTATTTTCTTCCATAATGATTAACCCTCCATAATTTTAGTTAGACCTTCTACGATTTCTTGTACCAAGAAAGGTTGTCCTTGAACCTTATTGATACGTTTGATGTTCACCATTGGGAATTTAGATTGCAAGAAGTCGGCAAATTGTCCGTTGTTCAATTCGGCAACTACTACGTTCTTGTATTTCTTGATAACTTCTTCAGAGTTGGCAGGAAGAGGATTGATGTAACGGAAGTGAGCGAAAGCAACAGGCTTGCCGGCAGCGTTCAATTCTTCAACTGCAGTGTAAAGGTGACCATAAGTACCACCCCAACCGATAAGTAATGTATCAGCATCGGCGTTACCTTGGATTTGTTGAGCAGGAATATTGTTAGCGATCTTGTTGACCTTTTCTTGACGAGTAGCCACCATCTTTTCGTGGTTAGCCGGGTCAGTAGAGATAGCGCTTGTGTTGTAATCCTTTTCAAGACCACCTAAGCGGTGCATAAATCCTTCGGTTCCGGGAACAGCCCAATAGCGTACGAGAGTTTCTTCGTTGCGCTTGTAAGGTTTCCATCCTTGTTCAAGCATTTCAGGCTTAACAAAGTTTGGCTTGATAGCAGGATATTCGTTGGCTTCAGGGATGCGCCAAGCTGAAGAACCATTAGCGATGAAACCATCGGTAAGAAGGATAACAGGGGTCATATGTTCGACTGCGATGCGGGCAGCTTCAAATGCCATATCGAAACAATCGGTAGGCGATGCAGCAGCCACAACAGCGAGAGGCGATTCTCCGTTACGTCCGTATAGACATTGCATTAGGTCGGTTTGTTCAGTCTTAGTGGGCAGACCGGTAGACGGACCACCACGTTGAACGTCAATGATAACAAGAGGAAGCTCTGCCATCACAGCAAGCCCCATAGCTTCACCCTTAAGAGCGATACCGGGACCGGAAGTGCTTGTGGCAGCAAGGTTGCCGGCGAATGAAGCACCGATAGCCGAGCATATACCGGCGATTTCGTCTTCCATTTGACAAGCCTTTACGCCAAGGTCTTTACGTTTAGCAAGTTCGTGAAGAACATCGGTTGCCGGAGTGATGGGGTAACTACCAAGGAAAAGAGGCAGATTGGCCTTTTCGGCAGCCATGATAAGTCCCCACGCAGTAGCAGTATTACCATTTACGTCGGTGTAAACACCCGGACGAATGTCGTCGGTTTCGATGCGATAAGTAGAAACCGATGCGTGTATGTTGTTACCATAGTCGTAACCTGCACGAATCACCTTAGCATTAGCTTCGGCAATAGCAGGCTTTTTAGCAAATTTATTTTCGATGAATTTGATGGCATTTTCAAGTGGGCGATCAAATAACCAGCACACAAGACCAAGTGCAAACATATTCTTACACTTAGTAATCGATTTCAAATCCATTCCGCTATCGGCAAGAGCTGCTTTTACCATAGAAGTCATAGGGACTTCCACAATTTGTGCCTTAAGTCCGATTTCGGTGTAAGGGTCGTCGGTTGTGAAAAGAGCTTTTTCAAGGTCGGATTTCTTGAAGCAGTCGATGTCTACGATAGCTACACCACCTTCTTTTAGGAACTTGACGTTTTGTTTTAGAGCAGCAGGGTTCATAGATACAAGCACGTCAGCCTTGTCGCCAGGAGTGTGTACTCCCTTACCGATGCTTACTTGGAATCCCGAAACGCCACTTAGGGTGCCTTGAGGAGCACGCACTTCGGCAGGATAGTCAGGGAAAGTAGAAATTTGGTTTCCGATACCGGCTGATACATTGGAGAAAATGTTTCCTGCCAATTGCATTCCGTCGCCAGAGTCGCCAGAGAAACGCACTACAACTTTCTCTAACATTTTTACATTGGTTTTTTCTAACATAATGTAATAGTTAATTAAATGCAGTTAGTTGTTATATCGTTATTTTGTTTAAGGCTTAATAAATGATGTCTTAAAGTCTTTACAAAGTTAATTGATATTGTTTTGAAAAGGAAATTTTTTTGAGAAAAAATCTTTTCAATAAAGATTAAAAGATGATAGTAGCTTGTCAGCCTTGCCCTTGTGATTTTGGCGTAATAGGGGTGTTTGTTGGATTATGTGCTGTTGTTTTTAGGGTGCGACGGAACATTTTACCGCTATCGGTGGTGATATAGATCACGTTGTCGTACATTGCCATTTGTGTGATAATACCTTCGGGTGAGGGCAATATTGCTCGTACGCGGCCGTTTTGGTCGGCAATCTGTATGCCTGATTCGGTGGCAATGTAAAGGTTGCCGAGAGTGTCGAAGAAGGGGCTGTGTCCTTCGGATTGTGTGCGGTTGGCGGTGTTGTGCAACCAATAAAATTGCTCGCCGTTGCTAATAGTGCCGTCTTCGTTTATGGTGTAAGCAATCAGCCAATTGGAATGCTTCTCGGTTTGAATGAGAAGAGTTGCATCGGGGTAGATTGCTATTTCGTTGCCACAGTTGTCGAGTGTGTTGAGTTTTATGGATTTCTCGTCAGGTCGTTTCAGGTAGATTTCGCCATTGTCGTTCACTCCGTAGATGTTTCCGTTATGCAGAGTGATTGAGTTGGTGATGTTCAATTTTTTTGCGAATGCTGATTGTGCTGAATTGTGTGAATATATGGTGCTGTGTTGTGTGGGGTTGATTTCTTCCCAAGTAAGGCTGTCGACGAGTACTGTGGAAAGCATATTGTTGAGGCTTTTCCCTGCTTTCGGAGCATTAGGATGACCTCGCCACAGCCAACGCATTGCGTCAGGAAACAATTTTGCTCCATGATAGATGTTGTGTTTGCTACGATCCCATTTGTATGTGTATTCGTAGCCTGCAAAGTTGAGTGCCGCTTCGGTGAGCTTGTTGTACTCAAACCAATCGCCAAACAATGGGTTCCATGCATCGTATTCACCATCGTGTAGGAATATGCGTAATGGTTTTGGTTCTGTTTTGCGTATCAGGGTGGGAATGGTGTGTCCCCCTCGCATCGACACGAAAGTGCCTACGGTGCAATATACGCGACTGAACAAGTCGGGGCGAGACCAAGCAGCAACAAATGAACATATACCGCCACTGCTGGCCCCTGTTATGGCGTGGTCGGAAGCTTCTTTTGATATTTTGAGTTTTCTTCCATCTTCGAGTGTTATGTTTTCTACCATAGGAAGGACTTCGGTTTCGAGGAATCGAGCAAAAGTGCCGTCGATGCGGTCGAACTCGTTGCTACGATTATATCTCACAACATTACCCTCCTTATTATAGATTACACCCGGATTGACAAATACACCTATTGTTACCGGCATTTCACCTGTGAAGATAAGATTGTCCATAACGGTGGTCATACCATAATATACAGCACCATCGAGGCACACGAGCAGACATGCGGGACGGTGGCCGTCATATTGCTTGGGTATATAAATTTGGATAGTGCGTGTTGTCCCCGGATATATTTGAGAATTATTCAGAGTTCGTTCAATGACGATTCCTCTTGAAGACTCGGGGCGAGTTTCTCTAGCTGGGTCGTCGGGATAAGATGCGTTCTGTGCTTGTTGCGCTACAGCCTGGATAGATAAAAGTAATATTGTTGCGAGTAGAATGATTCGGTTGTAAAAATGTAAGGTTTTCATATAATATATGTGTATGATTTTAATGATGTTTCAAAGGTAATGTTTTTTCTTTAATTAGAAAGAGTTTGAGAAACGTAATTTTGTGAAGTAAAGGCATATACTGTGCATAATTAACAAAATTAACAGATTAGTATTTAACAAATTAAGTAAGTGTGTGAAGGGGTATAAGGTGAATTGTATGGTGGGTAAGAAATATGTTTTATAACATCCAATACGGAAATTTTTCTGCAAAGAATAGTTCAAATTGTCAAGATTTTTCTTAAAAAATGTAAATTAGGCTGTGTTTTTTGCACAAAATAGCATTTGGTGTGCAGTTTTTAAGAAAAACTATAAGCGATTTCTTTTTTATCTGAATTATAATTACTTACTTTGCACCGCAAAACAGAAATTATTTATAACAATTTAAAATTTATTATTATGTCTGAAATAGCAGAAAAAGTAACAGCGATAATTGTTGACAAACTTGGTGTTAACGAAACTGAAGTAAAGCCAGAAGCTACATTTGCACAAGATCTTGGTGCAGACTCACTTGATACAGTAGAATTGATTATGGAATTCGAAAAGGAATTCGGTCTACAAATTCCAGATGATCAAGCAGAAAAGATTGCAACTGTAGGTGACGCTATCGCTTATATCGAAGCTAATAAGTAATCTTATTTAATATTCCTTTTATTCCAATATTACAAGTATGGAATTAAAAAGAGTAGTAGTAACAGGTCTTGGTGCTATTACTCCACTTGGTAACAACGTAGCCACAACGTGGTCGAACGCTGTGAAAGGGGAGAGTGGCGCAGGTCCTATTACTCATTTTGACGCTTCTAAATTCAAGACACAATTTGCTTGCGAGGTAAAGGATTTCGATGCATCAAAGTATTTTGATCGCAAGAAAGTACGTACGCTCGACCTATATGCGCAATATGCGTTGGTGGCAGCTAAGGAAGCAATAGAAGAATCGGGAATTGATGCAGAGAGCGTTGACCACGATAGAGTAGGCGTAATTTTCGCTGCAGGTATTGGAGGTCTTCACACATTTGAAGAAGAAGCCGGTTATTATGCATTGCATGGAGCGGAAATGGGACCAAAATACAACCCATTCTTTATCCCTAAAATGATTGCAGATATAGCCGCAGGGCACATCTCAATGGATTATGGATTCCGAGGTCCAAACTTTGGCGTGGTGTCGGCTTGTGCATCTTCTACAAATGCTATCATCGATGCGTTCAATTATATACGTCTTGGAATGGCTGATGCAATCGTAACCGGTGGTGCGGAAGCGGCTATCTACCCGGCAGGTGTAGGTGGATTCAATTCAATGCATGCATTGTCGACTCGAAACGATAACCCGTCAACAGCGTCTCGTCCGTTTAGTGCATCTCGTGATGGATTTGTGATGGGAGAAGGTTCGGCTTGTTTGATTCTTGAAGAACTTGAGCACGCAAAGGCTCGCGGTGCGAAAATTTATGCTGAAGTAGTGGGTGGCGGAATGAGTGCCGACGCACACCATATTACAGCAACTCACCCGGAAGGCTTGGGGGCAAAACTTGTGATGACCAATGCGCTAAAAGACGCAGGCTTGGCACCGGAGGATGTTGATTATATCAATGTTCATGGAACATCAACCCCTGTAGGCGATATTGGCGAAGTGAAGGCAATTAAGGATGTGTTTGGTGATCACGCATATAAGATGAACATCAGTTCAACTAAGTCGATGACAGGACACTTACTTGGTGCTACAGGTGCGCTTGAAGCTCTATTCTGTGTGAAAACAATTGAAAATGGAATAGTTCCTCCTACAATTAATCACGAAGAAGGAGACAACGATCCCGAAATCGATTACAACTTGAATTTCACCTTTGGCGAAGCTCAAAAGCGTGATGTGAAAGTGGCATTGTCAAATACATTCGGATTTGGCGGACACAATGCAAGTGTAATCGTAAAAAAATACGAAGAATAAGTAGAAAGCTCTCTGAGAGCCGAACTTAAATGATATTTTGAATGGCAGTGATACCGATTTGAAGGTATCACTGCTTTTTTTTAGGATATTTTTTAAAAAGAATAATAATTTGTGCTTTTTTGGAAATTTTTATATATTTTTGTAAAGACTAATGTGCAAAAAAATAAACCATATAAAATTATTAAATCAAAAACTTTAAAGTATATGAAAAAGATACTATTATTTTTAATGGTAGTTTCTGCGTTGATTGTTGATGCTCAGCAATTTGAGGTGGTTTCACTTCAACAGGTGAAGACAGGAGAACGTGAGGCGGCATACCATCCGCGTTTTATGCCCAATGGTAAAACCTTAATGGTGTGTGATGAGAATTATGATGGCTTGGGACTTGTGAATATGGAGTCGCAAAGTTACACTCATCTTACTGACATGAGAGGAGCCGGTTACAAGGCAGTTATCAGTGAAGATGGTAAAACTATCGTTACTCGTGAGATTAACGTAATGGAACAAAAGACAACGTTGTATAAGTTGGATTTGGTGAATATGGAGTTACATTCGGTAATGAATGATGTAGATCATGTGAACAATCTTGATTTTGTGAATGGTGAATTATCGGTGGCACAACGCGGTGCAACAACACGTTATCGCTTGAATGCAGCTAAGCTTATTTATGCTCCGGTAAAAGATGTATATGTAACCGAAGAAGATTTGAAATTGGTTGTATACGTGAGTGGAGTGCGTAATGTAATTGACCCATTGAGTACTGAAGATTATGATGCACCGTATTGTTGGTCGAGTGTGTCTCCAAACAGAGAAAAATTACTTTTCGTGAGTGGTAATGATGCTTATGTGAGTAATATAGATGGAACAGACTTGGTGTGTTTAGGTATGGTTCATGCTCCGGTGTGGCGTGGCAATGATCATGTGGTGGGAATGGAAGATTATGATGACGGACACGTGTTTCTTGGCAGTGACATTGTGATAGTGAAAGCCGATGGAACAGGTAAGCAAAAACTTACCACAAACTCAAGCGAATTGAATATGTATCCTTCTGTTTCGGCTGATGGTAGTAAAATCGCATATCACACAGGAGAAGGTAAAATTTATTTAATGACAATAAAGGAGAAATAAGCCATGAAAAGACTATTTTCAATAGTAGCATCATTGCTATGTGTGGCTTTCGTAGCCATAGGTGTTGAAAACTCGGGGGCATCATATACGGGAACTACATCCGGTTCGGCAAATTTCGGTAAAAAGAAATTCTATATCAACCCGGGACACGGGGGATATGACTCTAATGACCGTCCTACCGCGTTGCCATGTGGTGTTGCAATGTTTTATGAGTCGGACGGTAACCTTGACCGTGCAATTCATTTGAAAAATTTCTTGGTGGCAAACAATGCCAATGTGAGATTGTCACGTACCAAAAATACAAGTTCTGACGACCTTGGATTGTCGGCAATTGCGTCATACGCCAATAGTTATGGAGGTTACTTTATGTCGCTTCATAGTAATGGTGCAAATGCGAGTGCCAACTATGTAGTATCATTCTTCCGTTCGACATCTAGTGCTCCATCGACAGAAAAAATTGCAGGTTCTAAATCAATGGCTAAAAAGGCTTCTGATTGGCATGATGCATGCACTCTTTCTGATCAAACCTATGAAACACCTCGCGCCCTTGCTGACTATTCGTTCTACGGCTATAACCTTGGTGTGTTACGTACGAATAACTGTGTTGGGTACTTGATGGAAACTTGGTTTCATGATTATCGTCCGGAAGCACTTCGTATGAAGAGTACTGTGTATAATAAATTTCTTGCATGGCAGTTATTCCGTGCTGCAATGGATAATCCCGGAGCATCAGGTACAACTGGTAGTGTGGTGATGGGTGACATTCGCGACTTGTCAAAAAGTTGTGGTTATACCAACTATACTACTCGTAATCGTGATAAATATAAAGCGATTAACGGAGCAAAAGTGAAATTGCTAAGTTCTTCCGGAGCTGAATTACAATCAATGACTACCGACGACTGCGAAAATGGTTTCTATGCGTTCTTTGATTTAGCTGCAGGTACTTACAAAGTGCAAGTGTCAAAAGACGGATATAAAACAAAAACACAAGAGTTTACAATAGGAACGAGTGCTCAAACCAAACTTAATTTTGATTTAACTGAAGGAACCGATACCGGAATCTTGGTATCTCTTACATCACTTTCATTCGAAGAATTGGTAACCGGAGCAACTTCAACCAAGAGTGTGACGGTGACTGCATCTGATGTAACAGGTAATATCGAAGTGTCTTGCGACAACTCGGTATTTACATTGTCGACTATGACATTGTCATCTACAGGAGGCTCGTTCAATGTTACATTTGCACCTACATTGGCAGGTTCTTATACCGGAACCATCACATTGAAGGGAGGCTCATATACTCGCACAATGATAATATCGGGTACAGCTAAGAATGCACCATTGTCATTCACTGAAAA
Source organism: Bacteroidales bacterium (assembly GCA_015061055.1). Classification (GTDB taxonomy): domain Bacteria; phylum Bacteroidota; class Bacteroidia; order Bacteroidales; family Muribaculaceae; genus RGIG4576. The sequence continues at coordinate 127,276 of SUXH01000005.1, forward strand.
GTGGAACTATAGTGAAACTTCAGGCGTAAATGCAGCTGATGGTTGGAGTGCAGACAAGACAAAGATGCGCAATATGTGTTATGGAGACGGGAAGTTATATGTTGTAAACGCCGCAGACGCTGAAATCCTTATTATCAATGCCGCAACAGGAGCAAAAGAAGGAACAGTCTGCAAAGACGGTGTGGCAGATGGAGCGTTGGCTATCATGGACGTTCAATATGTTGACGGAAAATTGGTTGCATCTAATCTTGCGGATAACAAAACTCCGTTGAAAGTGTATGTGTGGAATAATGGCATGAATGCAGCACCTTCAGTGTTACTTAATACAACAGAAATAGGAGGATTTGCTCGTATCGGTGATACATTCTCAATAAAAGGAAACTTGATAAATGGTGTTATCTGCTATGCAGCAGGAGGTACTTCGGAGCAAAATAAGATTGTTACTTATAAGATTACTAATGGTGTTGTGGCAACAACACCTACAACAGTGAATGTATCTACCGACGGAACTGATGGTATCACAATAGGATTGTCTCCTCGTGTAGTTCCTGATACTAATTCTGATAAATATTGGATAATGGGACAAAATTATTATCCTTCATTGGTTTCGGCTGATGGTATTCTTGAAGCAACTCTGAATGCTACGGCATTGAAGGACGTTGTTCAAGGTAATGCATTTGTTCCGTTCACTTTCCGTGGTGCCGAATATGCATTCGCTACTACATATTTACCAAAGGCAGAATCGGTTACGAGCCAAACTATTACCGGGGGGCGTGTGGTATTACTTGACGGAACAGGAGGTTGGGCAGAAGCTGAAAATGTTGGTGAATATCCTTCAGCCGGATTAAGTAATAACACACGTAACACTTCATTCAGTGGTGCTGTAGCAGTGGCAGTGAATGGAGATCAAGGCATAGATATGTGGGTTCTTGTTCATAATCAAGGTATAGCTCATTATAGTTACGGAATTTCGGCACTTACTCCTAAGTTGTATGCGAGTGAAAAAACTATGGCATTTGAACATACAATGGGTAATGTATATGTTTCAAAAGAAATAGAGGTGAATGGTGTAAACCTTACAGGTGACGTAAATTTGGCACTAAGTGGAGACGATGCAGACGCATTTGTTTTGAGCTCGGCTACAATTAGTAAATCAGTAGGCTGTGCTAAATTGTCAGTGAAGTATGCTCCAACTGAAGTGGGAGAACATACTGCTACACTAACAATCTCTACAAGTGGTGCAGAATCGGTAAAAGTTGAATTAAGTGGAGAATGTGTTCCTAACTACACATTAGATGACAAAAATATCAAATTGACTGAAGGTTGGAATTTCTCAACCAATGGAACAGAACCATCTTATATTGATTTAAAGGATAATGTTGTTCGCGCAGTAGCATATAGAGATGGTAAATTGTATGTTCTTCAAAATAAAGCGTGGGCGACTCCAGTAGTAACAATCGTTGATGCATATACCGGAGCATTGAAAGGAACTCTTGATATGACCGGTATCGGAAGTGCAACAATTCAATTGTCAGATATTTTGGCTGTTGATGGTAAGATTATAGGTTGTGCTTGTGTAACAGCTACTCAGACTCTTCGTATCTATCAATGGGATGGTGATACATCTGCTCCAAAGGTTCTTTTGGAACAAGTAACAGGTAAAATTATGGGTGGCTCAATGTCAATCAGCGGTAACTTGACTGATGGTCGTTTGTGGTTTACTAATGATGGTACGTCAGAAGTTTATTATTACACTATAACTAATGGTGTTGTTAATTCAACATTGAATACAATCAGTTTGATGAAAGCTGATGGTACTACAGCTTGGAATGCTGGAGACGGACGTGGCTCGGCTGAAGTTATCTTGAATTCTGATGGCTCGCTTTGGATTGATGCTAAAGATGAATATCCTGCATTGTTCAATGTGTCGGGAACGAAAGCAACTATCACTAAAACAATGAGCGCAACAGCCTTTGGAAGTAATAAATATGGTACAGCATTGAAATTCTTTACATTTGGAGAGCGCAAACTTGCCGCTTCTGTAACATATAAACCAACTTACATTGATGAAAAATTAGTATCAAACGCCAATGGACAATTAGTATTAATTGATACATCAGCCGGTGTGGGTAGCGAAACATTGTTAGAAACACATCCTACTGCCGGTCTTGGAGTAGCGGCTAATGGTCAACGAGTATCAACAGTATGTGTATCGACTGATCGCAACGACGGAATGTCGCTTGATATTTGGGTTTGTGTCAATGGTCAGGGCGTAGCTTACTATAAATACGATGGTAAAGTAGAGGGTGAAACCAATGCACCGGAGGGAGATGTGAATACTGACGGTTTGGTTGATGTAAGTGATGTAATGACACTTGCAAACTATATACTTGGCAAGTCGGATGTTCAAGTGAATACAAATATAGCTGATGTCAATAAAGACGGAAGTGTAGATGTTGCCGATGTGATGGCGTTGGCAAATAAGATATTAGGTAAATAATGAGATTGTTTTTATAAAGAAACAATAATATAGAGATGAGTTGGTCGGTTTGAATTTCAAATCGACCAACTTCATTTTTTTGTAGAATGTTGGCTGTTGTTTCGCAATAAGTTATTAAATTTGTAAATTCTCATAGTAGTTTCTATTGGGGAATGTAATAACTTGAAAAAAGATTGCATTTTATGGAATATAAAATGACAGCTGAAGAAGAAAAACAAATGGTAGAAGCAGCGTTTAAAAACCTGCTTGATGGATATTTGGCAAGTAATCACCGCAAGAAGGTGGAGATTATTGAAAAGGCTTATAAGTTTGCCTGCGAGGCTCATAAAGGTATACGCCGTCGCTCGGGCGAGCCGTATATATTACACCCTATAGCTGTGGCTACGATAGTGAGCCAAGAAATAGGTCTTGGCAGTACGTCGATATGTGCGGCTTTGCTTCACGATGTGGTGGAAGATACTGACTATACAGTGGAGGACCTTGAGGCTCAATTTGGCAAGAAAATAGCTAATATTGTTGAGGGTTTGACAAAGATTTCCGGTGGCATCTTCGGGGATAAAGCATCGGTTCAAGCTGAGAATTTCCGTAAGTTGCTACTTACTATGAGTAATGATATCAGAGTTGTACTTATTAAGATGGCCGACCGCCTTCATAATATGCGTACTCTTGGCTCGATGCTTCCAAGTAAGCAGTATAAGATTGCCGGTGAAACGTTGTATATCTATGCTCCCTTGGCACATCGATTGGGACTATTTGCCATCAAGACCGAACTTGAAGATTTGAGTTTTAAGTATGAGCATCCCGACACTTATGAGAATATAAAGCGTCAGATTGCCGATAGTGAAGAGGCTCGTAATAAGATATTCGATAAGTTTGCCACTCCTATTCGCGCCAAACTTGATGCTATGGGGCTTCAATATGATATGAAGGCTCGCGTGAAATCGGTATATTCCATTTGGAACAAAATGGAAACGAAACACGTGTCGTTCAATGAGGTATATGACTTGTATGCGGCACGTATTGTGTTTAAGTGTGACCGCGAGTGTGACGAGAAACGAATTTGTTGGAATATATATTCTGAAATTACCGACTTATATAGTTTGCACCCCGATCGTACCCGCGACTGGATAAGTGTACCCAAGGCTAATGGATATCGTGCCTTGCACCTCACTGTGATGGGACCTGATGGTAATTGGGTGGAAGTGCAGATACGCAGTGAGCGTATGGACGAGATGGCCGAAAAAGGATTTGCTGCCCACTGGAAATATAAGATAGGCGAGGGCGAAGAAGAAACCGAGCTTCGCACTTGGTTGATGACAATTGAAGAAATATTGAGTAATCCTGAGCCAAATGCTCTCGATTTTCTCGACACAATAAAACTGAACCTTTTTGCATCGGAAATTGTAGTGTTTACACCAAAGGGCGAGTTGATGACAATGCCAAAGGACGCTACAGTTCTTGATATGGCATTCAACTTGCACTCGGAATTGGGAATGCATTGTATTGCGGGGAAAGTGAATCACAAATTGGTATCGTTGTCGCATAAGTTGCAGAGTGGCGACCAAGTGGAGATTCTTACATCGCGTTCGCAGACGGCAAAGGCAGAATGGGAGAAATTTGTGGTTACGGCAACCGGAAAGTCACGTCTGCGTCAGGCATTGCGCAAACAACGTCGTAATATCGTGGATAAGGGAACCGGAATTCTCGACAAATTCCTCGCGGAGCATAATGTAGCAATGACCGGAGATGTGATAAATCGTATTATCTCTAAATTGAAATTGCAAAACAAGGACGAGCTTTTGTATAAACTTGGCTGTGGCGAGGTAAAACTTGAAGGCGAACACCTAAAAGATGCCAAAATCTCATCGGCAGGAAATCTATTGTCGAAAATATTCAGTTTCGGAGGAGGTAAAAAGAGTAAGGAAGAGCCAAAGAGCATAACCAAGAAAGTAGAACGTGTAAATGGTAAAATTGATATCAGTAAGGTGTATGTGCTTACGTCGGAAAATGGTGTGAGCAATTATAAACTTGCAGGTTGTTGTAATCCGATACCCGGAGATGATGTGGTGGGATATGTGAACGACAACGATGAAGTGGTGGTGCATAAGTTGAGTTGTGAAAATGCCATGCGCTTGAAGAGCAGCTATGGAGGTCGCTTGTTGCAAACCAATTGGGATTCGCTTTCGGAGAAGTTCTTAGTAGCTGTCAACATAGAAGGAGTAGACCGAATGGGTATTCTTCAAGAGATTATTTATACGATATCAACGACACTTGCCATCGACATAAGAAACCTCCAGATTGGAGCACAAGATGGGTTGTTTACGTCGCATCTTGATGTGATGGTAAAAGATGCCACTGTGGTGAATAATTTATGTAAACGTTTACGCTCGATTAAGGGTGTTACGGCAGCAACACGAAAAAATTAAAACATAGGAATAGGGTAGTTTTATGACCGGATATAAAAAATATAAGAAGACAAGAAAAACAAATGTGTTGAATGTGTTGATGCTATTGTGTGGTATCATCGTGGTGTCGTTTTTCTTTCCAAGAAGAGGCGAGTTTAATTATGAGTATGAGCAAGGTCGTCCATGGGCATACTCGCTTATAACAGCTCCATTTGATATGCCTATCTATATGGATTCGCTAACGATAGTGGCTACAAAGGATAGCATAGATGCGCGTTTTGCTCCGATCTATGAGCGCGATTCCAAAGTTGAAAGAATCAGGATAAGTGAGTTGTATGCCGATCTTGATAAGGACTCTTTAGTAACTCCACGAATGAAAAATGCTATAGTGGAGCGTGTGCGCGAGGTGTATCGCCGCGGAATTGTAGATAATAATACTCGTGAAGGTCTTGCTACCGGAAGGATTCCCGGTTTGCGACGTATAGTGAATAATATAGCAGAGCCATTACCTACAGAAGGCGTGTACTCGGAGCGTGAGGCATATGTATACCTTGATTCGATTTTCAGTACACCTAATTATCGTTCGGCATTGAGTCGGGCTCGCTTGTCGGATAAACTTGTTCCTAATATCATATATGACAGTATCGGTTCGCGCCGAGTGCTTGAACAGCTTTATCAAAAAGCTTTTGCACCTGTAGGTGTAATTCAAAAGGGAGAACGTATCATAGATAGAGGAGAGAAAGTTACCCCGCAACTTTATACTGTTTTAAAGACATACGAACAAATGGCGAACGATCGCAATAAGGTAGTTGAGGGAGACCATTATCCGGTAGTGGGACAGATATTGCTTGTGGCTATACTTTTCACAGGATTTTTTATTTATGTATACTATTTCCGTCCTCGCACTTATGTGGATTTGCGCAAGATGTTCTTTTTATTGCTGTTCATAACGGTGTTCACTGCCGGAGCTCTTGTGGTAAAGGATACGTCGGCTAATGCAATATATTTAATACCATTTGCCACTGTGCCGATAATATTATCCACATTTATTGATTCGCGCACAGGATTTATGGCTAATGTGATGGTGGTGCTTGTGTGCGCTTTGGCATTGCCGTCGCCGCTTGAGTTTATCGTGCTTCAAGTGGTGGTGGGTGTAGTTGCCATAGTGAGTGTGTATTCGCTTGTGCGTAGGTCGCAGTTGGTGTCGTGTGCGTTTTATGTGTTTGTGGCATATTGCCTGGTTTATATAGGAATGTCAATACTCATAAATGGTAGCGTGATGAGTGTGAGCAAACATATGTTCTTGAACTTTGCACTTAATGGAGTGATATTGTCGTTCAATTATGTGCTTGTGTTCGTGCTTGAGAAATTGTTTGGATTTATCACGCCGGTATCGCTTGTGGAATTGAGTGATGTGAATAACGCCGAATTACGCGAATTATCGGAAAAATGTCCCGGAACATTTCAACATTCGTTACAAGTGTCAAATCTTGCAGCCGAAGTAGCTCACAGCATAGGAGCCAATGTGCAACTTGTGCGTGCAGGAGCATTATATCATGATATAGGTAAGATTAACAATCCGGCGTTCTTTACTGAGAATCAACGAGGCGTGAATCCTCACGACAGCCTGATGAGCGATCATAGTGCGCGCATAGTGTTGCGCCACGTCAGTGATGGGGTGCAGCGTGCAGAGAAAGCAAAACTGCCTGATGTAATCAAAGATTTTATTCTGCAACATCATGGAAGAGGAAAAGCGAAATTCTTCTATATGAAAGCATGCGAGTTGGCCGGTGGAGCAGAGAATGTTGACGCAAGTCTATATACTTATCCCGGTCCTAATCCAAACACTAAAGAAACTACAATATTAATGATAGCCGATGCCACTGAGGCTGCTGCCAAGAGTCTGACCGATCATAGTGATGAAGCTATCCGTACACTTGTGGAACGAATTATAGATTCGCAACGAGCCGAAGGATTATATGTAGATTCTCCGCTCACATTCCGCGAAATGGAAATAGTGAAAAAGACCATAGTGGAGCGTTTGTGTATGACATATCACACAAGAGTGTCGTATAATGTGAAATCGGCATCCGAAGCAGAGAAGAAAAACGAGAACCAAAGTAAGAATTAACGATTATACTAATTAATATAGAAGATGAAAAAAATTATATATGTCCTTTTATGTCTTGTGTCGGTTAATCTTGTGACTGAAGCCGCAGCACCGAGAAGACTCGAAGTGCGCCGAGTGGATTTTGAAGATATAAGAAAATCGGTGCAGGACACCATTGATGGAATACACTATTATCCACGTCTGATGGCTGCATATCTGCGCAATGACTCAACCTTGCTCAACGATACATTGCCAAGTGGTGAAGTGGTGAGAGGCAGAGTGATGAATGTTGAGGATTATCGCAAGTTGTATTACGGGTATGTGTTTGAAGAAGATTACAATCCGTTCCGTACGTCGATTTATAGCGACAAACTCGAACATCTTTACGATAAGAAAGAATTCACTCGTGAAGAAAGTGTGCTTATCAAGGAGAATGCGCGTGATGCTCTTGCCGACAATTTGTTTGATTTACGCCAAATGTCGTTCTTTATTTATGCGTTAAAAGAGATACGTAAAGATAATTTGGCTCGAATATGTCAATTCCGTCTTAATCACCTTGTGGCGGCAATTTTGTCGAGCGGACAAGGCACAAAGGAGCATCCTTGGGTGGTAACATCGGTGGAACACGAATATAATATTATCAATTTCTTGGGATATGTGGCGGTGGAGCACGAAGTGGAAGACGGGAATATCGACTACATAAAAGTGGCAAAGAAAGATGATAAATCGCCCGAAGGCTTCTATTTCGATGTGTCGAAGATAATGGAAGTGGCGCAATTGAAATTTCCCGATATTAAATAATCCAAAATATTGTTTTTCGGGGGGGATGAAAGTGATGTGGCGATACATATTGTTGGTGTTGGTGGTTGCGTGGTTGGCGGGGTGTGGGCGCTCGGTCGACAGCCGTCTTGCGAGTGTTAATGCTCTGTGTGACAGTAACGAGGTGGATAGCGCTATGACAGTGCTTCGAGGAGTGTGTCGTGATTCGCTCGATGAACACAATCGCCACTATTACGACCTTATGAGCATAAAGACTCGCGACAAGGCGTATCAAGACATCGCCACCGACACTGTTATCACCGATATTATCGACTATTTTGAGCGAAACGGTAGCGAATCCGAACTTGGTGATGCCTACTATTACGGAGGACGAGTGCGCCGAGAGCAAGGCGATGCGCCACAAGCACTCGACTATTTCCAAAAGTCGCTCGACGCTCTGCAATCGCCCGAACATTTACATCGCAAAGGCAAAATTGCAAGCCAGATGGGGCAAATCTTCCTCGAGTTGTATATGTTTGAGCAGGCAAAACCAAAATTCCAGGAAGCAATCGCCTACCAAACAGCCTGCGGCGATTCAGTAGGGTTGATGTATGATTATATAACATTTGGAGAAAATTATAAATGGTTAAAACAAAAGGATAGTGCAATCTATTATATAAAGGAATCATTAAATTTAGCTATTAAGTTAAATCTAAGCAACATAGATATAATAGAATGTAGAACCATTCTTATAGATTGTTATCTTGCAAATTCAGAATATGAACTTGCTAAGGCTGAATTTTCTAAGATAGAACCCTACCTAAATGAAAATTATATATGTAATTCTACATTAGCTACAGCTACAAATATGTATCTATACCATAATGACCTAAAAAAAGCAGAGAAACTCTCAAAAAGACTTGTGGAATCAGGTACATTGTATGGAATGAAATTTGGATATAGTGTGTTAGTGGATATAGCAGAATATCAAGGTGATAGTAAAAAAGCAAAAGAATATAATATACTTTATAAAGAATGTATTGATTCTGTAAATAAAGACACATCTAAGGATGCCGTTATTCATCAAAATTCTTTTTATAATTACTCACTTCGGGAACGAGAAAACTTGAAATTGCAAGAAGAACAAAAACATCTACAATATACAAGAAATATATTAATTTCAATAAGTGTAGGTATATTGTTATTGCTATTATGGATGTATGAAAGACATAAATCATTAAAGCGTCAATTCGCATTACAATTGTCTAAGTTGGAGCTGATTAAAGTTGATACTAAGGAAAGAGAATCCTTATTGATATCTGAAAATAGTACAATCAGGACATTGAAAGAGCAACTAAGTAAAAGATTTCAAGAGATTGCAATAAATAAATCTGAAGATTATCAACTAAGCGAAATAATATCGACATCAAGTATATATAATAAAATATGCGATTTATTAAAAGAAGAAACACTTGTTTTAGCAGAGCAAGATTGGACAGAACTTGATAAAATAGTTAATCAAGCATATCCTAAATTTAAAACAAATCTGCGTATTATGTGCGATAGTTTGAGTGAACAAGAATATAAAATATGTATGCTTGTAAAGTGTAAATTTGGTCCTAAAAACATAGGACAACTCACTTATCGAGATAAAACAACAATTGCATCTGCAAGAAAGCGATTGTATCGTAAGTTTTTTTTAAAAGAAGGCAGTGCGAATGATTTCGATAGGTTTATATATTCATTATGAATGAGTTATAAGGGTTGGCAACAAAATGCCAACCCTTATATTTTAAAATGCCAACTTTTTGCCAACCGAAAAATGTTAATAATTTCATTACCATATTCTAATTTAGTTGCGAATTTTTAAATATATAATCGATATGAAAAAAATTAAGTTTTTATTTTTAAGTATTTTGGCTATGGTGTGGCTAAGTGCTTGCAGTGAAAGTGATGAGCCAACATCTCCTGAAACAGATGTGGAAATAGCAAAATTAGATAGTATATTGCTGGGAGATGAGTTTGTGGAAGTGAATATGAATTTCACCGAAGAAGACTTGCAAAAAGCTTTGCAAGGAAATAAATGGCAAAACAATCCTGTGTTTCCATATATCTATGATGCCGGAGTTGCAAAAAGAATTGATTTTGGGAAAGATAACCTTAATATGCCACAACCTGAGCATTATAGTTTTGATAAAAACGGGAAGATGACTATTTCAGGCAGAGGCTATGAAGATATAATAAGTTCATACCAAGTAAGTAATAAGACACTGCGATTCGATTATGTCACAGCTGATGGAGAGGAATGTTTTGAAGATGTAGAGGTATTGTCGTTAACTAAGGATATGATTATTTTCGACAGAAAATATAATGAATACTATTTAAGTGAATCTAATAAGGAATTGAATAAATGGTTCAATCCCGAAACAGCAAAATTCCGTTATGTGTGGCGTATCTATAAAGAATATCCTGAGGGCTGTATATTTTATCCTGATGGAACAGTGATATATCCTGATGGAACAATAGGCAAATATTAATTGTTTGATAATATCTCCATATATTGGTGATTAGAAATGATAGTGCGGAGTGTGGACAAGCGTGTCTATGCTCCGCAATGCTTTTGGGGAAATGGCATCCGGTTACCACAGATGACGCTATGCGGGCGCAACACCTCCCGAATGCCGTAAATCTTAGGATGTTATCGCTTTCAGCGTGTTTTTGTATATGTGTCGCAGGGAAAACGCAGTGTGCGTTTTTGTAGTATGAACAATATTTTTTATCTTTGTGTGATATTAATGTTTAATAGGTAAAACAAGGTTATGGATAGTGTTTCACTAAGAATTCAGGCGTTATCGCCTTCACAAACATTGGCTATGTCGCAAAAGAGTGCAGAATTGCGTAGCCAGGGTATCGATGTTATCAATATGTCGGTGGGAGAACCCGATTTTAATACACCGGAACATATAAAGGAAGCAGCAAAGAAGGCTATCGATGATAATTTCACGTTCTACACCCCTGTGGGAGGTTATTTGTCGCTTCGCAAGGCTATTTGCGACAAGATGAAGAACGAAAACGGCAGAGAATTCACCCCCGACCAAATCGTGGTGTCAAATGGAGCCAAGCAGTCGCTTTGTAACTGTATACTTTCGGTTATAAATCCCGGTGATGAGGTGATAATCCCTACTCCGGCTTGGGTGAGCTATGTGGAAATGGTAAAACTTGCCGAAGGGGTAAATGTGCTTGTCCCTGCGAGTGTGGAACAGGACTTTAAGATTACTCCTGCTCAACTTGAGGCCGCTATCACTCCTAAGACTAAGATGCTTCTTCTATGCTCGCCTTCGAATCCTACGGGAAGTGTATACACTCGTGAAGAACTTAAGGCTCTTGCCGAAGTGTTGGCGAAATATCCTGAAATCATCATCCTTTCCGATGAAATATATGAACATATCAATTATACAGGCGAATTTTGTTCAATAGCGGAGTTCCCTGAAGTGGCTGATCGTGTGGTAACTATCAACGGCGTGTCGAAAGCATACGCGATGACAGGTTGGCGTATCGGATTCCTTGCCGGTCCGCTATGGATAGCAAAGGCAAACAACAAACTTCAAGGCCAATATTCATCGAATCCTTCATCAATCGCTCAGAAAGCAGCCGAAGCCGCTTACACAGGCTCTCAAGAATGTATTGAAGATATGCGTGTGGCATTTGAACGCCGTCGCAATCTTATCGTTGACCTATTGAGCGAGATTCCGGGATTACGCATCAATAATCCTCAAGGAGCATTCTATATATTCCCTGAAGTATCATCTTACTTTGGCAAGAAGAATGGAGAAGAAGTAATCAAGGACTCTCACGACTTGTCGATGTACTTGCTTGAAGAAGCTCACGTGGCAACAGTGGAAGGTGCTGCGTTCTGCGCTCCCGACTATATTCGCCTAAGCTATGCTACAAGCGATGAAAACATCAAGGAGGCAGTGGCACGCATTAAGGTTGCTCTTGCTAAGTTGAAATAATAATATATAATCGTCGATGATAGAGCGCATAATAGTGATAGATAATGTTGACCCTGTGGTTTTTTACGGGGTCAACAACTCAAATATACAACTGATAAGAAACCTGTTTCCGAAGTTGCGTCTTGCTGCACGTGGCAATGTGATGAAGGTGATAGGCGATGATAGCGAAACGAGCGTGTTTGAAACTAAAATCAAGCAGCTTGCCGACTATTGCGTCAAGTATAATCAGCTTCCTGAGGACGTGATAATCGATACCATAAAAGGAACACCTCCCAAGGAATTGAAGATGGACGATGTGATAATTTATGGTGTGAATGGAAAGCCAATATCGGGTCGCACTCCCAATCAACAGAAGTTGGTGAAAATGTTTCAAAAAAACGACCTCACATTTGCGCTTGGTCCTGCAGGAACCGGGAAAACTTATGTTGCTATCGCTCTTGCTGTGCGTGCACTTAAAAACAAGGAGGTGCGTAAGATAATTCTTTCGCGTCCGGCAGTGGAAGCCGGCGAGAAACTTGGTTTCTTACCCGGAGATATGAAAGACAAAATCGATCCGTATCTTCAACCTTTATATGATGCGCTCGAAGATATGATTCCGGCAAATAAGCTCAAGGAATACATGGAGACGAATGTGATACAGATAGCTCCGCTTGCGTTTATGCGTGGTCGTACACTTAATGAGGCAGTGATAGTGCTCGATGAAGCACAAAATACCACTACGCATCAGATAAAGATGTTCCTTACCCGTCTGGGTATGGGAGCAAAGATGATTATCACAGGCGATATGACACAAATCGACCTTCCGCACTCGGTTCAGTCGGGGCTTGTGCAAGCTACTAATATCTTGCGTGATGTACCGGGAATAGGCAAGGTGGAATTTGATAAGAAAGATATTGTGCGCCATCAACTTGTGCAACGTATTGTAGAAGCTTACGAAAAGCACGATGAACATATTCGTGCAATTCGAAAAGCAAAAAAGGACGTTTCGCAAACGAAAGATAACGAATTAAAAAAAGAATAATAAAACATATAAATGCTATGGCAAAGACTTTAGTAAACACTGAATTCAATTTCAAAGGGCAAAAGAGCGTGTATCATGGAAAAGTGCGTGATGTGTATGATATCAATGATGATATATTGGTAATGGTGGCAACCGACCGCATCTCGGCTTTTGATGTGATTCTTCCAAAGGGAATCCCTTTCAAAGGGCAAGTGCTTAATCAGATTGCAGCTTCGTTTCTTGATGCTACAGCCGACATAGTTCCAAACTGGAAACTTGCAACTCCCGACCCGATGGTAACAGTGGGATTGAAGTGTGAAGGTTTCAAGGTGGAAATGATTATAAGAGGCTATTTGACAGGAAGTGCTTGGCGCGACTATGCAGCAGGATGTCGTGAGATATGTGGTGTGAAGCTTCCTGATGGAATGAGAGAAAACGAACGTTTCCCTGAACCAATCATCACACCTACTACCAAGGCTGATGCAGGACACGATGAAAACATCTCTAAGGAAGAAATCATCGCACAAGGTATCGTTTCGGCCGAAGATTATGAAGTGGTAGAGAAATACACTCGTGCATTGTTTGCTCGTGGTAGTGAAATTGCCGCATCTAAGGGTCTTATCTTGGTTGATACCAAGTATGAATTCGGTAAACGTGATGGTAAAGTTATTCTTATGGACGAAATCCACACTCCCGACTCTTCTCGCTATTTCTATGCGGCCGACTATAAGAAGCGTTTCGAAGCCGGTGAACCACAAGTACAGTTGTCAAAGGAATTTGTGCGTCAATGGCTGATCGACAATAATTTTATGGGAAAAGAAGGTCAGCAAGTGCCTGAAATGACCGATGAATATTGCGACTCGGTGTCGGCTCGTTACATTGAACTTTATGAAAATATTGTGGGTGAAAAGTTTGTTAAAGCCGAAGACGAAGATATTCACTCTCGTATCGAAAAGAACGTGTCGGAATATCTGAACAACTTGTAATCTACACAGTAGAGAGGAAACTAAAAAGTTATACTGAATAGTGAATTATAAAGCAGAAGAAATACGTCCTTATAACGACGATGAGAGTAAAACGGGGCAAGTGCAGCAGATGTTTGATTCTATTGCACCTGCCTATGATTTTATGAATCGTGCAATGACTTTCGGTATCGACCGTTGGTGGCGCAAGCGTGCAGTGAAGATGGTGGGAGCATATCACCCTATGACGGTGCTTGACGTGGCTACCGGTACGGGTGACTTGGCATTACAGATTTTCGATACGATTCACCCTCAACACATAATAGGGCTCGATTTGTCGGAAGGAATGCTCGAGATAGGTCGCAAAAAGATAGCTGAACGAGATTTGACCAATCAGATAACACTTGAGCAGGGCGATTGCTTGAAAATGCGATTTGCCGACGGGACGTTTGATGCAGTTACCGTAGCATACGGAGTGCGTAACTTCGAGCATCTGCAACAAGGATATGCCGAGATGTATAGGGTACTCGCTCAAGGCGGGGTGCTGTGTGTTGTGGAATTGTCGGTCCCAACTAATCCTGTGATGCGAGTATTATATAATTTGTACACTCGTACGCTTGTTCCCATGGTGGGACGAATGATTTCGAAGGACCGCCGAGCATATAGCTATTTGCCCGAGAGTATAGCTGCTGTGGCGCAAGGCGAGGAAATGCTCGACATAATGCGTAAGGCCGGTTTCGTGAATTGTCGATTTAAACGAATGACCTTCGGCACTTGCACCATATATATGGGAGAGAAGACCGAATAACGTCGATTCGAAAAAACGATTAATTATGAAGGTCTATCATGGAAGTATCGATATTGTAGAGTTCCCTGAGATTTGCAAATCCAATAGGACTTTGGATTATGGTTGCGGATTTTACGCAACCACTTCATATGAGCAAGCCGAAGCCTGGGTAAAGTGAAAAATGGGTGAGAACAAATCCAATAAAGGATATGTTAATACCTATGAATTGAATGATGGTAATATAAAACAACTACGTACTTTGCGGTTTGAGCTACCGACAACAGAGTGGGTGGATTTTGTTATGTTAAATCGTACGCAAAAAGATTTTGTACACGATTTTGATGTAGTTTATGGTCCGGTTGCTCTGTATGAAGAATTGGAAGAAGAACTAAATGCACAATAGAAAGAAAAGTTTGTAATTTAAAACAATAAGATTATGGGAGGAATAAATTGCGTAGGGATTTTGACATCAGGAGGTGATGCACCCGGAATGAATGCTGCGATACGTGCGGTAACCCGAGCTGCAATCTATGGTGGATTAAAAGTGAAAGGTATCTATCGTGGATATCGTGGACTTATCACCGGAGAAATTGTTGAATTTAAGACGCAGAATGTGTCTAATATCATACAAGCCGGTGGCACTATTTTGAAAACTGCACGTTGCAAGGAGTTCACTACTCCCGAAGGTCGTCAGCAGGCTTACGATATGATGAAGAAAGAGGGTATCGATGCTCTTGTTGTGATAGGAGGCGATGGCTCGCTTACCGGAGCAAGAGTGTTTGCTACCGAATTCAATATTCCTATTGTGGGACTTCCCGGTACTATCGACAATGACCTTTATGGAACCGACCGTACCATAGGTTACGACACCGCATTGAATACTATAATGGAGTGTGTGGACAAGATTCGCGATACTGCTACATCGCACGAACGCTTGTTCTTTATTGAAGTGATGGGGCGCGATGCCGGTTTCTTGGCTCTTAATGGAGCTATCGCATCGGGAGCCGAAGCTGCAATTATTCCTGAGATATCAACCGAAGTGGACCAATTGAGCGAACTGATTTCGCAGGGGTTCCGTAAGAGTAAAAACTCATCGATAGTGCTTGTGGCAGAGAGTCCTATTACGGGAGGAGCAATGGGAATGGCTGAGCGTGTGAAGAATGAGTATCCGCAATATGATGTGCGTGTGTCTATATTGGGACACTTGCAACGAGGTGGTTCGCCTACTGCCGCCGACCGCATTCTTGCTTCACGTATGGGAGCAGCTGCCATCGATGCATTGCTTGAGGACCAACGTAATGTGATGATTGGTATACGTAACGATGAAATCGTGTATGTGCCATTCTCGAAGGCTATCAAGAACGACAAACCTATCAATCGTGAGCTGCTCAACACATTACGAGTTCTATCGATCTAAACGAATAAAAGATAATACTTAATGAGATGCGTACCAATATGCATCTCATTTTTTTGTGTGTGAAATGGGAGGAATGTATAAAAAAGGTTGGTTTTTTGCTTTTGTTGTTATTGTTTCGTAACTTTACAAAAAGAAACACAAAACTTGCTAATTAATTTTGTATAAATAATATAATTATCAGAAAACTGCTATGTTGAAGAAAATAATAATCTTTTTAGTGTGTTGTGCAGTAGGATATGTGTGCTGGACTGCTTTTATCGACCAATCGCCAAAGGCAACCGATAGCGATGCTGTGGTTGAAGAGGTTGCCGACACAACAATTTCGGAAGTGAAGGGCCTCGAAGAACTTCCCGAAGACACTATGTTGCTCGATTCGGTAATGCCTGCCAAGTAGACCTGTATATGGCGTTGAGTGCAACGGAGTTTGAGCAATTAAAGGAGTTTCTCGATCGAGAAGCTGCCCGCATCAATCATCCGGATTTCATATTTAACGATCCGGTGCAGTTTCCTCGTCGTTTCGACCGATTGCAAGACATTGAGTTGGTATCCTTCTTGTCGGCCTCGATAGCATGGGGTAAGCGCAAGATGATATGTGATAATTGTGAGAAGATGCTCTCTATAATGGAGAACAGACCTTATGAGTATGTAATGGAAGGCGAATTTGAACAATTGCCCGAAATTAATATTCATCGCACATTTTTTGCTCGAAACTTTAAGTATATGCTTCGAGGATTCCGAAGCATTTTTCGCCGATATGGCTCGTTGAACGATTTTGCAAGGAGTGTGGGAGCTGGCGAGAGCGAGAGTGCGTCGTGGTATCTTGTGGAGCAGATGCAACGAGTGTTCAGCGATGCAAATGGAGGTGCCACCGATTCACAGTGTTTACCAACTCAGTTGAAAAACACAGCTTTGAAACGCGTCAATATGGCTTTGCGTTGGCTTGTGCGAAATGATGGAATCGTCGACCTTGGAGTATGGGATTGCCTAAAGCCTTCCCAACTATATATCCCCCTCGATGTGCATGTGGGCGATACGGTGCGTGCGTTGGGTATGATAGAGCGAAAGGCTAATGACCGTCGCACAGTGGAAGAAGTAACCGGAATTTTACGCCGTATGTGTGCCGACGATCCTGTGGTGTATGATTTCGCTCTGTTTGGGATAGGTATAGGAGATAAATATTTAGGAATTAAAATCGATTAAAAGATTAAAGAGATATGAACAAACTATTATTGATTATTGATGCTCAATATGATTTTCTTGCGGGAGGTAATCTGCCTGTAGAGGGGGCAAAGGAGAATATGGACAAACTTGCTTCATATATATCGGAGTCGGACATTGCACAGGTGGCATTCACTTTGGATTGGCATCCGATAACACATAGTTCGTTTGAGGGAAATGGCGGAATGTGGCCACTGCATTGCGTGCATTACACTCATGGCGCAAGTATATATCAGCCGGTAGCCGACGCAGTGTTTGCCAAGATACCTGCCGAGAATGTAAAAATATATCCTAAGGGAGAACATCCCGATGTGGAGGAATATTCGTTTATTCAGAATGAAGACAACAGAGAGATGTTTGCGGTGAGTGTGGATAAAGAAGAGGGCATCGACGTGATAGAGGTGTGCGGTATTATGTCTCGCGTGTGCGTGCTCAACACTGTAAAGGACCTTGTGGCTAATGGTTATAAGGATAAACTTGTGGTGAAACTTGATTTCATTGGAGCCGATGATGACAATAAAGAATTGATAGAATATTGCAAGGAGAATGGCGTTTCATTTGCTTGATATTGAAACTGTGATTAATACCTTTTGCCACAAGATATGAAAGGACTTGTAGGAATAATATTGGGTGTCGTGATGCTGTTGGCGGGGTGTGGTCGCTCGGTCGACAGCCGCTTGTCGCTTGCCGATAGTCTTATCGATGAGCAGGCTGATAGTGCTTATATGATGCTGAAAGGTGTTAATGCCGGTGAGCTGACGCACAATTCCGACCGAGCCTATTATGCACTGCTTTACACACAGGCTCAATATAAGAACATGGATAGCATAGCAAGCGACTCGTTGATTAATATCGCAGTCGACTATTATGCCGATAATCACAATCGTGAACTCAATACCCGCACCCTTATCTACAAGGGTGCTGTGATGCAAGAACTCGGTAAGGAGCAAGAGGCTATGGAGTGGTATAAGCGAGCCGAAGATAATGCTTCGCCCGATGATTATATGAATCTCGGTCAAGCTAACTTGAGAATGTCTGTGCTATATGCTCTTAATTATGCCGATAACGATGAAACTTTGGAGAAAGAGCGCCGAGCATTGCGCTATTTTCGCAAAGCAGGTAGCAAGAGTTACGAACTAATGTGCCTTAGCAGCATAGGAGGAGGATATAGACAGTGCAATATGGATAGTGCTTATTATTATCTTCATCAGGCAATCACGTTGGCAAAAGAGCTTAAAGATGATAATCGATTATATTTATCAACAGAAATGCTTGCGAGGGCATATAATGAAGATTCACTATACACAGAATCGAAAGCATTGTCGTTGGATTATCTTGCCAATAATGGCACCGACCATATCGATGATGATATATACTATGACCTTGCTTATTCCTATGCAAAAATAGGAATGGCAGATTCAGCCCAATTCTACTTCGATAAAACATCGGAGCATCCACAGGAAGATTCAAAAATCGTAATGAGAATCTTTGTGAGTGAGATTATTTCAGTGTTAAAACAGGATATGAATCGAGCTTATTTTTTGATTAAAGAAAAAGAAGATAGAGCATCAAATATATTATCAGATAGAGAAAACCGGATAGAAAAAGCTGAAAATTTATATGAACAAAATAGCTTAAAGAATGATGTAGGAAAGTTAGAGAAGAAAGTAGCGATACAATATATATTATTTGTACTCTTAATTGCAATTATAATTTATGTTGGCTATACTTATAAAGAAGAAAAAAATAGAGTGAATTATTATAAAAAACTTGCAAGTCAACTTAAAGATGAAAAACGAAGTATTATATGCGCTGAAAAAAGTGTAGATAATATGCGAATTCAACAATTATCAAAATCATATATAACTATAATTAAAGAATTAAAAGACTGCGTAGACAATTATGAACATAATTCAAAATTGTTCAAAACGAAAATTAGAAATATAGATAAAATTATAAAAAATAACAATAATGAATTGGGTGAAGAATTAATGTCATTTGTAGACAAACATTACAATGATTTTATAACAAAATTAAAACAAGAATATTCCGTATTATCTTTTGATGACTTGAGAATTGTAGCAATGATATGTTGTAATTTTTCATATATTGATATGAGTATTTGTTTAGGATATGCTCATAAGAATTCTATTTATAAGAGAAAAGAGGCAATAGCAAAGAAAATGGACATATCAATGTCTATAGATGAATTTATATCGAAAAAAATAGACCAAAATAGGGTGGATTAAAGCTGAAAGTAAGTAAAGTACTTATGCTTAATGTGTTACGTTGTGTAATTATGAACGCTTGTTTTTTGTAAGATAAATAAAAGTAGGGTAATTTTGCAGTAAACAAATTTTACTGTGAAATGAAAAAGAAATTAATTATTACATTTATTTTCAGTTGTTTAATCTTTAGCTTTTTACAAGCAAAAGATTTTAAGCAAATTATATTAAAACGAAAAGGTTTACCAATTAATCGTGAACTTGTGATGGATCCTGAAGCGTGGTATGACACCGAAGAGCATATCATAGATGTGACAATGCATAGTGCAGGTGTGCTAACGGTTTATTACGCTGACGGCGAAACTGTGCATAGTGTAAACAACTTGACATTCGACCTTAACAGAGTGTTCTGCGACAAGGAATGTAACCTTATTATTCTCGAAACTGCTGACGGCATCGTTTACGAAGGATATCTGCAAGAAGAAATAAAATAAAAACTAATGTAATTAACTAACAACTAAAAATCGAAACAATGAAAAAGATTCTATTAGGAGTATCATTATGTGTAGCTATGTGTGCGTGTAATGACAATGCGTTAATTAATGAACCAGTTCAAGAAAGTGAAGCGGTGTTGTCTCGCTCAGGAGAAACAACATCAGCAGAAAACTATACAGTAACACCTGAGATGGTGTGTAAATACCTTAATATTGCACGAAAGGGAAAAACTATCAACAGCCTTACTCCTGTGATTGAAAACGGAGATACCCTTGCGTATGTGGCTCAGTATGCCGACACACTTGGCTGGGATTTGATTTCGGGCGACCGACGATTATATCCTGTTCTTGCTAATTCAGAAGCCGGTGT